>JAFAMD010000019.1 GCA_019233755.1 Acidobacteriaceae bacterium | reverse complement strand
TCCGGCAGCCACTCGTGCAGCCTCGGCGGCAGAAGAAGGTCCTGCTCAGGAAGATAAGGGCGGTAACCCTTCGGCATAAATCATTATGTGCCGATTCTGTTCCATTAGTTGCGACCGTCTTGCAGAATTCTCGGACACACTCCTAGTATCACTGCATCCCGGACCCGGGTAGCAGTTACCTGTTCCGATATAAACCATTCGAAGCTCTTCATCGTAGGTTGGTGATGCCCAGACGCTGGAGCCGGCTATACCCTTTGCCGAGTCCTCCGGACTGATCAAATAAGTCTGCCAAACGATCTTCCCATCGTCAGCATGGAACCGAAGCACCTGTCCGCTGAAATGACAACACGAATAGCTCGGATTACGGAGCCCATACAGGTCTTCATTTGACGACACGCCCAAAACGACATCGCCATCATCACCCCCCACCCACACAGGGGAACCGTAAATAGCTGCGTACTCATTTGGATTGGGATGAATGGACCAGACGATCCGCCCGTTCCATCGATCCAACCCGTACACGTACCCAAGCTGATCACCGACGATCACCATTCGGTTTGTGACGAGGGCGCTTGCAGTGATCGGACCCTTAACGGTCGCTTGCCACAGAAGTTGACCTTCGCGTGTCAGCGCGTAGAACGTTCCGCTCGTGTCGCCCGCGTACACAGTGTCACGCACAACAACCGGCGTTGCATAGACGTCTCCCACGGTGAGGTAGATCCATTTCTGTTGCAACTGTGGAACCGATGCAATGGAAAGCGCCCGCTCCCCTCTATTAAAGCGCGTACCGTGCGGATCGTGGTTGTACATCGGCCAATCATTTGGGTCATGGGACACTCTTTGCCGGGTGTGCCAGCCGTTTTCGTCCCCGACGGGGACTTGCGCAAAGCCGAAAATCCCGACAGCGCTTAACAGGATTAAACTAAACACCTGTTTAATCGACATCAGATAATCTCCGGAGTGCGAGTTTACTCCCGATCTGACCTCGTTTCAAGCCAGGATCTACCTAGCACGCCGGCCAACTGGATTCGGATTTCGATGTGCTAATTTCAGAAAAATTCCGTATCCGCACCCTCCGTGGAAGTTCGCCTTTGGTAACTAATGCAAGAGTGATATGAAGATCGAGGTTGACCTATGTCTGTTCCGGTCCAGGCGATCCATTCCGCTTTTAGGGTGCCTGTTTGCCACGTCATGAGATCTGCCGAGCGCAACCGAACCCGCAGCCCCCGCGTCGAAGACGTAATGATCACGCGGGCCGGGGCGTTTTGTTCACACTTGCCGTTGCGACTCTACTTAGGGATGCACGCTCACGGGGTCTGTCCGCTTGTACGCAATCGCGTGACGTCTAAATTGGGACAATCGTCATCCCCATATCGGCGCCGAGTTGGATACGGTAGGACGTCGGCATGTTGAGAAATACAACATCTCCATTCTCATCAGCGTGAACTGTAAAGGTGGAAGTATCCACGGAAAGTTTCAGTTTTCCGTGCGCCAACGGCTTGCGCTCGTGGGGATCAAACAGCGTAACGCAAAACAGGCCATCTGATTGTATCGAAACGACCGTAGTGCCGTTCATTATCTCCGCTTCACCTATGCGGATCAACGCGGGGGCGAGGAATAGGGGTACGAAGAAAGTGCGTTTATCCGAGAATCGGGCGATCGACAGATTTGCCAGAAGCAACTGAAAGTCACCCGGACCTTCGACAGATGCATCCTTGACTTCACCTTGCTGAAGCTGCAGCATGGCAGGAGTTCGTCCCGTAGTGCGTGCCGTTTTCTCCCAATCCGTCGGGATAAGCCATACCTGTCCGTTCCGAAACTCGAACTCCCGAGACTGAAGTTTCAACGTCATAGCTTGATCTGCACCCGTCCCGGATACACCGCCGACGCGAACTGACAATCGACAGTTGCAGGTTACGCCGGTTTTGCCTTCTTGAAGATCCGGGTTAGCGCCGTGAGCGCGCGATCGACATCCTGCTCGGTCAGGATGTAGGGAGGCAGGAAGCGCAGCACAGTATCGTGCGTGCAATTGAACAGCAACCCCTCCCGGATGCCATCAAGAACCAGCGATTTGCAGGGGAAGGTAAGCTCGACTCCAATCATGAGTCCCTGCCCGCGTACTTCCTTGATGAACGAGAAGTCGCGCATCATTTCGGTAAGCCGCATGCGGAAGTAACCGCCGACCGAATTGATGGAGGGCAGGAGTTCGTCGAGGATATCGAAGAACTCCAACGCCACACGGCAGGCCAGCGGTCCGCCGCCGTAGGTGGACCCGTGCATGCCGGACTTGATCGTCGCGGCGGCTTTCTCATTCGCGATGATCGCACCGAGCGGGATACCGCATGCCATGGGCTTGGCCACGATTACGATATCGGGCAAAAGAACGGGATCGAGAAGCTGATAGGCAAAGTAGGCGCCGGGCCGGCCCACGCCACACTGAATTTCGTCGAATACGAGCAGGGCGTTGAACTTATCGGCCAATTCGCGAGCCTTGCGGGCGAATCCTTCCGAGACCGGGAGAATGCCGCCCTCGCCCTGTATGAACTCGAGCGCGATGCCGGCGGTATTTTCGTTCACGGCTGCTTCGAGAGCAGCAACGTCATTCCTCGGAACGAAGCGCGCACCGGGCAGGAGCGGCTCGAAATCCTTGCGGTATTTCGCCTGGCCGGTGATGGAGAGCGCACCGAGGGTGCGGCCGTGGAACGAGTTTTCGAGCGAGATGATTTCGGTCTTGTGCGGCGACACGGAATTGCCGTGCGCGCGAATCATCTTCAGCGCGCCTTCCATTGCCTCCGTGCCGGAGTTGCAGAAGAAGCTGCGGTTGAGACCGCTCGCCTTGGCGAGCCGTTCCGCCAGGCGGCCCTGATACTCGTGATAGTAAAGGTTCGATGTGTGGAGCAGCAACCTGGCCTGCTGGCTAATCACCTTGGTGATGCGCGGATGCGCGTACCCGAGCGAGTTTACCCCGATGCCGCTGATGAGGTCGAGGTAGCGGTTGCCTTCGAGATCATACACGTAGCAACCCTTACCGCGATGCAGGGCTAACGGGTAGCGGGCATAGTTCTGCAGAAGATAGCTACGTTCGAGGCCCATGATCTCTTCGAATGAAGAGGACACTGCGGGCTCAGGGGTCGTGGTCGCGGGCATATCCTCATGATACGGATATGCTCCTCCGGGAACTCACTTCAGCACGTAATCGAACTTCACGAGACCGTTGCGATAGTCGAGCGTCAGGCGGAACAGGGAAAGGACGGGAAGGCCCAGAATGCCGTCCATCCGGACTTCCTCGTGGTAGGGCGAGTTATTCAGGTTGAACGCGGTCAACCCTATATTCCTCTGGCGGTAGACGGCGAATCGGATCACGGCTTTGTCGGCCTCAAATACATCCTTGACTTCGCCGGAAATTCCATGGACACGCATGTATTCATTACCGTGAATTTTCGTGGAAAGGCGAGCGAAGGTGGAGTCGACATTGGACATGTTCGACCCGGTGTCGATGAGGAACAGGCCGGTGCTTTTGTCGTTCAGCGTGGTGGGGATCATCAGTTGATGTCCGAAGCGAAAAACCGGGGAGAACCCGTTCTGCGCGGGACCTGTCTCCCGGTCATATTCCTGCGGATTGGGCGGCCGCGGTGGCAGGGGGCTCAGATGCATCAGGTGCTGCTGAAAATCGATATGAATCAGGTAAGCCGCAAACACATCGGTGCCGATGAGGCCATCTTCGTCCCCCGCCACTCTGCCTTTGCCCTCGAGAGCCTCTACAACGCAGGTCTTGAACGACAGGGGTCCGATCCGGCAGTTATCGGATACGGCAACGAATCCACTGCGAATGCCTTTATCACCGATGCCCCAGCTTTCGGTAGTCCCGAGGTGCTGCAGCCCGGCTTTGTCAATGGCCGACTGGCTGAGGAGAATTCCGCTTGCGCCGGTATCGAGGAGCAGGTGAAGAGGACGACTGCCGTTGATGGAAAACTCGACTCCGACCCCACGAACACGGGTGGGACTATCGCGCAGCTCGTAAAGACGGACATCCTCTTCCTTAGGGTCACCATCCAGTTCGAATGCTTTGTGGTCTTTGATTTCCGTATCAACGGCGGCCGTTGTTTCCTGGCGGGCGTCGTATTTCGGATAAAGCCAGGGATGAGCCGCAACGAACGCCGGCAGCGCGTCCTTGCGCTTGTCGGCGGGAAGATAGTTCATCCATGCCTTCGCGATGAGCGCGTCATCTGGATCCAATTGATATGCCGTGAAGCAGCGCAAGCGGGCGGCCCGATACATAGAAGCGGCCTTGTAAAGACGGTACAGGCCGTAGTAGGCGTGAGCCGAATGGTTCTTCTGGTTGGCGGCGGCGACCCAGAGTTTTTCGGCCGCGGCCATATCGCCCATGTAGAAGGCGAAGTCGCCGCGGGCGGCCATCACGTCAGGGGAGTTGGGGAATGACTCCTCGTCCTCGGCGGACAGGGCGGCGGCTTCATCGACATGTCCCTCGTACACCAGGGACGAGAGCAGCGCACCCTGGAGCGCCGGATCTTTGGGAGTCTTGGCTACAGCGGCTTGCAACAGCGGGATAGCCGTCTTGAAGTCGGCTGCTTTGTAGGCAGCCAATCCGGCATCAGGATCGGCGGACGAGATCGCAAACGGGATCAGCAGGAGGCAGAGCGAAACAGCCGCTGGGGCGGGGCGCATACGAAAATAGTCCGCCTATACTAGCAGATTCTCTATCTTAAGAGCGAAGCAGGAACAAATCTTCGAGGCGATTTTCGACCACGCGCTGAGAGTCGAAATGATCGAGACGAAGCAGGTCTGCGAAGGCAATTTCCATTGCCTTGCGCGGCATGAGGCCGATCAGCTCACTTTTTTCCACTTCCACGCCGAAACCCGATGCAAGGCGGCTGACCTCAGCAAAGACGGCGTGCACCGGCGTCTGCTCGAAATCAGTGAGGTTCATGGAGACCTGAACAAGGCCGCGTGAAGGGAGCGGCAGGCCGAGAGCTTTCACTGCCGGCATACCACCGCTGCTAGCCCGGATGCGGTGCGCAATTGCCTTGGCAATTTTCAGATCGGTGGTTTTCAGATTGATGTTGTAAGCGATCAGAAACTTGCGCGCGCCTACGATAACGGCTCCGGCGGTAGGGTGCAGCGCGGGTCCGCCGATGTCTGGAGCCCGGGCGGGGTCGATCAAAGCGGCCTGGCTAAGTGTTTCAAAACCGCCGCGACGAACGTTTTCGAGGCGGGCGCGTTCCGGGCGGGCAGCCGCTTCATAGAAGTAAACCGGAATACGAAGCTCGTCCCAGATGCGCCGCCCTGCCTCATGGGCGAGAGTTGTGCACGCCTCGAGCGTGGTGTCGCCCAGAGGGACAAAAGGGAGGACGTCGAGCGCTCCGACGCGAGGATGCACGCCCTGGTGACGCGTGAGGTCGATCAATTCCGCAGCCTTGCCGGCGGCACGAACAGCGGCTTCCACCACGGCCTCGCCGCGACCGGCAAAAGTAATGACGCTGCGGTGATGATCCGGATCACTGGTGCGGTGAAGAACGAACGCTCCGTGGACGCCGGCGATCGCGGTTTCGAGCGCATCTACCGTTGCGCGGTCGCGGCCTTCAGAGAAGTTCGGAACGCACTCTACGAGCGATTTTGTCAGTTGATTCTCCCTTTCAAGGGGATGCTGTTGTGAACAATTGTGCCACCGCGAATCGCGACGCCCACAGCGTTCATGCCCAGGCGGCAGGGGATCTCGCGGTAATCGGGAACCGTGAGAACAAGCAAATCCGCCCGCTTATTGAGTTCCAGGCTACCGGTGACATTCCCGATGCCCATGGCGTATGCCGCGTTTATGGTGGCAGCGCTGATCGCTTGTTCCGGCGAGAGCCCAAGGCGAAGGACCGCGAGAGTGAGCGCCATCTGCATACTGACGCTTCGCGTACACTCCGGGTCATAGCCGCTTGAAAGCGCGATGGCGCCACCGGCATTGGCAATCCGGCAGGCAGCATCGCCGCTCTGCTCTGCCGCCATTTCCTGGTTGGGGGAAAAGACCGTCAAGGCGGATGACTCGGCGAGCAACTGGCACTCGGCAGCCGACAGATTCGAAGACGAATAGACCGACGCAGGCGACGCGCGCTGTAAGAGGTTAGAGAGCAACTCCGCAGATCCGCCGGGCCAAAGCAGATTCACAGCAAGCGACTTTTCGCCAGCGGCGGCCCACACGCGATCGCTCAAGCCGTTGTCGGCGGCCACGGCAATTTCGACGGCGTGCGCCAGGTTGCGGCGGGCCAGGAACTGAAGCGAAGCGGCATAGTCGAGCGCGGAATCGGGAGCAGGCTCGGCGAGCGCGTCGATGCGCCAGGCGCGCACCATGCCGACAGGCTTATTGCCCAGTTCCGCGAGCTGGCGCAGAACGGAAACGTCAGACCGAAAGCCGCCGACGCCGGCGTTTGCCTTCACCTGCACGTTCAAGGTTCCATGTACGAGACAGGAATGCAGGAGCTCCGCGCTCTCAGAGGAAAAACTGGTGATGCACCGCGGTTTGGCCGGCTTGCCGGAGGTGTTGGCGGAGCCGAGCAAGTTGAGGCGCAGTCCCGGGTCGGCGAACCCGGGCATGACGACTAAGCCATGGACGTCCAATTCGGCGGCGTCGCGGGCCTCTTTCAGATTCTCAATGCGTCTGGTCGGTCCGACATTGTCAATCAGACCGTCACGAATGAGGACGGAACCATCCTCAATGATCGACAGATCGTGCAGCGCTGCCCCGCGCCGGGCGGCACTTGGGCCGCGAAGCGTCAACAGCTGCTTAGCACCACGAAGCAGAAGGAACTCAGGCACAGTGTTGTGGGATAAGAAGCCATGGTAAGCCCACGTACTGTGAGTTGACTAGTGGTGTTCCTAGTCCTAGAAGTAATAGTACGTTCTACGTATTGCCCAGGACTGACAAGAGAGAGCGGTAGGAGAGGAAGTCCAGCGCGAACGCAAAGAGCGTGATGGCGACGGCGATTCCGGCGAGCACCCGCCAAACGGTCTCGCGACTGGTACCGGGGAGGCCCGGCAGGCCGGCTACGACACCGACGAGGAAGCCGCCGATGAAGCCGCCGACGTGGGCGGCGAGGTCCACACCAGGTATGAGGCTAAGCACCAAGCCCATGATCAGCCATTGTCCGTAATGAGCCCGGACGGCTTGCGTCAACGGGTCGGCGCGCTGGCGGAATCCCATGGCGAGCATGATGCCGAAGAGGCCGAAGCAGGCAGCAGAGGCGCCGAGGGACAGGGAGTGGGGAGACCACATGAGACTGCAAAGGAACCCGGTGAAAGTGGAGAAGATGTAGGCAAAGAGCAGGCGGCTGGTGCCGTAGAACTGCTCTACTTCGGTGACCAGGATCCACAGCGCCCAGCCGTTCATGAGGATGTGCCAGAGACCACCGTGCAGAAAGCCGGCGGTAATTAGACGCCACCACTGCCCGGAAAGGATGAGGGGAGTGTATTTGGCACCGAAGAGGACCGCCACCTGCCCGCTGATGCTGGTGGAGTGGGTCATTTTGTAACTGACCCCCACTTCAGCGAGATAGAAGGCAATGTTGATCACGAGAATGACGACGCTGGTCAGGTTGGCGCGCGGCACGAAAGAGGCGGCGAACTGACTGGCTCGCATATCGATGGCGCGCGGTCCCAGTTGGACGTTGCAGTAAGGGCAGACCCGGTCCGAGATGGTGACAAATGCCCGGCAGTTCGGGCACATACGGCGCTTTTCCACGGTCTTTATTGTAGCGGCGAAGGTAATATGCCTCGCCCGGATCTGCGCGTGCGAGCCACAGGGTGCGCGAATATTTCGCCAGGATAAGGGATGTCCTCGGTTTCTTAGAGATGCTGAAAGTGCAATGAATGCAAAGAGTTGCAGTAATCCGCAGTGGACCGTTTCGGTTGCGTGCGAGGCCTAATGTATTTGCATTTTTTATGCTTTTATTCCCTTGCATAAAAAAGACTTCTAGGATACCGTGGACTCATAGCAGCACACAGAGGTCTCACCGGATGCTGTGGGTCGCTATATTCGTGATATGAATCGGCTTCAAAAAGTCGTTGTGCTTCTTGGCGCGGTTGCTCACCGCACCGCCTAGGGAGCCTCACGAATCAGATTTCGGGGCCACCCGGCGGGATACCGAACCAGCCAGGTGGCCCTTTTTATTAAATACGGCTTGCGTGCGCGCGAGCACTTCCGAAGGAATAATTTAGCTAGGCCATGTCGTCGAATCTCCTTTCAGGCGCAAAGATCCTTTTGAACTGCCTGGAGCGCGAAAATGTCGAGTGCATTTTCGGCTACCCGGGCGGCGTGACGCTTCCGCTTTACGACGCGCTGTACGATCACCCGATACGCCACGTGCTGGTCCGGCATGAGCAGAATGCGGCGTTCGCCGCCCAAGGCTATGCGCGGGCAACGGGCAGGGTGGGCGTGTGCTGCGCGACCTCCGGCCCCGGGGCTACGAACCTGGTGACCGGGCTGGTGGACGCAATGATGGATTCCATTCCGATTGTCGCGATCAGCGGCCAGGTGACTTCGAAGCTGATGGGCACCGACGCCTTCCAGGAGGCCGATACCTTCGGCATTACACGCTCCGCGACGAAGCACAACTTCCTGGTGAAGAACGTCGCGGAACTGCCGCAGGTCGTTCACGAAGCCTTCTACATTGCGGCGTCGGGGCGGCCTGGCCCGGTGCTCATCGATATCACCAAGGACGTGCTGCAAGGCCAGGCGCACTACACTCCGGTAACAGAGATCCACTTACCCGGTTACAAGGTCTACAGCGAAGGGCACAGCGGCCAGATCCGCCGGGCGGCGCAAATGATCTGGGAAGCGGAACGTCCGTTTGTCTATGCGGGCGGCGGCATCATTGCCGCGAATGCGAGCGAGGAACTGCGTGCGCTGGTCGAAACGGTGGATGCGCCAACGGTTCTGACCATTCTGGGCCTGGGCGGCATTCCGGCGGAGCACCGAAACTTCATCAGCATCCCCGGTATGCACGGCAGCTATACCGCGAACATGGGCATGACCCATACGGACCTTATCCTCGCGCTGGGCGTGCGTTTTGACGACCGTGTTACGGGCCGGCTGTCCGCGTTTGCGCCGCATGCAAAGGTGGTGCACGTGGACATCGATCCCGCGGAAATCGGCAAGAACCGGCATGCCGATCTGCCGATTGTGGGGGATGTCAAGCGTGTGCTGCCAAAGCTGACAGCGGAACTGAAAGAACTGGCGCCTTCCATGAAGGAGAAGAACGCGGCGGCACGGCAGGCCTGGTGGGAGCAGATTCGCGCCTGGAAGGACGAAAATCCGCTCGTCCCGGAAAGATCGCAGAGCGAGATCAAGCCGCAGCACCTGATGGCGGAGATCGACCGCCTGTCAGGCGGACGCGCCATCGTGGCGAGCGACGTGGGCCAGCATCAGATGTGGGCTGCTCAATTCATTCGTTTTAACGAGCCGCGTCTCTGGCTGAACTCCGGCGGCCTCGGGACCATGGGATTCGGCTTGCCTGCAGCGGTCGGGGCGCAGTTTGCACGGCCCGATAAGCTTGTTTTCGCGGTGGTGGGCGACGGCGGATTCCAGATGTCGATACCGGAGCTGGCAACTATCGTAAATCACGCGCTACCGATAAAGATCATCGTCGTGAACAACGGTTACCTCGGGATGATCCGCCAGTGGCAGGAGTTGTTCTATAACAACCGATTGAGCCAGGCGGAGTTATGTTCCTTCCCTGATGTCGAGAAGCTTGCAGGCGCGTACGGCTTCAAAGGCCGGACGGTGGAGAAGGTGAACGAATTGCCGAAGGCTCTCGAGGAAGCGGTGTCGGAGCCGGGACCGTATCTGCTGAACGTTAAAGTTTCGCCACTCGAGAATGTGTTTCCGATGGTGCCTGCGGGCGGTGCTATCAACGAAATGGTGATGCGTCCGCCGCAGCCGGTGGAAGTTTAGCAGCGGAGACGAACGATGCAGCAGATCATTTCTCTTTTAATGGAAAACAAGCCGGGCGCGTTGATGCGCGTTACCGGATTGCTCAGCCAGCGCGGCTATAACATCGAAAGCCTGACGGTGGCCCGGACGCTGGATCCCACGCTCTCGCGTATGACCATTACGGTGGACGTGGAACCGAACACCCGGACGCAGGTGATCAAGCAGATGAACAAGCTGATCAACGTGCTGCAGGCAACCGACGTGACCGAGGGCCCGGCGGTCAACCGCGAACTGGTGCTGGTGCGTGTGCGCACCACTCAGCAGAACCGCACGGCGGTGTTGAAAGAAGCAGAAATCTTCCAGGCGCGGGTGGTGGATTCGACGCTCGAGGGCTTTGCGCTGGAGGCGACCGGCGACCCTGAGAAACTGGATGAGTTCATCGATGTGATGCGCAGCTACGGTGAGATCGAGGTGACCCGTTCCGGTATGGTTTCCATGTCGCTCGATAACAAGAAACTACGGCTTTCACCGCCGGTACCCCGCGGCGCTGCGCCCGAGGAAGCTCTCGAGTTGCAGAACGCTGAGCATCAATAGACTGTCACTAATAAAGGAAGTACATGGCAAAGCGATTTTATGAGAAGGACGGAAGCCTTGCTCCGCTCCAGGGAAAGACGATTGCAATTATCGGATACGGCAGCCAGGGACACGCTCATGCGCTGAACCTGCGCGACTCCGGCCTCAACGCGATTGTGGGGTTACATTCGGGCAGCAAGAGCGCGGCGAAGGCGCAGGCCGCGGGCCTGGAAGTTTTGAGTGTCGCCGATGCGGCAAAGCGCGCGGATGTCGTGATGATTCTGCTGCCGGACCACGTGCAAGGCGATGTATACCGCAAGGAAATTGCGCCGCACATGACCAAGGGCAAGACGCTGATGTTCGCCCACGGCTTCAACATCCACTTCAACGAGATCAAGCCGCCGGCCGATATCGACGTGTCGATGATTGCTCCGAAGGCGCCCGGACATCGGGTTCGCGAACTCTTCACGGAGGGAGTGGGCGTTCCCGCGCTGGTCGCGATTGCGCAGGATGCGTCCGGACACGCGCTCGAAAACGCGCTGGCGTACGCGGCGGCACTCGGCTGCCTGAAGGCCGGCGTGATTGAGACGACCTTCAAAGAAGAAACCGAGAGCGACCTGTTCGGCGAGCAGGCGGTCTTGTGCGGCGGTGTCAGTGAACTGATTCGTGCCGGCTTCGAGACGCTGACCGCGGCGGGCTACGCGCCGGAGATCGCGTACTTCGAGTGTCTGCATGAGCTGAAGCTGATTGTGGACCTGATTTACGAGGGCGGCCTCGGCTACATGCGCTATTCGATCTCGGACACGGCCGAGTACGGCGATTACACGCGCGGCCCCCGCATCGTTACCGAGCAGACGCGGGCGGAGATGAAGAAGATCCTGAGCGAAATTCAATCGGGCGAGTTCGCGCGCACCTGGCTTGCGGAAAATCGCGAGGGCCGGAAGAAGTTCCTGGCCATGCGCGAAGCGGCGAAAGATCAGCCTGTCGAGAAGGTGGGCGCTGAGCTGCGCGCTATGATGCCATTCCTCAAGAAAAAGAAAGAAGCCGGAGTCCCGCAGGAAGCAGGGGTGGGCGCCTAAAGCGCCCGTTCTTAGAAGTTGATTCGCTTTTCCCGGTGCCGGGTGAGATACCAGCACGGTGTGTCGCCCATATGCGGGAAAAGCGAATGGACGCAGGTTTCGTCCTGGGGATCTTCAGGCAGATACTCGATCTTGTTATCCTTTTGTGGAACAGCGTCGTAAGGCTGTACCGTGACCGTTCCGAACGGCATTCGATTGGCTGCAACGCGATACCGCAGGATGCCGTAGTCGGCCGCATAGGCGACTGCCACTGCTAATCCAAAACAGACAAACGCCCGGGCGAATTTCTTAGCCATTCAGAATGGTGCGCGCCAGTTCCGGCATATGGAGGTGGATGATGCCCCGCCGCAGCGCAATGGTCACGGCGTGTGTGCGGTCTTTAGCGTCCAGTTTGCTCAGTATGCTCTGCACATGCGCTTTCACGGTGCCTGCAGCGGTGCCGAGAACATCACCGACTTCTTTGTTACCCAAACCGCGCGCTACTAAGGTGAGAACTTCCACTTCCCGCGGCGTCAGCGCTACTTCCGGAAAGAAGCCGCTCAACTGCTGGGTTACCTCATGGGGGATGAAGCGCTTACCGGCGTGCACCACACGTATGGCGCGGATTACCTCGGCGTGAACCATCTCCTTCAACAGATAGCCGCGCACACCGGCCTCAAGCGCCCGATAGATATCCTGGTCACCGTCATAAGAAGTCAGGGCAATGATTTTCGCCGCCGGGAACTCGGCACGAATGTCGCGGGCCGCCTCGATACCGCTCTTGTCGGGCAAGCGCAAGTCCATCAAAGTGACATCCGGCAGATGCTGGCTGTATAAGCGAATGGCTTCGGCCGCAGTGTTGGCCTCGGCAACCAGTTCCAGATCCGGCTCGGTAGACAGGATGGCCGCTATGCCTTTACGGACCAGGTCATGATCGTCGACGGAAAGGATACGAATTGGCTGTATGACGTCCATTGTCACGACTATTTTGTCTGATGCTCAAGCGGCGCCACCACGTTACCTGCGGGAACCACGGCAGGCTTCAGCCGCAGCGAGACAGACACCCTTGTTCCCCGCTCCAGCGAACTTGCGACCATAACCTCCGCTCCGATCTCTTCGGCTCTTTCCCGAATGCCAACCAGGCCGAAATGCCCCAAGGTCGCTTCGGGAGTCTCGACAAACCCGATACCATCATCTTCACAGGTTAGAAGGAGAGTTCCGTTGCGCACCTCGAGACCGACGGTGAGCAGGAACGCCTGGGAGTGTTTCAGAGCATTCGAAAGGACTTCCTGGGCGATGCGCAGAAGCTGAAACTCTATCTCAGGGGCTGAGCGGAGCGAGACACGCTCGATATCGAGCACGAGCTTGATTGAAGAACCCCTCACCGATTGCCGCGCCAGGTTCTCGAGCTTCTCTGAAAACTCGAACGAGCCGCCAGCGCGGTGCGTTCTTAATCCCCACAGGGATTGGCGTGCCTCCATAGAGCACTGGCCCGCGTCCTGGATCACTTCGCCCAGAAAGGTCTTTTCCTTTGACGGGGGCAACCTGGTCCAAAGGGCTTGCATCTGCATGGTGATACCGGAAAGCCCCTGCAAGAGCGTGTCGTGCAGTTCGCGCGCGATGCGGCTGCGTTCGGCCAGCACGAGATCGAAGCTCTGCCGCAAGCGGCGTATGCGGAGCCTGTACCAAGCGGCAGTCAGCAGGCCAAGCACAGCCGCCAGCAGGGGGAAAAACCAGCGATGCTGATAGAACTTCGGCTCGACGATGAAACCGAGGGCGGCGGTTTTCGCGCTCCAGATTCCGTCGGCATTGCGTGCCATCACCTCGAACCGGAAACTTCCCGGAGGCAGATTGGTGAAGAACGCTTCGCGGCGGCTTGCGGCATCGGTCCAGGCTTTGTCATATCCCTCCAGCCGGTAGCGGAAAGTTACTTTCTCGGGCGAGATAAAGCTCAATCCGGCATAGCGGATCTCGAGGTTTGTCTTATCCGCGGGTTTGAGGTGTAACTCGCCGTGCGGCTCAACCCGCTGGCCATTCACGATGACAGCAGTGATGGCCGCGGGTGGAGGAATGGTGTTACTGAGCAGATGATTCGGATCAACCACAACGAGGCCGTTGGTGGTGGAGAACCAGAGACGGCCATCATGAGTGCGGCAGGCCGCCGGTTGCACGCCGGCGCGGCACTCGAAGCGAAGCTGGCCGGTGCTAAACGGAATGCTGGTAACCGTTCGGCGCTTGCCGTCGGCGAAGTCCTCCAGTTCCTGCTGGCTCACTCGAAAAATTCCTTTACTCGAGGCGAGCCAGAAGTTGGCGTTATCGTCTCTCAGAATTTCGTAGATGCGATTGTCATAGAGCCCGTCTTTCACGCGAACGTGCGCAATGGCGCCGTTCTTCCAGCGCAACAGCCCGGACCCGAGCGTCCCCATCCAGGTAGTGTGGCGAGAGTAGTCGAGGAAATAGCAGTCGATAGGGTGAGTGATATCCAGGGGAAAGCTCGCGGCGCGGTTATCGCGCAACAAATAGAGCCCCGCTGCATCGACACTCGCGAACAGCCGCACCGTCCGGCCGCCATCAAGGGCGACCACGCCAGTTCCGTTGTCACGTGTTCGATCAGAATCAGGAATCACATCGGCAGGGGCGAAGTGGTGGCCGTCGAAATAGTCGAGCCCGTGGTTGGTACCGGCCCAGAGCACACCCTGCGAATCCACAAAGAGGGCACGGACCTCTGGTCCGGACAAGCCTCCGGCCGTCGTATAGGCAGCAATGGGAACACCATTCCGCAGCCGGCTCACGCCCTTTTTTGTGCCGACCCAGAGATCACCGCCGGGGTCGCGTTCCAGGCTGAGAACGGTGTCATCGATCAGGCCGTCCGCGGTTGTGACAGCGCGAAAGCGGCTTCCATCGAACGAATTCAGTCCCTTGCCGAGCGTTCCGATCCAAAGCCGGCCGGCGGCATCTTCGATCACCGGACCGGAGTCGTTGCTGAGCAGGCCGTCAGTGGTGGTGTAAGGCGTTACCTTACCGTCGGTAAACTGATCGAGGCCGTCCTTTGTGCCAGCCCACAAGCTTCCTTCGCGGTCGACATATAGCGAGAGGACGAGGCTGTGCGACAGGCCATCCCGGGTGCGATAGACGTTGATGGCGCCGTTCCTGATACGGCTGATGCCATCATTCGTGCCGACCCACAAGCTTCCGTCCGCGCCTTCGGCCAGCGAGGAAACGTCGTTATCCGGCAGTCCGTCGCGAGTGGTGAAACGGCGCGAGCCTTGTGCTGTGATGTGGACCAATCCGGAGGCGCCAAGCCAAACGCTGCCGTCGCGTGCGCAGTGAAGCGCGGTGATCCTTTCCTTCGGCCCGAGGAGGCTGCTTGAATACGCTTCGAAGCGAGATCCGTTCCAGCGGCTCAGGCCGGAGTCGATGCCAGCCACCCAGCGTGTGCCATCCGCCGCCTGGCAGGTTGAGCGGATTCCGTCGCTCGGTAGTCCGTTGGCTGTAGTGAAGGTGCGAACGCCATTCGCATCAATCCGGACGAGCCCCCGGTCTGTGCAGGCCCAGACTCCGTTTTTCGAATCGAGGTCAAGGCAGATCGCATTGTTGGTTGGCAAACCCTTTTCGGCGGTATAGCGCGTCACAGAACCGTCCGGACTGATGCGCGCCACGCCGCTGCCCACGGAGCCGACCCAGAGGTTCCCTTGAGGATCTTCAAGGAGCGAATGAATCAGGCTGCCGTGAAGGAAGGAATTGCCATCGCGAAATTCGCGAAAATGCACACCGTCGAAACGGATCAAGCTATCTTGCGTTCCCAGCCAGACGAAGCCGTCGCGCGTCTGCAAAATCGAGTAGACGGTGGGCTGGAAAAGGCCCTCTTCCTGGCCCCAGATGCGGTGAGCGTACTGAGTGAGGGTTTTGCCGGGATCCAGGGCGCGCGCCGGCATGGACGCCCAAAGGGCACAGAAAACCCACGCGGCTGCTGAATTCCTACCAGACTTTCTCAAAAACAATAGGCGCACTTCCGGGCAGGTTTCGTTACGAGCGCAATGAAAAGCCGAATTGAACGCGACATTGCTCAGGATCGGAGATTACGGTGTCGAAGGCCGAAGAGAATCAGCCGAAAAAACAGACCGGAGAGAATCCCTGCGACGGCGAAGAATCCGATCAGGCCGGTATTTCGTCCGCCGCGCAGGACCGCGTAGGAGGTGATGCCAGCACAAACTCCGCCTCCGGCCATAAATGGAAGGAAGCCCGTCCAACCAAGCCGGGAATAGCAGAACAGCAGCGGAGTTCCCAGCACGAGCATCACGGCCAGGCCGAAGGCGGCGTAGATGAGAACAATTCCCAGCCAATCGCCGAATGCCATGCGGCTGACGCCAGGGGTCCTTAATAGCAAAAGAGCAGGAGGGATGAGGGGGATCAGGAAATAGCTCACCAACAGCCGAAGGAAAAAATCCTTGCTTTGCAAACGAAAGGCTGCCCGTCTTTTCTGTTCCCCCGCCGCCAAATCCGGCCTCCTAAACGAGTGGCGGCTTAACCGCCGGCAATCGCCCCCACGACCAGGAAAGGCTCAGCCGCCGTCGCAACCGCGTCAGGCAGCGGCTCGTCGGGCGAATCGTGAGACAGATCCTGCCCGCAGGCGAAGAACCGTACGAAGGGGCGGCGGCGCTGCGTGACGTGATCGCGAATTGCGCCGCGCAGCGTGGGATAGGAGGCTTCGAGCGCATCGAGGATCGAACGCTGGGTGATCGGGCCCTCGATGTCGAGCGTTACCTCACCGTTGACGCGAGCGAGCGTTCGGAGATGCGCCGGAAGTACGACACGAATCATGGAAGCGTCTGGGCCTCGACAGACAGCACGGCAGGAAGATCGTGGACGATGGGCATCCAACTGTCTCCGGCATCAGCCGATGCGTACACCTGCCCGCCGGTGGTGCCAAAATACACGCCGCACGAATCGAGCGAATCGACGGCCATCGCGTTGCGCAGCACGTTCACGTAGCAGTCGCTTTGCGGAAGACCTTTGGTCAGAGGCTCCCATTCGTTTCCACCCGTCCGGCTGCGATACACGCGCAGCTTTCCGTCGAGCGGAAAGTGCTCCGAATCACTCTTGATCGGAACAACATAAATGGTTTCCGGCTCGTGTGCATGAACGTCGATGGCGAACCCGAAATCAGTCGGCAGGTTCCCGCTGACTTCCTGCCACGATTCGCCGGCATCGTCGCTGCGCATGACATCCCAGTGCTTCTGCATGAACAACACGCCGGGACGCGACCGGTGCATCGCGATGCGATGAACGCAATGCCCGACCTCGGCATTGGCGTCGGGAAGGAACTCGGATTTGAGCCCACGGTTAATCGGCCGCCATGTCTTGCCGGCGTCGTCGGTGCGGAACGCGCCGGCGGCCGAGATGGCGATAAACATTCGCTGGGAATCGCTCGGATCAAGAATGATCGTGTGCAGGCACAGCCCACCGGCGCCCGGTTGCCAGGAGGCGCCGGTACCATGGCCGCGCAGTCCGGCGAGTTCCTGCCATGTCCCCCCGCCGTCGGTCGAGCGGAACAAGGCCGCGTCTTCGACTCCTGCGTAGACGGTGTCCGGATCAGTGAGCGACGGTTCGAAATGCCAGACCCGCTTGAACTCCCAGGGGTGCGGCGTGCCGTCATACCACTGGTGAGTCCCCGGTACGCCGTCGTAGACGAACTGGTTTCCCACCGGCTCCCATGTGACGCCACCGTCGTTGGAACGCTGCACCTGCTGCCCGAACCAGCCGTTGGATTGCGAAGCATATAAACGATTCGGGTCAGCAGGCGATCCCTTGATGTGATAGATCTCCCAGCCCGCAAAGTGGGGCCCCGTTATGTTCCATCGCTCACGCTTTGCATCCGACGTCAGGATGAACGCACCCTTGTGTGTGCCAACCAATACGCGAACCCTGCTCAAACCTTACCCCTTTCTGTGTTTCCGGGCGCCGCGGCGCCTGCGTGCCAACTTACCACCAACGCCACTGTCCTCAAACCTGGGTATCAGTGGAGTCAAGTCCCTTTCCCGCCACCGCCGCCTGGCTTCGGCGACGATTTCTTCCCGCTTCTGCTCCATTTCCCGAACAAGAGCGCAGGGCGCGCTCGTCTCCTCGTGCCGCGCCCCCCAGATGAGCAACTCCAGGAGTACCGGAGCCAGATCAATTCCCTTCTCCGTGAGCCGGTAGTTCAGCTTTCTTCCATCCGTCTCCTCCGCTTCTGCCGTGATGATCCCGCCTGCTTCGAGCCTCTGCAGACGGTCCGCCAGGATGTTTGTGGCAATTCCTTCGCCCGATAACTGGAACTCCCTGAAGGTGCGGAATCCGCGAACCATCAGATCGCGAATGATCAGCAGCGACCAGCGATCTCCAAACAGATCGAGGGAGACACTCACCGGGCAACCGGACCGAGGATGTCGCACATGTGATTTTATTTACATCACTTGCAAAATACAAGTGATATTTGCGACATGATCGCGCGTGATGCAGCAGCCTGCGCGTGTTGCAGCAGGTGTTCAGCGGTTTGAAGGTTGTCTCGCGGGATTGCCGAAATTCCAAATGGAACGTGCAATCTTCCAGGATCCATCGGGTTGCCGCTTCAAGACACGCATGATGTTGCCTTCGATGACGGCAGTGCCGGGGCGGTCTTTGAGCGAAACCGCAACGCGGCTCGTCCCCCACTCGACGGCCTCGTTACCCGCCAGCGTGACCTCGCGGAAATCCAACTGATACTGCGTGGTCTGCACCTTTGACGGGTCCCCTTGCGTTCTATGGAGCCATGCCCGGATCGCCTCGATCCCGATGACAGGCTCCTCGCCTGGCGGAAGCGCCACAGCGTCCGCCGTCCACAGCGTCTCCAGTGTGCTAACGTCGCCAGCCTTCGCGGCGGCGGCATCCTTCGCGTGCAGTTGCCAAATACTTGCGAGATCCTGCTCTCGCGACGAAATCTTGTTTTGCTTGTCTTGCGCCAAGATGGAGCCCACGGCAACAAGCAGGCAACACATTGTTTGTACCGAGATCATGATCCTCCCCGCTCGACGAACAGTTCCCTCCAGAACCCAGCCGGAGGATTGAAAGCGCGGCGCCAACGGCTTTCGCTCAATGTGCCGTGGCCATGGATGCAGACAGATGCCACCTCGTAGGGATCGAGCAACAGGTTGTGCAGCGCTCCTTGCGCTAGCGGCATACGAAGGCGATGCAGGCAAATCGGGCAGCGCCGGCACACACTACGATGCCAAAAACGCAACACCGAAACGACCAGCCAGGCGTAGCCGAACAGAAATCCCAGGACGAATAGTCCCTGAAGAAAGTTCAAAGGCCATTCCGCTACGGCCCAAAGCTGTATGACGGTGGTCCATAGCACCAGCGCTGCTGTGCCCAACACGCCCAGCGTCGCGACACCCCAGATCAGCATCCGGCCGCTGACCTGGGCACGCAGCCAGCGGATCGTCAGCCATGCCGATCCGATCAGAAATCCGCATTCCCAAGAAATCGAGGGGAAGCCGGTCGGGATCAGACCGAACCTGTTTAATGGCACCAAACGCGCAGAAAGTCCGGACGCGCCCGGCGCAAATAATCCGACGACAATACTATGGACCACCTGTATTCGCGCCGGATTAACAATCAGCGCCAGAATCGTTCCCAATAAGACCGCGACTGGGATAACAAATGCAGATTCGCAGAGCCGAGCTATTGGCAAAAGCTTCAGCAACGCTGCAAAGTCGGCTTCGATTTCCCTCATGGCTGTAGCGCGGTAGCGACAACGACTGCCCAGTCGCTTTCTTGCATGCTTGCGGGCACGACTTCTAGTCAGGCCAAGACGCTCATATTCGTGTGCGGCCAGATCCAGGTGAAGACGCCATTCCTCGGCAAAGCGTTTACGGCGCAACCTCCATTCCTGAAATGCCTGCAGCAGCGCGTGCATGGAACTAAGCCCCTTCGAGGATCTCCTCAACGACACGGTTAAAATTCCGCCAATTTTCGTGCTCAACCCGGAACTGTTCCCAGCCTTTGCTGGTCAGAGCGTAATAGCGCGCGCGCCGATTATTCTCTGATGCCCGAACTTCTGACCGGATCCAACCCCGTTTCTCCATTCGGTAAAGACAGGGGTATAAAGAACCCTCGTCTACCTGAAGCCAATCTCGAGACAACTCGCCGAGTCGGCGGCTGATTCCATGCCCATGCGCCGGACCGTCAGTGAGAACTTTCAACACCAGCAGGTGAAGGGTGCCTTGCAGGACAGAAACCCGATCAGAGCCACTCTCTTCCTTAGTCACTCTAAGGGAAGGTTAATCCCACGTTGCGTTCCTGTCAAGCGGTCTTTCGGAAAAGTCTTTTTGGAAAATAGCTTTTTGGAAAATAGCTAGGTCAGGCTCCGGCTTGGCCAATAGGGCTTCTTTGAAGCGACATCATCATGAATCAACGACAACTCCGTTGCGTCCTATTTCCAGCCTTCCTGCTGCTTTTCGCCGTTCGGTCCCAGGCGGCAGACTGTAGCGTCAGACGCCCCAGCTCGACCTCGATTCGCGATTGGCAGAACCGAAAGTACGGGATTTTATACATTTTGGGCTGTACTCGGCTCTTGGCGGTGTCTGGCGGGGACGCCAGTATGCCGGCAATTACAGCGAGCAGATTCAGTCTGACGCTCATATTCCGGAGGAGCAATACGCGAAGCTCGCATCACAGTTCGACCCCGAGAAGTGGGATCCGGACGCGGTGGTGCAACTGGCCCAGGATGCCGGGATGAAGTTCATCGTTTTGACATCGAAGCACCATGACGGCTTCAACATGTTCCATACCCGGCTGTCGACCTACAACGTAGTCGATGCGACTCCGTACAGGCGAGACATCGTGAAGGGACTGGCAGACGCCTGCGCCCGCCACCACATGCCGTTCGGAGTCTACTATTCAACCATTGACTGGCACTTCGGAGACGTGCCGAGTAAGCGCAACGACAATCCCATCTCTGCTGCTCATGAAGATTTCAATGCGTCACAGCTCAAGGAACTGATGACCAACTATGGACCGATCTCAGAGATTTGGTTCGACATGGGGCATCCCACTCCATTGCAGAGCAAGCATTTCGCAGATACGGTTCACGCCTTGCAACCGGAATGCATGATCAGCGGCCGCATCTGGAATAACGAAGGCGACTTCATGGAAATGGCAGACGACGAAATTCCGGATTACATTCTGGATGAGCCCTGGGAATCGCCGGCTTCGATCTACAAGGAGACCTGGGGCTACCGGTCCTGGTTGAAACGGACCGATCTTGAAGGGAAGATCCAGGAGCATATTCTCCGGCTGGTGGCAGTGGTGAGCCGGGGCGGCAATTACATCCTGAATATCGGGCCCAGAGGCGACGGCTCAGTAGTTGAGTTTGAGGCGGATGTGTTGCGCGGGACAGGAGAGTGGCTGAAACGCAATGGAGAGGCGATCTACGATACGCAACCACAGCCATTCCGCAAGCTTGATTTCGGCCATGCGACGGTAAAGGCCGGCCGTCTGTTTCTGTTCGTGGAACACGTGCCGGCGAACGGCCGCCTGGAACTGCCGGGGCTCGAGAATCACATCCGGAAAGCATATATCCTGGGCGATCCGGCACAGAGACTTCTTCGCGTCGACGATACGAAGGATCGGAAAGCGATCCTGGCACCGGATTGGCCCCGCAAAGAGTTTTTACCCGTTATCGTCGCCGAGTTTGACAGCAAGCTGAACGTGTTGCCGCCGGCGACTGCTCCAGGGCCCGATGGCACCATCCAGCTCACCCCGGAGACGGCAGACCGCTTTTACAACGCGAACGGGGAGGGCTATTATGACCCGCCCACACTTCGGAAAGAGCAGTGGCATTTTGCGGTAGAGCGGCCCGGCACGTACCGCATTGAACTCATATACAAGCCGGGCAAATTCGCGCGCTTGCTCGACGTCAACGTCGGAGGCAGAACGTTCAAGGCGAATTTGTACGGGAGCGAGCAGGGACCTGCGAGCATTGGGTCGATAGAGCTGCCTGTTGCAAAAGACACAACCTTGACTGTCAACCGGGCGGCGCCGGCCGAGAGAGGAGCGAGCCTGCCGGTGGAGCTGGATCGCGTATCGCTCGTGTTTTCCGGGCGGCAGCAATAGTACAGCGGCGATTCCAAAGCGAAATCATTTTCGGGCACCAGTAGTCTCACCAGGTAGTCCCGCCATCGGCCGGACTCAAAATTTGCAGACCCTTAAGATTGTAGGGACACACGAGGCAAGAACTTTACGATGAAACGAAACTGCGGCGCCGGGGGAAAACTGTCTTTGATCCTGGCTGTTGCCGTCCTTTTTACGGCGTGCGGGAAAAATCAACAGACAGCTACGACTGCCCCAACGTCTTCTTCAACCAGCCAGCCGGCTCAGACGTCGACTTCTCAACCGGCTGCGCCCCAAGCTGCGGGCGGGTATCCGGCCGTTGGACAACCAGCCACTTCAGAGAGTGCCCCGGCTGGGGCGCCCCCAGCGCAAAGCCCAGGGCCGGCACCCGCGCCCTATTCGCAACAACCGCCATATCAAGCTGCCGCGCAAGGATCGGCACCGGCATCATATCCGCAGCAACCGCCACCCCAAGGCGTTGCACAGGCACCGGCATCGTATCCCCAGCAACCGCCACCACAAGGCGTTGCGCAGGCACCGGCATCGTATCCGCAGCAGCCACCGCCACAAGCGGCCGCACCCGCGCGGCCCGTGGAAACGTATAACATTCCTCCCGGCACCCTGCTTCGGGTGCGCATCGACCGTACGCTCGACACGAAACGGAATCGCGCGGGCGACCGCTTCACCGCGACGCTGAATACACCAGTGTTTGTTGCGGGACGGGAGGCCATACCGCGAGGCACCCTATTCACCGGTCATTTAACCAGCGCCGCACAATCCGGCCACCTCAAGGGCCGCGCGGTGATTGGTCTGACGCTCGATTCTTTCACCCTGGATCACGAGACGTACGAGATCGATACCGGCTCAGATGTTCGTACAAGCCGGGGGCACAAGAAACGCAACTTCCTGTTCATAGGAGGCGGCGCGGGCGGCGGAGCGGCGATTGGCGCGGCTGCGGGCGGCGGGATGGGCGCTCTGATCGGTGCGGGCGCTGGTGCGGCCGCGGGCGCGACCACCGCATTCTTTACCGGTAAGAAGAACGTCTCCATACCGGCAGAAACTCTTCTGAGTTTCCGTCTACGCCAGCCGGTGGATGTAAACCAATAAGACGTGAACTAATTAAGACGTGACCCAATAAGAAGCAAGCGCTCCGCGGGCGCTGAGGCGTCGCGATGAGCTGTTAACGACGGCCGAAGCGACGTCCCGGGGCCCGGAACCCACCAAAGCGTTTCCCTTGGGAGCCCGGGGCGGCGCCGAATCTCCGGCCGGCGGTGCTTCCCCTCTCCAAGGCGCCTTTGCCTTCGTCGGGATGCACCGAGGCTAGCGGCGACGAGGAATGGCTGCCGCCCTGCGAAGCATATTTGGAATCCTTGAACCCGCCTGATTGGACGTACCGGCTCTGCGCGTAACGTGTCTGGGTGAACGTCCCGTGACTTCCGTATTTCGGCGGCGCGGTGGGTGTTTCCTGCCCGTAATAACTCCGCCCCTCCCGCTGCGCAGTGCGATACCCGTCGTACTCGCCGATGATAATGGGCCGATAGTCATGGCCCCACATCAACTCGCGCAGTAACAGGTACTGGGGGAGGAAAGTCCAGAAAGGCTGCCCGCCGTCGTGCGTCCAGTATCCGTATTCGTTGGAGCCTTGCGATGGCGGCGCGATGTACGCGAACCCGGCCGGCTGGGGTGTCGTTTGCGCCTCCGAGTCGAAAAGGCCCGCATCCTTATGCGCGATCGCCATGCCCAGATCGTTCTCTACAGCATGGATTGCGGGCTCTGAAACATCCACCCACTGTTCGTCACTCGATGTCTCGGTTTTCTTCGCGGCCACGTCGAGGAAGTGTGTCCGAACCGTCCTGATCTCTTCCCGGTAATCCTCTCGCCCGTTCTCGTGGGACACATCCAGGTCCACCAGGATCTTGTCCCACGCCCCATAGAGCTGACCGCATGCATTGTGCAACTCATCCGCTTTGTGCGGCAGATCTTTGACGTCTTCGGAGAGCTCGTCATCCTGGCGAATCAGAGCCGCCACTTCCGGCCCGGTCAGTTTGCCGCCTAGCGCATCATGCCTTGCAGGTTGGGTTGCACTCCACTCGGTTTCAACGTTCTTGGGAATGGTCAACAGCGCAGCCAGGCGGCCATCAAGATCCGTTTTCTTTGCGGGCCAATCCTGCTCCGCCTGATGGACGGTCTTCGTTACCGGCTCGAGATCCATGCCGCGAATCTCTTCGCGTTCGCGATTGATTTTGTCCAGATAGTAAGTTGGATTGTGCGAGACGTCGAGCCATTTGTCAGCCGCAGCCTCAGCCGCCGCGGCTTGCCGGATGGCGGCGGATCGCAGTTCGCGCACCTCGCCGAGCAAACGATTGACCTGGCCGAGCGAATCTTTGCGGTTGCGCCTGGCAAGCTGTGTGAGCTCGCTGCCGGCGCGCTCCGCATTGCGCAGCTTGGCATGAGCATCCGCGAAGGCGGCGTCCCATTCCGCCGGTGCCGATACATTCTGGAAGAGATCGGGGGCTTTCGCGACGTCTTCGTGAACGCGGCCCTGGAGGCGTTGGATTTGCCGTTCGGCTTCCTGCAGCCGCTGGTTCTCGGAGGCCACATCCTCGCGCACAGATTGCGGCAGGCGTCCGGCACAGGAAGCCAGAATAAGCGCTCCGAAGAGCAGGAGTTTGGACTTGCAGGGTTGCATTATGCGCCTCGAAAGACGCTGATATCGGAAGGCTCGACCTTTGTCCAGATAGAAGCGACGAAGGGCTGGCCTTCAAACTTGCGGATGCTGAGAAACCGCTTGTTGCCTTGTTCCGCGAACTGCCACGCATAACAGCCGCGGCCGGTCCCGCGGCCTCCCGTAAATACGCCGATTTCGCGGCTGAAACGATAAAGCCAGAACTTCCCCTCGTAATCGAAAAAGTCAGCCGGATTCTGGCGCGCATCGAGCTGCGCGAGATCATCTTCGCTTAAACCGAGTTCATCGATTGTGAGCTTCCGTCCGTCGAAGTTGCCGAGTATCTCCGGCGTGTCTTCGTTGTGCACTTCAAGATAGACCCGGCGGTCGCGCCAGGAGCCGCTCAGCTCGTTCCACTGACGGCTGCCCGCTTCATATTGATCGCAGCGGTCTACCGTGAAATCGATATCGCTGAAATCCGCTGCGGCGCCCGTAACGGAGAGCGTATCGCCCACTCGAGCGTCCGTTATCCGGAGATTAGCCAGATCCTCCTGCGGACCGGCCCGTGACGGTTTGTGATCGAACAGCATCGCGGTTACCGCCCGGGCGCCGGAGGAAGCTCTTTGGGAAGCTCAACTTTGGGCAGACGCTCGCGCTTCAGCGCCTCGAGTTCAGCATCCACCGTGTGGCCTTGCAGCTTGGCGAATTCCGCCTCAAGGTTGGTGTCTTTGCCGGCACTCGCGAGTTGATCAAACGCTTTCGCCGTTGCCTCCTCTTTTGCGACCGATTCTTCAAAAGTCGAGAGCGCCGCGAATGCATTGTCGGCCTTTCCCACGCCGGCCAGGGCCTCTGAGACTTTTCGCTGTGCCAGCGCCGCGTTCTTGCGCGCTACCAGGGTGGTCGCGGTCCGCTCCCCTTCTTCGATCTTGTGTTTGAGGTCCGCCACCTGCCCCTTAAGGGACTCGCTTGCCTGCCGCGCCGACTCGACGGCCGTCTGCAACGACGCCACCTGCTTATCGGATTCGGTTTTCCTGGCGAGTGCCTTGCGGGCCAGATCTTCGTTTCCGGCATCGAGCGCAAGCCCGGCGCGCTCTTTCCACTCCTGCGACTGCCGGACGTACTTCTGATACTCCGCATCGAGCCGGTTGTAGTTACTCATGGCCATCGCCGAGGAGCGCACTACGTTGTTCAGCTCTGTCTTCATGTCGGCTACCGTTTGCCGGACTGTAGCCTCGAACGTTGCATCCTCAACAACGCTCATGCTTTGATTGGCCTGCCCGCGGGCCACGCGTCCCGCGCGATTGAAGATGTCCGAAAAGAACCCCATGTTGTCCCTTATCCTTTCTCTCTCTGCTGTATGGCGGCCTCAGGCGGAATGAAGGTCCGCACCAAGCAAATGCTTGGCATGCAACACATCCGCCAGCAGGAAACTGACGCAGGAGAGAATGTCGTCTTCGTCCTCCGGCCCTAAGTCCTGCAGCTTACAGAAGTTATTCAGAGTGATGGCCACTTCCCCTTTGCCCGTATCATAGATCTGGAAGTGCGACGTAGAGATGCCGTTGTCTGCCGCAAGCATCTTATGCAGCATCTGGGGAGTAATGCTCGAAGCAGGCACTACCATGCAGACGAGGGAGAGAAACAGGATGTCGCCTTCGAGGACGGTGCGCAACGAAACACCGCTCTCGAGATCTTGAACCCTAAGTATGCCTTCGCCTATCTCGTTCACGGAGTATCGCTTACGTGCGAGCAGATCGTGAATATGGCCAATAGAAGCGCTGGTGCTTTGCGTCATATCGTTTCCTTTTGGGATTACGCACCGGCGACGATATTTGTTCAGGAAATCGGGAGGTAGCGGGGCTGTAAGATTCCCGGCCGGCTCAGCCGCCGGGCACCTCTTCCACCCCGTTCAGTTTATTAACGACTTTCAGCAGGTCTCCCGTGCGATAGAAATCCACCGCAATGATGTTAGGCAAATGATGACGGTCGTGTTCGCACGTTTCGGCGCGTTTGCATAAGAAGCTGTAGGCATTCACGATCGCCGCATTGGACGGCTTCGGAGTGGGGGTGGTCTCCACCCAGTTATTGATAAGGAACAGCGAACCTCCGTCGTCACCGCGATTGGGGCGGCACGAAAACTCTTCCGGCGTGTGGAAGGTGTAGGGAGTCTCGCGGAAATTCTGAAATGCCGGGCGCAACCATGTCACGCCGGGCCGTCCGGACTCGATAAAAGTCACAACTCTCTGACCCGATTCGATCAGTTCTCGAAGCGTCGGCCACGGCGTGTCAGATCCTTTGTAAACGAAGTCCGCCAGACCGGCTCGTTCGAATGCAGCCGCTTGTTCCTTCGGGTCTACGTAATCCTCGATGATGAAGATGAGCACTTCGTCCGGAGAACTCACCAGAAAATCGCGAATCTGACGAAGAGTAGGCTCCAGTTCGTACGCCCCGAGCTCGCACAGACCGTGGCAGAGGTAGAGCTCGCGATGCCGCTCATCAACGCCAACCAGACGGTTGCGAATGCGCAACGCCGCCTCGAAGGCTTCATCGCCGATGGCCGCCCTGACTTTGTCCATCATGGGTTCGGTATTGGTATCGGTCTTGATGCGTACGCCCCCCGGAAACCCGTAGTGAACGTCGAACAGGAGCGCGTGAATGCCATCGCGCAGTTGGTGCGGCATATTCGCCTCCTGCTGAGGAAACATCCACCCGGCGATGTCCTGGCTTGCCATCGAATTGTGGGTTCCGGCAAAAACGACCTGGTCTAGATGTTTGTCGCAAAGCTGCTCGTAGCCGTTGCAAGCGAACGTTTCCGGCTTGATGCGCTGGACGCTCGGGTTTCTCCAGAAGAACCAGCCGATGGCAAGCAGTGCGATAATCACCCCTGCCGCGACGAATGCGGCCCTCGCTTGAGTTCCTCTCCACGCGGTTTCTTCGGCGCGTTGCGGCGCCAGTTTTTCGAGGAACAAACGAAACAGTTCCCGGATGCCGATGTAAGCGCCGAAAATCCCGATCACGACCATTACGGCATCCAGCGCAGCCGCCGGATACACGATGGCGACCACTGCACAGAGCACCATGACCAACGCCCAGAAGAAACGCCGGACGGGCGCTGCAGGCGGCGTGATGAGGTAGCGGCTGTAGCGCCGCACCTCGCTGACAGGATCGATCCGCTCAAGCAGGGATGCCGCGCCCGCTGTGAACAAGACACCGAGCCCGATGTAAAAAAGACCCCAGTTCCCAAAATCGTCAAAGAAGGCGTGGAGCGAGCCGCGCACAGCACCGCGCTCGAGCGCTTCCGAAATAGTGCCGGCCGCCAGCCAGGCCGTGGGCACAAGAGAGCCGAGAATCAGCCCCGCGACGGTCAGCGAACCGCCAACATGTATTAGCGCCTCGCGGCGATTTTGGGCCAACCAAACCGCTGCTACAAACAGCAGGACACTACAGGGAAACAGGAGCTTCCAAACCCAGGCCATACGGCGGCCAAGGCGCGCGACCTGAATGAGCTGTTGTGCCGCCTTATCTTCCCCGACAAGCGCGAGGCCTTTCGGGATCTTTGCAGCAATTTCCGGATTCGCCTGGCTAAGCGCGCTCTGAATCAGGATCTGGAAATCGGGAACGGATAGCGCCACTCGCTGGCCGGCTTCCGATAGCGCCAGTTGGTGTGCGCGTTGCGCGGCGTTTTCCGCCAGTGCTACGAACGGTCGTGTTGGAACGAGGCTGGAAGCAGTCGCCACAATCAGCGGGCGGATGGCAACCAGGTCAGGACGCTGGTTGATGACGGCTGTGGCGATCTCGTCCCCTAGGTAGGCGGCAACCTCTGGATCAGAAAGGCTGCGGGCGACACGTTCGCTGAAAACCCGCGCATTGAACAGGTTTCTGTAGCAGACAAACGTGAGGGTACCGGCTATGAGGCAGGCCGTGCCAGTTACCAGGCACGCGAAGAAAAGCGGTCGCCAACGCAATCTTGTTGTCATGAACGCCTCGGTGCTGAATGTACCTCGTCGCAAGTGACGCTTAAATAGCCGCGCCGTTTTTCTTTATTAGTCCTGTTATTCTCAAATGGTTTCGGGCTGGAAACTCTTTGATGAACCACGCGCCGCCGCCCCCCACGCTCGGTCTCATCGGAAACACACCGCTCGTCCGTCTCACCGCATTCGACACGGGCGTCTGCGAACTGTTCCTCAAGCTCGAATCGCAGAATCCTGGCGGCTCGATTAAGGACCGCATGGCGGTTTTCATGATCGAGTCAGCCGAACAAAGCGGCGCGCTCAAGCCTGGAGACACAATCGTCGAGGCGACGGCCGGCAATACGGGCATCGGGCTCGCGCTGGTAGCGGCCGTGAAAGGCTACCGTCTGATTTTGATCATCCCTGACAAGATGTCCTCAGAAAAGATCGCGCACGCGCGCGCCCTGGGCGCTGACATCCGGCTGACCCGGTCAGACGTCGCTCCCGGCCATCCCGGCTATTACCAGGACATGGCGGCACGCATTGCGAAAGAGACGCCGCGCAGCTATCACATCGACCAATTCACCAACGAGGCCAACCCGCTTGCCCACGAAATGACCACTGGACCCGAGATCTGGCAGCAGATGGATCATCGCGTCGACACCGTCGTCTGCGGAGTAGGCTCCGGCGGCACGTTAACTGGTTTGAGCCGTTTCTTTGCGCGTGTTCAGCCCGATTGCGAAATCGTGCTGGCTGATCCGGCGGGTTCTTCTCTCGCTGAATACGTGCGGACCGGCAGGCACGTTCCTTCCGGAAGTTACGCGGTAGAAGGTATCGGCGGCAGTTGCGTACCAGCCATTGCAGACCTTTCGCGCGTTCGGCAGGCATTTAGCATCAGCGATTCCGAAAGTTTCGTAACGGCGCGAGATCTTTTGAAGCGCACGGGCATCTTTGGCGGATCGTCCTCCGGAACGCTGCTGGCGGCCGGACTGCGTTACTGCCGCGCCCAGAATGAGGCTAAGCGGGTAGTTACATTTGTCTGTGACACGGGGTCGAAGTACCTCTCGAAAATGTATAACGATTACTGGCTGCTCGATCAGGGCTACCTGGAACGTCCGGCTCGCGGCACGCTCCGTGAACTGATAGCACGCCGTTATGAAGAAGGAGCAGTGATCACCGTCTCGCCGGACGACACGTTACTAACGGCCTCACAGCGTATGCGTATGGCAGATATCTCGCAAATGCCTGTCATGGAAGGAGGCCGGTGTGTGGGCGTACTGGATGAATCCGACCTGTTGCTGGCAGTTCATGGCGATGCAAACAGATTCCATTCGGCAGTGCGCGATGCCATGACGAGCCGTTTAGAAACCATATCGCCTGAAGCCGGCATCGATTCCGTTTACGCGATTCTTGACCGCGGACTGGTCGCTCTTGTGACGGATGGCGACCAGTTCTTAGGGTTAATTACACGCTCCGATTTACTAAGTCATCTTCGCCGCAAGCTTAACTGATCTGAAAAATGCCCTATCAATTCGGAACGCGCGCAATTCACGCCGGCCAGGAACCGGATCCCACCACCGGCGCTATCATGACGCCCATTTACGCCACCTCGACTTATGTGCAGCAGAGCCCTGGCGTTCACAAAGGATTCGAGTATTCGCGTTCGCAGAACCCGACTCGATTCGCGTATGAGCGCTGTGTCGCTGATCTCGAAGGCGGCACGCGAGGATTCGCTTTCGCCTCCGGCCTCGCAGCAATGGCCACTACGCTCGATCTTTTGAGCACTGGCGACCATGTCGTGGCAAGCGATGATCTCTATGGCGGCACATTTCGCCTGTTCGAGCGGGTACGCAAGCGCTCCGCCGGTCTGGAGTTCAGTTTCGTCGATATGTCGGAACCCGACTTGCTGAGCCGTTCCTTGCGATCCAATACTCGAATGATCTGGGTGGAGACGCCTTCTAACCCGCTCCTGAAAATTGTCGACCTTCGCGCGGTGTCCGCAATCGCCAGACAGCACGAAATTCTCACCGTTGCCGATAATACGTTCGCCACTCCTTACCTGCAGCGTCCGCTTGAACTGGGCTTCGACATTGTCATTCATTCGGCTACCAAGTACCTGAATGGTCACTCCGATATTGTGGGTGGAATCGCTGTCGTTTCCGACCCTGAGATCGGGGAACGAATGGGCTTTCTTCAAAATGCGGTGGGGGCGGTCGCCGGTCCCTTCGATTCTTTCCTTGCCCTGCGCGGCTTGAAGACCCTTCATCTGCGCATGACGCGGCATTGCAGCAACGCTCAGCATTTAGCCGAATGGCTTCAGGATCATGCCTCTATCGAGCGCGTGATGTACCCTGGGCTGCCATCTCACCCGCAGCATAAAATCGCTCGCAGGCAGATGGAGGCATTCGGCGGAATGATCGCGGTTGTCTTGAGGGGCGACCTTGCTTATACCCGCAGGTTCCTGGAGCGATGCCGGATTTTTGCACTCGCTGAGAGTCTAGGAGGAGTCGAAAGCTTGATCGAACATCCGGCGATCATGACACACGCGTCCGTTCCGGCCGAACAGCGCGAGTCTGCAGGCATCTCAGACACGCTGGTCCGCCTCTCGGTAGGAATTGAAGATTTGGAGGATCTCCAGCGGGATCTGGATCAGGCGCTGGCCGCTTGAATCTCACTGTGCACCCACACCGACGTTGTACGGGTTGGTCACGGTACTCGCGTCACTACGCGGTTGTGGTGCAGCCAGCCCGTTCGACAACGTGAAGTTTTGTAATGCCACACTATCGATCCAAAGGCTCCGCAGAACCCCGATGTAGGCGATCTGCAGGTCGAACAGCGTTCTCTGCGACACGATGACGGCAGGGTAAGCCGCGGCCATTTGCCGGTATTTGGCCATGTAGAGTTCATAGGCGCGCGCCGCATGCGGAATAATTTCGTCCTTATAGCGGGCCGCCACAGTCCTTGCGGTGAGGTAATCCTGAAGCACCGGTTGCGCAGCCTGCCGCAGCAGTAACTGAACACGATTCACTTCCGCTTGAGCCCGCTCAAGATCCGCCTGTGCAGCGGCCACGTTTCCCTGGTTGCGGTTGAAGATGGGAAGCGGCACGCCCGCTGTCACGAATCCCTGGACACCAACCGGAGTCGAAGTCGCTCCATTGAGAGGCTCGAAGTTGTTTTGCAGGCCAGCATGGATGGAAAGATCCGGGATGCTTTCGCGTTTTGCACTTTTGAGTGTCGCCTCCGCCCGGACAACGTCCTGCTGAGCGCGTTTGATGGATGGGCTGTCGACAGCGATCTGATCGGCCAGGTGATCCGCGTCAATTTGAGGAGTGTTCCCGAGGTTTCCCGCCAAAGGGGCGAGGGGAAGATCGGGCTTTCCTGCCAGCGCAGCAAGAGTGCGAAACTCCCGGATAAATGCGCGTTCCGCAGCTATGTACTCCAGTTGTGCCTGCTCCTGTTCGACTTCGGACTGCAGAACATCCGGCGCGTCGGCTTGTCCGACGTTCGCTAACTGATGAGCCGTTTCGAGTGCATCGGCCGCGAGGCTGAGCAAACGGCGGCGAACGTTAACCGTCTCCTGGGCCGCAAGTGCAGTGTAAAATTGCTGCCCGACATTGCTCAATACCCGATAGCGCTGCTCTTCAACGCCGATCTCATCCGCGCGCTGCTGCTGCCGGTAAACGTTCCTTCGGAGCCCGAGTTTCCCGCCGAGGATAAAATCCTGCTGAACAAACCCACCTTGCTCTCCGCCGTCAAAGGAGCCGCCCCGTATCTCTTCTCCCTGGTAACCCACAATCGGATTCGGCAGCAGACCGGCCTGTTGTGCCAGTCCGCCAGATTGCCGGACAAGCGCTCTGGCTTGCTGCAACGTTGGGTTTGTTTGAAGCGCGAATTGCTCGAAGACGTTCAGTGCCACTGGAGTTCGCGCCGCCGCCTCAGCCAGCAGATCGTCAGCGCGCGCCTGCGCAAGACCTGCAGCCGCGGGATAGAGCAACAGAGAGACGAAAACAATAATCGGTCGCATCGGCGTCGCTCCTGTCACATCTGGTGCTGCATTCCCGGCATGTTCATACCGCCTTCCGCAACCAGTTTCATCACCCGGTCATATTGATCAGGCGGAAGCACGCGCACCAGCGTCATCATGCCTTGCATGTAGCCGCTCCAACCCTTCGGAAGTCCAAAGTTCTGCGGCTTGCGGACGGCTTCATCCATGGCCATCATCGGGCCTTCCATAAAAGCATCCTGCGGAAATCCGGGAACGCTATTTGCATTGCCGGCAACGTTGCCCGCCACACCCATAGCGCCGTGCTGCATGTCCGGCATATCATGCTGAATTCCTGGCTTCGCCTGCTGCATTCCCGGCATCGCCTGCTGCGGCGAAAGCGGCCCGTTAGTAGCGGCGCGATCGTTCGCTGACCCAACTCCCAGGCCGCGGCCAAACACCGGACCATACTCTTCACCCGATGGCGCTCCTGGAGTGCCGTTGAGCATCCCCATTCCGATATTCATGTCCCCGCCGGCAGGCATACCCTTGCCCGATCGCGACATGGGCCCGGCCATAGACGACATTTGGTTCATCATGTGATGCGGGAGATGGCAGTGGAGCATCCAATCGCCGGGATTGTTAGCAACGAATTCGACATCACGTGCTTGCGCAACTCCGACCAGTACCGTGTTACCCGGCCACCATCCAGCCTCGGGAATGCGGCCTGCTTCCGTTCCGGTGACGTAAAAAGTGTGACCGTGAACGTGTATGGGGTGATGATCCATCCCGAGATTTATCATCCGGATTCGAACACGATCCCCGAGACGAACAATGAGCGGCGTCGCCGCCGGCCCCGCCTTGCCATTGATCAGCAGCCAATTGAACTCCATATTCATGGTGTTTGGCACGCTGTTGTTGGGCAAAACGGCGTACTCCTGCAGCAGGATGACAAAATCCTTGTCTACTCGCGGTTGATAAGCGTTTTTGGGATGCATAATGAAGGCGCCTAACATGCCCATCATTTCCTGCATTGCCATGTGCGAGTGATAAAAGAATGTGCCCTCCTGGCGCAGGGTGAACTCGTATACGAAGCGGCCGCCAGGCTTGATGGGCTGCTGACTAATGCCCGGTCCGCCGTCCATACTGCTGGGAATTTCGAAACCGTGCCAATGCATCGACGTAGGCTCTGGAAGGTGATTGTCCACGATAAGCCGCACACGGTCTCCGTTCGTTACGTGAATGGTAGGACCAGGCGCGCTGCCGTTGAACCCCCAGGCATCGACTATCTTGTTTGGCGCAATCTGCTGCCTTACCGGTTCGGCAATGAGGTGAAATACCTTGACGCCGTTATCCACTGTAAAAGGCAGGTCCTGTAAGTCCGGACTCTGCACGGCAACCGGTGGCGAGACACTGCCGGCACCTGCAGATTTCGAGATTAAGCCTGCTCCCAGCCCCAAAGCACTTCGAAAAAAGCTACGACGATTACTCATAAATCCTCTTTCCAGAACAGGAGACTTGCAAGACTGCGGCTGCTGCGCGAAACGGCAGTCGCTGAGCGTGTGCACGAATTGCAAGAAATTAGAAAGCGGTTCCGGAAGAGCTAAATTCGGAGGACTGAACCGAACAGATAAGTTTCTATACCGGGCGGTGAGGATGCATGGATGCAGAAGCTTCCGTAGCGCACCGGAACGGTGTTCATCAATGAGAAAGTCAGGATGGAAGCCGGCAGCGGGTGCATTGCGGAACGAGACGAGCCGCGGTCCAGGTGAAGGCTTCGCTCAGTTACGAAAACTTGGGAGTTGTGCTGGCGACAGTGCTCCACCGGCCTCTTGTGGCAATGGCCTGCACAAACCGATTTGCCCGCACTCCAGTCGTTCGCCAGGCAGCTTGCAAGACATTGCGCGTTACCAAGTATTCCCGCTATGAGGACAACGGCTAGTAGGTGTGGCCAGCGCCGCAGCATTCCTGCTTCGACCATAACACGCAGGCTCCGGTTCGGCCACCAGTCTGAACCAAAGTGTGATAACGTCTGCGAGGAGGTAAATCAATGGCTGCTGTAAAGCCGATTCCGACGGGTTATCATACCGCTACACCGTACCTTGTTGTCAGCGACGCTGCGCGAGCGATTGAATTTTATAAGAACGCCTTTGGCGCAACCGAGCTGTTCCGCATGGCGGGTCCAGGTGGAAAAATCGGTCACGCGGAAATCAAGATCGGCGATTCCATGATCATGCTTTCGGATGAGATGATGGGGAACAAATCGCCGCAATCACTGAACGGTTCACCCGTCAGCATCTTCTTGTACGTCGAGAATGTCGATAACGTTTTCAACCAGGCAGTGAAGGCCGGAGCAAAGAGCGATATGCCGCCATCGGACATGTTTTGGGGTGACCGTTATGGAAAACTGACTGATCCATTCGGTCACCAGTGGGCTGTCGCCACTCATGTCGAAGACGTTGCTCCCGCCGAAATGGAGAAACGCGCTAAGGAGGCAATGGCTCAGATGGCGCAGTCGGCTACCCAAGCGAAGTGACCGGCTTTCGCGCGGGCTTCTGACTCCGCAGGGCGCCGGGCCATACACGGCGCCCGAAATACTCTACAATCAGTCAAACGGTCTTTCAACGCTAAGTATCTAAAGTTCTCCCCATGTCGCGGGTGGCGTTGGCACTCCGGTTCAGCCTCAGGGAGACGAATTATGACTCGTCTGTTGCGGGCGGTATTCGCCGCCGCCATCGTTTGTCTGTTCTCTGTAGTTTTGAGCGCACAGGACGTAACGGGGAAGATCGCCGGTGTGGTCACCGACGCCAGTGGCTCCGCCGTTCCGAATGCAAAGATAACGATCATCAACGTCGGCACGCAGGTCAGCAAAGAGACCACGACGGATGCGACCGGCTTTTACCAGGTGGGGCAACTGCCGGTCGGCGATTATCAGGTCTCCGCGGAAGCCCCCGGATTCAGCAAGGGAGTCAGCGCGCGGAGCACCCTCGACATCAACCAGACGCTGCGCATCGATCTCAAGCTGGAAGTCGGCACAGTCAGCAGCGTAGTCGAGGTAAGCGCTCAGGCAATTACCGTCGAAACGCAGAATTCCACGGTGGGCGGCACAGTCACGGGACGCGCGGTCTACGAACTGCCGCTCAACGGCCGCAATGCTCTCAGCCTTATGGCCACCCAGCCCGGTGTGACGCCGACAAACCCCGATAACACCGGCGGCGGCGCCGGCTACAGCGTGGGCGGCGGCCGCACCGACTCCGTTACTTTCCTGCTCGATGGCGGGAACAATAACAACCTGCTGAACAATTCCTACGTTGCCAATCCGAATCCCGACGCCATCGAAGAGTTTCGCGTCCTGGAAAGTAACTACAGCGCCGAATACGGACGGAATGCGGGCGGCATTGTCAGTGTCGTCACTAAGAGCGGAACCAATTCCCTTCACGGCACCGCCTATGACTACATTCGCAACACCGACCTGAATGCCAATGATTTCTTCAGCAATGAGTTAGGCCAGCCGCGCAACGATCTGAAGCGCAATCAATTTGGCGGAACCATCGGTGGCCCGATCTTCATTCCCAAAGTATTCGACGGGCGTAACAAGCTGTTCTTTTTCTTCGCCTACCAGGGCCAGCGCCAGAATTCAGTCGCTCAATCAGGCAATGTACCCGCGTACACGCCGCTCCAAGCTCAAGGGAATTTTTCCCAATCGGCCAATGGCGGGCCTGATCCGGCCGTAGCGCAATTCCTGCTTTCTCACCCTTACTATCAGCCGAATCCGGCGCTGGCTTCGCAGGCGATTATTGCACCTGCCAGTCTGGATCCGGTGGCTCTGAACTATTTCAAGAACAACCTGATGCCGGTCAGCCCCACGGGCGTCCTGTTCGCCGAAGGCGTAGCGCAGGATAACGTCGACGAATATCTGGGCCGCATAGATTACAACATCACTTCGCGCGATACCCTGAGCGGCACATTCGACGCGCACAACGAGCCGCAATTGCTTCCGTTCAGTTACAACGGACCGTCAACAGGGGCCAATGTTCCCGGTTATCCCTCCACCACGGGAATCAACAGCTATTTCGGGAGCGTGACGTGGAACCACACCTTTACACCGGCACTGCTTAATGAGGCCAGAGTAACGGCCCAGCGCTTCAACAATCTGCAATACGCTCCCGCCGTGCAGCGGCCAACTCCAAGTGCTCTCGGCATTGGCATCACTCCCGATATGCCTACCGGCCCGACCATGCTGGACTTTATCAACGGAACCGAAGTGGTAGGCCCGAGCCCCAATGGCCCGACGAGCGAGATCAACAATACCTACGCCTTTTATGACAACGTCTCGTGGACGAAGGGGGCACACGACCTGAAGGGCGGCTTCTACTTCTCGCCCTATCAGAACAACACCGTTTACGACTACTACATCAATGGTCAGTTCTCGTTCTATGGCCCTAGCACGAGCGTCGGTTCAGGCAACGCTTATGCCGATTTTCTGCTGGGTTTGCCCGACGAATACCTGCAGTTTCCGAGTGCGCCGTCGAACATTCGTTCCAGGTCTTACGCCGGTTACTTTCAGGACCAGTGGCATGTGACAAAGCGCCTCACCTTGAACCTGGGCATCCGCTATGAATATGCTCAGCCTAAGTTCGACACGCAGGGGCGTAGCTACTCGTTTATACCTGGGCTGCAATCCATCCGCTTCCCCGGCGCTCCAAATGGCGAGGTGTTTCCGGGCGATCCGGGTGCCCCCAGGGGCTCGAACTTCCCGGATAAGAATGACTGGGCGCCGCGGTTCGGATTTGCGTGGGATCCCTATGGCAACGGCAAGACCAGCATTCGCGGCGGGTTCGGCGTGTTTTACGACATCCTGAAGGGCGAGGACAATCTCCAGTTCAACGGGCAGGCGCCTTTCTTCGCGTTCAGCGATTTGTTTTACCCTGCGATCAGCCCCACCGCCACCAGTTCGCCCGGATACTTATCCGAGCCGTTCACCAGTATCGGCGCAGTCAATCCCTTCCCATCAAAGCCGCCCACCAGGGACTTGAACTTTGCGGCAGCAGGCTACTTGCCCGTCGGTGGCAGCAGCGTCTACTTCGTTGACCCGAACCTGAGGACTCCATACATCTTTCAATACAATCTCGCCATTCAGCAGCAGGTTGGAACCGGGATGGTCCTGGAGGCAGGATACATTGGTTCGGACTCTCACAAGCTGACAGAACTCGTCGATGTGAACCCGTATATCCCGGGTACCAATAATCGCATCTACGATCCTGGCGATCCGACTAATGGAACTTTCAGCTACCTCGACGAGTTTCAGAACGTGGGGAAAGCGAACTATAACGCTCTGCAGGCCAGCCTGACCAAGCGGATTTCGAATAATCGGTACTTTGGAAATACTTTCTTCACGTTTGCCTATACCTGGTCACATGAAATTGATAACGGCTCTGGTTTCCGGCAAACGCGCAGTTCTCAGGTGCCAGCCTTTGCCCACGATATCTTCCGCGCATCAGGAGATTACGATGTACGGAATGCCCTCTCGTTCTCAGGCGGCTGGGAGCTACCGTTCGATCAACTGTGGCAGAGCGGACCGAAGCTGCTAACCAAAGGATGGAGTTTGTACCCGATTATCACCTGGTATACCGGCTTTCCGCTGGACGTATTTGCGGGACTTTCCACCAGCAATACCGATCCTGGGCCAGCAGGCGATGGCCAGGCGACACTAGTCCGGGCTGATCTGGTCGGGAATTCCGTTGGCATCCTGAACCCAAAGACCTACCAGACCATCAACGGTGTCGGTGGAAACTACTACTTCAATCCGGGAAACTTTTCGACTGCACGGGCAGTTGCTCTCGATGCCGCTTCACGAGTAAATCCGGCTGCGCTGATTGGCCAGTTTACGGAGGGATCGTTTCCAAGAAACGCCTTACGAGGGCCGGGGTTCGTCAACATGGATCTGGCGCTTTCGAAACACTTCCTTCTGCTTAAAGAAAAGCTCGATGCGGAACTTCGCGCCGACGCTTTTAACTTCTTCAATCACACGAACTTCGCCAATCCAAACACGAACATAGGCAATCCCACGTTCGGCACGATTTCGTCCGTGGCGGGCGCCCAGTCGCCAACCAATCCCGAAGGCCCGCGAATTGTTCAGGTCGCGTTGCACATACGGTTCTGAAACAGTTGAGCTGCCGGCTACCGGCAGATTTTTCCGGCCGTCAGAACGTCGAGAAACCAGAACTTCTCGACCCTGGCGAGATCGATCTCTTCAGGCGCTCGCAGGATAAACTTCCGCACGGAGGAGAGTGGGATCCACCACGTGTCTCCTCCCTGCTCTAGAATCCTGCTGGTCTCCCTCCGCTCGGCACGGAGCAAGCCGCGTTTGATCCAGTTGCATACTTTGTGTGCATCGACGCCGAATGCGGTTGCCAAGGCACAGGCCGAATAGCCGTCAAGGTTGGTCTTAATACGCAAACGTGCGACTTTCAGTTGGATCGCCGCGCAGCTTCGCTGGTATCCGGCACGCGCAAGCCGCCGCTGCATGGCGCGGGCGGTCAGGTGGCCGTAGCGCTCCAGTATTTCTTCCTCCGCCGAAGACCACGGTTGTTCTTTTGTTCTTGTCAGGCAGAGAGCGGCCCCACGACGCACGACCGCAGATTTCGACCAGCCAATATCCTGCCGCACTGCCGCAAGTGCACGCCGGTCTCCCTCCCGCTGACGGAGGTAAGCGCTCCTGATCTTCGCATCAATTTCAGCCGTAGGGATATATCGTGCTCTCATAGCCTTTCTGAATTCACTCGCGTCTGCCACCATTGGACCAGCCTTTCCTGAAAAATCGCTGAAGGGCATTGCGCTCGTCCTCGCGCATTTCGGTAGCATGTTGATCAGAACGTGCGGGTGCTGATCATAGAAGATGAGGAACGAATGGCCGCGCTTCTCGAACAGGGCCTAACAGAAGAGGGACACTCTGTTCACCTTGCGCGAAACGGCGAAGCAGGGCTGGCGCTTGCTCAAGCCTCGAGTTTCGATGTCATCGTTCTCGATGTCACGCTGCCGCGGATGGACGGACTTACTGTGGCGCGGCATCTGCGGCGGGCTTCGAACCAGACACCCATCCTGATGCTGACCGCTCGCGACAGCATGGCGGACATCGTCAAGGGTCTCGATACCGGAGCCGACGATTACCTTACAAAGCCGTTCGCCTTCGAAGTCCTCTTAGCCCGCTTACGCGCGGTAAGCCGTCGCGGCCCGATTCCGCACTCTGTAACTCTGCAATGTGCGGACTTGATGTTAGACACAGCAACCCGGCGAGTGACTCGCGATGGGCGCCTCATAAGTCTGACACCCAGGGAGTACGGCATTTTAGAGCTGCTTTTGCGGAACGCAGGGCGCCCCGTGAGTAGAACCACCATCCTCGAAAGCGTATGGGGCTTCGAGAGCGAAGTGGAAGAAAACACCGTGGAAGCCTTTGTCCGGCTCCTTAGAAACAAAATAGATGCGCCCTTTGAGCCGAAACTGATTCACACTGTTCGGGGCATCGGATACTGCCTGCGGTTACCTGAAGTTTGAGAGTACGTGGGATGAGGCAGCGTTCGATCCGCTTTCGACTTACGACCTGGTATTCGCTCGCGCTCGCTGCGGGATTGGGACTGTTTGCGTTGGCCATCTGGGCCTCAATGCGGCATAGCCTGATTCGCGATGTCGACAATACGCTGACCGAGCGTGCAAACAGCGTCGAAACTTTCCTGAACAATGAGCTGAAAGATCCGGGAGTAAAGCTTCCCGAGGAGCTCGACGAGTATTCGCATGCGTTTCCTCCTAACACGTTCATGCGCGTCAAAGATGAAAGGGGAAGGGCTGTCTTCACTTCACCCGCGGGTTTCCCGTGGCAGTCGATAGTCGCATCCGGGCGATCTGTGCACCGCTTGAAATGGCAGCATCATGTTTACCGCGTGCTTGTCGGCCAAATTCGGGTGGAAGGAAAATCGTGGACCGTATCCGTTGCAGCCCCGCTTGACGCAACCGAGCAGTTGTTGAATCGACTCCGGCTGCTGCTCATCATGCTGATTCCCGCGGTGGTGGCGATCGCGACTGCTGGCGGCGCATGGCTAAGCCGGCGAGCCCTCAAACCCGTGGACGAGATCACGGAAGCCGCGCGATCGCTTGGAATCGAGAATCTTTCGCAACGCCTGGCAATCCCGCAAACGGGCGATGAGCTTCAGCGCTTATCGGAGACGTGGAATTCCATGCTGTCACGACTGGAAAACGCGGTCAACCGGCTTTCGCGCTTCACTGCGGATGCGTCACATGAACTGCGTACACCGCTAGCGGTTATTCGCAGCACCGCGGAGATAGCAAACCGCAGGCCGCGCGCAGCGGAAGCGTACCGGCAGGCACTCTACCAGATCGCTTCCGAGTCGGAACGGATGACGCGGCTGGTCGAGGACCTCCTATTCCTGGCGCGCGCCGATGCCGACACCCTCGAGTTACCGATGTCCGCAGTGGACCTCGGTCCCATCGTGGAGGATGTCTGCTCGCGCATGCTGGTTCTGGCAGAATCGAACGCTATCCGCCTGGAATTTCATGCTCCTGACATCAGCGCCCAGGTGAGAGGCAATGAGCCTGCCATTCGCCGGCTCGTACTGGTTTTGGTTGACAATGCGATCAAGTACTCGCGGGCGGGCGGCGCCGTCGCAGTGAGAGTGCGCAAGCTCGATCGGCACGTGTATATCGAGATAGAGGACAGCGGTCCGGGCATTCCGGACTCGGAATTGTCGCGAATTTTCGAAAGATTCTATCGGGCCCCGCGCGCTCGGGAACTGGCGAATGCGGGATCGGGCTTGGGCCTGTCACTGGCCGCAAGTATCGCCCAGCATCACGGGGCCACGATTCAGGTCAAAAGCATTCCGGATAAGGGATCTATCTTCACCGTTGTGTTCCCGTCCATTCCGGCCCAGGAGGGAATCCCCAAGGAACGCTCTCTTCAGATTGGCTGAACGTAACTACTTGCCGACGATCAGGACTTTGAACGTTTCCGGCAGAATTTCGGGCCTGGGATGAGGACGATCCGCGGTCGGCGCCGGTGCCGGACCGAACGAAGCGGTAACAAGGTACACCTTGTGTGTCTTCGTGTCCACTGTCATCGTTCGAGCGCCCTTCGCAGTGGAGACGTTCTGCACAACGGCGTAGTGGTCGTGGCCTGTGTCATGCACAACTGTGAGGGTCCCGTCGCCGTTGGAAGAGAACGCCAGCTTGGTCCCCGGATCGTATCCCGCGGCATCCGGACCGTCTCCGATTGCCGGAGTGGCGAGCACCTTGCCCGAATCCGCATCTACAACGGCCATCATCTTGTTGTCGCAGACTGAGAAAAGCCGCCGGTTCGCCGTATCAATCGCTAACCCCGATGGCGACTCACAGGGAGCTAGAGGCCAATGCGCTTTCACCGCGAGAGTCTTTGCGTCAATGGCGACGATTTCACTCTTATCTTCGATGTTGGCGTAGACGTTTCCACGTCCGTCCGCGACTGGGAATTCAGGTTTCCCGTCAAGGGCAATCGTTCCGACAACGCTTGAATTCGAGGCATCCACTACCGTCGCATTCTGGCTCCGGCCGTTGAATGCGAACACGCGTTGGCTTGAAGGATCGTAAACAACGCCGTCCGGGTTGGTGCCGGCCTTCACCTTGGTCTGGACTGCAAGTGTTTTCAAATCGAAAACTACAATCTCGTTGGAGCCGCCGTCGGTAATAAACCCTCGCCCAAGGTCGTTGGCAATCGCTATGCCGTGGATACGGTTCATGCCCGCAATCTTCCCCGCAAGCGTGTTGCTAGCGAGATCGATCACTTCCACCTGCGTTCCGTGCGAAACGTAAAGCCGGCCATTCGGCGAGTCGGCAGTGAGATAGTCCCATCCTCCCGTGCCGCCTATTTTGATCGAACCAATCACTTTCAGATTCTGGGCAGCGATCAGGCTTGAGGCTGCGCACAAGAAGACGCCAAACAGCAGGCCACTCCGGACGGATTTCATGGTTTCGCCTTTCGTATGGTGATACGGATTCAGCATCAGGTTACGCTTGAAATCTGAAATTTTGCTGAAAGTGCCCGGGCCGCAACTGCCACGACTACTCCTCTTTTAGCACTTCCGCGACATCTACCTGCGTCGCGCGAAGCGCCGGAATACAGGTGGCCGTCAAAGCCGACGCCAAAAAAAGAGCAGGTACGAGCACAAACGTAAATGGATCTATGGTTCTTACGCCATAGACCAGATTGTCCATCAGGCGGGTAACTGCCAGTGCGCACCCGACACCCGCAACGATACCGGCAACAGCGAGCACGGCACCCTGGCGGAGCACCAGCGTCAACACATCTCGCCGTGTAGCGCCCAGCGCCATGCGAACGCCCATCTCCTGCCTGCGCTGTGCCACGGAATAGCTAAGCACGCTGTACAAGCCCACGATTGCAAGCATAAACGCGAACCCTGCGAACGCCGTAAGCAGAGCCATGATCACCCGCGGTTGCGAGCTTGCATCGGTGAGCAATTCATCCATGGTCTTTATCGCTGTCGCGGGCTGATCGCGGTCTATTTTTGCGATTTGAAGCCGGATAGCATCGGTGAGGCCCTTTGGATCGCCGGTGCTCGCACGCACCAGCAGATTCATCCTTCCCCAGGGCAACTGAGCAAACGGGATATCGATTTCTGGCTGGGCGCCGGCGGACAGGCTGACGTTCTTGATATCGCCAATCACACCGACGATTTGCGCGGGCGTGGTCATCCTGCCCAGCCAAACGTGCTTTCCGATGGGGTCCTGGCGCGGGAAATAACGGTTTACAAAACTTTGATTGACAATAATCACGCGTGCGCTGTCATGTTTATCGAATGCGCTGAAGAAGCGGCCCCGAATCAGCGGTATCTGCATGATGCGGAGATAGGAGGGGGTGAACGTCTGGATGATGAGGATGGGGCGCTCTGCCAGGGGAACGGGCGCCTGCCCTTCAATGAGCACTGGGGTAAGCCGAGCAACGTTGACCGGCAGCGCGGAAGAAACAGCGGCTGCCCGCACACCCGCAACGCTTTCCACGCGTTCGAGAAGCCGATCATAGAATTCGATCATTTGGGCTGGCGTGTAGTACTTCGCAGGCGGCAGGGTCAAATTCATCGTCAGCACGCCGCTCGGCTCGAACCCTGGTGGCTGCCTCTGTAAGCGTATGAAGCTTCGAATGAGCAGGCCGGCGGCAACTAACAACACAAGCGACAAAGCAATTTGCCCGCCGGCCAGCAAATTGCACGAAAGATTTTTTGTGCGGGCGCCCGCGGTGCCTCGACCCTCTTCACGTAAAGCGGCACCCACATCCGCTCTTGAGAACTGCAGCGCCGGGGCGAGACCGAACAGCAGACCCGTCGCTATCGAGACACCCACGGCGAAGACGGCAATGCGCCAGTCCACTGTCGTCTCGAGTCCGCTCGCCGGTCCGATCTGCTTCGCTGCAAAATGGGCCAGGGCGTGAGTGCCGGCAACGCCCAGCGCAAGACCGAGCATTCCGCTCAACAGTGCAAGCACCACGCTTTCGGTCAGCAATTGGGTAATCACCTGCTTCCGCGACGCGCCCATGGCCATGCGGATGGCAATTTCCCTTCTTCGCTTTAGTCCGCGCGCAAGCAGGAGTCCCGCTACGTTCGCACAGGCAATCAGCAGTACGATCCCGACCGAGGCCGAGAGGATCAGAAACATCGATCGAAAACTGTTCACGAACTTCGTTCGAAGCGGCGTAACTTGGACAGGCCTCTTTGGATCTGCGTCAGCAAGCTTGGGATACTCCCGCAGATACTGCCGGTTGAGAACATCCATCTCGGCCTGGGATGCCCCAATGGAAGATCCGGGTGCCAGCCGCGCAACTGCAGCCAGATAGCAGGCGCCCGCTTGAATCTGCTGCGGACTCATCAGGTTCAGCTCATCGATATGGGTTGTCCATACTTCCGTCTCATTGCCTAGAGAAGCAAATCTGAACCAGGGAGGCAGGACACCCACAACCGTATAAGACTTGGCGTCAAGCGTAATGGGCTTCCCGATAATCTCCGGGTTACCGCTCAAACGGCGCCGCCAGAAAGCATCGCTCAAAACCGCGACAAGCCTTCCTCCCGGCTTGTCCGCATCGGAGGTGAAGCCGCGCCCCATTGCCATGTTTATCCCGAGGACGCGAAAGAAGTTCGAGGAAACTCGCGCCGCCTGGAGTTGGACCGCTTCGTCTCCGGTGGTGAAGTTAAAGTTCTCGCTTGTGAATCCAGCAATGTCTTCGAACCCGCGACTTCGTCCGGCGACAAGGCTGAAATGCGGGTAAGATAAACAGCCGCTGCCCTCTGCATCGCCCCGATCAGCCGCGCTGACGAACACCAGCGAGGAGGGGTCGCGGTACGGCAAAGGCCGAAGCAGTGCAGAGTTCACCAGTGTGAAAACGGCCGTGTTCGCGGCGATTCCCAGAGCAACAATCAGGACAACAGCAATTGTGAACCCCGGAGCATTGCGATGAACACGAATCACCTGCCGGAGATTGTGCGTAACAGGCATAAAACCACCCTACGACAAGCTGGCCCGGCGCAGCCGGCATCGTTTTTACCGTTCTGTAACCAAACTCGCCGGACAAATTCCGGTTTACCCCCGGTCTAATTTGTGAGCGGGCCTTCATGCAACCGGGGCTCGGCATCGGCGCGATTACCCGGTAAGCGCGATCATTATGGGTGAAGAGTTGAAGGAAGTGGCCGAAGCAGGTTCGAGCGGAAACGCTCCCGCAGAAAAAATCTTTGCGCCGCAAGCTGACGGGACATAGCTGATGCGATACTTCGCGCTTGCTTCTGATTACGACGGGACGTTGGCGCATGATGGCGCAGTAGGTGAGCCAACCGTTCGAGCCCTCGAACGTCTCACCCACTCTGGCCGCAAGCTGATTCTGGTCACCGGGCGCGAATTGCCCGATTTACAATCAGTCTTTCCGCGGCTGGACCTGTGCGAACGTGTAGTAGCAGAAAACGGTGCCGTTTTATACAATCCCGCCACTCGCGAGAAAACAGTCCTGGCTGAGCGCCCGCCCGAAAGCTTCGTCGAGAGCCTTCGCAAGCGGGGCGTCAACAACATCAGCATCGGCGATGTGATCATCGCTACCTGGCATCCGTTCGAACAGCAGGCGGTAGACGCAATCCGGGAAGCCGGACTTGAACTGCAGATCATCTTCAATAAAGAGGCGGTCATGATCTTGCCTTCGGGTACGAACAAAATGACCGGGCTTTGTTCAGCTCTCGAAGAACTCAAACTGTCACCTCACAACGTCGTTGGAGTTGGAGATGCTGAAAACGATCACGCGTTCCTAAGCAGTTGCGAATGTGCAGTAGCGGTCGCAAATGCCATTCCCGCCTTGAAAGAGCGAGCGGATTTCGTAACCGAGGCAGCGCGCGGCGCAGGAGTCGCCCAACTGATCGAAAAGCTGATTGAAAACGATGCGTCTGAGATACGCCCCCGGTGCGATATCCATGCGATCCTCATCGGCAAGTCGCCTTCGGGCGACGTATGGCTGCCGGGTTACGCGCGTAATCTCCTGATATGCGGGCAGTCGGGCAGCGGGAAGTCAACTCTTGTAACGGCCCTGCTGGAGCGAATGATCGAAAAAAAATACCAGATATGTTTGTTAGATCCGGAAGGTGATTACGAAAACCTTCCTGGATGCCGCACTGTTGGCGACGAAAAACAACCGCCCTCCATCGAACATGTCAAACAGGTGCTAGAGGATCCGGGCGCCGAAGTAGTCGTGAACATGGTCGGCGTGCCTTCGGCCGATCGCCCCGTTTACTTCTCATCGCTGATCAGCGAAATCCAAAAGTTCCGTTTGCAAGTCGGTCGGCCGCACTGGCTCGTAATCGACGAGGCGCATCACGTCCTGCCGCGCGAGTGGGCTTTCACGCAAACCGCGCTGGCGGAGGAATTCTCCAATCTGATTCTGATCACAGTGCATCCCGAGCATGTCTCGCCGGCCGCGTTACGACGCATCAACACGGCTATCTTCGTGGGACGTGAACCGCGCAAACTGATGAACGATTTCGGCAAGACTGTAGAAGCCGCGGTTCCCGATGCCGAAAGTTCAGATCTGCCGCGCGGCGAAGCATTACTGTGGCAAGTCGATGAGCGGCAGGTGATCCGCTTTAAAGCCGAGCCTCCGCGCACCGAACATTTACGGCACCGCCGCAAGTATGCAGAAGGCCAGCTTGAGGGCGAGCGCCGGTTTCGTTTCCGCGGGCCGCAAGACAAGATGGACCTTTTTATACAGAACCTGAACATGTTTGTTCAGGTGGCGGAAGGCATCGATGCGGAAACATGGCAGTTTCACCTGAAGCGGGGCGATTATTCGAACTGGATTCGCAACGCCGTGGGGGATTCGGAACTCGCCGATCAGATCGCAGCCATCGAAAAGGAATCGAATGTGCCCGACGCAGAAAGCCGCAAGCGGATCAAAGAAGCTATTCTGCAAAAATATACTGCGCCCGCTTGAAGATAACACCTGCCTTAACTGACATAAAACTACCGGTCGACAACCTGCCAAATTGTACATTAAACGGAGGTGTCGCTTAACTTCTGTTAAACATGATCAAACATCTCTTGCTATCGACGCTCCTGCTAATCGGAGCGAGCCTTACCCCGGCGCGTGCGCAAACGCAAACGGCCACTTCTTCCGCCGCGGAAAGCGCCCATCCACGGCCTACTCCCGAGCAACAGGAGAAGCGCAGGCAACAGGCCGAGGATCGGCTCCGCAAAGATTGGGCCGATCTCGAGAAATATCGCGCCGCGAACGCCAAACTCGGGCCGCCTGCCCCTGGTGATAGCCGGGTTGTTTTCATGGGCGACTCCATTACCGAGAACTGGGCGAGGATGGACAGCAAGTTCTTCGAAAGCAACGGCTACGTCGGGCGTGGCATCAGCGGGCAGACTACCCCGCAGATGCTGGTTCGCTTCCGGCCCGATGTTATCGACCTCAAGCCCAAAGTTGTAGTGATTCTGGCCGGCACCAACGACATTGCCGGAAACACCGGACCGTCAACTCCGCAAATGATCGAAGAAAACCTGATGTCGATGTGCGAGCTGGCGAAGGCCAACGGCATCCGCATTGTGCTGGCCTCCGTATTGCCGGCATACGACTATCCCTGGCGGCCCGGGGTCCAGCCCGCGAGTAAGATCGCCGCGCTCAACGAATGGATCAAACAGTATGCCTCCGATACCAGAGCTACCTATCTCGACTTTTATTCCGCCATGGTCGACGAGCGGCAAGGTTGAAAGCGAATTTGAGTAGTGACGGTGTCCATCCGAACCCGGCTGGATACGCCGTCATGGATCCGCTCGCGGTGAAAGCGATTTCGGAAACGCTGAGCAAGCCCTAGAATAACGGCGCTACGCTTGCATCATGGCTCAAACCCCGTGGGGCGACCTCCCGGTCAACGACGCGCACGTACATTTCTTCTCGCACCATTTTTTCGCCGCCCTGGCGCAGCTCAAGAAATTGGACGGGGCCGAAGCGCTCGGCCCTCTGCTTAATTGGGACATCCCCGCGAACAATTCGACGGGACTCGCTAAGCAGTGGCTTGTCGAAATGGATCGCCGCGGTGTCCAGCGACTCTGCCTGATCGCCAGTATTCCCGGTGATGAAGCGAGCGTCGCCGCGGCCGCATCCGCGAATCCCAATCGTTTCTTCGGCTATTTCACGCTCGATCCGACGCAGGCGGATGCGCTGGAGCGCATGCGGGCGGCAGCAAACAACCCCGGTCTCCATGGCGTATGTCTGTTCCCCGCCATGCATAAATTTTCCATTGCCGACGAGCGCCTGGCTCCCATCCTTCAACTCACCTCAGATCACAACATGGTGGTGTTTGTTCACTGCGGCGCCCTCAGCGTCGGATTCCGCAAGAAGCTCGGGCTGGGCAGTCCATTCGATCTCCGCTTTTCGAATCCGCTCGACCTTCATCCGGTAGCGCTTCAATTCCCGCAGATTCGCTTTGTCGTTCCCCACTTCGGCGCGGGTCTGCTTCGTGAAGCATTGATGGTGGCCGACCTCTGTCCCAACATCTATCTCGACACCTCCAGCAGCAACCACTGGATGGCCTATGAAGGACTCAATCTGCGGACCGTTTTCACCCGCGCCATCGATTTGCTGGGGGTGGACCGTTTGCTGTTCGGAACGGATTCCAGTTTCTTCCCACGCGGCTGGCATGCCGCCATCCTGGAGCAGCAATCGACGGCTCTGTATGAGCTCGGCCTCGACCAGGAGCAGGCCGGCCAGATTTTCTCCCGGAATCTGGAGCGGATTCTCTCCCCGCGCCTTTCTTTGATTCGGGATCTGCCGGCTCTCGCCCGGTAAAAAGTCGCAGTCAGGAAGTCTACGCACCCTGCAGCGCAGATTTCATATACGCCAGGCACTTGTTTACTTCTTCAACCGGACTTCCCGCGCCTTTATATTCGTACTCGACCAGTGCTGGTATCGGGTACTTCTTCTCCTTAAGCAACAGAAGCACTGCCTTGATCGGCGTATCACCTTCTCCAAACGGCGCGTTCGGGCCATCGTTCTTCTTTCGATCCTTGATGTGAAGGTGAGTGATTCGATCGTGATGTTCCGTGATGTAAGCAACGGGGTCGAACCCTGCCGCGGAGAAATGTCCAATATCCAGGTTCACGCGGAACCAGTTCGACATGTCCAGGGCTTTCTGAAACGTCTCCGGCGACGAAAATTCGTCGGGATGTTTCGTATCACTGTGTCCGTGCACGGCCACGTAAATCTTGTATTTCTCCGCCAGTGGTTTCAGGCGCGGCAGCATGCTGGCCTGCGTAGACGAAGCGATCGCCCTCACGTCCAATGCCTTGGCCTGCTGGAAACACTTGTCGAGTTCTTCATCCGTAAAGTCACTCGAAAAGTTAAGCGTGTACGCGTAGATGTCGACACCCGCCTCATCGAACTGCTTCCGCACCGCCTTGAAGTGGTCCATGGGTGTCGTCAGCCGCCACTGGCGCAGTTCTTCACGATACTTTTTGGCTTCCGGACTGTGCATTGCAGCCCGATACTTCGCACCAGCTTCCTGCATGCTCGGCAGTTTCCCGTCCGGTCCGGGAGTCGTCAGCTCATGCAGCAACTTGGTAAGCATCACATTTTCGGGCTCGATTTGAGGCGAAAACAACTCGCAAATCCCGGCGTTGCATTCCTTCAGAGCCTGGATAACGGGTCCCAGCGCATCGCCATTCACACGCGGCAACTCGCGAAAGCTGTAGGTGCATACTCCCAACCGGACACCATCAACGGTTGAGTTGATCCTTCCCAGCGCCATGCCCGCGGGCAGAGCTGTCATAAGAACCTTTCCGAAATCCCGTCTCGAATAGCTCATCGTTTCTCCTAATCCGTCGGCCGAAAACACGTTCAGCCCAGCCTCGCCATACAGCATATCTCCCGCCAGACACGCTACACTACGCTCGCATGAAGTGGAAAGTGACCGCCATCGTCTCAACCAATCTTTTGGCGCTCGCCCTGGTTGTGGCTTTCGCATCCATTTACCTCTCGAAGGCGCGCTGGGGCAGTCGCTCCCTCGATACGCCATCGGTCATCACGCAGATCAAACAGTTGAAACAACTCGTCACCGTTCGCTACAGCATTCAGCGTGTTGTCGGCCTGACTGAACCGAAAGTCCCCCTTGGTTCCGAGTCGATTCTCCTCATCGTGCAGGGTGAGGCGCTGGCGGGAGTCGATCTGGCCGAGCTTAAACCGAGGGACTTCCTGTTCTCTGATGAACGTAAGGTCATGATCAATCTGCCCTCCGCCAAATTGATCGACACCTATCTGGATGAAAAGCAAATCAAGATTTGGGATCGTCAGATCACATGGTGGACACCCTGGGTTCCCTTCGACCCTGAGCTCGAACACAAGGCCCGGCTGCGGGCGCTCGACGAGGTTCGCTCCGCCGCGCTGGCGATGGGCATTCTTGACCAGGCGCAACGGAATGCGGAAAGTGCGATCAGAGATTTTCTTAATGCCCTGGGCGTTCAGGTAGAATTTCCCAAGCGTGGCTCTTAACCTTGCCGCCGCGTACAACCCACGTCACTTTTCCTGAGTGGCGATATAGAGGTCGTTATCGACGCTGAAAACGCCCGGCGTCTGGTTGGCCTGCATCTCGGCAATCGCCGAATCGCTGTTATTGTTCACCACGCCCTTCAGGTTGACGTTACCGTTCTTGACGATAATGTGAATCGCGTGATATCCGATCGGAGGGTCGTTGGTAATTCCCATCGTTCGCGCGACGCTGCTTCGTCCCGTCATCCGGGCGCTGCCCCCGCGATTGGAGGTGTATTTCTGTAGCGTCGGCTGGCTATAAATCCTGTAGTAAACGGCAGCTCGAATGCGGTCATCATTGGGCGAGACCGGCAAGACCTCGATTTCGTTCTGGATCGTTTTGACGCCCTCGATTTTCTTTACCACGTTCTCAGCGGAAGATTTGAGAACAGGGCGCGATGCCTGCCCGCGGAGTATCACCGTATCTTCCCCTTTGATCCCGAAGTGAATATCATCGAACACACCGTATTGCGGCAATTTCAGAATCTCGCTCTGTACTTGCTTGGCAATTCGCAGAATGTTTTTTTGAGCCGCCTCGCTCGCTGCAGGTGCTTCCTGCGATTGTTGAGCGCAGACCAGCGAGCCTGCAGTAACCAGGATCACAAAAGCTGACCGCACCAACCGTCGCTTCATGCATCACCTCTTCCGATTCCACCGGCCCGATTCCACCGGCCCGATTCGACCGCCAAAGTTCGCTGCTGCCCGGAATCGCTCACGTTGGGTCATGGGCAGGATATTTGATCCCGCTGCTGCGTGTCAAGCGAGGTCCGGCACCTCTCCGTTAACAGTCAGGCGGCTGCCCCCGTCTTCTCCTCAGAGCTTTTCAAGAAGTTCTGCAAAGGAGCTAGAAGACATGCGTACACTCGGGAAGCCCCTGCTCAGCCTATCGATTTTGGCTGCGCCGCTCTTCGCAGGCGCCTTGCTTCTCCAGGTCGAAAATCCGTCGGCCAATCCCGAAGCCGTCGCGAAGCACGCGCTGCTCGTGGTGCAGGTCGCGGCCTGCCGTTCACCGGAGAAAACAACCGTCACGGCTAGCGCGGAAGGCGTCATGAACGGAACGCGCAACAGTATCCCCTTAAAACTCATGCCTCTTTCAAAACCAGGGACATTCGCACTTGCACGCACGTGGCCGGAACAAGGTATCTGGGCCGTCAAGCTGGTGGCAACCAACCCGGACTATAAGGACTACGCCACCGCCGTTGTGGTCCCGCTCGACAAGAATTCTGTTCAGTGGGCGGCCGTCAAACAGTATTTCCACATACCGGCGGATGCCGAAGTGGACTCCGTACTTAACACCGAACAGGCTGCGCTCGCACGGCAGTAGACTCAAGCTGATAGCCTTCGTGCTCACCGTGATCGAGCCTCGCTCGCAGGAAGCCACGTTGGTTCGAGCCGCGCAAAGCGGCGACCGCGCGGCTTTTGGCACGCTCTATGAGCAATACGAACGCCTCGTCCACGGGATTCTTCTGTCTCATGTCTCTTATTACGATGCCGAAGATCTCGTGCAGGACGTGTTCTTAAAAGCCATGGAACGCCTGCCCGCATTGCGCGAGCCTGCAGCCTTTTGCGGGTGGCTCATCGCCATTGCGCGCCGGACGGCGACAGACCATCTGCGCAGCAAAAGAATTACATCCGAGCCGCGCGCGTCCCTTCCCGGACGGACGCAGCCTGACGGTGAAGCGTTTGCTGTGCTCGCTGTAATCCAGCGCTTGCCCGAAAGCTATCGGGGAACGTTGATCCTTCGGCTTGTAGAAGGAATGACCGGGCCTGAGATCGCGGCGCGCACCGGTCTCACTCCGGATTCCGTGCGCGTGAACCTGTGCCGCGGCATGAAACTCTTGCGCGCCCACCTGGAACGTAAGGAAGGATTATGAACGAAGATTATCTCTGGGATCGAAGCGGCGAGCCGGAACCAGAGATCGTCCGCCTGGAACAGCTCCTCGGCCAGCTTCAATTGCCTGAAGACAGACGCCGGCCGCTCACGCCCGTTGCATCGAACAAATCGCAAGCGTGGCGCGGGTGGAAATTGGCGGCTGCGGCCGTCATAGTTTTCGGCGCCGCCGCAGCGCTTTTCCTCGAGCGAATCCACACGGTGGGACCTGTAACTTCCTGGCAGTTATCTCTTGCCGGCAGCAAGCCCAGCGCCGTCCACACCGGTCAAATTATCGAAACCGCCGCCTCCACTCAGGCAACGATACAATCCGACTTAGTCGGAATGGTCGATATCCGACCGGACACGCGCTTGCGTGTGCTCTCAGCCCCCGGCGGTGAGCAGCGACTCGCGCTCGACCGTGGCACCATTCACGCCTTTATCTGGGCGCCCCCTACAAACTTCGTCGTCGATACGCCGTCGGCAAGAACCGTTGACCTGGGCTGCCAATACACCTTGCATGTTGACTCTGGCGGCACTGGATTTCTGACCGTCGAAACCGGGTGGGTAGCGTTTCAATGGCATAATACCGAGTCCTTTATTCCTGCCGGTGCCGCCTGCACCACGCGGCCCGGCCGCGGTCCTGATCCGCCGTACTTCCTCGATGCCCCCGCTGCGTTGATCAGCGCCATGGCCCGGTTTGAATCGACCGGAAGCTCAGCCGCCCTCGACAGTGCGCTTTCCGCATCCCGGCCACGTGATGCGCTGACTCTCTGGCACTTGCTCGCACGAACCCAGGGATCGCAAAGGGCCGAAGTGTTCGATCGTTTCACCGCGCTGGTGATCCTGCCGCCTGCCGTCACGCGTGAAGCCATTCTGCGCGGAGGCCCGAATGCGATGGATGCTGCCTGGGATGCTTTGCAGCTCGGGGATACAGGTTGGTGGCGCAAATGGAAAAGGCAGTGGTGAAACGTCCAGGTTAATGGCCGAAGTTATATATTCGGTAAGTCAGCAATAGAGGATGGCAAGATCGACGGCGACAACATCTCATTCGTAATCACCGTAAGCATTCAAGGAAACGAAGGCAAGCTTAATTACAGAGGCAAGGTGGAGGGTGACCAGATCAAATTTAAGGTGGAGGTACCTTTCGCGAGCCAGACAATCGAATACACTGCGAAACGCGTGTCGCAATAAGACTTGGCCAGTAGATTCCGGGAACCTGCTTCTCTACTCCGGCTTCTAACCTTTACAGATTCGCATGCGCGCCGCCCCGTTTCCCGTCCTGATCGCAGCAGCGTGCTGCATTTCCCTTTACGCAGGCCAGCAAGTCTACACCGGCCAACTGCAGCGCATGCCTTCGCAGGGCAACAACACCTATACAGTTACCGGGACCGCCTCCAACTTATTGACCGGCGAACCGATCCGGCGTGCGCTGGTTCATTTGCAAGGGCGAGCGCAGTACGCTGCCTTTACCGGTTCCGATGGTCGCTTCCGGATCGAGAACGTACTCGAAGGCCAGTACAATGCTGTCGCCCAGAAGCCAGGCTTCTTCGAACCAAGTCAAATTGCTCCGAATCCATTCAGGGGATCCGGATCGGCAATCATAGTCGGCGCCGCCACGCAGCCGCTATCGTTGACGCTCGTCCCCGCGGCCACTATCACGGGCCGCGTAGTCGACAACCAAGGCGAACCCATCCCAAACATCAATGTGGAGTGTCTGTCAGAGCAAATCGTGAACGGCCGGAAGCGTACCACGACCAGTTGTGGCATGGGAACCGACGAAGACGGCAATTATGCCCTCGAAAACCTGGTTCCTGGCAGCTACTTCATCCGCGTGAACCAACAAAAGGTATTCGCTTTCACCGGTGATTTGCAAACTCCCAATCACGTCCCGCTCGAAGTCTACCCGGCACAGTTCTATCCCAATGCACCCAACAGGTCTTCCGCTCAAGCGATCCAGCTCAAACCTGGCGACCATGCGCAGATTGACTTCACACTCCAGCCCGTTCCCGCATTCCGAGTCAGTGGGGTCGTGGCGCCTGTCGGCCCGATGAACCAACCCGCTATTGAAACCGCAGATGGTGAACAGACGGGCATCTTTGCCCAGGTCAATCAGCAGACAGGCCGCTGGGTGCTGCCCGCTATTTCCGCCGGCTCCTGGAAGATTGTTTTTCTAACAGAAGGTCAAAACAACACCCTAAACTACGGAGAGCAATCCATAGACGTCCGCAGCGCGAACATTCAGAATGTTGCCGTTTCGCTTCAGCCGGTCCCGCCTGTCCCCGTTCGCGTGGCGAACAGCCCGGATCAAGGGAATCCGAATCTGCAGCTCCGCTTGGTTCCGCGCAACCTCGATACCAACGGTAGGGAATATTTCGCCGGTGCCGCGCCCGGCGAGCCGCCCGGCTCGCTCTCGGTTCGCGACATACTCCCGGCTTCCTACACCGTAGTCGCCCAGGCGTTCGGAAACGGCTGCATTGACTCGATCACTTCCGGTTCAGCCGACCTCATGCGCGATGATTTCGTCGTTTCACCCGGTGGACAGCACGCACCGATCGATGTCAGTTTTCGCAACGACTGCGCGATCCTGACCGTCAAATTGAACACGCAGGACTCCGCCTCGACCGTTGCTGTCATTCTGGCTTCGGACAACCGTTCTTTTGAACCGCGAATCCTGTACCAGAACGCCGCCTCCGAACGCGTCTTCCCGAACCTGCCGCCGGGGGAATACCGCGTCTACGCGTTTTCTAACATCGAGGGCCTGGAATACGCTAATCCCGACGCGCTCCGCGGCCTTGCCGGCCAGCAGATCACTCTCAGCGCAAACCAGAAAGCCGAACTCGCGCTCGATGTCGTCCAGCGAGGGGCAAACTGATGTGCCCGCTATTGAAGGCGCTGCCGGCCTGGTTTCTGGCCCCGGTTTTCGCGGCCGCCTTTCAGCAAGCGCCCGCAACATATACCATCAGCGGCACTGTACTCGAGCACGCAACCAATCGCCCGCTCAATAACGTCCTGGTTGGCATCGCCCCGGTTGAGCATCGCGCCCAACCGCTGGCCGCCGTTACTGGCGCAGACGGCCGCTTTCTCTTTACCAATCTGCCCCGTGGCAAGTACTCCCTTGGTGCCCAGCGGCGCAGCGGACCAATTCAGCTCTATCAGCAGCATGAGCAATTCTCTACTGCCATCGCGATCGGACCCGGCCTCGATTCCGAAAACATCGTGTTCCCGCTTCAGGCATTCGCTCGCATTTCGGGTACAGTGCTCGACGAAGAAGGAGAGCCCGTCTCGTCTGCACAGGTACAGTTGCTCCGGAAGGCGATCTCAAACGGTGCTCCTGAGGTGATTCAGTCCGGTTCCACGAGCACGTCTAACTCCGGTGCGTTCCATTTTGCACATCTGGCGCCCGGCACGTATTTCATCGCAGTCACAGCTCATCCTTGGTACGCGCAATCTCCGGTCACAGTTTATACAGGCGGTGGCCAAAACGCCGCGCAGGTCATCGAACCTCCCTCCGGTCTCGACGTTGCGTATCCCATTACTTATTACGGCGACACCACAGACCCGTCGGCGGCCCAGCTCATCACACTCGGCGAAGGCGCTTCCGTAACCGCGCAGATCAGTGTTCGTGCTGTACCCGCTGTTCACGCGCGCGTAACTGGATTCGACGCGCAACCCGGCATCGGAGTGGGAGCACTAGCTATTGTCAAAGGTCCCGGCGGTTTTCAAATCTACACAGGTGCTCCGTTGGTGGGTGGCCCCGATGGTTACGAACTGAACGCCATCGCGCCGGGCCACTATGATGTACAACTCCAGCGTTTTACAGAAGGAAATCCACCGCGCACCGTTCGACAGAGCGTCGACCTCTCCACCGGCTCCGTGATCAGCTTCCCAAACAGGCCTGATGCCACGATCTCCGGCCAGATAACGTTCGAGTCTGCCGGCCAACCGGTCAAAGGCGCATCCCTTCAACTTTCGAATTATCGGGACACTTTAAACTGTCCCGTTCAACCCGACGGTTCGTTTTCGTGCGAGAGCCCGCCGCCTGCGCCTGGCCGTTACGAATTCGTCCTGTTTAACGCACCTGGCTTCTACGTTAAATCCATCTCTACGAAAGGCCGCACCAATTCAGGTGATGTCATCGATATCCCAGCGGGGACTTCGCTCCAGCTCGCAGTCCTTGCTGCGTCCGTTGCGCTTCCTAAACTCGATGGCATCGCGGTAAGAGACGGCAAGCCAATGCCCGCCGTAATGGTTCTGCTGCTTCCGCAAGATCCCGCGCAAATCGCGCTGATTCGCCGTGATCAAAGCGACAGCGACGGCACGTTTACTCTTTCCGATATCCCACCTGGCCGTTACACCCTGCTCGCCATCGATGATGGCACGGATCTCGCCTATCAGAACCCCGACGTCATGAAGCCCTATCTCGTCCGGGGCCAGTCCATCACCGTTCCCTCGCAAATCGAAATTCCGGCGAAAGTAGATGTGCTGCCGCGACAACGGAACTGATGATGAGGTCGCGCTTCTCAGCGGACCGAAGACTCAAGAAGGCTAGAGAGCCTTCCGAAACGTCAGATTGATGCGGCAGCGCCCGGTGAGCGGGTCATCGCCATCGGCCAGCGGTGCAACGCCATGAAAGGCCAGCCGGGAGGGTCCGCCCCAAACCACAATATCGCCGCTTTCCAGCCGAATCCGGCGTGGCCGGTCCTTTCGTGTGTTACTTCCGAAGAGAAAGACTGCCGGCAATCCAAGCGAAACGGAAACAATTGGCTGCCGGAAATCCCGTTCATTCCTATCCTGATGTAGAGTCAGCCGTGCACCCGGCTCATAGCGATTGATTAGGCAGGCATCCGGCTCAAACCCATCGTATCCGGCTTCGGCCGCAGCCCGCGCTGCAACACCCAAGAAAGAATCTGGGATGGCCGGCCAGTGCATGCCCGTGATGGGATCAACCGGACCGTACCGATACCCGCTCTCATCGCTGATCCAGCCCGCCGCACCGCAATTGGTCATCGCTACAGACATACGAAAGCCGCCCGGGGTGGTCATGTGACGCCAGGGTGCCGCGGCGACGATGTACTGCAGCGAGTCCCAGAGTGTCATTGCATCGCGTGCGGCAAAGCCACGGAGAATAACCGCACCTGGAGCAAGCGGCTGCTTCGGTGCGTCGTCGTGCGGCAGCTCGTCGAAGAGATTACCCGTCGTTTCGAAACTTCTAGTCATATTCAGCGAACACGCGATCGCTACCAATATGTTCGCGAATAATGGGTCAGAAAACGCTCCGGTCCTTGCGGTCAAATCCGGTCGCCGCTGTTCGCCTTGCCGCTTCCTTCGTCAGCACGGAGGCAAACACATCGCTGTCGACATTTCCTCCACTCAGGACAATTCCCGCGCGCTTGCCGCGCAACCTCTCGCGCTCCTGCATGAGTCCGGCGAACGCAGCCGCACCCGCGCCTTCCGCGACATTATGCGTATCTTCGAATAGTGCGAGCATGGCGGCCGCGATTTCGTCGTCGGTCACTTGCACAATGCGTTCCACGCCGTTCAGAATCAGCCGCAGTGCTTGCGGATGTGGCACCCGGCAGGCCAGCCCGTCCGCGAACAGCGTTTCCGAAGGATGGCTAACCGGCTTTCTTTCTTGAAATGAAATGCTGTAGGCGGGCGATCCCGCTGCCACCACACCGACGATACGCGTCTTAAGATGGAGTGCGGCGCGAGCCGCCATCATGCCGCAAATCGACGATCCGAGCCCAATCGGCACGTAAACTGTATCCAGTTCGGGAGTATTGCGCAAGAACTCCAGAGCATAAGTTCCCGTTCCACGCACGAGTAATTCGTGAAAAGAGGGCGCGCGATGATAACCACGCTCCGGGGCCAAATGGTCTGCAAAATCACTTGCCGCCTGAAAGTCGTCACCGTGCTCGATGAGTTCCGCGCCCAGCGCTCGCATGGCACGATTCTTCTCGCGGCTATTCCCGAACGGTACGACGATAACGGCCTTTAGACCGTAGCGGTTTGCCGCAAACGCGATGGCTTGGCCATAATTGCCGCGTGTCGCGGTGACAACTCCGCCCGCATCCGGCTGGGTTTGTGCCAGCCAATGCATGTAAACCAGCGCGCCGCGAATCTTAAACGCCCCAACCAGCGAGTGATTCTCGTGCTTAACCCAAACCTCGACCCCTGCCCGCGCATTCAAGAGCGGCCATGTGTATTCGGCTGTGGGCCGCATTGCGGCGCCAACTATTTCGGTCGCACGCGTCAGAGACTCGAGCGACGGCAGTTCCACCAGGCTCCTATCGTCGCCCTTTTCGAACGGCAGCCCATCGCTTTTTCTGGGCGGCCGCGATCCGTTTGCGAGCCTCAGCGCTCAGAACGCGCTTTTTGCGAGGCGCTACAGCGGAAGCAACTGCGCTCGTGGCGGAATTACTGCGCTTGGGATTTGTTCTAGCGGCGTGTCCCAAGATAGCCCGCACTCCAGCTATTTGTTCGTCTAATTTATGTCTTTGCGCTTCGAGACCCTGTAGCGCCGCTTCGAGGATTTCTCTGCTTGGTCCTGCAGGTATTCTGGCCATTCCTTTACTAAGTAACACACTTGCAGCTACTTTGTCTTGAGCATGCCAGTTTCTGCATACGCCGTCATCAGTACGGCCTTCCCACTCTTACTCGCCACTGACTAACGCTTGACGCCGCAGTAGGTGCCGGCTTTGAAGTCACGATTAGAGAAGCTAGCGCTAAGAGATCACTAGCTTGTCTTTGCTTTCGCGCGGTCCATGTATTTCAAATCCGTCAGGTTCAACCGGATAATATCGCCGGTCTTTACAAACGGCGGCACCATAATCTCGACATCGTTGCTCAGGCGGGCGGATTTCCATGCACTATCCGCCTGACCATGCAGCGGAGGGGCAGTGTCCGCGATCCTGGTCTCTATAAAGTCGGGGAACACGACGCTGATCGCTCGTCCTTCTACAAAATCCACCGGCAGTTGCATGGATGGCTCCAGAAACTTAACCTGTTCTCCAATCACCGCCGAAGGAACTTCTATCTGATCGTATGATTGTGGATCCATGAAGAAGCAGGTGTCGCCGTCGCGGTAAAGAAACTCGAGCGCCCGGCGTTCCGTCAGAAGTTCTTCGATCTTCAGGTCGGCGCGCAGGCTGTGCTCCCAGAAAGTGCCGGTAGAAAGATTTCGCAGGCGTAGATGATTAACGCCTCCCATCTTTCCTTGCCCGGGATGGTAGTCGGCGGCAATTACTTTGTAAGATTGATCCTGATAACGGATAGCCATGCCGGCACGAATCTGCGACGCAGTGATCATGTCGGCTTTCCGGTGCTCTTATCTGAGGTGGTTTTGTCTTTTGGAGGCTGCTGCTGCCGCGGCGGCTGTGGAAGTCCGCGTACCGGCCCGCGATTGCCACCCTCATTCTTGACCGGAGGCACGCCCCGCACAGGATGCCGTACAGTCCACGTCCGAATTACGTTAGGATGACGAGGCTTATCCATACCTCACCTCTCTTCGGAAACAGTGTACTGCTAATAGAGCCGGGGCGAGAAGATAGAAAACGGACCCACTTAAATTCTCAAATTCGCTTCGCCTTTTCATACACCAGATAGGCTGCTGCAACATCTTCTACCGCCACACCAAGTGATTTAAAAACGGTCTTGCTCGCCTGGGGCTTCGGTTTCGATCCGGCGAGAATCTCGCCAAGCTCGGAGTAAATGGGAACACCCGACTGCACGATCTCGGCCGATTCAAGTTCAGCGGCTTCGCGCGATTCCACCACCACTGCCGCTCCGCGCATCACATCATCATCGAGCTCCCGTGCAACCGGTCCTACCGCGCCCACCGCGTTAACATATACACCTTCTTTCAACCAGGCGCCATGCAGAACAGGCTCGCTCGCATGAGTCACCGTTACCACAACATCCGCTCCCTTAGCGGCTTCCTCCGCGCTCATTACGCGGGTATGCGTTTCCGCCGCAAACCGCAGCGCGTGCTCCCGATTGCGGCTCCAGACACGAACCTCCTCGAACTTGCGGACCATTCTCAATGCGTGCAGATGCGTCCTCGCCTGAACGCCGCTGCCGAAAATCGCAAGAATCCTTGCATCCGGTCGTGAGAGCGCGCGCGTCGCAAGCGCTGAGACAGCCGCCGTGCGCCGGGCCGTGATTAACCGTCCGTCCATAATGCAAAGCAGCTCGCCCGTTTTGCGGCTGAACAAATGAATGCTCGCCTGATGGGTGGGCAGCCCGTGTTCCGCATTCTGCGGAAATACCGTTACGAGCTTCGCTCCCATTACCTCGCGGTAAATACACGGCATGAGCCCGAACCACCCAGGCTGCTCGGGAACCGCCAGGACGGAGCGCACCGGTTGCACCACGTGTCCTGCCGAAAGCTCGCGCAGCGCGTTTTCCATCGCCGGCAGCAGCTCTTCCCAAGAGAGAAATCTCTCTACTTCCGGTTCGCCAAGAATAAGTTTCACGTGAGTGAGCGCATTGTAACGCGTGAGAAGGACGCAAAACGGCGCTCGCCTCCGCACTGCTAGACTTGTCTGTGACAGTAGCCAGCGAGTCTTCTGATGATTCATTCCGACTTGCCACGCACCCTGGGCGCGCTTCGCGCCAGTCGTTTTTCCGAACGCCTTCATCCTGATCGAACTCTGAAAGAAGAGCTCAGAACCAATCTCATCTGCAAGCTCGACCGCGGCGAAAACCTCTTTCCCGGGGTGCTGGGATACGAGGACACAGTCGTTCCTCAGGTGGTGAACGCGATCCTTTCGCGTCACAATTTCATCCTCTTGGGCCTGCGCGGCCAAGCCAAAACGCGCATCGCTCGCCTGCTCACCGGCCTGCTTGATCCGCAGATGGCCTACATCGCCGGCTGTGAGATTCGCGATCATCCGCTGCGGCCAATCTGCAGGCAGTGCCGCGACAAGGTGGCCGCGCTTGGAGACGAGACTCCGATTGCGTGGATCTCTGCCGACGACCGCTACATCGAAAAGCTCGCTACACCGGACGTCACAATCGCTGACATGATCGGCGATATCGACCCGATCAAGGCTGCCCGCACCGCCCAGGACATCTCGAGCGAGCTGACAATTCACTACGGCCTGGTTCCCCGGGCGAACCGCGGACTGTTCATCATCAACGAACTGCCGGATCTCGCCGGTAAGGTCCAGGTCGGACTGTTCAACATCATGCAGGAAGGGGATGTTCAGATCAAGGGATATCCGGTTCGTCTCCCGCTCGACGTGGCGCTGATCTTCACCGCCAACCCGGAAGACTATACCGCACGCGGCAAGATCATTACGCCGTTGAAAGACCGCATCGGCAGTGAAATTCGCACACATTATCCGCTTACGGTCGAACACGGCATGGCCATCACGCGGCAGGAAGCATGGACGCGCCGCCGTTCGCCCATCGAGCTTGAGGTTCCGCCCTACATTCACGAAGTAGTTGAACAAGTCGCGTTCCTCGCCCGTGAGGACAAGCGGGTCGATAAGCGTTCGGGCGTATCCCAGCGCCTGCCCATTACGGTGCTCGAAAATGTAGTTTCGAATGCCGAGCGACGGGCCCTGAAGACAAAGGAGCAGACCGCTGTTCCGCGAATCCTCGATCTCTACGCGGCGCTCCCATCCATTACCGGAAAGCTTGAACTGGAGTACGAGGGAGAACTTAAGGGTGGAGATGCTGTCGCCCGGGAGCTGATCCGCAGCGCCGTGGGCAAGGTATTCAGCTCGTACTTCGAGAATGTGAACCTGCGCCAGATCGTGCAGTGGTTCGAGCTGGGCGGCTCCCTGCGGCTCGATGAGGAAATGTCGACCGAACATATGCTCCGCGATCTCTGCCGTATTCAGGAGCTCCTGCAATACACCAAGAAGCTCGGCCTCAGCGAGAGCGAAAGCGATGCTATGCGCGCCTCGGCCGCGGAATTCATCCTTGAAGGGCTGTATGCCCACAAGCGCATCAGCCGGAACGAGGAGCTGGCGTTCGTCGCCGGAGAGCGCTCATCGCGTGACGAGAGGCTCCGGGACGACCGTGATGACCTCGGACGGCGCGGCTATGATCCCCGCCGGGGCGGCCCCGGCGGCGGACGCCGGAACCTCAACTGAACTGTCAAGGAGCTCGGCATGCGGCGGATCTCTTATTCGAAATACTCGGAAGAAGATCTCGGGATCGGGATGGAAGATCTGCTCCGCGCCCTGGCCGACTATCTCCTCCAGAGCGGCTATCAGGACCCGTACCTGCAGTTCTCGGAGATGAACCAGCACACGCTGGAAGATCTGAAAAAGGCCATCGAACGCGCGCTCGAAAGCGGCTCGCTATTCAGTCAGGAACAGATGCAGGAAATGCTGGAACGGCTGCAGCAGATGTCCGCCCAGCAGCGTGAAAAGCTCATCGAGCGTCTCGTGCAAAAGCTCGAGCAGGCGGGCTACATCAATACCGACGGCCCCCCACCCGAATCGCCTTCCGCGCCAGGATCGCAAGGCGGCCCCGAAACTCGGATGCATTTTGAGGTTACCGACAAGGCAATCGATTTTCTCGGCTTCAAGACGCTGAAAGATCTGCTCGGTTCGCTCGGCAAGTCCAGTTTTGGCGCCCACGACACACGCGACCTCTCCACCGGGATTGATGCAAGCGGCGGAGCGAAAATTTATGAATTCGGCGATACCCTTAACCTTGATGTAAGCGCCACTCTTTTCTCTGCCATTCAGCGCGAAGGGCTGAGCCTTCCGTTGAATCTCGAGTACTCTGACCTCCACGTTCATCAATCGGAGTATCAGAGTTCATGCGCCACGGTGCTCATGCTCGATTGCAGTCATAGCATGATCCTGTATGGCGAAGACCGCTTCACACCGGCCAAAAAGGTCGCGCTTGCGCTGTCTCATCTGATCCGCACGCAGTATCCGGGTGATTCGCTGCGCTGTGTTCTCTTTCATGATTCGGCGGAAGAGCTTCGTATCTCCGAGCTCGCCAGAGTACAGGTCGGTCCGTATTACACGAATACGCGTGATGGCCTGATTCTGGCGCAGAAGCTTCTGGCTCAGGAAAAGAAGGACATGCGGCAGATCATCATGATCACCGACGGCAAGCCCTCCGCCCTGACTCTCGATGACGGACGTATTTATAAGAACGCCTTCGGTCTCGATCCGCTAGTCATCAGCCAGACGTTAGAAGAAGTCGCGCGCTGCAAGAAGCGCGGCATTCTCATCAACACATTTATGCTGGCCAGCGACTACGGGCTGGTTCAATTCGTCCAGAAAGTGACTGAGATGTGCCGGGGTAAAGCCTACTTCACTACTCCGTACACGCTCGGAAATTACCTGCTGATGGACTACATGAATCGCAAAACGCGGACGATCCATTAAGCAAAACAGCCTCGCTTTATTGCTTGAAGGCTTCAAGCAAACGATAAAGAACGTAGACCACCGGCAGTGCAAACAAACTGCTGTCGACGCGATCCAGCATGCCGCCATGCCCTGGAAAGATAGTGCCGCTGTCTTTCAGACCCGCACCCCGCTTCATGGCAGACTCAACCAGATCTCCGAACTGTCCCGCAATGTTTCCGAGCATAGCCATCCCAACGACTTCCCACCACTGCAGCCGCGGAACAAAGTGGCCCAAATACAGCACGCCGAAGATGACCGAACCGGCAACGGATGCAATGGCGCCTTCCCAGCTCTTCTTCGGGCTCACGACAGGTGCGAGCCTGTGCCTTCCGAAGTACCTTCCGACGTAATACGCCGTGCTATCGCCTGCCCAGTTGAGGGCCAGCGCAAAAAACAGGAGATGGACACTTTCATGCCTTAAGTCCCTGGCGAACCGCCAGGGTGCAAAGGCATAAAAGCCGCCGAGAAGCGCGCAGGCAACCTGCGGCAGAACTTCCCGCATATCGGAGTAGCGCAGCGCGAACACAGAAGCCAACAGCACTAATAGGGTCAACGCGGCGAGCAGATCGATACCCGGCAATTGCGTCGGCCAAAACAAGAGCGCGAGCCCGATCAGAAAACCGAATACGCCCGGCTCCTTGATGGAATGCTTTGCGACGAGCCCTGAGTACTCCCAATAACACAACACGCCACAGAGAGTGGCTGCGCTGATAAAAACGGCTTGGGGGGCAGCGAAAATCAAATAGAGCGCAAGCAGAATCAGCCCGATTGCCGTAATCAGGCGTTTCATCTATTTGAACTCTCCACCAATTCAGGCGAGAGGCAGTTCCAAGGCTTCTTCTTCGAGAAGAAAGGACGCGGGCTGGTCCAGAGAAGAAGTAGAGGTGCGTGCGAGTCCGCCAAAGCGCCGTTCACGATTCTGATATTCGCAAATCGCTTCGAGCAATTCGGTGCGATTGAAATCAGGCCACAGCGTTTCCGTGACGTAGAGTTCGGCGTAAGCGATCTGCCAGAGCAGGAAGTTGCTGACCCGCAGCTCGCCGGAAGTACGAATAAGCAGGTCGGGATCCTTTACTCCGGCGGTATAGAGGTGTGCCGCGATACCCTCCTCGGTGATCTCGAGCGAGTCCAGATTCCCTTCGAGGCGCGCATTGTAGAGCATCGTGTTGACCGCGTCCACCAGTTCGGTACGGCCGCCATAATTGATCGCGAGGTTCAAACGCATACCGCGGTTGCAGGCCGTCTGATCCATGACGGAGTGAAGCTCCTCTTGCACCCCGGCTGGAAGCGACTCCAGGCGTCCGATGGCGACCAACTGAATATCGTTGCGCATCAGGTTCGGCAGCTCTCGCTTCAGATAGAAGCGCAGCAGCCGCCACAAGCCTTCGATTTCATGTCGCGGGCGCTTCCAGTTTTCGACGGAAAACGCGTACAGAGTCAGCGCCTCCAGGCCAAGTTGGGCGCAGGTTTCGACAACCTTGCGCACCGAGTTCACACCCGCTTTGTGGCCCAGGATCCTTGGGTAATTCCGTTGCCTCGCCCAACGGCCATTTCCGTCCATGATGATAGCTACATGCGCCGGAAGCCGTTTCGGGTCGAGCTGGGTTGCTACAAGCCAGTCCGGCTCGCCCGGGGTGAGCACCTGAAGGAGTTCCTTCATACGATAAAGTCCTATAATACATCAAGACGATTGCCGGCCGCCCTTTCTGACAACTTTCAAGATCGGGTAATGAGCGGTATGAGAGCCGCCCCGGCACAGAGAAAACTACCCAGCGGCAGTTGGTAGGTGGATGCCTGCTTGCGAGTCAGCAGAATATACCCTAGCCCAATGATAGAGCCTGCGACGCATCCTACGAGCAGAGCCAGTAACGCCCGTTCGAACCCCAGGTAAACTCCGAGCAGAATCAGCAACTTGACGTCGCCCAGGCCCAAACCATCGCGGTGCCGGATCCTGGCATAGAGAAACCCTACGAGCCAGAGCACGGCTGCCAGCAACGAGGCGCCAGCCACAGCATTAAGCAGTGAGCGCGCCGTAACCCCGAACTCCACCAGCAGATCACCCGGGAACCCGGGCACCGGGACAAAAAAGGCAAAGATAAGCCCGACAGCGCTTCCGCCTAATGTCAACTCGTCGGGCAGCAGCCTTTCTTCGAGATCGGTCACAAAGAGAACGATCAGAATCGATTCAAAAAGAAGCCACTTCGCGCTGCTGACCGTCAAGCCGTACAGCGCAACAGTCCAGACAAAAAGAGCCGCGGTCGTGAGTTCCACGGCTGGATAGCGGATCCCGATTGGCTTCGCGCAGGCCCTGCACTTCCCCCGCAGCAGCGCAAAGCTCAGAACCGGAATGTTGTCGAACCAGGGAACCGGCGATCCGCATTCCGGACAGAATGAGCGCGGCGCTACAACCGAGATGTCACGCGGAATCCGGTAAATGCAGACATTCAGGAAACTGCCGATCAGAAGCCCGAAAACTGCCGTGAGCAGGAGAAGCAGCATCTTCGCGGTTATGCCCCCAGCGCCCTGGCGTACGAGGCAAGCGTGCCTTCGAGCAAACGGTGCGTATTAAATTGCGTTGCCACCCGCGCGCGGCCTTCTCGAATCAACCGGCAGGCAAATTCCGCGTCATTCGTGATTCGGCACATCGCCGACGCAATTTGAGCCGGTTCGTTTTCCACATACAAACCGGAGATCCGGTCTTCAAAGACTTCCTGCAAGCCGCCTGTGCGGCTCGCAATTACCGGCACGCCCATGCTCATCGCCAGCAGTGCCGCCGAGCCCAGTCCCTCCGACCGGGTGATGTAGACGAACATGGAAGCGCGGCGAAAGTCGGACGACAGGTCTTTGGAAAAGACGACCTGGTGTCCGCTCTTTGCCGCCGCAAGTTGAACAAGATCCCGTCCTTTCATCGGATCGTCGTTCGCGAGCGCAACCACGGGCGCGTCGGGGCTCCATTCGTTCGCCGTCGTAATCCGGGGCGCGGCATCGTACACAACATCAATTTTTTCGGAGGGAATACCCGCGCTGTACAACTGCGCGGCAACGAACTTCGAGACCGCGATAAAACGGCGAGCCCGGCGATACTTCCAGCGTGAAACGAAAGAACGGCGCACGGCGAATGCCACCCGGCGGGACACGACGAACGGGCGTGGCGAAGCGACGGCGGCGAGGGAATGCGCATGCGCATCGTGCACGTGAACGATATCCGCCTTCGCTGAATGAGACCAGACGTTCCGTAGCGTGGCAGGGAGGACGGCCACGCCCAGGCGAGACGCTTCCGTGCGAAGCAGTCCTGCAGTGCGGGCAAGTAATTTACATTCATGGCCGGCCGTGCTGAGCAATTCGAGCAAAAGCAGCACCTGCCTTTGGCCGCCGCGCAGATCACGGCCCGTATCGATGTGGAGAACACGCACTACTTCCGGCCCGGGCTCATGTGGCGCGCCTTCGCATATTTGACGAAGTTATAAAAGGCCGCCATGTAGGCAATGCTCAGTCCTTCGACGCCGTCGAGGAACCCCTCCTTCAGCACATAGGTGCGAAGGAAAGTCCAGGCCGGGTCGCATAACAGCTTGGCCATGCTCACGTTTGTGCCGCGCGAAACAATCTCCTGGGCAGCCAGGGTGGTGTAGCGGTCCATCGTGCGTACGTGTTCGGAGAGCGAGTTGCACGTGAAGTGCAGGAGATTCGACTTGAGATGCCCGACCGAGCCTTCCACCCTTACAGATTCATGGACGAATTCGCCGACCCACTTGGCCTTGCGCCGGTTGAAGAGCCTGACTTTCCTGTCGGGATACCAGCCGCTATGCAGGATCCAACGGCCAAGATACTGGGCCAGACGCGGCATGGTATAACCTTCGAATCGCGGCCCGGCTTTTTTGATCTGCCAAATCTCCGCTTCCAGCGCTTCGCTCAGGCTCTCGTCCGCATCAAGAGACAAAATCCAATCGTTAGCCGCAAGATCCACTGCAATATTTTTCTGCGCAGCGAACCCATGCCATGACGCTTCCACGACGCGCGCCCCCAACTTGGCTGCGATCTCGACGGTCCGGTCGTTGGAGCCGCTATCGAGAACGAGAATCTCATCGCAGCAGCGTAAGCTCTCAATCACGCGCGCAATGTTGCGTTCCTCGTTGAAGGTAATGATAGTTGCGGAGATTTTCATTCACGCTCGCGTCAGGCCAGACGCACGGGTATCAAGGAAACCGAAAGCACAAACATCATCAAGGCTGCGGCACACAATACAAGCCGTGCGGGCGAGACCGGAGTTCGATCATACGTCAGAGGATGGCGGCGGCCGAACAGAAACATGATTACCGCCCAAATCCACCAGGGCCAGTAGAAAAAACCGAGAATCGCCAGCACGACTGTCAGAGCGGTTGTTATGATGCGGTGCCAGCGCGCGCCCACCACAGCGTACAGGATGTGACCTCCGTCCAACTGCCCCATTGGCAACAGATTGATGGCCGTAGCGAACAGACCTCCGAGGGCGGCCATTGCCATGGGGTGCAAGAGGATTCTCGAAACGGGAACGCCTCGAAAGAAGACCGCCTCGACCATGTGCAGAACAAGCGGAGTGCCGAATTCCACCTGGCCATTGACCGGCACAGGAGAAACCTGTGAGAGTGCGACGCCAAGGAAGAGAAAGGGAATCAGAGCAAGGAAGCCCGCGATCGGCCCGGCGATACCGACATCGAACAGCCCCTCCCGGGTGTAGAAGGGCGAACGAATGCGTATGAAAGCGCCGCAGGTGCCGAAGAGCGTCGGGGACGGCAGGAAATAGGGCAACGATGCATCGAGCCCGCGCCGCCGGCATTCGAAGTAGTGTCCAAACTCGTGGGACAAGAGAATCAGCAGCAGCGGGAGAGAAAAAGATAGACCTGAGGAGAGGCGCGGATCCAGGTGTCCGAGAAGCGCGTAGCCTTCCAGTATGTGTTCGGGGTCGAGAGGCCGGTGCATCGCAAAAGCTTGTACCAGAGCGTAGCCGAAAACCGTGGTGGTTATCAGTGTTGCGATAAAGAGAAGAGCGTGCACCCACAACAGAGCAGTGGCGCGAAGAGAAGAAGTCGCTTCGAAACCACCCTCAAGGCTTTCGAGCGGGCGCGTGAACCCCTGATCCGGCACACCTTTACTGCAGAGTCTGCAGTTCCTTGCCCGGTTTGAACCGAACCGCTTTGCCGGGCGGGATGGCAACCTCCGCGCCGGTTCTGGGATTGCGGCCTATGCCGGTCTTGCGTGGACGCACGTTGAAGATACCGAAGCCTCTGAGTTCTATACGGTCACCTTCACTCAGCGCTTTTTTCATCGTTTCGAAAACGGTTTCGACGGCCATCTCCGCCTTGGTTTTCGTGATGCCCGTGCGATTTACGACTTCGTTGATAATGTCCAGCTTGATCAAAGAGCCTCCCTCTTATCGGCGTCAACAGGTCATCAACGCAGCTTTGTGCCCAGTCAACGATGCGGCACTCAACGCAATGTCTATGATAATAAACCGGTTAGAACACTGTCAATCGACCCGGCCAGACCTGTTGCTTTTGTGTGAAGACGCGCACTTTTTGCACGGACGGCGCGTCCCTGAAGATCTTTCTTACCTGATTTGTTCACCTCTGGTTTTCACGATCTCGTTCTGAATCTATAATTTACCGCAATAATTGAACTGGCCGTCGACTTGCTCCCCTATTTTCGGGTGGCTTCATGCGAGCATTGCGGATCTTATTGGTTGAGGACAGTCCAAGTGATGTCCGCCTAATTCGTGAAGCGTTGAAGGGAACAACCGCTACGGTGCAGATTACGGTCGCCTGGGACGGCGTGGAGGCACTTGATTACCTTCGGCAGGCAGAAACGGGACGGACCGCCATGCCGGACCTGATCTTGCTTGACTTGAATCTGCCGCGGAAGAACGGACTTGAGGTGCTGGCAGAGGTCAAAGCGGCGCCAAATCTGAAGCAGATCCCGGTGGTCGTAATGACGAACTCCTGGGCCGAAGAAGACATCGATGCTGCTTACAGCCTGAACGCGCACTGCTACATCACAAAGCCCGACGATCTGGATGAATACCTGAACGTTGTCCGGGCACTTGAGAACTTCTGGTCCGGCCTGGCAATGGTTGCCTGACGCGTTTCGGGGCTCAGACGTAAACGCGAACGCGCCAGGCGTTTCCTGAATTGACGGCTTCAGGCGGCGGAGTGAGTTGCTTGAACGGCTTTGGCCGCGGCCAGGGCAGCCTGATAATTCGGGTGCTCCCCAACCTCCTTTACGTACTCAACGTGTACCAGGCGGTTGTCTGCATCCACCACGAAAATCGCTCGGCTCTCAATGCGAAGATCGGAAATCAGGGTGCCATAATTTTCGCCGAACGAACCTGTCCGGTGGTCGGAGAGCATGACGACCTTGTTTATTCCGAAGTTGCCGCACCAGCGCGTTTGGGCAAAGGGCAGATCCATGCTGATGGTGTAGATCCGAATGTTCTGATCCTTTTCGGCTTCTTCTTCGAAGCGACGCGTCTGGGCATCACAGACGGGCGTATCGAGAGACGGAAGCACGCTGAAAATACGGACGCCTTTACCCGTCTTCTCGAGGTTTACTTTCTGTAGCGAAGAATCGACTACATCAAAATCAGGGGCCTGATCCCCAACCTTCAGTTCCGGCCCAGCGAGAGTCACCGGACTCCCCCTCAAGATCGTAGTGCGATTCGATGGATTCGGGTTTGTCATCGGCCACAGTGTAGCAGGCGACAACACCTCGGGATAACTGGGAGGAACCTGTACCAAAGAGCTGTTTACTGGATAACATTGGGCAGGTCGCAGGCAAAATTCCGGCAACGATAAACGGTGATGCGTCCCTTGCGCTCGAGTCCGGCGAGAAACGGCGCGACCTGGCGGAGTTCTTCGGCTGCGGCATCGGTCAACGGCAGGAAAACAGCGTAGGGGGCGAAGCGCTTCCGCTCTTCGGCGAGCACTTGTTGAGCCTCTGAATTCAACGCGGCGCAGCGGACAACGATCTGCTCAGGCTCGGCAAGCGAACGACCGACAGCGACCAGCATTTGCGGCGCGATGGGCGGCTGCGCTTTGATCTTGGGGGCGAATGCCCGGAGCGACTTGTCCGCGCGAGCGAGAAATTGACCGCCGCTGCCTAACAGGTGAGCGAGGCGCAGGAGCACATCGGTGGCGACCGAGTTGCCGGACGGTTCCGCGCCGTCGTAATCGTCTTTGATCCGCAGCAAGACATCCGGTGCGTGTTCGGCGGTGCTGAAAAAACCTCCCCCATCGGTGTCTTCAAATTGGCCGAAGCCGGCACGAGCAAGTCTGTCGGCGATGGCGAGATAACGGGCCTGGCCGCCGGCCTCGAACAAGTCGAGCAGGGCCTGAGCCAAGAAGGCGTAGTCGTCGAGAAACGCGGGAATAGCGGCCTCACCGCCGCAGAGGCGACGGAGCAGCCGGCCAGTCCGTTCATCGTACATAGTATGCAGCAGGAAATCCGCGGCGGCCTCCGCGGCGCTCAGAAAAGTGCTATCGCCCAGGATGATGTAGCCTTTGGCCAGGGCCGAGATCATGAGCGCGTTCCAGGAGGTGAGCACTTTATTGTCGAGATGCGGGCGCGGGCGGCCGGCACGCGCCTCGAATAGCTTGCGCTTTGAGCGGTCAAGGATTTCGCTCGCTTCTTCAATGGAAAGACCCATTCTGCCGGCGCACTCCTCGGTGCTTAAGGCCTGGTAAAGGATGTTGCGACCGGTGAACTCGCCGTGCGGATCATTGGCGACGTTGCCGTCCGGTTCGACGCCGTAGCGGCGGCAGAACAGAGCCGCGTCCTTTTCCCCAAGGACAGATTCGATCTCGCTCTTGCGCCATATGTAAAATGCGCCCTCGCCGGAGTGCCCGGGGTGTTCGGGATCCGGGCTGTCGGCATCTTCGGCGGAATAGAAGGCGCCTTCGGGACTGGTCAAATCGCGGGCGACGTAACGGAAGATGTCGCGGGCGATGCGGGCGAAGTTGTCGTCGCGAGTAATCTGGAAAGCTTCGAGATAAGAGACGGCAAGCTGCGCCTGGTCATAGAGCATCTTCTCGAAGTGCGGAACGAACCAGCGTTCGTCGACAGAGTAACGATGAAAGCCTCCGCCGACCTGATCGTACATACCGCCCTTTGCCATCGCCTGGAGCGTTTGTAACGACATTTCGAGGGCTTCGGAGTTTTTGTCCGCGACGTAGAGACTCAGGAGATAGTTGAAGACGACCGGACGCGGAAATTTGGGGGCCTGGCCGAAACCGCCGTAGTGCGAATCGAACGTTCTGCGGAAGTAAGGAAAGGCGGAAGTGAACAGGTCTTTGTCCGGTTCGAGGGCAGACCTGGAGGATGCCGCCATGGCCCGAAGCTGCTCGGTAACGCTGTCTCCGGATGATTCGATTCGCTGCCGCTCCTGTTTCCACGCGCGGGCGAGGTACTCGAGAAGCTCGCGGAAGCCCGGACGGCCATAGCGGGAATCGGGCGGAAAGTAGGTGCCGCCGAAGAACGGTTTGAGATCGGGTGTCAGAAAAACCGACATCGGCCAGCCGCCGCTGCCGGTGGAGGCCTGGACGAAGAGCATGTAGACGCGGTCGACATCGGGGCGCTCTTCGCGATCGACCTTGACGGGCACAAAATGCCGATTTAAGATGCCGGCAACACCCGCATCTTCAAACGATTCGTGCGCCATCACGTGACACCAATGGCAGGTGGAATAGCCAATGGAGAGAAAGATGGGCTTGTCTTCGTTGCGCGCTTTTTGGAAGGCCGCTTCGCCCCAGGGCAGCCAATCTACCGGGTTGTTGGCGTGCTGCTGTAAATACGGGCTCTTCTCGTCTATAAGCGCATTGGTGGGCATGCGCTTCCAGTTTCTCAGGCAGGGACGATGGCGGGCGCGAGGCAGGTCGCGCCCCCACCATTCTTTCTTGCTAAAAACTCGGGCTACATGCCGGGCGCCGGGAGGGGCTTGCGGGGGAACTGCTCAGGGCGATTGGCGATGTCGTAGACGAGCGTCGCGATGATCGCCGAAGCCTGCATCAGGTCTTCCGAGACGGCATGTGAATAGGTATCCATATCGGAGTGGTGCGTGACGGTTCCGTAGTCGAGGGGATCCTGGATGAACTGGAAGCCAGGAAGACCGACGGCATCGAACGAGAGATGGTCCGTGCCGCCGGTGTTCTTCAACGTGAGGTTGGAGGCGCCTAAATCGTGGAAGGGTTCCAGTCCTTTCTGGAAGATGGGACGCGCTGCGTCGTTGCCCTGCAGATAGACGCCGCGAATCTTGCCGCTACCGTTATCGAGGTTCAGATACGCATCGAACTTATCGTATTCCGGGTGCTTAAGCTGCATGGTCTTCGGGTCGCCGAAGTGAGCCTTGACGTAAGCTTTTGAGCCATACAAGCCCTGCTCCTCACCGCTCCAGAGACCGATGCGGACGGTGCGATCGAGCTTGAGGTTCAGCGTCTTGAGGACGCGCATGACCTCGATCATCACCGCGCTACCGGCGCCATTATCGGTCGCGCCGGTTCCCGAGTGCCAGGAATCGAAGTGCGCGCCGATCATGACCACCTCGTCGGGCTTGGCCTGCCCGGGGATTTCGCCGATGATGTCGAGGCCATCCACGTCCCTGTCGCCGACTTTGGCTTCGAGGTTCATGCGAACCGTGACCGGCTGCTGCTTTTCGACGAGCCGGGTCATGCGGGAATACTGCTCTTCCGGAACAATGAAGGTAGGGGGAGCGAGCGGGTTCTTGCTCTCATGCGAGCCGGCAGATTCGGCAAAGATCAGCCCGTTGTGGGCGCGGCGATCGGCCCGGATAACGCCAAGAACGCCTTCGTCGTGGAAGAAGCGGCCCTGCTGATCATTCAGCTCGAAGTAGCGATCGATGAGGGCGTCGCGGACCGAACTCGGAAGGCCGGAGATGTACTTGTTCTGCTCTTCGCGATCAGTCGGGAACTTGAGATCGTCGATGTTGACATGGCGCTGGATGGCGGGTGCGGGCGCCTGCGCGATCTCGGCCAGTTCGGCATCGGTGTAGCGGGTAAAGAGCGGTTTCGTGCCAGGCGGAGGCGCAATGGCTTCTGAGATCAGGACGATTTTCCCTTTGAGCTTGCCGCGCCATTTTTCTTCGTATTCATGCAAGGACTGGCGATACCGGGCGGTGTCGTAGGGGTTCTCGGGCCGCTGCATGGGCGCAAGGATGACTTCTCCACTCTCAACCCCATGAGTGGGTGCGCTCCAGGCGAGCGGGGCAGCGACGAGGTGCGAATAGCGGGGCGCCGTCATATCGAGCGTATAGCTTTCGATCGACCAACTTCTGCCAAATGGCCCCCATGCCTCCGTGTGAACATTCGAGATGCCGTATTGCTTGAGGCGGGAAGCGGCCCAGTCGGCGGCCTGCTGAAACTCAGGAGATGCGGTCAGGCGAGGGCCGTAGAGATCTGTGAGGTTCTCCAAGGTATCCATGACCTGGGAGTTGGCAAATGCTTCGGTCTTTATTTTGCCGACAACCTCCAGCGTCTGATCCTGCTGCGCAACCAGCGGGGCGACCAAGAGGCTTGCAGCGAGAACTGTAGCGATAAGCGGGCGCATATATAGCCCTCAGTTTTGCACGCCGGCAATCAGGCGCGCCGAATCCCGGCTTTAAGTTGTCAAAGAAGTGCAGTTTCCGCCTCGGCGAGGCTCGGGAAAGTGACGAGGACATCGCGGACGCCAGAGACAGTGAACATACTCAGAAGGCGATCAGGCACGTTGATCAGCGCGTACTTGCGATTGCGTTTACCACAAGAGACGTGGACGCCGAGCAAGCTGCCCAGCGCAGCGGAGTCAATGTAGGGCACGGCAGCGAGATCGATAATCAGGACGCGTGAATTATCATTCCGGGTCCGATCCTGGAACTCGAAAAAGTTGCGAATATTCAGCGGGCCGATCACTTTGAGGACGGTGACACCGTCCGCAGAGCCGCTAAGGGTTTCCAGCCTGACTTCCGGGACCTGTGTTTCCATCGTGCCCTCAATGATATAGCGCCTTTATTTCAATCTCATGACGCAAAAGAGACAAGCAAAGTGTCAGGAGGCTTTGCGGGCCGCCGCATGGTGCGTGGAGGATACGGGAATGGCGAGCAACTCCTCGATATGCTGGCGGATGGTGCTCTCATTCATGAGCTTGGTCCAATCCTCGCTATCGGAGGCGGGCGTTTGGTAATGAATGTTGCCATTGCGATCAATGAGCACCATTTGGGGAACGACCATGCGCTGCAGGACGCTGAATCCCATGAAGGCCATCATGGGGTCGCGGGCTATGTAACCGACGGGGAAGCCGACCTGAAAATTCCGCTGGAAGTCTGCGGCCATCTGGCTGGCCTGATCGGGGGTTCTGCCCTCATCGAGAGCGTTGATGGCGAGATCGATGCATTGCAAACCGCGGGGGCCGAATTCCTGCTGGAACTGGGTCATGACCCTGGAAGCGGCCTGGCAGTGGGGGCACGTAGTAAGGATGAACTCGAGAGCCACGACCTTGCCGCGGTACTGGCTGAGAAGTTTTTCTCCCTGTCCCGGGATGGTGAAGGCGAGTTCGGGAGCTTTGCGGATGGGGTTGGCATCGGCGAAAAGCCAAGCTGACAGGAGCAGAAGCGCGGCAGCAGCAAAAAGAATCTTCTTCATAAAACGCCTAAGACTCAGTGTACCGGGAGTGATTGAGAGGCGTTTCCGGACACAGGCCGGGTGCGGAGGCGAGGGGCGCGCAAGTATTCAATTGTCAAAGATCAGGGTGTTGCCCGTGTTTTTCAGGCTGCGAGATCGAAATCCAGCGGGGCGGTTTCCCAGATTAAAGGAACGAAGCCAGGTTCCGTCAGATTGCGACCTGCCACGCAAACTGCCGGCTTTTGTGAGGAGGCATCGTGTAGCTCCTCGACACATTCCTGAGCGTCAACTTCCTGGCCGACACTTTGCTGACCGACGCCTTGGTTAACAGCCTGGGCGATTTCTAAAGGAACGAAGCCACGGTCGAGTTGGAGGCGGCGGAGAGTAGTGATGGCTTTGTGAATGCCGCGCTCGGCGGAGGCCATGTTCCGCGCGACGAGGGCGAGCAGGCCGGATTCCAGCCAACCATCTAAGTTCTCCGGCTGCATGCCGCGCGCTTCCAATTGACGCATGCGGCGAAGCCGCCAGAAGTGCTCGGCGATTTCGTTGACGAGAATTTCCTCGGTTTCGCTGGTGGGCTGGTGCTCGGCGCGAAGAGTAGAGCGAAGCCGGTTGAGTTCGGCAGGGTCTTCGCCGGGGAGGACGAGGTCTTTGGCATAGAGACCGTGCTTGAAGGAGTTGCGCTTCGATTTGTCTTTGCCTTCGAGGGTACGAGGGCCGGTCGAGTTTGCAGCGTTGAGGCGGTTGATTTCGGCGCGTGTCTGCTGCGCTGCCTCGTGGGCCGTGGCAGCGTTTCTGTTTTCCAGTTTGGGGGTCCGGCGCTCGGCGGCGCGGCGAGCCTTACGTTGTTGGCGTGCGGTCATGACGAGTTGGTTTAAGCCCGCCTGGAGGGTAGCAAGTGGAGGGATAAGAACGACCTTTGCGCGATGAACGATACGCGCAGCCGGGTAGTAGTTTGAAATGGACGCAGTGGCCTCAAAGAGCAGGAAGGGACAACGAGCCTTGCCGCGCGAACGTCTTTGATTTCAGGGAATTGAGCTTGAAAAAATCCTGATTTTCGCTGACGGATTTCTCAAGCGCGCAGTTTCACCAAGGGGCCTTTCGATGGGGCAGGTAAATTTTTTTGGCGGGCTGTGATTCCCTTAATCTGGGCCTGGCGGCGGCGGTCCCGCGGGGACTACCGGAAGGCATCAGTAAACACATGGCCATTGGGCCATCTATCTTGAAATCATACGAGTTGTACGGCGGACGTGCAGCGGAGGACGATAAGTTGTCTGTCTGTGATAGACCGACCGCCCGTACAAGAAACCGCACCGCTACACTGTCTTGGCTGATCTCCAGAAAGGTGGCTGACAAAATGAAAATCTTTCTTCCGCTCACGCTGCTGATGGCTGGAGCCGGATTGATGCAGTCGGCCATTATCGAATCGATCAGCTTGGATCTTTCGCCGCTTCATGCTGGCTCGATTCTGTCAGGTACGTTCAGTCTGTCTAACACACCTGTGGCCGGCGACACTGCGCCTGTCCTGCTGTCGTTTAGTGATCCATCGAACTATACGCCAACATCGCTAACGGCCACGATTTCGATCTTAAGCGGTACCCCGAGCGGCTTCGCAGTGGATTTCTCTCCGCTGATGTTTACCAACCTTAGTGGTACCGTCACGCCGATAAATACCAAGGACGTGTCTCTGATGCGGTTTGCCTTTGCCCAATGCGCATCCTTTCCTTGCACAGCTACCGGGCTCTTCCAAGATCGCAGCCCAGCGGTGTTTACATCGACGTACACCATCACGCCCACTGCGGTTCCCGAGCCCGGCTACGGCCTGCTAGTCGCAGTCTTGCTGACGGCCATCGCTTTCGGACAGCGGCGCGCTCGGGCAAACAAGGACTAACTACATTTGATTATCAAAGGTCCAGCCGCCTCGTGCGTTTGCACCCAAAGGGCCTGCTCCAGATGCTCCGAGTGCACACATCTTAGTCTGATAGTGCCCGGGTCTGATAGTGCCCGGGTCTGACCGTGCCCGGTCAACTGGCGATGTCTTCAGTTTCTAAATGGCTCGCGAGTAGGACGATCTAGGTCGAGCTCAACGGCGTCCAACCGTCCGGATTTGTCCGTCACGTCACCTCGACGTGTCACCGAACATCTGCAATTCCCAACAAAAGATGCAGCATGCAGCCGCAATCATCGAGTCAGTTCAACCGGGAGTACAGCCGCTTCTTCGGTCAGCCGCCCATGCGCGACATCAAGACCCAACGCATCACGAATCAGAGTGCGATTGACGGTTGAATATCCTGATATGACTCACTCGGATTGAAGTGGCGAGGCTGAGTCAACAGCGAAATAAACTTTCCGCGCTCCACATATAGCGTTCCTGTTTTCAGGGCAGCGAGAAACTCGGTCGCGCGTTGTCCTATCGAATCGTTGCGGTTTCTGCCAGTTAGTTATGCAGCGCCCCTGAACGTTTCGCATTGAGGCTGCAGTCACCGGCTTTGCTCTTGACACGATTCCAGGCTAGTGGTCCCCAATCCGGACAGAACTTGGGTTGCGGTCGATAAATCCGCCCTGGTCCGCCCAGTGTTTACTGATCGATCCAACCGAATTGCCGGTTGCGCCCGGATCACGGCTATCCGGGAGTAGCCCGGCGGCTCAGCTTGGCCGCGACCGCGGGTTTATGGGATGAGTTCTAAGGAGACAGGCCGGACGCTTTTTCCCATACCCGCCGGATACAAGACGGCACTCGTGCCGAGGTTAGATGCGGGAGAGTAAGCAATCTTGCGTGCGGGTAGTATGCTCTGCATCAATCGCGTGATGCAGCTCGCTCAGTATCGCAACGGTCTTCGGCTCATCCATCAGCTTGCGACCGATACAGGCAGTTTTCGGACATATGAGATAGAAGAATCGGAATCTTCATTGACAGCTCTTAAAGATTGTGTTAACTAGAGCGTGGCGATCCCACAGCCCATGGATCTCCCGGGAAAGCGAGAGGTGCGGCGTGAACAAACCTTCTAAAAGATTGTCACTGATTCTGCCATTCGTGTGTGCAACGGCTTTCGTCTGCTTTGCACAACAAGATGGAGATCAAGTTCCCATCGACTATCTGTCGAATGCCGGTCACAAATCTTTAACGGTAGCGCCGCGCGGCCACCGGAATGGCCAGGGGCATGCGACTCACGGCATCCCCGATATCGATTCGCTTGTTAACTTTAACGACCACTTCACGGCAGACGGTGTCGATCAAAACGGCAATGCGAAACACGTCTGGTATTACAACATGGTGGGAACTGAACCCCAGCATCATGGTACTACCACGTTTAACGCTCCGATCGTTCCGGTCACGCTTGATCTGCGTAACTCCGACGGCTCGCCGAGATTCGTCAATGGCCAGCCCCTCATCTCCAGCCCAACGGCATTTATCCAGCCAACATTGAATTCACCGGTTTTTCAAGACGCGGCCTACTCGAGCAGCGACATCCCGACCCAAATCACCGATGCTATCCAACGAGCAGAGTTCTTTGACAGCGCCAAGTCGGATTGGCACACACTGCTGAATCCAAGCGTCAAGACGGGAAGGACCATGGTGCTCATCCGAGGCACTTACCGGTTTGCCCTGAATGGCGATGGCTCCTGTTGCCGCTTTGTGTTAGTCGATGCCAACACCTTCATCAATGAGTTGTTCCCTCCAACATTCCCCGTCGACAACAGCACGCCAGTAGGGGCCGCAGAGAACGCTGGGGACATCACGACCCGGGACATTTCAACATTCCTCTTTCCCAACACTTATCTCTACGTGGGCAACCCCAGCGATTGCTGCGTACTTGGATTTCACAGCTATGATCTCGAACCGGGTGACGCTAGTAACGGCAATCTGGAAAGACGCTATGTCTTGAACTACTCAAGCTGGATCAGCCCCGGTCTTTTCCGCGGCGGCTTCCAGGACGTGACGGCGCTCAGCCATGAAATCGCCGAGACTTACAACGATCCGTTTGTTGCCAGCGATGGCATTCACAACATTACGCCGTGGTGGCTGTCCCCGAACGGGAACTGCCAGGACAACTTGGAGGTTGGCGACGTAATCGAGGGGCTCCCACAGGACGTATTCCCGATCACGATGAACGGCATGACTTACCATCCGCAGAACGAGGCGCTACTGCAATGGTTCGAATTCGAGTTCCCGTCCAGCGCGATCGGTGGGGCCTACAGCTATCCAAACCCCCGCACATTGACCGCGCTGTCCGCGCCTCAAAATGTAAATTGCAAGTAAGGATAACCCATAGGACAAGATGGTTCAGCGCACGAGCGGCGTGCACCTCCTGATCGAAGTGCGGAACGCGTGCCTCGGTAGCCTGTGCCGCTACCGATCACATCAGAGGTCCGTCCTAGGCCACTTCTACCCGGTCGCGACTGTTTGCGCACATGAGCTGGAACGAGGTTGGGTGGGCTCGGGCCAGGGCGACCGCACCCGGAACGGCCATATTTTGAAACAATGACTTGACAAGACAGATCGCAATCCGGTTTTTGCGATCGGGTTGGGGAGGAATGATACGCATGTCCTCGAGCATTGAGAGAAGGCAAGCGAGCAAAGCGGCCTGGCTGGTTCTGATCGTTACAGCACTCGTAGGCGGTCCTCTGACCGTTCTGCAGCTTAAAGCACAGGATACGCAGTCGACGAGCAGCAGTTCCACCAAAGCGAAAAAGAAGAACAAGAAGACTACAGATACGAGCTCGACTCAGCCTGCCGCGGCTGCAGCTACTGCGCCAAGTTCGCAGGATACGCAGTCAGCCAGCAGCAGTTCCTCTAAATCGAAGAAGAAAAGCAAGAAGACCACAGATACGAGCTCAACCCAGCCTGCCGCGGCTGCACCTGCTCCTGCCGCGCCGAGTCCACCGGTTTCGCAGCGGGCGACCAAGGCGCAGGCGCCCCCGCCTTCCGGCAGCGGCATGGTCTGGGTGAACACCGATTCCAAGGTGTATCACCGCGAGGGAGACCGATGGTACGGAAAAACAAAAAACGGCAAGTACATGAGCGAGTCCGATGCCATTAAGGCCGGATATCGCCTGTCAGGCCAAACCGGCAAAACGCAATAGCGAAGGCCGGCCCGACTCATTACTTGAGATACATTTTCAAAGCGTCGATCAGGTCCTCGGCGGCGCGAGTCTGTTCATCTGTGGGTTCACGGTTCTGATCGAGCACATGGTAACGGATATGGCCATTGATAACTTCGGCCATTAAGGAATCGAGCGCTCCGCGACAGACCGCGATCGCATGCAGGACATCGGAGCAGTCTGATTCTTCCTCAAGCGTTCGAACGACAACATCCACCTGACCACGAATGCGGCGGGCGCGGTTTAACAGTCTCTTCTGTTCGTCTATTGTGTGGGCCATAGCTGGAAAAAGTTGTAAGGATTACCTAAAGTGCCTTTACAAGTATACCCAGGGGGGTTTATTCTTGGATTGGGCGAAACAGTTCCTGCTTAAGCCCGCAGCACAAATTCCCAAAGAAAGGAGGCATCTATTGAACGACGGCGATAGTCCGCAGCGGTACGACGAAACGTCTGAGAGTGATTCAAACGAGCCTCCTTCTATTCTGAAGAGCTCGTTCCTCCCAGCCTAACGCCGCACCGCCAACAACCCAAATCCCGGAGATGACCGGCGCCTCGCGCCGCATGCTCTCCGTGTGCGTACACGTTGATCCAAAGGAGGGAAGTGTGATGCTTCGCAAAATGACCCATGCATTTCAGATGGTGGGAAAGGGCGTAAAAGCCTTCTTCGAAGTGGGATACGCCTACCGTTCCCGCTAGGCATTCCAAGTAACAAATTTTCAGGGTAAGCCGACTGCTTGGTCGGCTTCGCATCGGGGCAACGCGGCGCAGACGCACGACGTGTGCCCGCGCCCCCAAAACAACTTCAGGGGATAAAGATGGTTAGTTTTCATTTGTTCAGGGTTCCAAAGCTTTGCCGGAGTGCGTTCGCGATTATGACGCAGACGGTGCTGCTCCTTTGTGCGGGAGTACTGTTGTGTGCGGTCGCCAGCGCCGATGTCTCAGGCAAAGTGACAGGCACGGTCAAAGATCCTTCGGGAGCTGTGCTCCCACAGGCAACTGCCGTGCTCACAAATACCGCAACGGGGGCCGCGCAGACTGGCACCTCCGACGCACAGGGAGCGTTTGTCTTTCCTGTTGTTCCAGTGGGAGCGTATACCCTCGATGTCAGTGCGGAGGGGTTTCAGCCTTACCGCAAAACCAGCATCGTGGTAGACGTTGGCTCCGCGATCGGGCTGGAGGTTGTGCTGGAGCTGACAGCGCGTTCGGAAACGGTGAGCGTTACGGAAAGCGCGACGGGCGTTGAGACCTCGGATACGCAGCTCGGCCAAACCATTGCCAGCAAACAAATCACGGATGTTCCGTTGAACGGACGCAGCTATACAGACCTTTTAGCGACGCAAGCGGGCGTCAACCCCATCACCACGAGCGGCCAGAGCAACAATACTTCCGGCGGCAGCTTCGGCTATGTCCCGGTCTCCGGCGGCCTCACCACCGGACAGTTCGCCATCCATGGGCAGCGCGAATCCGCGAACGGATTCTTCCTGAATGGCGTCAGTGTGGAGGAGACCATCGGCCAGCAGGCGGGAATTATTCCGAATCTGGACTCCATCGCCGAATTCCGCATCCTTACGAGTAATTCAGATGCCGAATATGGCGGCTACAGCGGCGGCCTGATCAACGTCGTCACCAAATCGGGCGGAAACGACGTTCATGGCTCTTTGTTCGAATTTCTCCGTAACACGGATCTGGACTCCCGCAACTTCTTTTCTCCCGAGCGCGCCACTTTTCAGCAAAACGAATTCGGCGGCACGGTGGGCGGACCGATCAAGAAAAACAAAGTGTTCTTCTTTGGCGATTATCAGGGACAACGCCAGATTCAGGGCCAGGAGACCGGACTGATCAGTGTGCCGTCCTTCGACAATCGCACCGGGAACTTCGCGGATGCTGCCAACACGCTTACAGGCACGGTGAATGGAAACTATCTCGCGCAAACCCTGAGCCAGCGGCTTGGTTATTCCGTGTACAATGGCGAACCGTTCTATATCCAGGGCTGCGCAACGGCAACGGAATGCGTGTTTCCGAATGCGGTGATTCCGCAGAAGGCGTGGTCAGTGCCATCGACGCGTCTTCTCGGATATATCCCCACGCCGAATGTTGGAGTAAATCAGTTCTCATCGGGCGCAGCTAAGCTGCGCTTAAACGATGACAAAGGTTCCGGACGGATCGATATCAATACAGAGAAACACGGGAACTTGTCTCTCTATTACGATCTGGATGGGTACGACCTCAACAATCCCTTACCGAGCGGTTTTGGCGGCGCGACGGTGCCGGGATTCAATGCCTTGTCTCATGGATTGTCGCAACTCGCTGTTCTGAGCCATACCCTTAGCCTGGGCAGCACAGCCGTGAACGAATTTCGCCTTAGCTATATGCGCATCTACAATCAGCTCGGTGTGCCGCAAGGCGGCGTCGGCGTCAGCCTGGCTCAGCAAGGTTTCTCGACGGGACCGGAGGGTATTCAGCCTGGCTTTCCGCAATACGAGGGCGTTGCAAATCTGATTTTCAATAATTTCACCGTCGGAGCAAATCCCTTTGAACTTATCCAGGTGAACAATACCTACAGCGTGAATGACAATTTCTCAAAGGTAATGGGACCGCACACGGTTAAGATGGGCGGGCAATACACCCAATTCCACGTGAAAGAACTGCCTGACCTGGTAGCCAACGGCCAATTCACGTTCGCGGGCGCGGGAAGTCAGAGCACGGGCAACGGATTTGCGGACTTTCTTCTCGGCTTGCCAGACCAGTATTCGCAGCAATCATCACCGGCTTTTTACGAGCTATCGGCTGTCGGCGGCCTTTTCATCCAGGACAGTTGGCAGGTCAGACCAAATCTCACAATCAATTACGGGCTGCGCTGGGACTATATTCGGCCCTGGTCTGAAGAGCACAACCAGGCCACCACGCTGATTGAAGGAGAAAATTCGCAGACGTTCCCGGGCGCGCCTACAGGCTATGTAGTGCCCGGCGATCCGGGGGTGCCCTCGACCATCGCGCCGACTCCTCTTAACGACTTCTCGCCGCGTTTCGGGATCGCCTACTCGCCCAGTGCTAAAGATGGATGGCTGGAGCGCTTGACCGGAGGTCCGGGGAAGACGAGCATTCGCGCCGGGTTCGGACGCTACTTCACCTCCATCGAAGGCCTGACCATTGCTTACCCGACCGGTAATCCGCCGTACGGCCTGACGTACACGACTTCGGAACCTCCGCAGTTTGCTCAGCCGTTTGTGGGCGCTTTGACCGGAACACAATATGTGCAGCAATTTCCGGTGAACGCACCACCGTACAACGTTTCGCCAAAGAATCCCGATTTCGTCGATTGGTCGCGGTACACACCCATTAATGGCGCAATCAGCTACTTCCATCAGAATCGTACGCCCTACTCGATGAACTTCAACTTCATAATCGAGCGCCAACTGGGCGCCAAGACTCTGTTATCAGCAGGCTACATTGGCACGCTCGGCCGGCATCTGCTGACGGTAGTTGGAGCGAATCCGGGCGTACCCGCCACTTGCCTGAGCCTGAGCCAGCCGCAAGATGTAGCTCCGGGGACACCGACCTGTGGACCGTTCCTGGAGAACCAGGTTTTCGAACGCGCGAACGGCACTATCGTCAACGGCACGCGTGCCCCTTTCCCCAATACGATCGGCAGCGATGGTTACTTCGCGAACATGGGTAACTCCAACTACAACGGACTGGAGTTGACTGTAAAGCGAACCTTGGGCCGGCTCACGCTGCTCGCCAGCTATACCTACAGCAAGTCGCTCGATTGGTCCTCTAACCTTCAGGAACAGGTTGATCCCTACAACTATCGGAAAGAGTATGGGCTTTCGGCATTCGACATCCGAAATGACTTCGTTGCGAGCTATAACTACGAATTGCCATTTGACGTGCTGTTCCACGCTCGCAACCGGCTAACACAAGGGTGGACGATCTCGGGAATCACGCGATTCGCTAGCGGTGTGCCGGTCACCTTTGCCAGTTTGGGTGACAATGCACTGATCAACGTGCAGAACAATGGCGTCAACGCCATTAGTCTTGATCTGCCGGATGTAATACCGGGCAATCTCGCCATCAATAACAATCCGCGGAACGGGCTGCCGGAGTTCAACACGTCTTTGTTCTCGCCGAATGCTTTGGGAACTCCTGGTAACGCATCCAGACGATTCTTCGCAGGCCCCGGAATAGAGAATTTTGATATCGCGCTGCATAAAATTACTCGAATCACGGAGTCGAAATCGCTGGAGCTACGCGTGGAAACATTCAACACGCTCAATCACGCTCAGTTCTACGGAGCAAGCGCGGTGGAAGGAAATATTAACGATCCGAACTTCGGGCGGATCACTAAGGCGGATAATCCACGCTTCGTTCAGATAGCGGCGAAGTTCAGCTTTTAAGGAACTCGCGCAACACGGGCGCGGTACCAAGCGCCCCGCCCCAAGGCTTAGCGAGTTCCTTGCTGTCTGGCGGCGCGCATCCGCGCCCTTTGCGCTATTGAGGAACTCGCGCAAAACGGGCGCGGTACCAAGCGCCCCACCCCAAGGCTTAGCGAGTTCCTTTGCTGTCTGGCGGCGCGCATCCGCGTCCTTTGCGCTTCTAAGATATTCGGCGCCGCCTTTTTATACAGCGCGCAGGCCCTCAAAGTATTCGGTGACCTCGTCAGAAAATTGGTATTTTTCGGGCGGCAGGGGCATGCCATGAGCAATGAGGGCCTTCGCGCATCCTATGTAGTCTCCCCAGTGAGGGTCTTCCATTCCGCCCGACATGGAGGCGTAGCTGAGCGTGCCCATCACGTTATCTGCGAAGCCATGTTTCGTTTGCCAACTGGCGCCGTGCTTCAGTAGAAGCTCTGCCATGGTGGAGTTTCCGTAAAACACAGCCAGATTCAGCGCAGTGGCATTCCAGTCGCCGCCAAGCGTCTCAATCGGCCAGCCGGATTCAACCATGGTTTGAACGGCAGGAAGGTTGCCCTGGGCTGCCAGATTCGGGAGCTGACGCAATTGCCGGTCCGAGAGCTTCTTGAGCAGGTCCGGCGTGCGATCGAGCAGCCGATGTACTTCCGGTTTGTCAGCACAGGCGCAGGCTGCGACGAATAGCTCCTCATCGGTCCGCCGGCTTTCACCGGCTTGTTCACCTGCGGATGTCGGCAGCATGCGAGCCAGTTCAGGCTGTCTGGAAGACTTTCAAGAAAGCGATGGATGGCGTTGCTATCGCCGCGCTGATACGCCTTGAGCAGTTGACTGGCTTGTTTTTTTAGGTGAGAAAGATGGGGTGATTCGGGGAGCTGTTTCATCGTGCCTCCATGCATAAATTTGCCGACGACCCGCAATACGGCTGCATAAAGGCATCCATCAAGCTTCAAATGCACAAGTGGGTTCAACCCTTTCCGCGGGTCCGGGGGCGCCTGGCTACGCCTGAGCGAATTTTACCGAAGGCGAAACGGGATTGCCAGATCACAAGGACGTGTTGGCGGAGCGCGAGTCTCTTCGTGGGAAGTACGATAACCTTTCGTGGGGAGTACGCTAACGAAGTTGGCTGGAACGGTCCTTGGCGCTCGGCAGCAGCAGGCTCGAGGTGAGCCGAATTACCAGAAAAATCACTGGGCTCCTGTCGATTTCGCCGTCCCTCGTTCGTTATACCTATGGAGCCCGGTTCAGCCCGGCTTCGAAGCCAAGAATCCATAAGAGGAAACTCAAAAGGAGAGATAGCGGATCATGGATACAAAACCTACGCAAGAACAGGCACAACTTCACCTGCAAGTCTACGAGATGCGCCGCGAGGCCAAACTGCGCCAGGCGCGCGATTGGTTCTTCAACAATTACTTCGCGGACAACTTCGAGGAGGCTATGCGAATCGCCCCGATGGGGTCGGAAGCAGGTACGTTTGTCATGATGGTGTTCGGTTACTGGGATCAAGCCTGTGCGCTGCTCAATTATGGTTTGCTTCACGAAGACCTGTTCTTTGAGACCAGCGGCGAGTTTTTCGGGGTATGGGAGCGCGTAAAACCCGGTATCGAAGAGGGCCGGAAACGGTTTGTAAATCCGCTGTTCCTGGCACATGTGGAAAAGGCTGCGAACCGCTATGAAAAGTGGATTGAAGCCCGCGCACCCGGTCATCTCGCCGCTATGCGGGAGTTTATGAAACAGATGCGCGCACAAATGGGCAAAGCGGCTACTGCCTGATAATTTTGGGTTGAACAGTAAGCACGAACCTGCGTCCGCCGAAGGCACAAGCGTACTCCTAGCGGCGCAGGTTCCAGGCCATTGTGCCAGCCCTGCCAACGTTCTGAAATTACAAAAATCGCTTTCCACTCCGACGCATCAAAGTATGTCTGGTGATGACTCTCTCCCGAGAGCCGGCACCCAAAGGAGGCAAGATGGGCTTACTGGACACGATGCTATCGGCTGGCGGAAGCGGCCTTGTGAATCAATTAGCCGGCCAATTCGGCATAAGCGCCGAGCAAACGACTTCGGCGTTTAAAGCGATGGTCCCGGCGCTCGCCGGTGGGATACAGGAAAAGCTTGCGAGCGGAAGTTCGCCGGCGCTATCGAACCTGCTGTGCGGAGGAACTCTTACGAAGTTCGCTGAAGATCCGGCTACGGCGGCAAGCCCGGCCGGGGTGGAGCAGGGCAAGTCATTGCTCAGTTCTATTTTTGGAGGCCAGGACCTGACGCATTTGACTTCCGCGCTCGCGGAAAAGACCGGTCTCAGCAGCGGTGTTATTGACGGCATGCTACCGATCGCGACGACGCTTCTGGGAGGTTTTCTTTCCAAAGAGGCGGGTGGCGGCGAGGGCAAGCTGACGAGTTGCCTGACAGCGCTCACGAGCGAGCACGCGGGAATTCTGAGCGCCGTCAAGACCATGTTTGCCAAACTGACGGGCTGAACGAGGCATCTGTCACTCGCGGCGCAGAGCTCTCGAGACGAGCGCTTCCATGGCGAGGCTTTCGGGGGTGTTGAGGGCTTGCAGTCCTTTCACAACCCCCTCGCGGTCACGCTCCGGCCGGTTTTGGCTCACCTTCCATTTACCCTGCAGCCGGTTAATCGAGAGCTCCAATCCCACGATGCCTTTTACCAGTGATTGAATATATTCGCCGGGTGCGTCGCTTACCCGCCACGGCGTAGGGAACGCAGCTTCGTGCGTTTGCGTGAGGCTCTCCACGTGAGCCAGCAACCAGGCCGCATCCTCAATTACCCGTAAGTGGCCGTACGCGTGGACCACGGCATAGTTCCAAGTGGGAACTGTCTTTCCTGTCTCAAACTTTTCCGGATACCAGGAGGGACTGATGTAGTGCTGCGGCCCCGAGAAGATGGCAAGCGCTTCGACATCCGGAGAGAAATCGCGCCACTGTCCATTTGCGCGCGAAACGTGGCAGCGCAGGATGCCGTTAGCTGAACCCTTCCGTTCCAGCAGCATCGGGATATGGGAGGCAACAAGGCCGCACGAACCCACAGTGATCAGCGATCCGAATGCCTGCGCTTCGATCAGTTCCTGCAGGACGGGAATCCGAGATTCTTCAAAGTGCTTCGGGATATACATGTTTCTCTTTCTGCTTCAAGTAAAAGTATAGGAGCGGAAGGACACTTCGTAACGATGGGTTCGAGATTCTTGCTGCGCGACGGCGTGGCGGTAATTACAGGCGCGGCGGGCGGCATTGGCGGCGCACTGGCGAGGGTGCTGGCAGGCCGTGGATGCCACCTGGCGCTGGCGGATCAGAACGAAGATGCGCTGGCGGCGGTCGCACGAGAGGCGAGAGCGCGCGGCGTAACCGTCAGCGAACACGTTTTCGATGTCGCGGATGCGAGCGCGGTTGCGGCGCTGCCGGATGCCGTCGCGAGGCGGCACGGGCGGGTGACGGTACTGGTGAACAATGCGGGCGTGGCATTGGCCGGGAGCTTCGAGCAGGTGGTACTCAAAGATTTCGAATGGCTGATGAACATCAATTTTTGGGGCTCAGTGCGGATGACGAAAGCATTCCTTCCGCTGCTAGAGCGCGAGAAAGCGGGGCAGATTGTAAATGTGTCGAGCCTCTTCGGATTGATTGCGCCGCCGGGACAATGCGCTTATTCGGCGAGTAAGTTTGCCCTTCGCGGATTCACCGAGGTGCTGCGGCATGAACTCGAGACAGAGAACAGCCCGGTGCGTGTTTCCGTGGTGCATCCAGGCGGCGTGCGAACGGGGATCGCCAAAAATGCGCGGCTTTCTCCAGGGCTCGATCCGGAGAAGACGGCACGACGACTTGCGGAGGTCGAGCGGTTGCTCAGGCTTCCGCCGGAGCGTGCGGCAGAGCGCATTGTGCGCGGGATTGAGCGGCGGGAGCGGCGCATTCTGGTGGGATCGGATGCGGTGCTGTTCGATGGGATCCAGCGGTTATTCCCTGCCCGTTACTGGCCTCTGGTTCATGGAATAATAGCGCGCAAGAGTTCGTGAAATGGCGAGCTGGCAAGCTTACGCAGCGGCGTGGCTGTTGAAGAGACGCCTGAAGCCGCGGTTACGCGTGGCGCGGGATGTCAACGAGCTGCGCCGCCTCTTTGCGCCGCGCCGGCATCGCGTGCCGCGCTGTATCGAGATCCGGCCCGATCAGGTTGGGGGCGTGCGAGGCGAATGGGTGACGACCGAGGCAAGCGGACCGTCCGCCGCGACCCTTCTTTACCTGCATGGCGGAGGATACTTCGCATGCTCGGCGGAGACGCACCGGCCGATTACCTGCTCCTTCGCACAGCTTGGGTTCAAGGTATTCGCGGCGGATTACCGGCTTGCTCCCGAGCATGTGTTTCCGGCAGCGGTGGAGGATGCCGTTGCCGTGTTTCGCGGGCTAGCCGAGATGGATCCAAACATGGTTGTTGCGGGAGATTCGGCCGGCGGCGGACTGGCAGTCGCGATGATGGTTGGGCTGCGAGACGCGGGCTTTCGGCTTCCGGCGGCGGCAGCGTTGTTTTCGCCCTGGGTGGACCTGGCGGCAAGGGGCGAAAGCCTGCGCACGAATAACAAGAAATGCGCGATGTTCGACGGAACAAAGATCGGGCCAAGTGCCCGCCGGTATTTAAAGGGAGCGGACCCGAAGACGCCGCTTGCGTCGCCTCTGTATGCAGAGCTGGCGAGCCTGCCGCCGCTGCTGATCCACGTGGGGAAGAACGAAACTCTACTGGACGATTCCGTGCGGCTGGCAGAGCGAGCGGAACGGGCCAGCGTGCTTGTGACCCTGAAGGTCTGGCCGGTAGTGCCGCATGCCTGGCAGCTCGCTCCACAGTTCATTCCGGAAGCGCATCAGTCACTGCGGGAAGCGGGGGCTTTCCTTTTTGCCGCACCGCAGGAGTGGGAGACGGGTGCGCACGTGGGTGCGGTGTGACGGCAGCCAGAGAAGCCGTGGACGTGTTGATTGTGGGGGCGGGGTTCTCCGGCCTCTGCATGGCCATCAAGCTGCGTGAAGCAGGGATGGACTCGTTCCTGGTAATCGAGAAGGCGGACGACATCGGCGGCACATGGTACGAGAATCGCTATCCGGGTTGCGCCTGCGACGTTCCTTCGCACCTGTACTCGTTTTCGTTCGACCGCAATGCCGAATGGAGCGAGATGTTTGCGAGCCAGCAGGAAATTCAGGCGTATCTGAAACGATGCGCAAAACGGCACGGCATTCTGCCACATATCCGACTGCGAACGGCATTGCGAGAGGCGCAATGGAGCGAGGAGCGGCAGCGCTGGAGCGTCTTGACGAACACGGGCGAAGTAATAGAAGCGCGCGTGCTGGTGTCAGGCATGGGCGCGCTGCATGTGCCGCGTTATCCGGAATTGAAGGGCCTGGGACGCTTTGAAGGTCCGCATTTTCATTCGGCCACATGGGACGCGAGTGCATCGCTGGTGGGAAAGAACATCGCGGTCATAGGCACCGGAGCCAGCGCGGTGCAGTTCATTCCGCATATCGCTCCGCGCGCGAGTAAGCTCTTCGTGTACCAAAGGACGCCTGGGTGGATCATTCCGCGATTGAATCTGCCCATCACCGAGCGCGCCAGGAAATGCTTTCGCCGCGTGCCGGGCGCCACATGGGCGTTTCGGACGTTTCTGTTTTGGGCGCTCGAGATACGCGTGCCGGCATTCCTAGGCAACCTGAAAATGCGGAAGAAGGGCGAGGAGATGGCCAGGCAGCACCTGGAAAAGCAGGTCGCCGACCCGCAGCTCCGGGCGAAGCTGACGCCCAATTACGAATTCGGATGCAAGCGCGTGCTGCTCTCCAACGATTTCTACCCGACGCTGCTGCGGCCGCAGGTGGAACTGGTGACGGATCCCATAGCGGAAGTTCGTGAGCGTTCTATTGTCACGGCGGATGGGCAGGAGCGAGCGGCCGATGTATTGATCTTCGGCACGGGCTTTCGAGTCACCGAATTGCTGAAGGGTACGCGAATCGTCGGCCGGCGCGGAATCGAACTGCAGGAAGCGTGGCGCGAGCGGGTGAGCGCCTTTCTCGGCGTCACGGTGAGCGGTTTCCCGAACTTCTTTCTTCTGCTAGGACCGAACACGGGGCTTGGGCATAACTCAGTCGTGCTGATGATCGAGGCCCAGGTGAAGTACGTGGTTGAATGCCTGAAGCTCATGCGACGGCGGCGGCAGAGCGTTATGGACGTGCGGGCGGATACGCAAAAGCGGTTTGTCGAGACGCTGCGAAGAAAACTGGCGGGCACCGTTTGGGAAGCAGGCGGCTGCCGGAGCTGGTACCAGGATCCGCGGACCGGAGAGAGTCCAGCGATCTGGCCGGGATCAGTGGTGAGCTATCAGCGGCGGATGAACCGGGTTTCTGCCGCTGATTACATGTTCGGTACGTAAATCAGGGCGCGTAAATCAATCCGCGCTTTCGGGATAGGCTCCATGAATCCGCTGAAAGACTGCTTCGACGACCCGATCGCAACGCGAAAGATGGAACGGAAAAACGTCGGGAGCAACGATGCCGGCGCGGCGCTGCAGATGTCTGCGCAGAAGGGCGCGTCCGCGATGCAGCCTGGTCTTGACGGTTTCGATGGTCAGATCGAGACAGGCAGCCGTTTCCGCTATCGTCAACCCTTCAACGATGCGCATAACGAAGACGGACCTATAGTCCTCCTGCAAGCTATCGATAGCCCGCTCGAGTAACACCTTCAGTTCGCGGTCATAGGCTTGCCGCTCCGGATTCTCTGTAGTCACCGGGCTTCTGGCTGTCATGTATAGATTCGAAGCCGGAATCGGCTCAAGCTCTTGGGTTCTTGCCCGTTTTCGAACTCTTGCCAGCGCCTCATGGATGGCGATTCTGGTCAACCAGGTTGAGAATTTTGCGGCTCCCGCAAACTCGCCGAGGTGCTCGTAGGCGCGAACATAGGCGTCCTGCATCACGTCTTCCGCCTCCGCATCATCGCGCAGAATGCACCGCGCCACGCGATAGAGCCGCTGATTGTAGCGACGCACCAGGATCTCGTAGAGCGCAGTGTCGCCCTCGCGAACGTGCCGAACGACTTCGTCGTCAGAAAGCGCGTCCCACGTGTCACGATCAGTGCTTCTCGTGAACGTCATTGAGAACAAAGAATCATCTCCTTATCGCCGATGGCGCCTAAATAGACAGAGTTTCTCAGCGCCCAAAGGTTCCCAAATTTTTTCTCTTTGCCTGCCACCAAAGGCTCTGCCGGAACTCTGTAGCTATGCATGGTTCGGGTAGTGAAAGGGAGAGATGCATGAAACGAATGAGAGTAGCAATCTGCGGCGCCGGTTTGGCAGCCATTCTCGTGGCTGCATCCGCCTTCCTGGCGGGTGCGCGTGCAAATAGCGATGAGCAAAGCGCAGAAGATGGCGTGTACAGGAACGCGGCAGCCATGATCCATGAGGGCCGCCAGATTTTTCGCTATGACACGTTTGGAGACCAGGCGTTCTGGGGCGGCAAGTTGAAATTGCATGAGGCGGTGGCCGGGGCGAAGCTGGGCGGGATTGGTCCTGGCGTAAGTCCAATTGTGGCGCTCGCAGTCGGATTGAAAGTAGACGTAGATGCACTGCCTGAATCGCTTCGCGGACGACTGGCTCAGGGTAAAGTGGATCTGAACGATCCGGCGACGACGCTGGCATTGCTGAAGCTGAATGCAGTGGTCGGTCTCACCGGGTTCTTTGACAGTACAGGGCGAATTGAATCGATAGGGATCCAATGCGCATTGTGCCATTCGACAGTAGACAATGCGTTCGCCCGCGGCATAGGGCACCGGCTGGACGCGTGGGCAAATCGCGACTTAAACGTCGGAGCGATTGTCGCAATGGCGCCTGATCTCTCCGTTGTCGCTGAGCTTTTGGGGGTCGACCAGGCGACCGTCAGAAGGGTGTTGAAGAGCTGGGGTCCCGGAAAGTTCGACGCCGAGCTGTTGCTTGACGGCAAGGCATTTCGGCCGGACGGCAAATCCGCAGCGGCGCTGATTCCGCCAGCGTTCGGCCTTGCGGGGGTGAACCTGGGCACGTGGACCGGATTCGGGTCGACGACCTACTGGAATGCGCTTGTTTCGAATCTCGAGATGCACGGGCAAGGCACGTTCTTTGACTCGCGGCTCGACGATGCACCGCAGTACCCGATCGCAGTGAAAGCGGGCTCATTCGAGGTGCGTAAAGAACCCGATCTGATTACGTCGAAGCTGGCGGCGCTCCACTTTTATCAACTGGCCATTCCAGCGCCGAAGTCACCCCAGCTTGATGATCCGGGCATTGTTGCGGCGGCCGAACGCGGCAAGGTGGTGTTTGAAGGCAAGGCGCAGTGTGCCCGCTGTCATGTGCCGCCGTTGTTTACCGAGCCCGGATACAACATGCACACGCCGGAAGAAATCGGCATCGACGATTTCCAGGCCAACCGGTCGCCGACGAAGATGTACCGGACCTCTCCTCTAAAAGGGCTGTTCACGCATGAGAAGGGCGGTTTTTATCACGATGGACGGTTCCGGACCTTGCAGGAGGTCGTTGATCATTACGACGCGTTGTTCGACAGCGACCTTTCGAGTGAGGAAAAGAGTGATTTGATCGCTTATCTGGAGACGTTATAAGGCACGATCCGGACTCCTGACAAGCAGTTCGAGTTGACCCAGGAAGAGATTCCTGATAATGTCTATAGACATAGAGATTATCTATGCCCTTTGATTTCCGAATTCCTTGCGCAGAGACTTCCGCACGCTGCGCATGTTGTTGCCGCTGAACAAGTTCGGCTCTTTCGGTCAGCAGACAAACGATAGGAATAAAGGAGTTCTGGAATGAGTGCCCTTACCCAGCAAGCCCTCTTTGCCCCAGTACACAGGCGCCTGAGCGAGCCGGACGCAATGCGCGAGATCGGCCGACGGGCTTTGGCGGGTTTGGAAGTTTCCGACGGGCTGGCGACGATCGCGGAGACTGTTTTTTGGGTGTCCGGAATTCGCCAAATCGCGATAGAAGCGGCAGAAGGGTGGAAACATCAACCAGCGACGCTTGGTTGGGGCGGACAACCGGGGCACGGACCACAAGGCTGCGCGGTTGCAGGCATCCGTGCAAACGGGCGGGACTGGGGCGAATTGAGGCTGTACTTCGATGTGCAGGCGGCCAGTCTGCAGAGTCCACTGCGGTTTGCAAAGTTCGTTGCCCAGCAGATTGCTGCGATGCTGAATCGCCTGGAACTTAGCGAAGCGAACAAGGCCCTGCGGGGGCGCATCGCGAGAATCGAACATCGATTGAAGACGCGGAAGGCTGTGCAGCGGGCGAAAGGGATTCTGGCAAGAACCCGCGGTATCTCGGAGGCGGATGCAATACGATTACTCGTTCGATATAGCCGTGAAGAGCGGCGCAGCCTTTATCAGATTTCCGAAGCGGTGATTCTCGCGGATGAGGACTCCTGGGGCAGCCGACCAGTGCTGCGGCAGCTGCGACCGGATGAGATAACGGGAGGCGTGCGCCCTATTGAGCGGATCCGGCCAAGTTTCGATTGCCATCGAGACAGCTTACGTTCGGCCGCGATGTAAAGGTCCGCGGTCTCAGAAAAGCACGTCGAAATCCGGAAAGAAGCGCCGCTTATGCTGGCCGAAGAACATTCCGTACAGCGGAGCGTCGGTATTCGAGTACACCGAATCCGGATTGAAGTGATTGGTGAGATTGTAACCGCTTATTGAGACCCCACGGTGTGTTTGTTTATCTTGACGTCCTTTGAGATACGGGCGTCGATTGACAGGAAGTTCGGGTAGCGCTGCTGATAGGGAGCGCCCACATACGCCTGCGCGGCATTGGTGACGAGATACGGAAAGCCGCTTCGCCACTCGGCAATCGGCGCGAGTTGGATTTTGTAGGGGAAATGGAGCAGGCCCCACATGAGGACGCGGTTCGGAAGGTCTGACGGCAGGTTGCCGAACTGATTCGGCCGGATGACGGGTGCGGGAAAGCTGCCTAAATAGTTATTGAAGTCGTTCAGATCGCCCTGGGCGCGGCTCCGTACGTAGGACAGGAACAACTGCTGCCGGTCGCCCTGCAGGCGAATGCGAGCGGTAACCTCAAGCTGGCGGTAGGAAGACTGGCCGTTTCCGGTCAACAGCATGGATCCGAGTGCGCTGCCGGGGGGAGGCGCAAGCGGATTCAGCATTACCAGTCCCGTGCCATCGTTCTGCATATATGACGCACGCAGTTTCAGCACCCGGAACAGCGGCTGTTCCATCTGAAGGGTCCATGTAGTGCTCTGCGGAGAGAAATTGCCGGGTGTCCTTCCATGGATGACAAAAGGATTGTTTGGGTCTACTTGGCCCAGCATGTTCACGTAGTCAATGGGGCCCGGGACAACCTGCCCAGCGGCGTTGTAGGTTGTGACGACCTGACTGGGGTAGTGTGGAAAGCCAAAGACGTTCAGCGGGACACGATCGTAGAACAGGCCTATACCGGCTCGAATGACGGTGCCTGCTTCCGCAAACGGAGTCCAAGCGATTCCGACCCGGGGAGCAAGCCGAAGTGTATCCGTGAGGGCTTGCGACTCGGCCCGCAACCCGGTATCCACTGCGAGACGGGACGAAAGTACCCAGTGATCCTGACCGAAGAATGACATCTCGGTGTCAGCCTTATGCACGGGCGAACCCGGTGTAAAAGACACCTGCTGCAGCAGGTTGCCTGACGTGTCGAAAATGCCAAACGGGCGCTCCACAATGCGGGCATCTTCCGAGCTGCCTGCGAGGTAGCCACCCACTTTGACATTGTGGACACCAAACGTTCTTACCGGATGCAGCGAGTACGTGGAGAGCCATCCGGCGCGGGACGAGGTTCGCTGCTGCTGTGCAAAGTAGTTGCCGGAGTTGCCTTCCGGAGTTATTACGAGGTCCTCGATGCCGTGTGCCCAGACGCCGGCTGAAAAGCGTGTATAGGAGAGCGTATTTTCGAACAAGTCGCCCTGGCGGACGGTGAGTTTATCCGCGAGTGTCGCGGTCTCATTGTGAACACTGGCGTCGGGAACGGTGGATTCCGGATTGAACGCGTTCATGTTGACGTTCTGCATTTGCTGAGGCGCAACATGAACGGCAGCCGTAATGAGCTGGGTTGGAGAAACGATGTAGTCGAATTGTGAAAACGAATTGATGCCTTGCGTGATCTCCTGGTTCTCCGGAAAAGGGAGCGTGATCACGGGAACTTTTCTCATTTCATATTCGAATCCTTCCGAGAAGAAAAGCTTGTCCGGAATGAGCGGGCCTTCCAGATTCAAGCGCGGCGTTGCATCCATCAGGCCACGCAGATGATCGCTGCGGATGCGGAAGTCGGGGAAGGGATCGTTGATCTCCCACTTCCAGTTGTCCGTGCCGCGGCGTGTTTCGACGGAGACGAGACCAGCGGTGAAGCGGCCATATTCGGCGAGAAACGGCGTCTGATATACGTTCAGCGTTTCAACACTGTCGATAGGAACCGTGGTGCCGAACTGGCCGGTGGCGGGATCGGTTACGTCCGCCGAATTGACGATCAGGGCGCTGCGATGTTCGCCGCTTCCCGAGATGGTGAGGGCGCCTTGCGGAGAACGAATGACTCCGGGTATGAGAGGCAACGCGTCACCGACGGTGGCGGGGCGCGACGGCAGTTCGCGGGCGGCGGAAGTGGCGACCTGGCTGCCGGAGGAGTTCTGGTTCAGCTCATCAGCAGTGGCGCGCACATCGACTTGTTCCTTTCGCTGGAGGTTTGGTGCGAGGGTTATTTCAATCTGAGTAGAACCAGAAGCGGAGAGAGTGACCGGGTAATTTTCAACCGCCTCGAAGCCCTCTCTGGAGATTGAGACCAGAAGATTCGGGCCAGCAGGATTTTCCAATGCTGCCCGGCCATCTGCGGCAGTGATCAGCGAGCTGGTAACGCCTGTCTCACCGCGCACCACAACAGCGGCGCCGGGCACAGGCTTGCGCGAAGGATCAAGGACAACGATATCGAGTTTGCGATCTGGCTGGGAAGACTGGTGTGCAATGGCAGAGGCGGACCAGAGAGCCACAATCAGTGCAAACGAAGAATGCACCCTCAACCATCACCTCTGGAGGAGATCTAATTGGTTTGAGATGTATGCGGGGCGCCTAACGGTTCCCAAATCTTGATATACGGGCTTCGAAACGGCACCTGTATGTGGGGCATCAAACAGAAAAGAGTTGGGATTGATCCTCGGGAAGGCAGACACAATGGGATCCGACTTCGGCAATTTGTCGAGCAGCGTCGTGTTATGGGAAGTCGATGGACAAGCAGATTTCATGCTGCCCGGCGGCCGGCTCTATGTACCGCAGGCCGAGAAGATCATTCCCAATATCAATTGCCTGGTGGGGGCGTCTCGCGAAGCGCGAGTGCTCCTGATTTCTTCAGCAGATGCGCATCAGCCAGATGACGCCGAACTCGGCGAGTGGCCACCGCATTGTATAAAGGGCACGCCCGGAGCAGAACTTATTGCAGAGGCACGTGCGCCAAAGCGGCTGGTGATTCCCAACCGTGCCGGGGTTACCCTTCCGCGGGACCTTCGCAGCTACCAGCAGTACGTACTGGAGAAGAACACTCTGAATGTGTTTGACAATCCGAACACAGATACGCTCCTTGACAGATTCAGCCGAGAAGGGCTCCAACCGGATGCCGAGTTTGTTGTGTTTGGCGTAGCTACCGAATATTGCGTACGCATTATCGCGGAGGAGCTGCTAAACAGAGGCCGACCGGTTGCATTGGTCAGCGATGCTATTCGGGCTATCGATCCGGCAAAAGGCGAGCAAGTCATCGGCGATCTACGCTCACGTGGGGCGCGCCTGCTTACGTCAGAGCAGGCATTGTCCCTGGTAAATATGCGGCCGGTGGGTTCTGTGTGAAGACAGTGTTGTAAGCAGCGGCTTTATGACATTCTTATGGGTTCTGCTCTATGATTTCTGCTATCGGGAGCAGGCAGATGGAACCCCAGCTTCCAACCGATGCCATCGACGCCTCCGCGAAGCGAGATTCAGACTTAGTTCAGACCCTGGCCGACATCGAGCTTGAACTGAGCCGCATCAAGGGCGCTCTGGGATTGCTTGGGGTTAGAGCTTGCTCATCGTGTAAGATCTTTTTCCGAACGTCTGAGCCCGCAGCATTGTTCCATGCTGGGGAAGCGGTTTGTTATCGCTGTATCCCGGACTGGTGGGCAAGCCGCCGACCGCAGCTCGATTCAGACTTAAGAGAGCGGATTGAACACCGGCTTGTCCATTGGCTGGTTCAGCAACATGGCGCGCGAGTGATTCATCACCCCGAGAAACAAGCCGAGAGTGCATGTGAAACTCGGATCATTGCAAGCTGCATGGAATGCCGCGGAACGGGAAAGCACAACGGGGGAAGGTGCCCGCATTGTTATGACGGAAATGTGTGGGTAGTGATGAAGCCGCAGTAGATGGAGCGATAGCTTCTCAGGCGTGACTTGTAATCCCGTCGTTGGCTATGCTGCCGAGTTGTGAGCTTCCCGCAGAGCGCCGCTGGGCGCCCTTCAGTCAGTAGTCCCGCCGGGAAGCCTTCCAGCGGGACTTACAATGTCATAATAACCGCAATGCTCGATTTTTGTGGTGTGGAATAAATTGATATCTGCTCGCGGTTGTCTGCCTCTGACGACTGCCATTCTCGCTACGCTTCTGGCCTTCTACCAACCTAGAGGAGCGCAGGCGCAGCCACAGTCCGATGCGCCAAGCTTTGAGGATCTCTTAAAGGAGATCTCGTCAGCGCCCGCCGACGCTTGCCAGCCAGGGAAGGACTTCGGCGATCTTGAATGGCATCTTTTCGACCAGGCGGATAGAGCTGTAGTTCAAAAGCTCAATGCGATGGGGGGCAGTCCGCAAGTGCGAGCCATCGAAGCGCTAACTGAATTGGAGCACTTGAGTGCGGAAATTAATAGGAGCTGGCCGGATGAGAAGCGTTTCCATTTCAAGGTGGTTGACCTTCCACCAGCAGTGCTAGTAGAAATGACTTTTCGCAATCGTGCGACATTCTCTTTCTTCGCTGCCTCCCATCAAGATAATTACGGCAAGCCTACCAACCGCTGGAAGGTAGTCGGGGCCCTGGATGACCACCGCGCCAAACCCATTGGAGGGTATGACTGGCTGGATTTGTTCCGCCTTGAGCAGGGCCCTGCCAAGAGAGCCCGCTTTCTCGCGAAGTTTGGTGACGCGGGCTGCGGTAGCGGCGTCGGGGTGGCCTATTACGCCTACGAGTGGAATCCTGAGAACACGGGAGACCTTAGCGAATTTATAAAGCTCGAAGGTGCTGTAAGCCAGTATGATCGGACCGACAATCGGCAATCCGGCAAGGGGGATTTGCCGGATTCGTTTTCACCGATTGGCGAACTCCGAACTCGCAGCCGGCTCATTGAACTGCCTTATTGTTGGTTTTCTGCCGTTGACACGTGGAACAATCCGAGCCTTTGCGCGGCTGATTCCTACGATCTATCGGGCGATAGAGTCCGATTCATAGATACCGTGTTCAACCGGCCCGATCTAGTGGCCGTCGCGAAGGCCATCGAACATTCCCAGGCACATGACTACTGGGCGGTTCTCGCCTATTGTGGGTCGGCTGACGTGGCTCGGCAGATGCTAAGAGATGTTCCGTCTCTCGTATTCGGTGCGGGTGGGCTCAATGTCACCCGAAATGGCACTGCGAAGGAAACAGTGGAAATCGTTGGCCAAGAAACATTCCATTTCGATGTGGAGAGGCGTGAAGGTCGGTGGCTGGTGATCGCATTCCGTGTATATGAGACCTCGAACTGAACGGAATGTACTCGGCCTGATCGCGGGGCTTTCACTGGTCAGATTCAGAAGCTTCGATAAGTCATCGGCTGCCTTTTCACCGGGGACCTTTTGATCTTTACACTGGGAACAGCTTCTGGAGCCTTAGCCTCGGAATAGTGAATGATCTCGGCCGTCAAGCTGCTAAAGATTGCGAATCGTTACACTACTCTGCCGGATTCGAGCGGGCATATTCCTTATAGAGTTTGTCGATCTCTGCGGTATCGATCTCCCCATGCACTATGATTCGAAACCTCAAATGCACGCTCTCGCCCGGCTCCAGTGTCACGTTTCTAACCCGCGCGGAAGGATCGTAAGCATGGTCAGCGAAGGGATTGGCGGCCAGAAGTCCATAATCGCGGGCATGCCAGCGCGTCGGATGATGAAAGCTGGTGGGATGCTCCAGAATGACCAGCCCTGCTTTCCCGCCTTCCATCGTCCCGGTATAATCACACCAGTCCGCGCGTTTTCCCCAAATTTCCTTCATCCCATGGCCGCCGGTTGAATCCGTCATAAGCCCGCCGGCTTTCTCGGTCAGCGAATCTGCCATGCGGACGGCTACGGCGCCATCCTTATCGTCGGCAAACACGGCTTTCACGGCAGCGGTAAGCGTGACATCCATATCAACCATCCGTAAGTTCTGCGTGCCACGGAACGTCATTGTACGATCCTCGGTCAGCACCTTGTTGCCGGTTTGATCCAGCCATGCAAAGATTCCGTGAATGGTTCCCGTTGTTCCCCCCGTGTTTACGACTTCCACGCTTTGAGAGACGATCGTCCCGGCATTGGGCCGATGATAGGAGTACTCATTCTCCCAAAAATTGGTGCCATTTACGTCGATGTAGCCCACCCACAGCCCGCGATGGTGCTGGTGATCACGAGTGGTTCCAGAGTTCGGCAGCATCGGCCACTCGCGAGTGACCACTTTACCGTCCGCCGTGCGGAGCGGGCTGAAGTATGGCTTAGGCGCATCTTTCGAAGTGTAGAAATCGCCAAACGGCTTGCCATTGATCTCGACATCGTAGCGGCCGTTCCCGACATCTTTAATGTTGACCTGTGCCTGAACACCAGCGACAAAACACAATGCGGTGATCGCACCCGCGGCGAGACTTTTCAATAGGTGTTTGGTCATTTTCGCTAGTCCTGCAATCTATCCGATGCACGTTTCGTGTACTTTCCACTTACTTCGTGGGAACCCGTTCCATCCAGCCGCCATCATGGCCGGGTTGGACGCGGGTTCCCGTGCCGCCGGACGGCGGCATTCGCCGTCAGGCGCGGCTTACGGTCATCCATTCACTCCCGAAGCCAGGAAACCGCCGTCAACCGCGATGCATTGCCCGGTGATGAATGCCGCTGCGTCTGACGCGAGAAAGATGGCGCTGCCGATGAGTTCCGGAATTTTCCCGAAGCGCTTCATGGGAGTACGCATCAACAGCTCGCGGCCACGGTCAGTACCATCAAGCAATGCCGAGTTCAGTTCGGTTCGGAAAACGCCGGGCGCAATGGCATTTACATTTATGCCTTTTTGCGCCCATTCCACAGCCAAGCTGCGCGTCAATCCGAGGACGCCCGACTTCGATGCGGCATAGGCCGCCACTTCAAAGAAGCTTACGTATGAATTGAGGGATGCGATGTTCACGACGCGGCCCCGGCCGCTTTGGAGCAGCGGCTCATAGAAGCTCTGACAAGCCCGGAGAGTCCCGGTCAAATTGACATCCATCAACGTGTTCCATTCGGACTCACTGATCTGGATAGTGGGTTTACGGAAGATTTGCCCGGCAGCGTTAAGGAGGATATCGACCCGACCGAACTCCTTTAGCACGGCCTCACGGAGCGCGTCTACAGATTCTCTGCTCGAAGCATCTGTCGTTTGGCGCAGGCTCTTGCGTCCCAGCTTTTCGACTTCGGCCGCAACCTCTTCCACAAGATTTTTCCGCCGGCCCGTGGCAATTACATCCGCACCCGCTTCCGCAAGACCGACCGCGAGAGTACGTCCGATGCCGGAGGTTCCGCCCATTACGACCGCGACACGGCCGGAAAGATCAAAAAGATCTAATGATGACATGGCCCCATCTTACTCACATGCTCGAAACCGTCTGACTCTGGGGTAAGCCCCCTTGCAACTTAACTGCCGAGGAAGATTGGCTTGAGGTGACGATCGAAGATATTGGCGGTGACGTTCTTCGCAATCGTCGTCTCCATCGCAGGCAGGAGATCGAGATAGCGGCTGCCCATTTTGGCCGCGACTTTAAACGCCACATGCAGGAGCTGGCGCATGCTGCTGTTGTAGCCCGGGGAGTTCCGGTCATGCCGCAGCGCCGCGACAAACTGTTGGGAAGACCAGCCCCTTACGGTCTCAGGATCAGGCAGCTTCGCCGGATCGATATCAATGACGGTGGCGTAAGGAGCGCACAACTCATCACGATGTAAATACGCCTCGCGGTATACCTCTTTTGCGAGTTCCAGGCCTTCGCCGCCAGCCTCGGCGAGTCCGATCAATTCCTCCAGCCAGGTGGTGCCGGCCGTTTTGAGATGTATGCCGGCGTCGAACTTCTTCAGCGCGCGGTGTATCGGCTCATAGATGGAGAACTTGTCGCTTCCGGAATGAACGCTAAGCTTCAGATTGGCCGGCAGATTGTATTGTTGGATCGCAAAGGCAATAACCGCGATGTCGTCGGAGAACTCCTCTGAAAACTTCGCGACGTCGCCCGCGTAATCGACACCCTTATTAAAGCGGCCGGTGAACTTCGGCGCAATCGTCTGGATCGGTATGCCCTCATCGGCAATGGCGGCGAGGATGATAAGGAGTTCGGCGGGCGTCTGCGGCGAGTCCGTTTCATCCATAGACACTTCCGAAACGAAGTTCCCTTCCCCTTTTCGTTCTTCGATGTGCCGGTAGATGCGTCCGGCCTCCCCGGTTGCGGCCAGGTACTTCCTGGCGACGGCAACTACGAACTCGTGCGTCGCGTGAATGGAATGCTTGAGGCCAGGGATGCGGATTTCACCAACCAGTTTGGGATGCCGTGCGACGAACCTGCTGACAGCCGCATCATCCGCAGGCTTGGCGATGAGATCTGCAACGTCGATTGTGAAGAAATCGCACGGGGTCAGGAAGCGGGCGACAGTATTGACGTTGATGTGGTCGGCATCGACGAAGTAGGGCTTATTCCAGCCGAGCGAGCGAACCGCTTCATCCGCTGCCTTCCGTGTGCTGTACGGATCGGAGCCGATAATTGTGTGTTCCCGATTCGATTTATTCCAGACTGGAGCGACGTCAACCCCTGCTTCCGCAGCCATTATACAGGCCTTCAATTGCGCCTTGGCCTGATGAGCAAAGCGATCGCCGACTCCGATGGAATACTTGGGAAGTTGCAATGGACGAGACATGTTTCAGACATCCAGCCTGGCGGCCAGTTAAGGCAGAACCTTAAACAGAGCCACCATTCCACCCTCAAAGTGGTCATTGTTGTGACAGTGAAAGAGCCAGGTCCCCGGGTTGTCGGCAACCATATCGGCCGTAGCCATACCCATGGGCGTGAGCTGAATAGTGTCGGTCCGCATGTGATTGGAGATGGCGGTTTCTCCATGCCAGTGAGGCGTGTGGACGTCGTCGTCATTGCTCGAGGCAAACATGTACCACCGCACCCGCTCTCCCTTCTTCATTGTCAGGGCCGGCAGGTTCCCTTCAATGAGGCCGTTAATGGTGTAGATCAGGAACGGCAGGCGTGCAACCGGGTCGCCCCGCCGGATAGTCATAGGAGGCTTCTTTTGCCTGCTCAAGTTCGCTTCGAAGTACCAGCTATTTGATTCGTCGAAGACTGCAAAGGCAGTAATAAATTCACGGTCTACGTCGATTGGGGTCCCATCGGGCTTGCTGGACCCGCGGGCATTGATGAGGATGGGGCCGATCAGGCCGGAATTAATATCCTTACCCTCCATGAAATGTCCGTGGTACATCCACAGAACGGAACTACCGTCGCCATGGCCGGGGCCAGAACGCTCGGGAACCTGCCAGATATAGGTGTAGGTTCCTCCCGGCGGAACAAAGCTGCCTTTTTTTGCGGATCCCTCCACTCCATCCAGGTAGAGAGCGCCTTCTGAGTCCTTTCCATACTCCAGCCCGTGCGGATGCATACTGCACATGAGTTTGGTCTTATTCCTGAAGACGACCTTGATGGTGTCTCCGACTTCGGCGCGAATTAGAGGACCCAGTATGCCCAAGTGTTCCCATCGGGGGTCGCGTTGTTTCGGGGTTAAGAATGTAGCATCAGTGTACTCGCGGTAGATGGCTTTGAGGTAAGTGCTGGTGCCTCCGGAAGCTCCGGCAGCTCCGCCGGCTTCCTCGGTTTCGGGATGCGGAACGCCCGCAAGGTTTCTGCCGTGAGGCGCGTAGTTCCACAACACCTCCTCGGCGGCTATGTAGTAAAGGTGCGTCCGCGGAGCACTTCCTCCTATTTCAGCGGCCGACCGCTGCGCTAACGCGAGGATCGGACACAGGAAGAGTAAAAGAAGAGGAACAAGCGTCGTTTGCAACTCAAAATTCTCGCATAAATCCAAGAAGTTTCGCCCGGTGAACGAGCCGGCAACGGAGCTCGCAGACGCGGCAAAATAGGGCGAGAGCTTCCGCCCCTCGGCAGACTGGCTAGAATCCGATCATTCGCACGTTGAAGAAAGCGATCGGCCGGTTCGAAACATCCAGAGCGATTGCGCCTTGTGTGTAAGTGCTGAACGCTTCACACACAGCCCGCCTCGAGCACCGTCCCGAGCACTGTCTCTAAGGTGTGCAAGTCCGGTTGGGGTAAAACCCGGTAGCCGTTCAGACGACACCCGATACCGTAATGGGAGTGTAATGGCCCGATCGTTACTCGTATTATTTGTACTTCGGCGTGCAAGCACATACCTCTAGGTGCTTGCGATTGCCCGTCCGCCGCGGGTAGGAACAGGAAGGCCCCGAGGCGATCGCCGGGGGAGAAGAGGTGCTGGGTGTAACAAAATAAGCCGTCCAAACCGACGTTCTCTGTCTGCGTCCGAAGCGGAACAGCGGATCCGATTGGAAACAGAAAGAGAGGCAGTCGCAGATTGGAGCGAGCGTAGCGTCGACGTTCAGTGGTCATTCAGGGCAACTCGGCACCTTAAAGAGGTGACATTCGCACTGACAGTTGCGGTGATAGCGCAATATCCTTTGCCGCGGACAATGTCTTTTCGGACTGAGCATTTTCAGAGCCAACCTCCCGATGCGCAATGCGCTCCGCCAGAAGCATTGACCCATGTAGGAACCTGCGCAGCAAACTTGCACAAGTTCTCCAGGATTTGAAATGCCGAGGCGGCCATTGCTGCCGGATCGGCGGTGGGCGGGCAAGCGATCGGGATCGGTTTTTGCAGGCTGGAATAGGCCACGGCGAGTTCGGCGGGCTATCTGGTCGTGGCCCATCGGTTGCTCTCACCCACTCGTCGATTATTAAGCGAGTTCTCAAATTGAGTGAAATGCCGAACAGTACTAATCTCGCGGATCCCTCTGGTGAACCTGAGACGTCATCAACGCTCCAGCCATTATCGATCTTAAGGATGCTATGGAAGCGCAGGTGGCTGGCTCTCATGATCTGGGTCGTCCTTTCCGCATTGTCTATCGTCGGAGTGCGACTCCTTCCCCCGGTTTATCGGGCGGAGGCCGTGGTGCTAGTGGATTCCCAGAAGATTCCAGAAAATTTTGTAAGCCCTACCGTGAGCGGCGATGTTACGGGTCGTCTGGCGTTGATCAGCCAGAGCATCATGACGAGCAGCCGTCTTCTAAATATCATCGATACCTTCCACCTATATCGGAACGAGAGGAAACATTTGACGCAGGAAGCGCTCTTGCAGAAAATGCACGAAGATATCTCGGTCAATTTCGAGAAGAGCTGGACGGGCGGCCAGGTGCAGGCATTTCGGCTTGCCTATGAGGGGCAAGACGCCAAGACAGTTGCGGAAGTGACCAATCGCCTCGCGGGGCTATACGTGGAAGAGAACGCGCGCACCCGGGAAGACCAGTCGGAGGACACCGTGGACTTTCTCCGGCGGCAACTGCAACAGGCCAGGGAGAGCCTCGACGAGCAAGAGCAGAAGGTTGCAAAGTTTAAAGAAGAACACAATGGCTCCCTTCCTGAACAGCAGAGTTCGCTCTTGGGGACTTTGAGCAGCTTAAGCGTGGAGCTACAGGGAGTGCAGGCGAGTATCGACCGGGCTCAAGAGAACGAGCTGTCACTAAAGGCCGCGCTATCGGCGGCGGAGTCTTCGGCAACGAGCCTGAAGGCAAGCCTTCAGCAGGAAGCAAAAGGATCGATGGTTACGGATTCCGGGCTGGTTTTGAAACCCAAGTCGGAAGCTTTGGACGACCAACTTCGCGCCCTTCGCCTGCGATACACGCCTGATTACCCCGAGGTGCAGACACTTGAAAGACAAAGAACTGAAGCGAAGCGGGAAGAATCCGAGCAATCTATCGCCGCAGAGTCCGACGGACCAGCGTCCGCCGGCAGGGCCGCTGCGACAGACAAGGCCTCTACGATCGTTTCTCCAGAACTTATTCAAACGAAAGAGCGGATTACAACTATCGGGGTGCAACTTGAAGTGGTGAAGCACCAGCGGGATTCTCTCGAGAAGCAACGGGCTCAATTGGTGGCCGCAATAGCGGATTGTCAAGCACGGATCAACACCCTTCCCTTGACAGAGCAGAAGATGGTCGCCCTCAAACGAAATTACGAAGAGTCCGCCAACAATTACAATTCGCTGCTCCAAAAGAAATTGGCTGCGGGGGTTGCCACAGATATGGAACGGTCGCAGAAATCGGAACGGTTTACCGTTATTGATCCGGCACGTATTCCTCAAACGCCAGTGAAGCCCAAACGCCCGCTGCTCGCCATTGCCGGAAGCCTTGCCGGCCTGGCAATTGGGCTGGTAATCGGGTTTTGGCTGGAGCTTCGGAAACACACGTTCCTGGGCGAATGGGAACTTCCACCCGGCACGGCTATTCTGGGGCGGGTTCCTCCCATTTCGATGGCTGATTCGCAGCTCACTCCAGTTGTAAACGTGTCCGCAATCGCCTTCGCATGCGTGGCGCCGATTCACGCTCTCTTGTCGGCATGGGTCTCGAACAAGGCCTGACATGTACCTAAGACATTTTGGCCTTGAGAAAAGCCCATTCTCGTTGACTCCAGATCCACAGTTCCTATTCCTGACCCCCAGACACCGCGAGGCGCTCGCTGCCCTGCTTTTCGCCGTAATGGAGCGGAAAGGATTCATGGTAATGACGGGTGATGCCGGCACCGGCAAGACCACGCTTGCCAGAAAACTGCTGGTATCTACGCCGCAGACATGTGCTCAGTTCAGCGTAATCGTGAATCCAACGCTTACGCCATCCGAGTTTTTGGAATATGTACTGATGGATTTTGGACTCAGTGATGTTCCGTCCAGCAAGGCGCAACGGCTCGCGTTGTTGACAAAACTTCTGGTGCGTGCCCATGGAGAGGGAAAAACTTCTGTTCTTGTTATCGATGAAGCGCATCTGCTGACCAGGGAACTGGTAGAAGAGGTGCGGCTGCTCTCCAACTTTGAGACAGCCGAACAGAAGCTACTGCAGATCATTCTGGTAGGTCAAAACGAACTGGATAGAGTGCTGAACCTGGATTCCCTGAGACAGGTGAAGCAGCGGATCGCGATAAGGGTGCACATCAATCCGCTGGCGGAAGCGGAGGTGAAGAGCTACCTTCAGACACGCTGGACTCGCGCCTGCAGCCAGCAAGAGCTTCCGTTTTCGGACGACACAATCGCCCTGATCGCGCGCGCTTCCGGAGGGGTACCGCGCGTCGTCAACGGCATTTGTGACGCGGCCCTGGTGAACGCGTGCGGGACCGGAACCAGAGTGATCCTGCCGGAACATATACAGGAGGTGCTCGAAGACCTGGATATTCCTGTTGTCGCCAGCCAGCCGCAGCCGAACGGGATTCCTGAAACGGTTGCACCGACCGCCGCACCCCCCACGATCGACCGGATCGCCGCTCATCCAGCCGAATTCCCGGTTCCGCTAGAGCGCTATTGGCCGAAGAAGGCAAAAAGTCCCAAAATTTGGAAACTTGCAAGCTGGTTTGGAGCAGCGCACACGGAAGTGAAATGAGCAGAATATTCGACGTAGTGAGCAAAGAACGGGTTCTTGATTTTGGCGAGATGTGCCCTGCCGAAACGAAAGATGCCAAGGGAATAAGGACACCGCAACAGGAGCCAAGAAGACCGCTTGATGGCCCTAGGTCAGGCAGTGCCTATCGTGTTGTCCGGCTGCGCGCCCCGGCACTATCTCCCATCTTTCCTTTTGACGATAAGAACCAGGCAGCGGTCGAGCAATATCGACTCATACGGACGAGGATTCTGCACAGGCCCAAGAAACCACAATTTATTGTTGTTTCGAGTGCCTCCAGCGGAGACGGGAAGACGGTCACCTCGATTAATGTTGCAGCATCTCTTGCACTCAAAGGGGAATCCCGGGTTCTGTTAGTGGACGGGGATCTGCGCCAACCGCGTATAGCAGATGCGGTGGGCATTCCTATCGTCCCCGGGTTAGGAGATGTTCTGTCGGGAGCAGCGGAGTTGGACGCTGCGATTGTACGCGCCGAGCAATTTCCCAATCTTTTCATTCTGCCTGCCGGCAATCCCCGAGGAAGCGCCGCTGAGTTACTGGACTCGCAGAATTGGCAGCGACTGACAAAAGAGCTTCGTGCGCGATTTTCAAATGTCATTTTTGATGCACCGCCGATCGCCACAGTGGCCGACTACGAACTGTTGCAACTGGTCTGCGACGGCGTGATTGTTGTCGCGCGCCCTGATCACAGCAACCGGACGGCCCTGGCGGAGGGTTTGAAGAACATTCCCCGAGAAAAGCTGCTTGGTCTGGTACTCAACTGTGTCGAGGACTGGTGGCTGTGGAAGACTCCGAGCTACGGTTACTATCGAAAACCAGATGCGAGCGAGACCCTAAGTCGATAGGTCCAAACAAGGGGCAGAGAGAATGAGGAGCCTGTGGGCAGGCTGCGCTCGCCGAGACGACCAATGGTAAGGCGATTGCATTGGGTCCATCGAAGCAATCTTATAAACGAATCGGAGTTCTGATTGGACAGGACGATGGTGAGCGCCAGTCGAAGGACACGGCGTGGCTTTCTTGAACAGATAGGCGCATCGACGAATGGGACCGCAAGGGCGGCAGCCTGTCCGCTGGGAGCCAGAGGCGAATAAGATGTCCGCTGATACGCAGTTACTGTTTTCTTCTTATGGGACTGAAGCGCCGGCACAGATCGCGCTGCCGGAGAAGTGTTCCCCCTGGTATGCGATTCGAGTTCGTACGCGATGGGAAAAGATCGTCGCCGGGGCCTTGCACGGTAAAGGCTACGATGAATTCCTGCCACTCTATCGCAAGTGCAGCCGATGGTCAGATCGCAAGAAGGAAATAGACTGCCCGCTATTTCCCGGATATGTCTTCTGCCGGGCGGATCTAACCGGACGGCCGTCGATGGTTACCACTCCTGGTGTGATCGGGATACTGAGTTTTGGCGGTAAACCCGCAATTGTTTCTGACGAGGAAATAGAAGCTGTTAAGGCAGTGATTCGTTCAGGCGCTCAGGCCGAGCCGTGGCCTTATCTTCGGGAAGGACAACTGGTGCGCGTAGGAGAGGGGGCGCTCGCCGGCCTGGAAGGGGTCCTGGTCCGGGCGAAGAGCAATTGGCGTGTGGTGCTGTCTATCGAGGCCTTATGCCGCTCGGTAGCCGTGGAGATAGATAGGGAATACGCGATTCCGATCCTACCCGCAAGCTTCCCGCGCAGCAACTCCTTGTCTTCCGCATCGGATATGCCTCGATTATGAGCAAGCCCAGACTAGCCATTGTCGGTTGCGGCTATTGGGGTCACAATCTGATTCGTAACTTTTCGGAGCTACCGGAAGTCGAGGTGAAAGCTGTTTGCGACTTCGATCTTACCGCGCTAGCACGCATTAAGCGGCGTTATCCGGAAGTCGAATTAAAGCCGAACTATCTGGACATTGTTTCGGATTCCCGGATTGATGGAATTGTCATCGCCACGCCTGTGTCGACCCACTATCCGCTGGCTCATAAGGCGCTCCAGGCTGGCAAGCATGTACTGGTGGAAAAGCCGTTGGCGACCAGTAGCAGGCAAGCCTTGGATCTCATCGAATTGGCGGCCAAACGGGGCAAGACCCTGATGGTTGACCATACCTTCCTCTACACGGCGGCAGTTCGACGCATCAAATCGCTCATTGAATCGGGCGAGCTGGGTGATCTGCTCTACTTCGATGCAACTCGAATCAGCCTGGGCCTTATTCCAAGTGACACAAACGTGCTCTGGGATTTGGGGCCACATGACTTTTCCATTGTGAACTACCTGTGTGAGCGCGATCCCGCTTCCGTTTCTGCAACGGGGATGAAACCCCGGGGTTGCCCTTTTGAAAGCATTGTCTACGTCTCGGTTCAATTCGCCGACAATCTGCTTGCGCATCTGCACCTCAACTGCCTTGCTCCAGTGAAGGTACGCCGGATGCTAGTGGGAGGCAGCAAAAGAATGATTGTCTACGACGATATGGAGACCAGTGAAAAGGTGAAGGTGTACGACAAAGGCATCACTGTGAATCACGATCCGGATCAGCGGGAACGGCTGCTGACCGGCTATCGGAACGGCGACGTACTGTCACCGAACCTCGATACGGGTGAAGCCTTGAGGCTTGTGGCACGCGATTTTGTGGATGCCATGTTGGAAAAACGTGCGCCCACCAGCGATGGACACACCGGTTACCGCGTCATCCGCCTACTCGAAATGGCTCAGCAGTCCCTGGCGCAGAATGGTCGTCCCATTGAGTTGCGTGCTGCGGTAATCCACTGAGGGCAACCTTTCATCGCTCATGGGAAGGAAACGCTTATGGAAATTGTATGGTGGCAATGGTGGAGAACCGGGAGAAATGAGATGTTGAAGGCTTCGCGGCCGGCCGGCAGCAAACCTGCCGGCCTTCCTACCGTGTCGGGCGCCGATCGCAGCATTCTTGACGAAGAATCCTTCGAGAGAGTGATCTCTCTGGAGACAAAGAGATCAGAGCGCTCGCAACGGATTTTCTTGCTCATGCTGCTGGATATAAGCAGAGTTCTGAACGGGGACAAGGATCAACAGGCGGTTGGCAAAATCCTCTCCGCATTGTCACTGGCGATTCGGGAGACCGATGTAGCGGGTTGGCACAAGAACGGTGCCGTCGTGGGCATTCTGTTTACGGAAATCTCCGGTGATTCCCGGAGCTCAATCGTGAGCACGATGCTCTCCAGGGTCAGCGGCGTACTATATAGCAGCCTGGACTTTGACCAGTTTCATCAGATCAGCATCTCCCACTACGTTTTTCCGGAAGAGTGGGACCATGACGTGCCGCAGCGACCAAGCGATCCGAATTTGTACCCCGATCTGGCGGACCGCGAGAATAAGAGCCGACTCTTCTCTATATCCAAGAGAATGATCGATGTGATAGGCAGCGCCCTCGGGCTGGTCGTTGGCCTGCCCCTTTTTTTGGTCATTGCCGCGATCATCAAGCTTTCCTCCAAGGGACCGGTGCTCTTTCGCCAGCAGCGGATTGGACAGTACGGCGCACCGTTCGTCTTCCTGAAATTCCGATCGATGTATGTCAACAACGACTCCCGCATTCACAGGGAATATGTCACAAAACTGATTAACGGCAGCACTGAGCGCGAACCATCCGACGGCAAACCGGTGGGTGTTTACAAGCTGACAACAGATCCCAGGGTGACCCGAATAGGCGCTTTCTTACGAAAAACGAGCTTGGACGAACTGCCGCAGCTGTACAACGTGCTCAAGGGTGAAATGTCTCTGGTTGGACCGCGACCTGCAATTCCTTATGAGGTAGCAGCTTACGAATTGTGGCACCGACGCCGTGTCCTTGAAGCAAAGCCTGGAATTACGGGATTATGGCAGGTCAGAGGCCGCAGCCGCGTAGCCTTCGACGATATGGTGCGGCTGGATGTGCGCTACGCTCGCACACGTTCGCTCTGCCTCGATATAAAGATTCTTCTCGAAACACCACGCGCCGTGGTTCTCGGTGACGGAGCCTATTGAGGTTACTTGCTTCGTCGGCGTTCGCTAACTATACCTACTTGAGCGTATTTCGTATTGGGACTACGGCACAACCGCAACAGCCTGATTCGAATAGCCACTCTCTTCATCGTTACTGCCTACAGATGTTGCGACATAGTAATACGTTTGACCGGAGACGACGCTATTATCGACATAGCTGATTCCATCTATCACAGACGCGCTTATCAGTGTATAGGGACCACCGGACACGCTCCCGCGGTAGACTTTGTAGCCGCTGATATTCGGTGAGGTACTGGCGTTCCAACTCAACGAAACGCTATGCGCGACGGAAGCGGGCGCGCTTTTGGCGGTGAAGTTTACATTCGAATCGGATGCACCGTTTACGGATACCAAACTCGATGACGGCGAGAAGGTGTGGCCGGTCTCGCTGGGAGCGACCACATAGGAGCCGTTCTTCAAACCCGCAAAACTGTAGTTCCCGGCTGTGTTCGTCTTTGTCACCTGCGAAGCCGCGCCCGATAACGTAATTGTCGCCGCAGATCCGGTCACCTTGCCTGAGATGCTATAGGTCGCTGCCGAACTGGGCGGGGGCGGCGAGCCGGCTGGAACAAAAACGACGTCGACCCAGTAGTTGCTGTCGTTCCACGTTTGGGTGGGAAGGCCAATACTTGACCCGTACGCGTAAACACCCGGCGCCGAGCCAGATACATGAAGCGGCTTAGCATTCAGGGTTGACCAAGAATAGTACTGATCATCCGGGTAGTTACCTCGCGGAGCAAGATAGGAAACAACGTAGACAGTTTTTGCCGCAATGCTGACCGGCGACGAGAGATTCGCCTGTTGCCACCCCGAAGCCGTTTCGCCCGAGAATGTCACCTGGGCGAGCTTCGTTCCAGTAGCCAACCACAGAGCGCCGACATGGCTGCCTGTATTCTGCGGCCCTTTATAAAAGCGCACAGCAGTAACGGTGCCGGGGACATCCGAATAAAACTTCAGGCCGAGAGTGACTGCATTTTGATCATCGGTTTCTTGGGGCGTACCAGGAGTGCTCGACTTGCTCCAAAATGATGTCTGGCCCATGGCAGGCAACACAAAGCAACCGCACAGGAATAAAAGACCAACTCCTGTTCTTGATTTTTTCCACGCCGCAATTGTGTTTTCTCGCATTAATTCACACAAATAGTTCGCCAGGTTCTTCAATCCGAGCTCCCAGAAGGTTGTAAGGAAGTTATTTCGAGTTCAAGTCAGAATCATTCGACAAAACTCCCGTCTTGACGTGCTTCAGCTAGCGGGGTGGCCAGGAACTTCTTTCCGACAGGCAGGCGATAAGAGCGAATTGCCCCTATCGACCAACATTGGGCCGCCTTAACCGCGAATCCGAGAGTCGAACTTATCTGTCTTTTTTATAATTCTATAAAAATTAGCGCCGCTTCTAAGCTGGCATTATAACTTATTCGAATCTGTATGCAAGCTAGTTGAATCGCTGGCGCTCCTGGGCCGTGAATCGCTCTAGGCTAATCAGTGAGATTTATTACAGTATAAACATGTCGGCGAGCTATAGACGTCCATCGGGGCGGCGCAACGACCGGGAATCGCGCTCACAAGCCTTATCAGCGCTCAGATGTATCACGCTCGGATGTATCAAAGGATGTCGGGTTCAGATCGGCGGGTTCGGTAGGTGCAGCGGCAGGTTAGCCGTTACGCGACGCAGTCGCGGGCGAGCACTTGCGCGATGGCGGAAATGACAGAATCCTGCTCATTGTCTGTCATCTGGGGATAGAGCGGCAGAATCACGCCTCGATCCTGCGAGCGCTCGCTTGCCGATAGCGGTTCGAAGGAACGCCACGGCTCCTTGTCTCGATAGGCGAGCTCGCGGTGAGCGCACATGACACCGCGCCGCGACGCAATGCCGCGATCCAGCAGCGACTGCATTAATTCCCTCTGGTCGCAGTCGTCGGCAAGCCGAATGCAGAAACTCTGCCAGTTGCTCCGGGCCCATTCGGGTTCGACGGGCAAAATCAGCCCGGGGACATCGCGCAGCGCGGCTTGATAGCGCATTGCAAGTCGCCGGCGGGTGGCAACAATTTCCGAAACGCGCGTTAGCTGCTCGCGTCCGACAGCGGCCTGAATGTCCGTCATTCGATAATTGAAACCCAGATCGGGATAGCTTTCAAAAACCACGCGGCTCGAGCGGTGCCGTACGGTATCCGGAACAGACATCGCGTGCTGGCGCCAGGTTCGAACCTGATCGTCCCAATGTTTATGTTTCGTCGTGATCATTCCGCCGTCGCCGGTGGTGATGATCTTTCTCGGATGAAAGGAAAAACAGGCGATATCTCCGTGCGGCTTGCCGATTCGCTCCCAATTGCCCTTCCAGATGATCTCGCTTCCGATGGCACACGCAGCATCTTCGATGAGCGGTAGCGAGTAGCGCGCGGCTATAGCAGCAAGCGATGACAAATCGCAAGGCATGCCCATTTGGTGGACACAAAGGATGGCCTTGGTCATCGGAGAGATGGCGGCTTCGACCTGCGCAGGATTCATATTGAACGTGTCTTCGCAGACATCGACGAAAACCGGAATTGCCCCACAGTATCGAATGCAGCTCGCCGTCGCTATGAAGGAGTGGCTGACGGTGACAACTTCGTCCCCAGGGCCTACGCCGGCCGCCAATAAAGCCAAATGAAGCGCGGTAGTGCAATTTGAAACGGCACATGCATAGCGTGCGCCGACGGCATCGGCAAATTCACGCTCGAAAGCCGCGACTTCGGGTCCCTGAGTAATCCAACCCGACAAAATGACGCGCCGCGCTGCATCCGCCTCTCGTTCGTCAAGCATCGGTTTAGTGATCGGAATCATTTTGTTCCTCGTAATCAGCCGGCAAGGCTGGAAAACTCGACCGCCCGTTCTTTCGCCCACCAACGCACCAGCCGGCGCAGTCCTTCCTCTAGAGAAACCTGGGCCTGGAAGCCTAACAACCGTTCCACTTTGCTGGTATCCGCCAGCCGCCTGGGAACGGGATTGACCCGGCGCGGTGGTCCGTATTCCGGAGTGGATTCAATCCCCATGACACCAGAGAGCGCAGCCGCCAGATCCTTGACGCTTGTCTCCCGTCCGCTTGCTACGTTGAATATTTGATCCGTCACGGGCTGAATGGCAGCCAGAATATTGGCTCGAGCCACATCCTCCACAAACACGAAGTCCATTGTTTGCGTGCCGTCACCGAGGATCAGGCACGGCCTACCGTCACTGAGACGCTCCATCCACCGGATCAGCACTTCCGTATAGGCGCCGTATGTGTCCATACGCGGCCCATATACGTTGAAATAGCGCAGCCCTACATAGTCCAGTCCATACATCTCGTGGAAGCTGCGCAACAATCCTTCATTGAATAGTTTCGCGGCGCCGTAAATCGTCCGGTTGTCATAGCCGTGGTGCGTTTCCGGAGTTGGGAATTGCTCGGCGAGTCCGTACACAGAAGCCGACGATGCCGCTACAACCTTTTTCACGCCTGCCGCGACTGCGGCTTCCAGGACGTTGAAAGTGCCGTCTGCCAGAACCTCGAGCGCAAGCCGAGGATCTTCTGCGCATTGGGTGATGCGGATGGCCGCCTGATGGAACACTACGTCGACGCCCTCCATCAACTCGGCGACCAATGCACGATTACGAATGTCGCCATCGATAACACTTACATTCGCCCTCTTGGCCGCTTCCGCCAAGTTCTCGCGCCGACCCCGGCTGAAGTCATCTAGCACGATGATTTCTTCGAGATTCTCGGTAGCCAGCAGGTCTGCGATATGGGATCCAACGAGCCCCGCACCTCCCGTAATCAAAGCTCGTTTATATTGCATGCACTCTCCTCGGTGGGTTGATAGCCATCGCGCCAGCGTACAAACCGCGCGGGTACGCCGGCCACGATGGCAAATGGGGGGACGTCGCGCGTCACCACCGCGCCCGCCCCAACAATGCTGCCCTTCCCGACCGTAACGCCGGGCAAAAGGATCGCTCCGGTACCGATGTCAGCCCATGTCTCGACTCGCACCGGACGAATTTCCAGATCTGTCTCGATGATGGGTCGGTCGACCGGCACGCCGGTGTGCACAGAACCCAGGACCTTCGCTCCGGGGCCCCAGCCGACATGATCTTCGAGGATCAGGTGACGAGCATCCAAGTAGGCTTGCGGCCCGATCCACACACCGTTTCCGATCTGCGTCACTCCGTCGAAGCGCCCTTGTATGTAGGCTTGAGAGCCGATAAAGACGCCGTGTCCGATTTCAAAGGTCTCCAGATGCTTGAAGCCGACTCCGGCACCGATACGAACACCCTTTCCAAACCTTCGGGCAACCGCCCGGCAGATGGCACGGCGCATCATGTGATCGAGGTAGCCTTCGCAGGTGGCAAACCGGGCGTAGTGCTCCAAAAGAACGTCCACTGAGTACTGATCCTTCAGATTCCGCGACAGGTCCAGCTCGAACAACGGATCCGGTTCGATCGGTTGTTTTCCATGAACAGCCGCAGTCGTACGCGATCCGCTATCAATACTGATAAGCATTCTCGAATTCCAGGACGGCTGCACTCACTCTTTCGATTTGCGCAGCAGTCAGTTCGGGAAACATCGGAAGCGAAACTTCGCTTTGAGCGATGCGCTCCGATACCGGGAAGTCACCGGGCCTATAATTCAACTCCGAATAGGCCGGCAATAAGTGAATAGGCGTTGGATAATGAATTCCACATTGGACGCCGCAGGACTCCAAAGACTTCATCAGTGCCGCGCGGCGATCGGTCAAGACAGCGTAGATATGGAACACGTGGCGATTGTGCGGCGCTTCCAGCGGAAGCAATAGGCCGGACGCTTCAAGACTCCGGGCATAAGCGGACGCGTGTGCGCGACGCGCTTCCGTCCAGGCTTCCAGGTAGCGAAGCTTAAGTCGAAGAATGGCGCCTTGCACGCCTTCCATCCGATAATTGAATCCCTTCAAAACGTGGTTGTACTTAGTCTCCGCCCCCCAGTCGCGCAGCATACGAAGTATGCGTGCCTTTGCCGGATCCCTGGTTGTGACGAGACCGCCTTCTCCATAGGCGCCCAGATTCTTTCCCGGGTAGAAGCTGAAACAACCCAGGTCTGCCAGGGAACCGCATCGCCGTCCTTTGTATTCGGCACCGTGGGCCTGCGCCGCATCCTCAATGACAGCCAGCCCGTGACGCTGCGCTATGGCGAGAATCGGATCCATATCGACTGGTTGCCCGTACAGATGCACCGGGAGAATGGCTTTCGTCCGCGGCGTGATGGCAGCCTCAACCTGCCGCGGGTCCATTGTGTAGGCAACCGGATCAACATCAACAAAGACCGGCTTCGCACCTGTATACCCCACGGCTGCAGTGGTTGCCACAAACGTGAGAGGAACCGTGATTACCTCGTCGCCAGGGCCAACCCCAGCTGCCAGCAGAGCCAGATGCAGCGCGCTTGTCCCCGAGTTCACGGCAATGGCATAACCAGCACCCGAATAGGCTGCAAACTCCTCTTCGAATGCCGCCACTTCCTTGCCCAGGACAAACTGCGTTGACTCGAACACCCGGTCAACGGCGGAGAGAATTTCCTCTCTCAAGGCGATGTATTGCTGCTTGAGATCAATAAACGGAACAGTCATTGGAATCCTCCTCACGCACACAGTACGCGCTCACGCACAGACAGTACGGGCGGCACCGTGCTCCTTCAGAGTGATCGATCTTCCCTTCTCTTTCATCGATAGAGTTGCAGCCTCAAGGACGCTGACTACGCGTAAGCCCGACCAGCCGTCCGTGATCGGCGTCTTGCCGGTATCAATACACTCGGCGAAATGCTGCAGTTCAACCCGGAGCGCCTCGGTAACGTCGAGTTGCGGGCAATACATATCGCCGGAACGATACCCGACCAGGAGCTTATACAGGGACTCAGGATTGTTCCGGACAGTAATACCCTTGTCGTAGAGCTTGATCTTCTCGCTACTCTCCAGGTCGTCATACACGAGCATCTGGCGGCTCCCTCCAATCAGTGTTCTGCGGATCTTAACCGGCGACAGCCAATTTACGTTGAGATGCACGATCAGAGAGCTTTCATAGAACGCGGTCATATAGGCGATGTTTTCCGCCGCGCCCTGGACGTGACCGACGCCTGTAGCGGAAACGGCAATGGGAGAATCCGGCAGGATGAACTCCAGAATGGACAGGTCATGGACCGCCAGATCCCAAATCACATCAACATCGTGCTGAAACAGGCCAAGGTTTACGCGCGTGGAATCGTAGTAGTAGATATCGCCCAGCGCACCTCGCTCAATCAGTTCCCGTATCTTCCGAACGGCGCCCGTATACACAAAGGTGTGATCCACCATGAGCACAAGCTTCCGCCGTTCTGCTTCCTCGATGAGCCCCAGAGCCTGCTCCGAATTCGCTGCCATCGGCTTCTCGACCAGGACGTGCTTACCCGCCTCAAGGGCGGCCATGGCAAGAGGAAAGTGCGTGGAAACCGGCGTCGAAATCGCGACGGCGTGGATCGTCGGATTCGCCAGAAGCGTACGGTAGTCGGTTGTTACCTCCACCCGCGGATATCGCTGCCTCACGTGCTGCAGCCGAGCCTCATTCAGATCGGCGACCGCGGCAACTTGTATATCAGGACATTCGACAAAATTACGAACTAAGTTTGGTCCCCAGTATCCGTATCCGATTACACCAACTCGAATCATGAATTTCCTCCGATCACCTGCAAAAAGAAAGCCAGTTATGCGGAGACAGATCCGCGGGATTCTTCGGTCACACTTAGAACCCCTTTCTCAGGACGAGAATGATTCCTTGCCCGCGTATCTCCTATGACGCGCGCGGGAACTCCAGCTACAATTGCGTAGTCCGGAACGTCGCGGGTAACCACCGCTCCCGCACCAATCAATGCCTTCTTTCCGATAGATACCCCACCGAGAACGGTGACATTGCTGCCGATAGAAGCATCGCGTCGAATCGTTGTGGGAAGACAAGTCCAATCTTCCTCGCCTTGCAAAGAACCGTCCTCGTTGGTGGCGTGCGGGTAAGTGTCATTGATAAACATGACGCCATGCCCGATAAAGACGCCATCCTCGATGGTCACGCCCGAACACAGAAAAGAGTGACTTGAAATCTTGCAATTCCTGCCAACTGCAACGTTTTTCTGAATCTCGACAAAAGGGCCGACCCGTGTGCCGCTTCCAACCTTGCAGCCATAGAGATTGACAAGATCCGGCTGATGGATAACCACCCCTGGTTCGAGCTCGACATTTGGTGCAATCACTCGGGCTCCCTCTCTCCTCTTTGATTAACCGCAAAGCACCTGAGGGGCCAAAACGGTCGACATTTCTTGGGAGCTGGCTCAAACCAACTGACGCAGGGTAAGATTCTCAGCAGTTTGCAGTTGACTGGGGGCCCAAGTCACCGACGGCCGCGACTATAGTCCAGCGAATAGTGCCCCCGTGCGGTTTAGGACTTAGTCCAAAACATTCACCTTCTAGTCCCCGCCAGATCGCAACTTCCGCCTCTCGTAGATGATGAGCGTGAATCCCTGAGAAGATAGTTCCGTGCCCCGGCTGATCTCCGTGAATGTGGGTCTGCCGCGCGACATCCGATGGCGCGGCAAGACAGTGCACACCGGCATCTGGAAGAACCCGGTGCATGGCAGGTGTTTGGTCCGCCGGCTCAATATTGACGGCGACGGGCAGGGAGATCTCGCCGGGCATGGCGGCGAGCATCGGACGGTAATGGTGTACCAGATGGAGTCCTACCGCCACTGGGAACGGCACCTCGGCCGTAACAATTTCGTCTTCGGACAGTTCGGCGAGAACTTTACTGTCACCGGCTTGCCGGACAACGAGGTGTGCGTCGGTGACCGTTACCGAATCGGCAGCGCGCTGTTCGAAGTCACGCAACCACGCGTGACGTGTTACCGCGTCGGCATCCGAATGGACGAGCCGCAAATGGCGGCTTTGCTGGTTTCGAACCACCGTCCGGGCTTCTACTTCCGGGTGCTGGAGGAAGGCGATGTCGGGGCCGGAGACGAAATCATCAAAATGGCGGACGGGCCCGAGCGCCTGACAATCGCCGAGATCGACGCGCTGCTTTATTTACCGCAGCATCCTCGCGACCAACTGGAACGTGCATTGCGAATCCCGGCGCTGAGCACGGGCTGGAAAAGCTCCCTGCAAGCGTTGCTCGATCAGAAATCAGACGCATTGGGAACGGGCAACGCCGGCCTGACTGGTTCGGCCGGACCGCCTCCCGCATGGCAAGGATTTCGGTCTTTGCGGGTCGCGCGGGTGGATCGCGAAAGTGCCAGCGTGGTCTCGTTGTCGTTTGAGGCTGCGGATCGGTCACCGCTACCAGCAGCACTACCCGGCCAATTTCTCGTTCTGAAACTGCGACCCACCCGGGACACGCCGCCGATTTTACGAAACTACTCGCTGTCGGGCAGGCCGGGCGCATTTAAGTATCGTGTGAGCGTCAAGCAGGAAGTGAACGGCGTGGCCAGTACGTTCGTACACAATCATATTCATGCCGGTGACATGCTCGAAGTAAGCGCGCCCAGAGGAAGCTTCACGCTACGGCCTGGAGATACCCCGGTGGTTCTATTGAGCGCGGGTATCGGAGCAACGCCCGTACTCGCAATGCTGCATGCGTTGGTATCAGCAGCGCCCTCCGCGCCACGGGAGGTCTGGTGGCTGTATGGCACGCGTAACCGCGATGAGCACCCCTTCGCGCAGGAATCACGCGGGCTTCTCAAGGCTCTCACGCATAGTCGCACCTATATCGCGTATAGCAGGCCGCAGCCCGACGACCGGCTCGGCGAGGACTATGATGCTGAGGGGCACTTGAGCCTTTCCGTGATGGAACAACTCGGTGTACCGCGACACGCGGAGTTCTATCTCTGCGGGCCGGCTTCGTTCCTGAGCGACTTTACCATGGCGTTAAGGGGCTGGGGCGTCCCCGCAAACCAGGTCCATACCGAGATTTTCGGTCCGGAGCCATCGGTGACGCCGGGCATAGCGGGGGCCCTCAAGCGTGCTCCGCACCAGCCCGCGGAGACTGCCGGGCCCGGACCTCTGGTGTCATTCACCCGAAGCGGTCTCTCGGTCCCCTGGGGCCCGGGGTTTCAGAGCCTGCTCGAACTGGCTGAAGCCTGCGACGTTCCGGTGAAGTGGTCATGTCGAACCGGCGTCTGCCATACTTGCGAAAGTGCGCTGATCAGCGGTGCGGTGGAGTATCAACCCGATCCGCTCGAGCAGCCAGCAGAAGGCAATGCGCTGATCTGCTGCTCGCGGCCTCGGAGCGACGTCGAAATTGATCTGTAGTTTTGGACTGAGTCCCGCCCGCCGGCGGGCAAGAACCGTACCGCCAGATCCGCATACCTGCCGCAAACGCGGCGATTCCAAAGTGGGAGCTATAAGTGACATTGAATCCGTTTGCCGGCCGGCAACGACTTACAAAATCCCTTGCGCTGGGCTGCTCTGCCCTGCTGCTGAGCGCGTTTGGCGCCGTGGCCTATGCGCAGAATGCCAGTGCGCTCCAACGCCCGCCAGCAGTGCCCTTGGTGACCTATGATCCGTACTTCAGCATTTGGTCGATGGCTGACAAGCTCACGGATCAGAACACCAAGCACTGGACGGGGACAGAGCAGCCATTGACTGGTCTGGTGCGAATCGATGGCGTAACCTACCGCTACATGGGCGCACGACCCAGCCGGGGCGTCCCGGCAATGCAGCAGGTTGCGCTGTCCGTCGCGCCTACGCACACTATTTATACGTTTGAGCAGGCGGGCGTTCGGCTGGTGCTCAGTTTTTTCACACCGGCATTTCCTGAAGATTTCGACCTTCTGTCGCTACCCGTCACCTATCTGACCTGGGAGGTAACGCCGACTGATGGGAAGAGGCACAGCGTTTCCATCTGCCTCGACATCGACCCTATTCTCGCCGTCAATACAGCCGAGCAGCCCGTTATTTGGAGCCGCGCTCGTGACGGCAGGCTCACGGTCCTCAGCGCCGGCTCGCGGGACCAGCGCGTCCTCGATCACTCGGGCGACAATCTGCGTATCGATTGGGGCTATTTCCATCTGGCAGTGCCCGACGGGGAACAGTCCTCGCTTGCGAACGCGGCCGATGCCATGGCCTCGTTTATCAATTCAGGCACCCTGCCTGCCTCCGATGATCTCGAGATGCCAAAACAACCAGGCAGGGGGAACGCGGCACACCTGGCCGTAGATTTTCCAATCACCATCGAGGGATCGCAATCGGCGACCCGCCACGTGCTGGTTTCCTACACCGATGGATACAAAATTGAGTACTTGAATCGGAAGCTCCGGCCTTACTGGCAGCGGAATGGAGAGACGCCTCAGGAAATGCTCGAAGCTGCTGAGGCGCGGTACTCCACACTGGAGCAACGCGGCCGGGAATTCGACAGAGAATTGACCGCGGATCTTGAGCACGCAGGCGGCAAGCAGTATGCGCAGTTGGCGGCACTGGCATATCGGCAGACCTTGGCTGCCCATGGATTCGCCGCGGACTTCGATGGCACGCCGATGCTGTTCCCGAAGGAGAACTTCAGCAATGGCTGTATCTCGACCGTGGATGTCCTCTATCCGTCCGCGCCGTTCTTCCTGTTTTTTAATCCGGCTTTACTCGAAGCGCAACTGAAACCGGTGCTGGAGTATGCCGCCTCGCCGCGCTGGAAATGGCCGTTTGCACCCCATGATCTGGGGACGTATCCGCTGGCGGATGGGCAAGTGTACGGCGGCGGCGAGCGGACGGAAGAGAACCAGATGCCGGTCGAGGAGAGCGGAAACATGCTGATACTGCTCGCTGCACTGGGCCAGGCGCAGGGCAACTGGCATTTAGCTCAGGAATATTGGCCGCAACTGTCGAAATGGGCGGAGTATCTGCGCCTAAAGGGCTTAGATCCCGAAAATCAACTCAGCACCGACGACTTCGCCGGGCACCTGGCTCATAACGCCAACCTTTCCATCAAGGCAGTTGAAGGGCTCGCCGCATATGCGGAGATGGCGCGCGGCCTGGGCAAAACCGCGGTCGCGGAAGACTATTCCAGTGCAGCGAAGGATATGGCGACCAGATGGGAGCAGATGGATATCGATGGCGATCACTACAAGCTCGCTTTTGATAAGCCGGGCACGTGGAGTGAAAAATACAATCTCGTTTGGGACCAGCTTTTGCACCTGAATCTGTTCCCGGCCCGAGTAAGGCAAACGGAGCTGGCCTTTTATCTGCAGCACCTGAATCGATACGGGTTGCCGCTGGATAATCGCGCAGACTACACGAAGCTGGACTGGCAGTTGTGGACAGCAACGCTGGCGGACAGTGCAAACCAATTCGATGCTCTCATGGCGCCAATTGCAAAATGCGTGAACGAGACGCCATCGCGAGTGCCGTTGACGGACTGGTACGACACGAAGACAGGGAAACAAATAGGCTTTCAAGCGCGATCCGTCGTTGGAGGTGTTTACATCAAGGCGCTCGCAGATGAGAAATTGGCAAAGAAATGGCGAGAGAAAACCAGCCAATGAGCGACAGTTCGTGGCTCAGGACTATTGCAATGAAAGCCGGCTCGCTTGATCGCGTTCGGTGTCGGGCCGGTTCATGGCAAACGCGGCGACTACCTTGTTTTTCTTGATCCACCATGCGCTGAAGCTCGGCGAATTCACGTCACCTCGATACTCGGTTTGCTCCGCGCCCTCCGTATCACCCCAGAATTCGTACGACAGGTCGAAGACGTCCGAAAAGAAGTAAGGCACATTCCTGAAAGGCTCCGAACCGCCAGATAAATGTCGGGCCAGGTACTGTCCTTGCTTCACCGCATTATCCCAGTGTTCGACGCGGCGGCGTTTTCCGAAAAGCACGTCCTGATAATTAGCAACGTCACCTGCTGCGTAAACATCGGGAGCGCTGGTCACCAGAAATTCATTCACGACAATCCCGTTCTCCACCTCTAAGCCCGCGGTCTCGGCGAGCTCGGTCACGGGCGTTACTCCAATTCCCGCGACGACCAAATCCGCTTCCAGTTTCGTGCCGGTGGATATCGACACGTAATCTTTGCCAATCGCTTCCACTTTCGCGCCACGAGCAAAGCGAACGCCGCGGTCCTCGTAGTATTTCTCAAAAAACCGCGACATCTCAGGTGTGAAGAAGTTCTTCCACACACGATCCTGCGGGAATACTATCATGGTCTCGCGGCCCTGCTGTGCGCTCTGGGATGCTACCTCCATTCCTATGAAGCCGCTGCCGAGCACTACTGCTTTCCTGGCACTCTTCAGTGCGTCCCGCAGTCGCGCCGAATCGCTCAGGGAGCGCAGATAAAGCACATTCTCACGATCTGCGCCAGGGACGTCAAGCAGCCGCACACGGGCGCCCGTAGCAATTACTAACTTATCGAAGAAGAGTTCCCCGCCGCCGCGCTTGAGTAATCGCTTGCCCTGGATGTCTATTCTCTCGATCTGTGTATTCAAGTGAATGCCGATACCGTGGCCGCGATAAAAGGCTTCGGGGTTGATGAGCACGCTCTGCTCGTTATCTTTCCCGGCGAGGAAGCTCTTGGAAAGCGGGGGACGCTCGTAGGGAACAGCGTTGTCCGAGGACACGATGCCCAGCTCCTCTGTTTTGAGGCCGGCCTCAACAAACTCTTTAGCGGCATATCCCGCCACCATGCCGCCACCCAAAACGATTGTGTGATACCTGTTCGTGTTCATTCTCGTCTCTCCACGCGGTATGGTCATCGATTATATCGGCGAAGGCCCGATCAACCTCGAAGGGATCTGAGCGCCGACACGCTTGAATGTGTGCAAAAAACTTGTAAGGCCAAAGCGGGTGATCTTATTATGCGCTTCGCATCCTTAACATCAGCTTCGGCTCGGTGGATGGACTCAGTGACTGTTTTTGGTGGCGGCCATCGGTTAAACGCGTGAAAACAGCGCATTGAGGCCTTCCGCCATGGTCGGGTGCGTGATAATGGCGTCCCGAAGGATCGTGTAAGGTTGTCCAGCGAGCATGGCCATTTCGACGACGGCCATGACTTCTCCCGCTTCAGGCCCGATCATCGTAAAACCAAGAATGCGGTCATCGTTCGCGATCAGCGCCTTCATAAATCCACGCGTTTCATCGATGGTTCGGGTTCTGAGGACGGCTATGATGGGTAGCTTCGCGACACGCACTGCGACATCATGGCGCTTAGCTTCGGTCTCTGTCAGACCGACGTGTGCGAGTTGAGGATCAGTGAAGAGACAAGAGGGAACAAAACGATCGCGGGTGGTGCGATTTCCGCCTGCGAGATTGTCTCGAATGACTCGGAAATCGTCGAAGGAGATGTGTGTGAATTGCGGGCTGCCGGCGCATTCACCGATCGCCCAGATATTCCTCGCGGTCGTTTCCAGGCGATCGTTCACCTTCACATAGCCTCGTTGATCTAACTCAACGCCAGCTATTTCCAATCCAATTCCTGCGGTGTTAGGTGTACGCCCCGTAGCCACAAGGATGTCGCTGGCCGCAATTGTCTTTTCGCCGTCTGACGTTTGCACCACGAGTTTCACACCCTCTCCCGAACGGCCTCGTACGCTGACGATCTTTGCAGAGGCGATGACGCAAATTCCCTCGCTACCAAATATCTGGAGTAGTTCGGCGGCAACATCCGGGTCCTGATGGGCAAGAAGCTGCGGAGCTTGCTGCAGAACCGTCACGCGACTTCCGAAACGACGATATGCCTGAGCGAATTCGAGGCCGACATAACCGCCGCCAATCACGATCAGGTGTTCAGGTAGGCGATCGAGTTCAAGCGTCTCAATGTTTGTTAGCGGCTGGGACTCCGCAAGACCGGGCACCGGTGGAATTGAGGCGTGGGTTCCGAGATTGAGAAATATGCGCTCGCCGGCTAGCGCCCTGGCGCCGCCGTCATTCAGCCGCACCTCGAGCGTATTGGAACCGGTAAACTTCGCTTCGCCCATGACGAGTTCGGCGCCACTGGCTTTGTAGCGGTCCAAGTGCATCGCAATCAGACCGTCGACCATCTCGCGTTTTCGCTTTCGAACCGCCGCCATATCAGATGGGACAGTATTCGCGTTCCTGCCAAATCTATCGGCGTGATGAACGAGATCCGCGACTTTCGCGCTCCAGATTTCGTTCTTGCTCGGAAGGCAATTCACATTAGGGCAAGAACCGCCAACCCAGCGCCGGTCGATCACGACGGTTTGCTGTCCGGATGTTGCCAAATGCCAGGCAAGGTATTTCCCGCCCTCGCCGCTCCCGATGATGACGTTCGTGTAGTTTTCGATAGTCATACCGTTCGGTGACCTTAATCGCTACACCGTTGCCGCAAGATGCGAGCCTCCCGCTGGCTCCGGAGCCTTCCGTCGTCTTCGCCCGCTCAGAAGATACACCGCGGCTCGCAACTCGAGCAGCGGGTCATCTGAAGCCTCGATGCCGTCTACTCGCGGAATCGGATCAAAGATGATCTTCTGTTGTTCGCGTGCGTTATCCGGCGCAACTTTTGTGAGGGTGACCGTGCCCAACTCTACTGTTTCGCGGTCCTCCGGCCAGTGAATCGTTGCGTCGTTGACGATGTCCCTTTCGTTCGCTAACTGCACCAAAATACGAAACCGCACAGGCCCAGACTTCGTGCGCTGCTGAATCTCTTCAAAGAGGAAGTCGGCACTTTTCGTTTTCGCCTCGTCTGCACTGAGGTGCCGTACGCCTGCTTCCGGCACAATCCGGTAGCGTCCATACCGGCTAACCCCCTCCTTGTTTATGAAACGCATAGCGGTCACGCCGAAGTATGTATCTGTAGCAAAGCTGGCGGGCATCGGCTTGGACGCCTGCACAAACGCCAGAGCCGCCGGATGATGGCCCAAAAAACTCTCTACCGGCGACGGCGATTCTTTTGACGAACTGCTTTCCGCAACGGCTTGCAAAAATTCCAGGAACTCCTCACCGGTTCTGGTAGGAAAACCGTCTGTCGAATGACTCACGATGTCCGTGTGAACGTGTTCCGCCAAGTTGAAGCGGATGGCCATTCCGCGAGGATCGGCATTCGGGTCGTTATCCGGAATCTGGGGAATTCCCGTCGAGTTGGAAAATCTCACTGTGACGGGCGTGGATTCGCGCGTAATATGCGGCGCGCGCGTCAGCTTGCTCGCAACGGACGAAGGCGTAAAGGTCCCTGTGAGTAGAAGACCTTTTGCGTGCGCGGGCCTGAATCCCGGATGCAGCCCGAAGATCGTGTCAAATTGCTGAATCAACTTCTCACTCAACGCAACGATCTTTTCGTCGGAAGGAAGCGGCATCATTCTCTCCTTTCGTTCAGCGAGTGCCTGATTGTTCCACATCGGGAGCTCCAAGCACTCAATAGCTTGTCACAATTTTATGTTTGCCGGGTAAACTTCACCGGCGAGTTCAACGCTACCGATGTTCGTTACAAGAACCGGTTGGTCGTCAAAACTGAATTCCCGACAAAATCAAGCAGTTATGGAACCTAGAACGAACGGAGGGGCATAGGCCGAGGCGGAGTTGCGAGCAATGGGTGGGATCTTTTGGGTCGCAATGCGCCAGCTATGATCCGGCTGGGCCGACGCACTGATTCTTAAGATAGCGGAGCGTAGGTGGGCACCTCGTAACGGCAACGCACGACATGGAGGAACGCGTGCGAACGCTCCAGGGCGTACTAACCATCTCGTCGGATATTGGTGCCGGAATACTCGTTCGAGTGGAGGTGCCCTTGCGGGCTGGCCCCCGGAAGAGGTATATCGGCAGACAATCACCGCTGCCGTGAAACGGGCCGCCGAAGCGCTACAATTACTCAAGCAATTCGAACCAGTGAAGCAGCTGCCGCTGGTGTACTGGACCGCTATCCCCCCTAGACAGCTCACCTTGATAACTTAGCCTTCGGTTTCACTTCGGCGCCAATCGATGCACTATCATAGCCGTTGTGAGCCAAGTAGCCGAAACGGTTGTTCCTCCTTTGTTCGATGTCTTGCCAAGCGAATTGTGGCACTTCGAGTCCTTGCGGCTCGAACCACATAACGATCTCATGCGCGTCGAGATGTCCGGTTGGGCTTTTCCCGAGCCTGAACTAGGACCGGCATCGCCCGGCAAGTTCCTGCTAAATGGCACTGCCTTCGATGAGATCCGCTACCCAACCATTCGAGAGGATGTGGGCGGCAAATTTTGGCAGCGGAAACATTCTCGCTACAGTGGCTTTCAATGTGCTGCGTTGCGTCCACCATCGGAAATCTACAGGAATGGCGTGCTCGAACTCACGTACGTAAATCCAGGGTCGCCGCGTAGAATTGCAGCGCAGCAGTCCTGGTTCCGCCTCGATCCCGCGCTGGAACTGCCCTTTCCAGACGAGGCGCGCCGCTTTCGGGTCATTGGTGATACACACGCCGAAAATTTTGCGCTAAGCGGGTTCACCGATTTCAAACGGCTTGACGCAGCCGCCATGGCACTCAGCGGAAAAGGCTTTGCTGGTTTTCCACGCATTCTGGATTTCGGTTGCGGCTGTGGCCGCCTCGCGCGCTATACTTCGCAAATTTCTGGAGTCTCTCTTTCGGGTTGTGATATCGACGCTGATAACGTTAGTTGGTGCGCTGATCATCTTTCAGGCACTTTTCTGCCGACGAAGATCGACCCCCCGACACCATTCCCAGATCAAAGCTTCGATTTGATTTACGGCGTTTCCGTTTTTACCCACTTGCGAGAGCCTCTTCAGGATGCCTGGCTCGCCGAACTGGAGCGGCTGGCAGCGCCTGGTGCTTGGCTGTTCATGACAGTCCACGGTCGAACCGCAATCGACTATGCTGGCTTGCCACCTTCTCATTACGAAGAGCTTGGGCGCAGCATTTCTACTGAAGGACTGTACGTGACCGCGACCAACACGCAAATCGACGGCTACGCGGAACACCGAGGCGAGTACGTCGACGTGTTTCACGAACTCACGTATCTAAGAAATCGCTGGTCAAAGTACTTTGAAATCGTTGCGATTATTCCGGGCTACATTTATACGCACGACCTCGTGGTGATGCGGAAAGCGCCGTCCCTGTTCAAAAACCTAAGAAACTCCTTCTCCCCTTTTATCAGCCGTTTACGCTCCAAAACAGGCCAGCGTCCGCCGCTGGCCGTTTAACCGGGCCGGAATACCCCGCAGTTCCTGACCTTCTGCCGATTAGCTCGCCGGTTTAAGGGACATCAATCCGGCGGGCTCGCTTCTAGGTTGGACCAGTCGGAGGCTTACCCGGACGGCCGGTTCATGGGCTAGTTCACCACCAATTAAAAACGATAGCGCTGCTCGCCACAGTAGCTCTTCTTTTTTGCAATGCTGGGATTCGCCCTGGCCGGGCGTCCGGGTGCGATGGCGGGCGCACTGTTCGCGCTGTTGGCCCTTGCCCCGATTCTACGGCGGCAGATCGCGTGCTTTGGGTGCATCGTGCATCCCGGATTGACGAACAACAGGCACCCGGGATTTGCGGAATGATGCGCGAGTTGGCGCGGCGCGCAGGGCTGCCGGCCCTCCCCTTTACCTCGTGCCCGATTTGTCGCCAAACCGTGACAGTTGTTGCCGGCTTTGCCGCGTCAGTGGCCATATTGCCGGGCAAGGGCCCGTTTGCTCCCTTGGTTTTGCTGCTGATCCACTCGACCATTCGTGGTTCCAGGGCGTTTCGAGCCTATGAGTTCAGTACCCGCCTGATTGGAGATGCGTCTCCACTCGTGCGTGCTCTGATGAAGATGGAAGGGCAGCTGTTTTTTCATCGTGAGATGTCTGGTTCGCCTGCCACCTTGCTGCGTGAGCGCGTCTTCGTGCGACGGAACACAGCTTTCAAATGTCGGGATGTTCTAGCCTACTTATTGGCCGAGGTATCGACTGACGGCCAGTTCCGTGCCGTTGTTTGCTATGCCGATAGTGACAATCTTTCCGTCGACCGGCTGAATGGCAATGGCTACCAGTCCTTGCGCGGCGGGTGGAACGCTATTCGCAACTGTTCCGCCGTTCCCAAAAGTTGTATCGAGCGCCCCGCCTGGAGTGAGTCGCGCCAAGCCGTTAACTGTCGCCGAACCGCTACGGCTCAGTGTAGTCTGCTGTCCCACGACCACAATGTCGCCGTTGGGTTCGCTAGCCATAGCATTCGCTATTGCCTCAATACCAGAACCGCCGGGACCCTGAAAGTGGAAACTCGGGTCGCCAAAGCCAGGGTCTGCGGAGCCCGTCTGGGTGAAACGAAAAACCTGGACCGACGAGTTGTGACCGCGGGACTCTTCCCCTACGAATAGCTCGTCCGCGAACAGATAATCCCCATTCGAACGGAACGCGCTTGGAGCGCCGTTCGGGCTGTCATTGTTGCTGGCAATGATCGTTCCGCCGGTGACCGTGGATTCCACGGTGCCGTTCGGCGTGATTTGTGCGATGGCCCTTCCGTCAATCACCACGATTTCCTGAGTGGAGAGTTCAGCCAGTCCGGTACAGCCACTGCTTAGAGTTGCGATCAATGTCCCCTGATTAGCAAAGGTCGCCTCCGGGGCACCCGCCGAAGTGAAGCGCACGAGGATGGTCTGCGTCGGCTGGCGCCGACCGGTGGGGAAAAGCTGCGTGCCCACCAGGATGTTCCCGGTTGACTCGACCAGGACAGTCAGGCCTTCTCCAGGCGCCCGGTTCTGCAAACTTGCTGTGGCCAGGCCGCCATTCCCGAAAGAAGTATCCGGAGTTCCATTTGCATTTAGACGCTCCACGCCCAGCTCGGCCGCGCCTGTACTTGGGTTCGTGATCACTCCTGCAATTACGATCTGCCCATTCGGTTGCAGCATCATACTGCCGTTCACCGGAGGCGAGAGAGGCGCGGCTCCCGCGGTACCGAAGCTTGTATCGAGGGCTCCGCCGGATGTGAATCGCAACAGCTCGCCACCGGTGCTTCCCGCTTGAGTTAACACAAGAATCTTGCCGTCACTTTGCAGCGCGACCGAAGCAACAAAGCCGACACCCGAGCTGCCAAAATTAATGACCGCCACACCGCCGCTGCCGAACGTTGGATCAAGAGTCCCGGCTGTATTGGCCGCGCATGCTGTCTTCACGCCCACCGCCAGGCCTAGTGTTACAAGACACGGCAACATCAATACCGCAAACTTCCGCATTCTTGTTCTCTCCGTTCCGGGAAGCTCCCATCTATCGGTAAGGGCTCTAAATCTTTCGTCAATCCGAACAGCTAAGTTGTTAATTAACCAAGCCTACTGAGCAGAAAGTAGCAGCGAAGCCAGATATAGGTGTTATTGACTTGTCAACGTTTTGCGAAAGAATTTCTGCGATGCGTCACCCTGCGCCGGCCGATCGCCGAGCGGGCAGTCGCTCTCCGATCAAAGCCATGATCGGTTAGGCGGATTGTTCAAGTAATATAGCCATGCTGCACGAATACTTTGGTCCTATCCATCAAAAGCGAGTGCTTGTCCAACGCGTTCGATGACTGCATTTCAGTTGGTCGAGACTAGCGCGCGTGGACACGAGTACTACCGATGTTTCTTTCTGGCGTGAGGGAATGCTCCAGTATGTGGACAGAAGCCTGTCCTTCTCCGCCGGCGAAACCAGTCGAAAACCATGTCGCTCATAAAAGCGGATTGCCCACACAGCCGCCGCCCATGTGCGGACCAACAGAGGGCCGGTGGCCCGGTCCGCAAGGAAACGCAGCAGCGCGCTGCCGATTCCTCGACCTTGATACGTTGTTCGCACGTATGCGTGTCGGATCAGCGTAACATCGCGAACATGCTGGATTCCCATGACACCGACGAGAGTACCTGCCTCATCCCACCCCCAGAAGTTGACCCCAGCCTCGATCTCGGTCTTGAGAGCGGAACCTGTCATGTAAGGTTCGTGCCAACAATCAGCCGGAATAACCTCTCGGTAGGCTTGTGCAGCCTCGTTGATCACAGCTTCCATCGCCTGGAGATCGGTATTGGCACAGGGTCGAATCATGGCGGTTCCTTCAGAGCCACGGCTACCTTTGAGCAGGTCCAGTGTCTCTTGAGCAATTGTTTCAGTACGGGCAACTGAACGATACCTCGGTTGCAGCGACGAGATTCCGGCGGTTTGCTTGACTTGACGTAACCTGGAGAAGATCCAAACTACGCGAGAGCGGCTCGACAACTGAGACCGAACAATAGGATGTTCAGGGAGGCTATTGGATGAGAGCAGCGTGGTACGAGAAGCAGGGGCCAGCCAAAGAGGTCCTGACGGTGGGGGAGATGCCGGACCCGCATCCGGCTGCCGGAGAAGTTCGCATTCGTATTGCTGCGTCCGGCATCAACCCAGGCGATACAAAAAAGCGCCAAGACGTCTTTGGTTACGGGATGGCGTACCCCCGCGTCATTCCGCATAGCGATGGCGCTGGGCAAGTGGATCAGCTCGGTGACGGCGTTTCTCCCGAATGGCTTGGGCAGCCGGTATGGTGCTACGGAGCCCAATCTTATCGTCCGTTTGGTACCGCGGCGGAGTTTACGGTGGTTCCCGTGGATCAAGTTGCTCGCCTACCCCAAGGGGTTTCGATGGATCAGGGCGCATGCCTTGGGATACCAGGGATAACCGCACATCGCGCGGTTCATGTTGCTGGCGCCGTAAGTGGGCGGACCGTGTTGGTTCAAGGGGCGGCAGGTTCGGTCGGCCTTTGTGCCGTTCAGCTAGCCCGTAGGGCCGGCGCACACGTAATCGGGACCGTCAGGTCATCTTCGGATGAAGCAACCGCGGCGAAAGCGGGTGCGCACGAGGTGATTCGTAGCGATGAGAAGCTGACCACAAGTGTAAAGGCACTTGCGCCGAAGGGTGTCGACCATATCGTCGAAGTGGCATTCGGAGCCAATATAGAAGCCGATCTCGAACTGCTGAACATAGGCGGGTCTATCGCTACCTACGCCAGCGATAGTGGGACACCCAAAATCCCTTTCTGGATGATGGTGTTCAAAAACATTCGGCTATTCTTCCTGGGAAGTGACGATTTTCCAAAGGACTCAAAAATATTAGCCGCCGAAGACCTGAACGCTGCGCTTGAGGCCGGGTGGTCAGGTTTCGAGATTGCCGAACGAATTCCACTTCCAGAGATTGCTCGGGCTCACGAACTTTCAGAACATCCGGTGCGGCCTGGGCGGATTGTTGTTATCCCGTGAGCGCAAAAACCTAAACCACTAACGCGCGATCCAGAGATCCGGGGTGTTGCCGAAACTGTGATAACGTGTCGGAAATCATGAAGCCTACCCGTCGCGGATTCTTGCGCGCAGGCGCCGCAACCCCGGTCCTCATTACGGCGATTCAACCTGCGGCTCAGGTGTTAGCACAGAACACCCAGAGCACGTTGAAAACAGTGATGGATCTGATCATTCCGAGTTCGGACGGCATGCCGTCGGCAAGTGAAGCTGGCGGATTAACTTATTTGGAACACCTGATGCAGAGCGATAAGGATGCTGCCGCGGAAATCACAAAGGGTCTGGACGTGGCAAATGCTTTCAGCGAGCGCTCATTCAAAAAGCCCTTTAGCGAGCTCGGCAAGAATGATCAGATTGCTGTCCTGAAAGACATGGAGGATAACGCTTCCGGTGTCTTCGATTTGCTGAGAGCATACGTCTACGAGTCCTATTACGAGCAGCCGGCAATCTGGAAACTGATCGGTTACGAACTCTACCCGACCGATCATATGGGGCCTCATCTCAAGCCGTTCGACGATTCGCTTTTGGTCAATGTCCGGAAGATGCCCAAGCTCTATAGAGAGGCCTAGCCGTGCAGAACGACGACATTGACATTCTGGTAATTGGATCTGGCGCAGGCGGCGCGGTGGTGACAAAGCGCTTAACGGATTTGGGCGCGAAAGTCATGTGCCTGGAACAGGGCGGCTGGATAAAGCCGAGCGACTATCCGTCTGAGCGCCCTGATTGGGAGATTCAAATCCGTCGTGGAACTTTTAACTTCAGCCCCAACATTCGCGGGCGGTGGGAGGACTATCCGGTAACGGAGACAGGCGCGAATCCACCCGCGATCTTAATGTTCAACGCGGTCGGCGGAAGCACTCATCACTGGGCAGGACATTTCCCGCGCTTTCATCCATCCGATTTTCGAGTGCGAACTCTGGACGAGGTCGCGGATGACTGGCCGATCACTTATGAAGAACTGAACCCGTACTACGAGCAGAACGATCTCGATTGGGGCGTGTCCGGGCTGAATGGAGATCCGGCAAATCCAGCGCGCTCTCCGCGTCCGACGCCGGTTCTGCCGATAGGGGTTCTCGGCGCGACGATCGGAACAGGTTTCAACAAGCTGGGCTGGCATTGGTGGCCGTCCGACAACGCAATCATTTCGCGCGATTACAACAATCGGCCCGCATGTGGGTTGCACGGCAAATGTATGTTCGGTTGTCCGATTGGATCAAAAGCGTCGACGGATGTCACTCATTGGCGCAAGGCGATTGGGAAAGGGGCCATTCTTCAACCGTGGTCGCGGGTGCGCGAGATCAATGTAGATGCGCGCGGCAGAGCTAAATCTGCCGTGTACTACGACCGCCAAGGAAATCTGCACGAGCAAACGGCAAGAGTGATAGTCGTCTGCTGCAACGGCGTCGGCACGCCGCGGCTTCTCTTGAACTCAAAGTCGAACCTGTTTCCGGAGGGGCTGGCTAATTCGACGGGGCTGGTGGGGAAGAATTTTATGACCCATCCGTTTCGAACCTTAGAAGGCGTTTTTGAAGCACCTATGGACGGACACTTAGGTCCGTTTGGCATCCCGGCCATGAGCCAGCAGTTCTATGAGACCGATACGAACCGCGGGTTCGTTCGCGGATACACGTTTCTTCTGGAGCGCTCGTTCGGCCCTCTGCACCAGGCTTGGGGCAGCTTCTCCAATCATCCCGTTGCCTGGGGAGAAAATCACCACAAGGCCATGCGACAACGGTTCCCGCATTTAATTCGCGTAACGGTGATGGGCGAGGATTTGCCGGAAGAGCGCAATCGCGTTGAGATTGACCCGAATCTGAAGGACACAAGCGGAATTCCCGCTCCGCGCGTGGTGTACAGCTATAGCGAGAACAGTTTGAAAATGCTGGAGCACGGCGGCAAAATGGCGCGGCAGGCTCTGGAGGCCGCGGGCGCAATCGAGATCCTGGATAGCGGTCCTGTTACTCCGGCGTACCACCTGATGGGAACCGCACGCATGGGAGCTAATCCGCACAGGTCGGTGGTCAATGCGTCACATAGAGCGCATGATGTACCGAATTTGTACGTCGTCGACGGAAGTTCATTCGCAACATCGGCCGCAGTAAACCCGACGTCCACGATCGGCGCTTTGGCGTTGAGGGCAGCCGATAAAATCTGGCAAGAACAGAAAAGCTAGCGAAGAACGGCTATTCGAAGACGCTGGCCGGCATTGTTCCAACGGCGGACATCGAAGGCCGAAACTCCATGTAAGGCAAGATATCGCGTTCGATTTCGATTCCTGGCGCGACTTCGATGAGTTCGAGTCCCTCGGATGCGAGACGGAAGACTGCTCGTTCGGTGATGTAAAGAACGTCCTGTCCGTGCTTTCGTGCAAACTCGGCGGAGAACGTGATTCGTTCCACGTGATCGACGAATTTGTGGACCTTGCCGGCTTGAAGCACGCCCAGCCTGCCATGCGACCACGAGACCTTTGAGCCTTGCGCATCGAACGTTCCGCAGAACACGACCTTCTTCGCATTCTGAGCAATTTCCATGAAACCGCCCGGGCCGATCAGGTTTCCGGCGAGATGTGAGACGTTGACGTTTCCCAAACGATCGGCCTCACCCATGCCTAAGAATGTGATGTCAATTCCGCCGCCGCTGTAATAGTCAAACTGCTCGATAGAGGAAACAATCACTTCCGGATTACGAGCAGCTCCAAACAGTCTGTCGTCGAGCATTCGCCCGTTATGCACTCCTTGTTCGACGCTCATCCAGAGTTCATCAGAGGTGCCTTTTTCGGCAATGACGCCGAAGATGCCCCCCGGGATGCCGAACCCGAAATTCAATGACGCCCCGTTTCGCAACTCCAATGCCGCGCGACGAGCAATGATCCGCCGTTCCAGCTTGTCAGGAATTGCGGCCGTCATCCTCCCCAGGTGAGCACGACGGGCACCGGCGATGCTCGCATCGTAATTGAGGGCATAGAACTGCTGCTGTTGCGGATCCTCCACGACCGCGTCGACCATAATTCCCGGGATACGTATAGAGCGCGGATGCAAGTCGCCTGACTCCACAACTTGCCGCACCTGCGCGAGAACCCGACCACCGCTGTTGTGAGCAGCCAGAGCGATGGTGTAAATATCCATGTCGATCGGTTCTTCTTCGGGACTGACATTGCCGCGCGTATCGGCGTATGTACCACGGATAATGCCGATGTCGACTTTGAACGGTTTGTAGCGCAGGATCTCCTGGCCATCCACATGCATGAGCTCCACTAATTCTTCACGGCTGCGCTGATTACAGCGTCCGCCGTCGTGACGGGGATCGACGAAGGTGCCCAGTCCGGAATGGGTGAACAAGCCTGGCCGTCCGGCGCCGATCTCTCGCAAGAGCTGCTGCACGACTCCGCCGGGGAAGCAGTATGCTTCGATTTTTTCTTCGCGAATGAGCTGCTGAATTCTGGGCGACCAGGTGAAATGTGCCGCGATCACCTTGCGCAGCATTCCCTCATGAGCAAACCGATTGGTTCCTAATGCATCGCGATCGCCAAGGCCAAGAGAGTGGACCAGCGTCAAGTCACGGGGATGAGCGGTCTCAAGGAAGCGCTGCTCCAAAGCTGCAAGGATAGCTTCGGCAGAAACCATTCCCGCGCCGTTGCCGCTGATCGCGACGGTGTCTCCGTCACGAATGAGATCCGCAGCCTTTCGAGCGTCTATAAACCTCGTATTCATGCTGATTTCACCGGTTCTTGTACACAGGCTTTCGCTTTTCGCGAAACGCTTGCACGCCTTCCTTGCAATCTTCCGTGGAGAGCGCTTGCGCGGCAGCGCTGGCATGATGCTGACGCAAATCGGCGTGCGCAGTCGCAAGTATGCCCTTGGTCAGCGCCATGGCCGCGGGCGCATTGGCACACAGTTTTTCCAACCAGCCGTTCAGTTGGCGCTCTAAATCGCCCGCGTCATCAGCTAATGCCGTGATGAGACCCCAGTTCAGCGCCATCTCCGCTGTAATTGGTGTTCCCAGCAATGTCAGGTGACCCGCCCTACCGACGCCGATGAGTTCGGCCAAGCGGCGAATCCCCATCCAGCCGGAGATCATGCCGAGAGTTACTTCGGGTGATCCGAGCTTAGCCGATTTGACAGCGATGCGGAGATCGGCTGCCATCGCCAGTTCAAGTCCGCCACCGAGGGCGTGACCCGAAACAACAGCAATGACCGGTTGAGGCAGTGCGGCCAAGCGTTCAAACACGTTGATGCCGTACAAAATCCAATCACGACCCATTTCGTGAGGCGAAAGGGAGCCCCAGGCTTCGATATCTCCACCGGTACAGAAGAAGCGTCCCCGTGCGCGGATCACGACCGCGCGAAGCTCGCGATCCGCTTCGATTTCAGAAACGATCGAATTCAGATGTTCGAGCATTTGCATGGTGAGGGCATTTCCTTTGTCGGGACGATTCAGAGTGATCTCGCCGCACGTTGCCCCAAACTGTTGACTGCGCGAAAACAGGATTTCAGGATCCATACGGTTCCTCGTTAACAAACGCCTAGAATCGTGGAATTGTAAGACCGCCGTCGACGGTAACAGCCTGACCGACGGTATATGTTAAACGACCTTCGGCCATTGAACATACGGCCGCTGCGACATCGGCGGGAAAGCCCCAGCGTCGAGCCGGCACACTGTCCCCAATCAAAGCATCGTATTTCTCTTTGACCGGGCGGGTCATTTCGGTGTCTATAATTCCGGGCCGGATTTCGTAAACGCCGATTCCTTCAGCGGCGAGCCTTACGGCGAACAGCCGTGTTGTCATACTCGACGCACACTTAGAAACGCAGTACTCGCCCCGGCTGGTGGATACGGCAACGGCGTTGCTCGAAGTGATGTTAACGATGCTGCGATGCTGCCCGCTGATTTCGCCTTGCTGCAACATGCTCCGTGCGACGGCTTGGCTCAGGAAGAAAACTGCCTTGGTGTTCACGCGGATACAGCGATCAAAACTCTCGCTCGTGACGTCTAGGAGATCGCCACGTTTAGCAACACCGACGCCGGCATTATTGACGAGACAATCAATCCTTCCCCAGCGTGAACACGCCGTGTCAATTAGCGGCGTATGCTGATCGAGATCACTGATATCGCAACCGAAAAAAATACTCTCCGAGCCTGACTTCCCGATCTCAGCGATAAGCTGTTGCGACAGTGACGCATCATCAGATATAGCTAGATCGTTTAACAGAACGTTGAACCCGGATTTCGCCAGCGCGATAGCGCACGCCCTCCCGATGCCGCGGAGGGCACCGGTCACAATCGCCGTCGGTCTGCTAGCAGAGGAGTCGGCCATTAGCTTAAATAACCTGTCAGAGAAGGGTCAAACGCTTCTCCCAGCCGATGTAGGATTACGGGGCGGGAGGTTTGGCGGAGAATCGCTCCGTAGGTACGGCAGTAGTCGTCCGGCAGCCAACGCACGAGATTATAGAACGGGGCGGACGCCCGTTCTAAAGGATATGTCAAGTATTAGCTTTCACGAATTCTGCGTTTATAGGTGAGGAGCCCAACCCGGTTCGTATTCGCGGCTCCACGACTTCATCGCTTCGGGATCGTCCAGGATGCGGCCGTCTTCCGGGTTTAGCTTCAGTTCGCGCTGGACTTCCCAGGCGATGTTCGAGAGTTGAAGCAAGGTGACCGTAATGTTGCCGGATTCAATGGGCTGGGTGAGTTTTGTTCCGGTGCGTATGGCCGCGATGAAGTTGGCAAAGTGAAGATCGGTCATATTGTCAGCACCGGTCAAGTCGGATGATGCAGCGGCTTTCCCTTCCTTGAAATCGCCGGTTTTGTTTCCCTTGAGATCGTAGACCTCGTAACCACCGCTGTCGAGCACGACCGTGCCGGTGGTTCCGACGATAACGGAGCCTCGATCACGATCGTAGAGCTTCATTCCACTGCAACTCTTACCTTCCCAGGAAATGAGCTTGTCCTTGTATTCGAAGCTGGTGACGAGCGTGTCGTAAAACTGCCAGTCATCCTTGAATTGATAGCGTCCGCCAGATGCAGTAACTCGATTCGGGTAGTCGACGGCAAGCGCCCATCGACAGACGTCGATTTCGTGGGTGCCATTATTGAGAGCTTCCCCGGTGCCCCACGTTCTAAACCAGTGCCAGTTGTAAGGCTGCACATTATCCCTGTACGGCTGACGCGGAGCCGGGCCCTGCCATAAGTCCCAATCCAGAACGGCAGGAACGGGCACCTCCTTCCCCACGCCGATGGATTTCCGGGTGTTGCTGTACCAGGCCTTTGCATAATAAGCGCGGCCGATCAGCCCGTCCTGTATTTTCTTGACAGCGTCAATGAAAAGGGGCGAGGAGCGCCGCTGCGTTCCCATCTGGACGAGTTTGCCGTACTTGCGTTGGGCTTCGACTAGAAGCGCGCCTTCGGCAGGGTTATGGCTGCATGGCTTCTCAACGTAGACGTGCTTGCCGGCTTGGAGTCCGGCGATAGCCATGGGGGTATGCCAGTGATCCGGTGTCGCGATAGTGATGGCGTCTACGTCTTTAGCATTCAGGAGCGTTCGGAAGTCTCTGTCGGTAGCCGGCGTCTCGCCGAAGCTCTTCTGGACAGCGTCGGCGAACTTCTTGAGCGTGTTGCTGTCCACGTCACAGACATGGGTGATCTTCGCACACTTCTGATTTGCCTTGAGAGAGGCGAGGTGCGCGTATGCTCGGCTGTGAAGCCCGATCACAGCGAAATTGAGTCGATCATTGGCGCCCAATATTTGGGCATAGCTTTTTGCCGTTGAGCTGATGCTGAGTCCTGCAGCTCCCGCGCCGAGGGTATGAACAAATCCACGTCGGGAGATCATATCTTGTCCTTCGAACACCGTAGTCCGATTTTGTGCATTAAGGCAAGCCTATCAGACCTTGAATCGCGCTCTTCCTTACGCTTCACGGGCATCACCCTTTTAATCACGCGGGACCACAAGTGGGGGCTATTCGTGGCGCAGCGCGACCATCGGGTCTACACGCATAGCACGCCGCGCAGGGAGGAAGCAGGCCAAAAGCACCACTGCGGAAAGCAAGATCACGACAGTCAAAAACGTCACAGTATCGGTACTTGTCACGCCCAGCAGCATGCTCTGCACATAACGGGTGAGGGCAAAAGCTGCCGCCAGGCCCAAGCCCATGCCAACCAACGTCAAACGAAATCCCTGTGCCAGCACGAGCCGAAGAACGTTTTCTTTAGTCGCGCCCAACGCCATGCGGATCCCGATTTCGCGTATGCGCAGCCGCGTGCTATAAGCTGTGACGCCATAGATGCCCACCGTTGCGAGAAGCAGGGCGATCAGTCCAAAGGCGCCCACAAGAGTCCCGGCGATGCGCTGCTGGAAGCTAGCGATCCGCCAGCGCACTTCAAGGTTGGCCACGTCAAACACCACCAGCCCGGGATTCAACTCGTGGATTGCTTTCTCGACGGCCGTGCCAGAGGCCAAAGGGTCTCCGAGCACCCGCGCGTTGAGGATCATGCTCGCCTGGTAGACCTGGTACAGCGGCAAATACACGAATGGCTTTGGTTTTTCGTTCAGGCCGGTGCCCTTGTTGTCTCGCGCCACGCCCACCACCGTGAACCATTCGTGGGTTAAATCGGAGAAGACGTGTTTGCCGATGGCTTCCTGATGCGGCCAATAGCGGTCTGCGAAGGCTTTGCTTACGACGACTGTGCGCTGTGAATCCTGCCTGTCGCGCAGAGTGAAGTCGCGCCCCTTCGCGATTTGGATCTCCATCGTCTTGAAGTAATTCGGCGTGACGATGGCGACCTGTGTCTCCATCGACTCGTGCGCCTGCGGGATATACCCTTCCGCCTTTACGCTTGTCGACATGCCATTGAATCCCAACGGCACGCGGCTGGATAAAGCTACCGACTGAATGCCCGGCAGCGCTTCCAGTTTCGCGACGAGTTGCCGATCAAATTCCGATCCGGCTTCCGGCGAATATCCGGCGGTGAACAGATCGTAAGAAGCGATCAGCACATTATGTGTCTTGAAGCCCGGATTGATTTGCTGCGCACTCACGAAGCTGCGAATAAACAGGCCCGCGCAAATCAGCAGCAGCAGCGATAGCGAGATTTGCGCCACCACGAGTCCGCCCGCCAGGCGCGCCTTGTGCAGGCCTCTCGATACGCTTCCCGCATCCTCTTTCAAGACCGCGACGGGCGCTTCGCTCGAGGATCGCAGCGCGGGCAAGATTCCGACAATCACGCCCGTGAGCACCGAGATGGTAAGCGCCCCAAGCAGCACCGTCCTATTCATTCGAATACTCAGCGAAAGCGGGAAATCGGTTACGGGGAAGAACCTCATGAGCATGCCGCCAGTCCAGGAAGTGATCGCGGACGCGGCCACACCTCCTGCCAGAGCAAGCACGATGCTTTCGACGAGCAACTGGCGCACTAATCGCCACCGGCCCGCACCAAGCGACATTCGAATGGCGATCTCGCGCCGCCGTGCCACGGACCGCACGAGCACCAAATTCGCCACGTTCGTACACGCGAGGAGGAGCACAAAGCCGGCGATCGACATGAGCATCGGGAGCAACATCGAGAAGGCCTGATTTACTCCGAACGGGTTGCGCCAGAGCGGAAATACAGTCACGCTCTCGTGCCCTTTGTGTTCCTCGGGATAGTTTTGTACCTCCCGTTTCAGCCGCACTGTCATTTCTTCCTGCGCTTGTTGAGCGGCGACGCCGGGCTTCAGCCGTCCCAGCGCGAACATCCAGAAATAGTGATGGTCGTGAATCAGGTCGCCCTTCTCCATCAATTGCGGAACCATCATGATTGGGACCCAAATCTCGGATCGAAGTCCTGTCTGGCTCCCCTGGAACACGGCGGGGGCTACGCCCACGATTGTGTAAGGGCGCCGATTGATTTCGATGATCTGACCTACTACGTCCAGGTTCCCGGCAAAGTGCGTTTGCCAGAGCCGGTAGCTGATCACCGCAACGGGAGCGCCACCCGGTTTCGCGTCCTCTGCGGGTAGGAAACCGCGTCCGAGGATGGGCCGGACGCCTAGAACCGTGAAATAATTCGCGGTCGCCACTGTGCCCCAGATGCGTTCCGGTTTATCCTTGCCGGTCAGGCTCATTGGCGTTATTCCGCTCGCCGTGATTCCCGTAAAGCTCTGCTGCCCCTCGCGCATGGCGACCACGTCAGGATAAGTGAACGGAAATGGGTTTTCCGAAGGCTTGCTGAGCGATAGTGCCACTACCTCATGCGGGTTCGCCAACCCGGGAATCGGGTTCAATAATGTCGAGTTGATCCAACTGAAGATCGTCGTGTTCGCGCCGATGCCTAACGCAAGCGTCAGAATGGCGATGGCTGCGTATCCCGGTGCTTTCACGATCATTCGCAGGCTGTACCGTACGTCTTGCCAGAACGACGTCATCCCCACACCTCCAGGGAAATGTCGAGAAACGATGGAAGCACGTTGCTTGCCGATCTTCAAGGGACGTTAATGGAATGCTGGCGCATATGCTTAGCAGCACTGCCTGCATCTCCAATCGTGCGGTACTGTCCGATTGTGGGACATAGCATGAGGCAGAGCGGACGTGTCCAGCAGAGGTGTCCAACCACTTTCCATTACTCTGCGACACGTCACTAGCTCGAGGTGGGCTCAACCGGATCTTTCGTTTTAGAGGCAGACGAAGGGTTTCCATGCCGAACGGCTATGAAGGTCACGGTGTCCCAGGAGTTGTGCACACCCAGCAGAAGAAACATGACCGCGTCTCCCGCGACGACAGCCAGCGCCCAGCCGACATTCCACCAGATCAGAACAGCGGCGCCCACCAGTGCTAAGTGTGCGAGGAGAGGAAAGGCGAGATACCAGACCCAGTCCTCAACGTCCGCTCTATATGCTGCCTTACGAGCGTGCCAAAAAACTCGGAACGAGTAGCCTATTCCTGCCACTCCGAACGCTGCAAGACAAACAGCAAGGCTCACCAAGGTTTGCCAGGGTGCAGCCATAACAGCAGAAATCAACAGGGCAGTACAAAGGTGTATGACAGTTGGCGTGCCGAACGCGTGGATGTCACGCATGCTGCCGGCGGACCTGGTTTGCGTGACAAGGGTGATGACCACGAACTGGAGGCCCGTTAGGGCTCCAGCCGATGAGCCGACGATTTCGTAAAAGTTTTGCCAACTCGTGAGTGCTGCCGGTGTGATGTGATTCATTATCTTCGTTTTTGAGGCGGAACTTTCCAGAGACTCGGATTCGCTCCGGTTGCCATTATCCGTCGGCTGACTATGGGCAGATAAGATATCGGCGAGCAGTCTTCATCTGTTTGGGATGTCCAGGCGCGCTTATGTCCTCACACTCCAGCTACAACACTATTCCCGAATTACCAGAGTTGTACGACAGCATCCCGCTGTACAACTCTCGGCGCGATGTAGATCTCTACGTCGATCTTTGCCGGGAAACCGGCATAGCGCTCGAACTGGGCTGTGGTACTGGGCGGATACTCATTCCCGCCGCAGAGGCGGGATGCGTCGTTACCGGTCTCGACCAGTCGGAGTACATGCTCGCGCGTTGCCGTGCGAAGGTGGAAGAGCTTCCGATGGAGACGCGCCGCAGAATCACCCTAGTCGAAGCCGATATGACCCGATTTCGTCTCTCAAGAACCTTCAAACTTGTGATCGCACCCTTCAGACCCATCCAGCACCTCACTACGATCGGCGAGCAACTGAACTTCTTCCGGTGTATCCGCGAGCACCTTGAACCCGGAGGCAAACTGGCCTTTGACGCTTTTAACCCCAGCCTTGCCTCGCTCGCTGCTCCAATTAACCTAGACGAGATCGAAGACACTCCCGAACTGAGTCTTCCCGACGGAAGACGCCTTCGCCGAGCATTCCGCATTGTGCGAAAGCGCCACGCCGAGCAGTGCAACGACATCGAGTTGATCTACTATCTTGACGGGCGCCGCATTGTTCAGGCTTTCCCGATGCGCTATTTCTTCCGGTTTGAACTGGAACACCTGCTGGCGCGATCCGGCTTCGAAGTTACGTCACTGTACGGCGCATTCGACCGTTCGCCCTTCGGAAACGACTCCCCGGACATGATCTTCCTTGCTACCAGGATTTCGTAGCGAATACAGATCGGGTTTAGCGTTCTATCTTCCGTAACAGAGGTATAGAATTTAGGCAGACAGCGAACCGCATAGCTGTTCGTCTGCAGGAGAAGCACCATGCCCGCTTGCCCTGATTGCGGCGTCGTCACCCTTGAAGCGACTCGCTTTTGCCCGTCCTGCGGTAGGGACAACAAGCCGATGACGCAATATCAAACCAGCACTCCGTATCAGCATCAAGCTCAGTATTCTGGGCCCTACACGCATGCGGCCTCAAAGGGGCTCGACCAGATCTTTGGAATTGATCCTCGTATCGCGTTCCTGGCGTTTGTCGTGGACCTGATGCTGTTCGGTACCGCGGCAGCCACTATGGGAATCACCCTGCCGGTTCTGATTCCGCTCGCTGTCGCAGCCGGCATCGTGCTAGGACGCATCACTTACAAAGCACAAATGAAGTGGTACGGCGACGACCACGATTCCGCCATGATCAAAGCAGGCATCATCGGTCTGCTCACCGCCATCCCGGTCGGTATACCCGCTATCGTCTGGGTCCCCTCAGGCCTGCTCGGCCTGCTTCACAACGCACGGAAAAAACTGAGCACGCCCAATAACGGCTGAGCGGCGAACAGATTTCAATTGCGTGACATCGAGATCCGTCCGGAATCGCTGAAGTTGAGGCATCAAGAATTCATCAGACTGTCACAGTTGATCACGAAATTAATTTCGGCTACCCGAATCATCTAACCCGAAGTTCCACCCCTGACCGTGTGTAAAGAACGCGTTTCTATTAAGTTGGGGTATTTCAAGCACGTTTTTGTAGACATGTAAATAGAGAGATATCTCTTG
>JAFAMD010000046.1 GCA_019233755.1 Acidobacteriaceae bacterium | reverse complement strand
TTGCTTCTGACTGGCGCCGATAACAAGGCTTTCCCCATTCCACTGAAGAAGAATGCTGCGGGCCAGTGGTCCTTCGATGTGGAGGCCGGCAAGAAGGAAATTCTTGCGCGCCGAATCGGCCGAAATGAACTGGCGGCCATTGATGTCTGTGCAACGATTGCTTCGGCGCAATTGGAGTACGACGCGCAGCGCCACGACGGCACGCAACAATTCGCTCAGAAGTTCATCAGTGATGAGGGAAAGCAAAACGGCTTGTACTGGCAATCGGCGGATGCGCAACCGAGAAGCCCGCTGGGGCCACTGGTTGCATTCGCTACCAGCGAGGGCTACAACCTCAAGCCCGACTCCCATCAACCGTTCCACGGGTACTACTTCCGCATGCTCGACAAGCAGGGGGCTGATGCGAAGGGTGGTGCAAAAAGCTACATAGTCAACGGCAAAATGAGCGGCGGATTCGCGATGGTGGCCTATCCGGCACGATATGGCGATTCCGGCATCATGACCTTCACCATCAACCAGAACGGTATCGTTTACGAGAAAGATCTGGGCAAGACGACCGACCAGCTTGCGGCCGCGATGACGGAATTCAATCCAGACAAAACCTGGAAAGCTGTGGGATCGTAGTCTTACTATCGGCGCCTGCCGTTGTCGCGCTGTACCAACGTCTCTAATAGATTGGTGGTGCGCCAGATTGCGTTCTCTCGCTGCCGCGTTAATTATGGTCACCCTCCTTCGGTAGGCGTAAACGGGGTGCTGGGCCCAGCGAAGGGCAAGTGTTCCGTGAAGCTGCTGTATGATTTCGCCGTAAGAATTTTTTGCAGTTCCCAGTGTTCCCACTCATATACTGGGAACGCCGTAAGTTATTGATTCAACAGCTCTGTTCCTATTGTTCCCAGTGTTCCCGGTGGGTTAGAAAAATATACAAAAAATCGACGCAACTTTCGCGTGCGCGCGCAAACAGACTGAGCTGAGAACACTGGGAACACCCATCCTTGTAGCGAGGCGGAAAGGACGCAGCGAAAGCGAAGGGCTGCACAAGCGCAGCGCGGAGAGCGCGTCCTTGGCGCACATGAGTGCTGTCGATAGAAACCTCCTGTGGGGCCCTTGGGAAAAATCGATTGGGTAAGACTCCAGTTCGGCCCAGGCCAGCACCGCCGGATGGACTGCGGAAGGCACACCTTCGGTATGCAGAGCGGGAGGGAAGGGAGAGTTGTGCCGACCGGACAAAAAAAAAAAAGGGAAGGAGCGAGTAAGTTTGTCCGACTTCTTGTCCGACTTTTGGGCGAACTTCGGCTTCTCTTCGTCCTTTTCGGAGACTTGGGATCCCCTTTTGTTTACCAGCTAAGTGATTGAAATGGCGGTAAGTTGTTGGAGGCGCGGAGCGGATTCGAACCGCTGAATAAAGGTTTTGCAGACCTCTGCCTTACCACTTGGCTACCGCGCCGATTCAGAAAGGTTCTTCTTCGAACAATACCATACGGCCGTTTACGACTGAATATTTCCCGAGGCAGAGGCCGAGAACAGAGACGGCATTGAAGGTCAGGCGGAAATGGGAGCCGAGGGGTGGAGCCGAAGACGAGACTTGAACTCGTGACCTACGGTTTACGAAACCGTTGCTCTACCAACTGAGCTACTTCGGCACGCACTATACAAGAAATACCACACGCATGTAGCGCGATCCGGGCTGCGTCTGAACGATTCAGGCTTTCAATCAGAACGCTCGTTGCTCATCGCATGGATTGCCACCATCGTGATATCGTCGCTCAAGTCTTCGCCCGCACGGCGGCCGGACCAGAGCGATAATTCCTCGAGCAGTCGATCGGCAAACTGGGTTGCCGAGGCACTTTGGTCGGTTTTCAGAAACGGGCGGAAGCGCTTCGAACCGAACTCTTGTTCCAAGCTGTTCATTGTCTCCGGAATCCCATCGGTGTAAAGCAGGCTCCAATCACCGGGTTTGAATGGTAGTTCGACCGACGAATACGCCGCCTGGGGAAATTTCCCCAGAAACAGGCCGTTTTCGATCACATCGCGCACCTCCGGGGACGAACTGCCCCAGATCAGCAACGGCGGGTGACCAGCGCCAGCGTAAGTCAGGGTTTCCTTCGTCATATCCACAAACATGTACGCCGCGGTGACGTAATGCTGTTGGAATTTCCCGCATAGAGCTTGATTCAGGCCAGACAGCACTTGTGCCGGGTCGGTCACATGAGCCGCTTGAGCTGCAAGTGCAATCTTGAGCATCGAGGCGATAAGGGCGGCAGGCATGCCATGTCCCGAAACGTCGGCAATCAGAATTCCGAGGTGTTTCTGATCGACCGGAATAAAGTCATAGAAATCGCCGGCAACTGAGGCCATAGGGAGGTAACGCGCGGAAATATCCAGACCATCAATTTGGGGGAACTCAGCCGGAAGGATGGATAACTGGATTTGCCGCGCGGTTTCCAGTTCCTTCTGAATCGCAAGCAACTGTTGTGCGAGTTGTTCCCTTATTCCACGGAGGACGAGGTGGGTGTGTACCCTCGCTTTTACAACGGCAGGGGAAAACGGCTTGTGAATATAATCCACTGCACCGACCGCGAAACCTCTCGTTTCATCATCGATGTCAGTCTGACTCGTAAGAAATATGACCGGGATATCCTGTGTGTCTGCCGAGGCCTTTAATCGCATGCACACTTCGTACCCGTCCAGTTCCGGCATCATAACGTCCAACAGGATCAAGTCCGGCGGAGGCGGAGCTTTCACCAGTTCCAGCGCCTTTGCGCCATTGGTTGCGATACGGATCTTGTAGGTGTCCTTCAGAATCGAATTCACCATCTGAATATTCGCGGGAGCATCATCCACAAGCAGCACGGTCTTCTTCTGATTAGCCTCGTTCATTTTGCTTGTCCCCATTCAGACCGCAGCGTTCCGCAATCTCATCCAGTTTCAGGAGCGCTGTATCAAAATCAAACTCGTTGATGGCTGCGCTCAAAGCATCCAAGAGCGGTTTCTCGATAGTTCCCGCTAACGCCTTCTGCAAATTTAGAAATCCGTCTTCGGCATCGCCATCGCTCGCGGCCACTAAAGCGCGCAGGCGTGCAACTGCGGCTGAGGCCACTTCTACATTGAATGCACTTGTCGGTTTCTCATCCGGCCGGGAAGTTGCACTACCGCCTGACGCTTGCCGGATGGCGTCAACTTGCCAGCCCAGTATTGAGGCGAATTCTTCGAGTAGCGATGGCAGTTGGCTACTCTCCTCCCGGATTGCCGCCTCAAGCTTCGCGGCGGCGCCCTGTACCTGTGCCATTCCAATATTGCCGGCCACGCCCTTAACGGTGTGAGCGATACGTTCGGCCAGCTTCCGATCGCCGCTGTCCAGTGCGGCTGAAATCTGTGCGTGTGCATCAGCCTGTTTTGCCGCAAACTGTACCAGCAGATCGCGGTAGAGACGTTTATTGCCGGCGACCCGCTTCAGGCCGTCTGCGAAGTCGATTCCCGCTACCTTTGGGAGAATTACGTCATCGACCGCGACTGGCGGTGCCGGTTTGGGTGTGGGGACCTTGTCCAATCGCGGCTTGGCCCAACGAGCTAAGGTCGCAAATAACGCATCGGGATCGATGGGCTTGGTTACATGGTCGTTCATGCCGGCATCGAGGCAGCGCTGGCGCTCCTCCACAAGGGCGTGCGCTGTCATCGCAACAATCGGCAAGCTCTGCAAGCGCGGATCGCGACGAAGCAGTTTTGTGGCCGTGACCCCGTCCATCACAGGCATCTGCAAGTCCATGAGCACGACGTCAAACGGCGGCGGTTGACTTCCCTCGGTCAGGATTTTGACAGCCTCGCCGCCATGATTGGCAACCGTTACAATCGCTCCGGCACTCTCCAGCAATTCCGTCGCAACCTGCTGGTTCATCTCGTTGTCTTCAACCAGCAGGATCCTCATGCCGGTGGCATCATGCACGCCGGCTTCGTCCTTCTTCGAACGGAGGCGATGATCCTCCTGGACGGCGATACCGAACAGAGCCATCAGAGTGTCATAGAGCAGCGATCCATTAACGGGCTTAAGCAGGTAGCCGTCAACACCAACATCCTCCGCCTGGGCACGGATGTCATCCCTCCCGAAAGCGGTCACTACGACGATTTTGGGGATGTGTTTCAGATGCTCTTTGCGCTTGATGATGCGGCTCGCTTGCAGCCCGCCCATGCCGGGCATATGCCAGTCCATCAGCACCAACTGATAGGGATCCTGCAAATCCGCGGCGATTATTTCGCGCACCGCGTCCTCGCCCGATGAAACAGATTCGGCTCTCAGCGCGAATCCCCGGAGTGTCTCTGCCAGGATCTCGCGCGCCTGCGCATTGTCATCGACGATCAGAGCCTTGATGCCCGCCAGGTCCGGGATAAAGCGCCTTTTCGTCTCGCCAGATCCAATGCCGAACCAGGCCGTGAAATGGAAGGTGCTGCCCCGGCCATACTCGCTCTCAGCCCAGATGTGCCCCTCCATCATTTCGACCAGCCGCTTGGAGATAGAAAGCCCAAGTCCGGTGCCACCATACTTTCGCGTAGTCGAGGTATCGGCTTGAGAGAACGCCTGAAACAGCCGCGCACTCTGTTCGGGCGTCATGCCGATGCCGCTGTCGCGGACTGAGAACTTGAGCTTGACGCGGTCCGAAAGCTGCTCCTGCTGCGCAATGCTCACCACCACTTCGCCGCGCTCGGTAAATTTGACCGCGTTGTTCACCAGGTTGATCAGGATTTGCCCCAGCCGCAGGGGGTCGCCGACCAGGTTTGTCGGTAGATCGGGCTGCGCTGCGATGAGAAACTCAAGGTTCTTATCATGAACCTTCTGGCTGACGATGGACGAGAGATTCTCCAATACATCCTCGAGCCGGAAGTCCGTTTTTTCCATATCCAGCTTGCCCGCCTCGATCTTCGAGAAGTCGAGGATGTCGTTGATGATCCCCAGTAACGCCTGCGCGGCCGAGTTGACTTTAGTCAGATAGTCTTCCTGCTTGGGAGACAACTGTGTCTTCAGCGCCAGGTGCGTCAACCCGATGATGGCGTTCATCGGTGTACGAATTTCATGGCTCATGTTCGCGAGGAAATCCGATTTCGCCTTGGTCGCGTCTTCGGCGGCTTCTTTCGCGCGGCGTATTTCAGCCTCCGCCCATTTCCGCTCAGTGATGTCCTTGACGTTGGCTACCAACATCTGCCGGCCCAGGTATTCCGCGAGATAGACAGTCGCCTCGACATCAAAGGAGCGACCGTCTCTGGCCCGTTGGTGGCTTTCAAACGTCACCACGTTCTTCTCCCGCAGCTCAGCCATTAGTTTGCCCAGCTTCTCAACGGTGAAATCAGGGGCAATGTCGGCAATCTTCATTCCGAGCAGCTCTTCGCGCTCGATACCCACACTCCGACAGGCCTCTTCGTTTACGTACTCCAGTCCGCCGTCGGCGGGCCTGATCCATAAAACCGTATCGGCGGCGTTGTCGACTGCGTACTGCGTGAACTCAAGCTTTTTCTCCGCCTCACGGCGCGCAGTTATGTCGCGGAAGGCCACCACGCTGCCAACCACCGCGCCATTCTTGCGTATGGGCGTAACCGTATATTCGACCGGAATGCTGGCACCATCCTTACGCCACAGGACCTCGTCGGCAACACTCCGAGATTGGCCATCGGTCGCGCTCAGGTACATGGCGCACTGCTGAAAAGGGTACTCCGACCCGTCCGGGTATGCGTAGTGGACAAGAGAGTGTATCTCCCGGCCGACCAGTTCCTCCGGTTCGTAGCCAAGCATTCTCGTCCCCGCAGGGTTGACAAATGAAATCAGGCCTTCGGTGGTTATTCCGAAAATACCTTCGGCCACCGACACGAGAATCAAGCGGGAACGCTCCTCAGCAGCCGCCACCGTCGCAGCCTGAACCTGAGTCTGCTCGAGTAATTTCTTGGTTTCCAAATTGCCCGTCAAGATCTCAGCGTTTAAGGCCACCGTCGGCAGCAACGCATCCAGCAATGCGTTCTGACGCTCCGACAAGAGAGCCGCGGGCGCCAGCTCAATTACCGCCAGCACCGCGCCTTGATGGACCACCGGCACGAAATGGAGGTACTTGGGTGTGACCATCCCGATTCCCGTCGAAACTTGGACGTGATCGCTCGCATCTGTCGCGACGATCAGGGGGCGCCGTTCCACAGCGGCTTGCCCCACCAATCCTTCGCCGAGAGCAAATTCCCGCGGCTCTTTTGAAACGTCGGCTGCGAAGCTGCCCACCCGCGTGAAACGCGCGTGATCTTTGTCGGCGAGGTAGAAGGCTCCGTAGAGGAGCTCAATGGATTCTGAAATCCGCGACAATAGGGTTCTACCGAAGGCCGCAAAATCTTCCGCCGACTGCAAACGCTCGGTTGTTGCAGCAATTTCGGCCTTCACCCAGCCTTGGATCTCCCGTTCTCGTGCGGCGTGCTGCAGGGCTTGCAGCGCGCGGCTCATCTCGCCGATCTCGTTCGTGCGCTCAAGATTGGGGATGGGGCTATTTAAGCGTCCTTCGGCCACATCCAAAATGCGACTGCGAAATAGCAGCAACACATCCACAATTTCGCGACGGGCGAGGGAAAGGGCGCCGATGAACGAGGCTGCCAGCCCTAATCCCATGAAGAACCAAGTGATCAGGACTGTCCGGTGCGTTCTCGCGGTAAGGATGTCGGACTGTTTGTCAACGGACTCGTGTAGTTCGTCAATCAACGCGGTCATGCTTTGCCGAGCCCGCTGGAGTTCAGCGTCTACACTGCCCCTCATCACACCGATAGCCTGATCGCTGTTTCCCACTAAAGCTGCGGCTCGAACGATATGCGAGTCGGCCACAGCCTGATCAAACAGACTCTCGGCCCGCCTGATTTCAGGAGCTCGATTGGGACTCTGCCCGATCGCTTCTCTCTCAAATCGATGGTATTCCGCCGTCAACCTGTCCAGATCAGCATCGCTTACCTGCCTCTGATCTTCATTACGCTCAGCGATTTCCTTGTAAAGAAGCTCACTGAATCGGGTGACTTGCGCACGTCCGTCTGTGAGGTTCTGAAGCACTTTGACATCCCGGGCAATCAGGTCACTGTACCAACCGTCGATCATGACGATCTCGATCGAGAAGTACAAGGCCCCGGCGATGACCATAATCGCCAGCGGAAGCAGTGAAATCAGCAGCTTTGTCCGGATCTTGAGGTTCGCTAGCAGACCCATTTCAACGGTTCCCGCAGTTATTTGGAGGTGTCTCTTGCAGTTGCCAGAGTAGCGCAGAATTTCAGGGACGGCCTGCGTGTCGACTTGCGTTCAGCGGGCGGGATTCAATAATTCGCCGTTGAGGTTCTTGATGTCCGCCAGAAATCGAGTGCGGCCTGATAGACGCGTAGCATGGCCCGCCGATACGCTTCCGGTGTAAATTGCTGTACGCGAGCCCGCCCAGAGAGCGCCAGTCTCTCCGCAAGGGCCCGGTCCGCAAGCAGGCGATCGATCGCATCAGCCATCGCTTTCGAATCCCGCGCAGGCGCGAGCAGCCCATTTTCGCGGTGCTGCAGAATTTCGGGAACGCCTCCGACAGCCGTGGCGGCAATGGGCACGCCATGTGCCATGGCTTCGAGCACGACATTCGGCGATCCTTCCGTGTGGGAGGGCAGTGCCATCACTGATGCGAGTGCATAGAAGGGAGTAACATTTGGCACGTGTCCGGCAAACACAACGGTCTCCCGCAACCCGAGCGAGGCAATACGCGCAACCAGGTTTGAACGTTCCGGCCCGTCGCCGACCAGCAGGAGCCGGAACGGCCGCTCCGACGCTTGACGCAGATGAGCAATCGCTTCGATCAAGTCAATATGGCCCTTCTCGCGCGAGAAACGGCCGACCGTCAAGACAACGGGCTCGCCATTTTCAATGCCCAGCTTCCGCCGCAATGCCGTAACCTCGTCCGGATTGACAACACCGGGCAAGCATACCGAATTGTGCAGAATGGTGATCTTTGACGGCGAAATGCCGCGCCCTATCATTTGCTCTGCAAACGGCTTGCAAACTGTGACTATCCGGCAGGCGTGCGGCAGAGACCAATGGTCGAGCCGGTTGTAAAGCTCCATCTTTTGATCGGTAAAAGTATAGCCGTGGTGGAAGCCAATCCATGGATAACGCCTGTCCAATCCTGCCAAACGAACCAAGAAATGCGACTTAACGCTATGTGTTTGAACAAGATCCGGACTGTATCCGGCCACGCATCGACGCAATTCGGCGAACACTGAGGGGTCAAATCGAAACCTTTCTGGAATAACCTGCCACCGGATGCCCGCTGCCTCAAGGGTATCTAGGAAGGCAGTCGTCGTTCCTTTCGATCCGCGCGCATAAGTAATGATCAGCGGATCAATGACAGGAGTGCCAGCATCACTTTCGTGAGATTGGCGGGCGGTCTTGCAGAATTGAATGAGGTTCTTGGCCGGCCCAGTGACGGTGGTGGCTTCGATCACCGCAGCGACTCGGAGTACGTTGCGCTTCATTCGCAAAGAGGCGGGGATGGAGCCGGCAGAGGGACTTGAACCCCCGACCCGCAGTTTACAAAACTGCCGCTCTACCAACTGAGCTATGCCGGCTTGATGGGACCAAATCAGCCCCGCACACAATTTTACACTGCGCGCCCCGATGCATCACGTACATTGTGAACTATGCTGAATCGTTACCTGGCCGGCAGCGCGCTCCTTCTGTGCACCGCAGCTTGTTTGGCATTCGGCCAGGCGAGTTCATCCCGCGCCGCTCATTTGCCGAATCCGATCTTCGCATACGAGCTCGGTGCAATCTCTCCGGAACAGCAGGCCCAGCTTATCCATGAGACCGGGTTCGAAGGAACGGTCTTCGATGGTACAAACCTGCTGCCGGAACGGCTACGCGCCGTCGACGACCAGCATGTCCAGCTATTCTTTCTTTGGCTCACCGTAGATGTCGGTGACGGGCATATCGCTTACGAGCGGGGGATGGAAGAAGCAATTCGTGAGCTCAAGGGCCGCAACACGGTCGTCTGGCTTGCCGTAAAGGGCAGCGGGGCCGGCGCCGAACAGCGCGCAATAGAAGCCAGCCGCCGAGTCTCCGATCTTGCATCGGAAGCGAACCTGCGGGTGGCTCTCTATCCTCACTATGGCTTTTATCTTGCACGGCTGAGCGATGTGCTACGGGTCGCTGAGGAAGCGCAGAGGAGCAACCTGGGCGTCACCTTTAACCTATGCCATGAGCTGCGTTCCGGCTTCGATCCGGATGGTACCGCGCCGATACAAAGTGCCTTGCCCCGTCTCTACGCGGTGACAGTGAACGGTGCGGATCGTGAAGGCCACGACTGGAGCACGTTAATTCAACCTCTTGGCCACGGAGATTTCAATGTCGCCGGTTTGCTCCGCTCGCTGGTGTCGATCGGATATCGCGGACCGATCGGTCTCCAGTGTTACGGCATTAAGGAAGACCCGCGAAAGCTTTTGACACGGTCGATGGAGGAGTGGCGCAAAATGGCGTTGCAAGCCTCTCTTTCGCAGAGTGAGCGTTGAATACCGCGGTTTGTTATACGATACCCCGAACGATGTCTGCCCAGCGCTCAAACGACCTGAATTTCTCGCCTCTACGTTGCAGTTCGTGAGCTAGAAAATCCCGGGCGAAGCGGAGATGCGGCCTCACGAGCAGCGCGGGCTCGACATCCGGCGGCCCGTCACCCGCGAAGGCTACCTGCTTGAATCGCTTTGCTGCGTCCCTCACCACGGCAGCTTTGTCAATACCGACTTCGGCCGAGAAAAACGGGGATGAAGTTGGCTTCTTGATTACGAGCCCGCGGCCGATCTCAATGTGGCCAGGGTTAGAGTGAACCACGGCGGTCACGCCGGAGGCAGCCAGGATTTTGTCGATGTACCAACACGATCCGGCCGATACGATAATCAAGTCCCACGAGGCGGCTCGCAACTTCGCGACGGCCGTTTGAAAATCCGGATCGGGCTCCGTGGCGCTCAACAATGCATGGAGGGCGGCATCGTCCGTGGGCGTGAAGGCAAAATACGAAGCCATGGCGTCGAAATGGCTCAACCGTCCTGCTCGACAGAGTTCCAGATAATCGGGTGCGGATTCCGGCATGTACGCATCCTGGACGAGGGAATAGAAGTCCCGGCGTGTGATGGTGCCATCGAAATCCGAAATCAGGACGTTTTCCACGATGTCGTTAGTCGGTAAACGCTGGTAATAACCCGAGCATTCATGACCTCTTGAGGCACTCGAGCGCTCTAATTTAGCAAAGATAAAGCGTTAATTGAGAAAAACTAAATTGTAAACACCGGCTTACAAGCGCATACTATACCCAGAAATAAGCTTCCTTCCCTAACGGGAAGTCAGGGTGTCGAATGGGTCTGCAGTTCCGCAATGGCTTCGCCCCGCGTCATCTTCATCCCAAGAACCGCATGAATAAGGAGTTGATCTATGTCCACGCCGACATTCTCGCGCGGCTTTCGCGCAACTTTCATGGCTGTGTTACTTATCATCGCTGCCGGGGTGACGTTCGGACAGGCGGTTTCAGGCTCCGTAGTGGGAACCATCCGTGACCTTACGGGCGCGCTCATTCCCGGAGCACAAGTCGTAGCCACGAACGCACAAACGGGCATCTCACAATCCACGGTGTCAGGCGGGGAGGGAGATTACACGATTCCCAATCTTGCGCCAGGGACGTACAAGATCACTGCGCAGGCGAAGGGTTTCGCAACGTCTGTCGTCCCGGAAGCCAACGTTCAAGTACAGCAAACCATCCGCGTGGATGTCTCGCTTTCGCCGGGCCAGACCACCCAACAGATCACGGTGACCGGCGAGGCTCCTCTAGTCCAGAGCACCACTTCGGATCTCGGGCAGGTCATCGAATCACGCCAGATTCAAGCTCTCCCGCTAAATGGACGACTGTTTGAGCAGCTCGTCACGATTGTGCCCGGGACCGTACAAGCCGGGTGGGGAGACTTTGCCGAGAATCCTTCGGCAGCGGGCGCTGAGACTCCGACCCAAGCGGTAGTTAATGGGCTGCCGTGGTCAGGGAATTACTACATGATCGATGGCGTTCACAACACGGAACCCTTGAATGCGTTCATCAGCATCACGCCACCGCTTGACTCCATTAACTCCTTCAAAGTCGAAACGAGCAATCCGAACGCAGAGTATGGCTCGTTCGGCGGCGCAATTATCAATCTGGCAACCAGGTCCGGTACAAACTCGTTTCACGGAGAGGCATTTGAATTCTTGAGGAATACGGATCTCAACGCTCGCGACTTCTTCGCCCAGAGCAAGTCACCCTACATTTCAAACCAGTTCGGCGGCTCATTCGGTGGCCCCATTATCAAGAACAAACTTTTCTTCTTCGTCGACTACCAGCAACTGATCCAGCATCAAGGCCAGACCTATGTGCTCACCGTCCCGACGGCCCTGCAGCGCCAGGGCATCCTGACCGAAGGAAACCAGCCTACGATCTATAACCCGGCAACCGGCCTGCCGTTTCCGAACAACACAATTCCGACGAATCTCATTAATCCCATTTCTCAAAAAGTGGAAAACATATTTCCTCTGCCCACTCTGCCGGGTTTAGCGAACAACTACATCACCAACGCGCTGGATACGCAGAGCGTGCCGCAAGGCGATATCAAGATCGATTGGCAGGTCACCGAGAATGATCATGTCTTTGGGCGTGAATCAGCCGCTCACCGGAACTTCACCAGCCCATCTCCCGCGAACGTCTTCATGTTCGGAGGCCCTTATTCTTATTCGCTTTCGCAGAACGCCGTTCTCGGATGGGACCGCACGATTTCCCCTTCGATCGTTAACGAGGCACGGTTCGGCTTCAACCGCTACAACACGGAAGATTTCGCGAACGCATACGGCATAGAGGAGAACAATAATCTGGGTATTCCCAATGGCAACATTCCAGGGCTTCCATACACATCCGGGATCGCGCAGTTCAATATCTCAGGATTCGGTTATAGCGGCGCCCCTGGACTAACAGGCGACCCCGGATGGACGAATGCAGAACGAATTGCCAACATATACGAGTTGACGGACGGCGTGACCTGGATTCACGGCACGCACACTCTGAAGTTCGGCGGCGATGTGCAGCGCATTCAATCTACGCTGACGAATTCGCAAGACGATCCGCGCGGTATTTTCAACTTCAACGGTAACTACACGAGCAACCTGGGCGGCTCCGGCACCGGCAATCCGTACGCGAGCTTCCTGCTGGGATATCCCGAAGAGGTACTGCGCGACTTTGTCAACACTGTGCCTGCGGTGCGGATGACATTCTGGGGCTTTTACATCCAGGATGACTACCGGATAACGCACAATCTCACGTTGAACCTGGGCTTACGCTGGGATCTCTTCACCACGCCGGTTGAGAAATTCAACCGGCAATCAAACTTCGTTCCGGCTACAGGCCTCATTAACGTAGCTTCCTCGAACAATCGCCCGCCAAACGTGAATAACTATTACGGAAACTGGGCGCCGAGGATAGGCGCCGCATATTCGCCCGATAACGGCAAGACCGCAGTTCGGGCGGCGTTCGGCATCAGCTACTTCCCCGATAATTTCGGCGCGACCGGAGGCACACTCGAACGGAATTATCCTTTCTTCACCATCACCGATCTCAAGTCGCCAACGGCGTTCACACCTTTTTACAGCCTGAATCAAGGCTTGCCGGCGCCCATCAACGTGCCGTACACGCCCGGAGGGACGCTGACACCTCCACCCGGCTTCGGCGTCTTCTTTGTCGCAAGCAATTTCCGCCAGGATGAGGCTCAGGTGTGGAATTTCAGCGTTGAACGGCAATTGCCTGCCAATATGATGTTTTCGGCGGCCTATGTCGGAACACACGGCGTTCGCCTCTACCGCGACCTACAGTTGAATCAAGCTGTCCCCGGCCCTGGTCCAATACCGCCACGCCTGCCCTTCTATCCAGTAGCGCCGAACATCCCGACAGTCGACCAGCGGAATGGAGACGGACATTCGCATTACAACTCTCTGCAGCTCAAGCTGGAAAAGAGGCTCAGTTTTGGCCTGACGTTCCTGGCCTCTTACACGTGGTCAAAGACGATGGACGACACCTCGAACGTTGTCTATCCATATAACGATTCGCTGAACTACATGCTCAGCAATGGATTCAAGCTGGTGGACGTCCCCCAGAACTTTGTTTTCAGTTACAACTATGAGCTGCCGTTTGGGAAGGGCAAGACTTTCGCAAATAACTGGTCGGGTTTCAAAGGCGAGTTGGTTGGAGGATGGTCGATTAACGGAATCAGTGTATTCCAGTCAGGCCAACCATTGTTTATCACAGTTCAGAACAACCTCCTCAACAACAACGGGGGCAGCAATCCGGCGAACATCACTTGCAAGAGTGTGCCGGCGCCGCACACGGTCGGCGAGTGGTTCGATACTGGCTGCTTTGCCCCGCCGCCGGCCTACACATTCGGGAACACCACAGCCGGCCAGGTTTTCGGACCAGGCCTCATCAACTCAGACTTCTCGCTCGCGAAAGATACGAGACTGTGGTCTGAGGGGAGCCGGCTAAGGCTGGAAGCGGACTTCTTCAACCTTTTCAATCATCCGCATTTCGCGAACCCTAACACCACGCAGGGGAACTCGGGCTTCGGGACCATCAGCAGCGACCGGCTTCCGCCCCGGGTCATTCAAATCGGTGCGAAATTATCGTTCTGAACAGCGACCATAGCACGTCTCGAGAAAAGCGAAGCATAGAATCGCTGTATCAACAAACTCGACCTGCTGCCTTACGGCCCCGTACTCCGGCCTATAGACCCCGCCTACAGACCAGTTGAAGTGAACGGCTGCGCGGCTGTAAAATGCAGCCATTTCCGGAGGTGCTCGATGCTGAGCTATTCACGAGGCCCCGAGTTACCGCTGCTTGACCGCACAACAAGCGAGCAACTGGAGTACGTCGCAAATCGCTGGCCCGATCGCCTTGCGGTGGTCTCGGCACATCAGAACAAGCGGCTCACGTGGCGGGAACTGCAGGCGTCAGCCGCAAGCCTCGCGGCGGGATTGTCCGAACTGGGGGTTTCGCGCGGCGACCGTGTGGGTGTCTGGGCGATGAACTGCTGGGAGTGGATTGTAGTTCACTTCGCCTGCGCGTGGCTGGGCGCAATTCTGGTAAGTGTAAATCCCGCTTTACGCTCCCGCGAGCTGTCTTTCGTCTTGATGAGATCGCGCATCAAGGTTCTTTTCCTTCGCGAGCAGGATGAACGGGCACATTACGCACACATCCTCAGCGACGCAATGACGGAGGGCGGCGCGGCTCTTCAGTGCACCATCCGTCTCGAGACGCAAGAGTGGACGGATCTGCTGTCCTGTCATCCGCAGCCCGCCGCTCGATCTGCGCTGGATGACGTTATCAATATTCAGTACACATCGGGGACCACGGGTTCGCCCAAGGGCGTACTTCTGACACACAGGAATCTGGTGAATAACGGCGGGCTGATTGCCCGAACGCTGCGTTATACGGAAGATGATCGTATATGCCTGCCGGTGCCGCTCTCGCATTGTTTCGGGAACGTGATAGGAACCATGGCTTCGCTTGCTAGCGGCGCGGGTATCATCCTTCCGAATTGGTGTTTCGATGCCGCAGCCACTCTTGCCGCAGTTCAAGCCGAAAAAGCAACGTCTCTCTATGGTGTTCCGACGATGTTCATCGCTGAACTCTCGCTGCCGGACTTCTCGCGCTTCGATGTCACAAGCCTGCGCACAGGCGTGATGGCGGGTGCGCCCTGCCCCTTAGAGCTGATGCGAAAGGTCATCTCCGATTTGCACTGCCCGCAGCTGACAATCGGTTATGGCCTCACGGAGACTTCGCCCATCATTACGATGTCTGAGGCCGACGACGATTTGGAGCGGCGCGTCAGCTCCGTTGGAAAGGTGATGCCCTGTACGGAGATCAAAGTCGTTTCCACTACGAGTGGAGACATAGTGGAGCGAGGCACCCAGGGCGAAATCTGCGCACGCGGATACATGCTCATGAAAGGTTATGACGACGAACCGGAGGCAACCGCGCGTGCGATTGATTCTGATGGGTGGTTCCGCTCGGGCGATTTGGGGAAAATGCGCGAGGACGGCTACCTTCAGATAACGGGGCGCGCCAAAGACATGATCATTCGCGGAGGTGAAAACGTTTATCCGCGTGAGATTGAAGAATTTCTGTATACGCACCCGCAGATCGCCGAAGTGCACGTGACTGGATTACCGGACGAGCGTCTGGGCGAAGCGGTCCTTGCCTGGATTCGCCTCAAACCCGGAGCAACAGCAACCGCCGAGGAAATACGCGGCTTCTGCCATGACCAAATCGCGCGTTTCAAAATCCCGCAGTATATCCGTTTCGTAGATTCTTTCCCTACGACTTTGAGCGGCAAGATCCAGAAGTACCGCATTCGAGAGATGGAGATCAGCCAGCGGGCTCTTGAAGCAAAGTCTCGCGCAGCCTCTGGCTGAACAGATCGACCTTACTCTTCCCGCAGTGCGCGCATCGGGTCGACCCGCGAGGCACGACGAGCCGGTGCATAAGTCGCAAGCAGGGCAATGATAATGAGCGGAACCGAAACCAAAGGCAACAGCAGCGGGTTCGTAGATGCGAACGAACTCACGATCATCGAGCCCACGAGATGCCGAGCGACGATTCCGAGCACCAGGCCGACGGCAGTACCAGCGAGCACGATGGTCAGCCCTTGCATCAAGATCATTCTCAGAACCTCGCTGCGATCCGCACCTATCGCCATCCGAATGCCGATCTCCCGCGTGCGGCGACTAACGGAGTAGGCCACTAATCCATACAATCCCACTACTGCGAGCAGCAATCCCATCGCGCCCATTCCGGAAACAGCCTCAACGATGATGTTGGGAGTCTTCACAGCCCGTTTCGTGTAAAGATCGTGCATCGTCCGTGCGTCGAAAACCGGCATGTCGGGATCGAGGTCATGCACAATCTTTCGCAATGCGGGCGCCAGCACCGATGCGTCCTCCGTTTCCGACTCGGCGAGCAGCGTCATATCGCTCTGCTGATTCTGTGCATAAGGCAGATAGAGGAAATCGAAAGGAGGCTCCGCGATCCAGATGTATTTGGTGTTCTTCGCAATTCCCACAATTTGCACAAGCGTACCGTCTGCGGACTTCAGGTGGAAGCGCTTGCCGATTACATCCTGGTTCGGCCAGTAATGTTGTGCAAGGTGCTCGTTGACAACGGCTACGTGCGGAGCATCCGCTTTGTCTGTATCGAGAAATGCACGGCCGCGCGAAAGAGGAACGTTCATTGCCTGGAAATAGCCATCGCTAACAACGTTGTTGAAAACGGTCAACGCTTGCTCGCCGCGCTTGAGGTGATAACCTTCCGGAACAATTCCAATGCTGCCGACGCCAATGGACATTGGAACCGCGGCTGCCAACGCCGCTGATTTCACGCCGGGCGTCGACCGCGACCTGTCCACGAGCTGCTTGTAAAACCGATCCCTTTGCGCTTCGTTGTAATGCACCAGCGTGGAATCGAAACTCATCAAGTACAGATGATCGGTACGGAAACCGGGCCCTCGCGCAAGCTCATCGCGGAAGCCCTGAAGGAGAATGCCCGAAATTATGAGCAATACCAGCGACCCCGCAACCTGGGCCGAGACCAACGTATTACGTCCCCACGATCGCCGTTTGCCGCCCACTTCGGCATCCCTTGCTTTCAACGCTGCGGCCACGTCGGGACGCGAACTGCGAAGCGCAGGAGTCAGGCCGAACAAAAACGTGCTTGCCACAGCAACGGCCAGGGTAAACAGCAGAACGCGATGATCCAACTGAACGCTGAACGCGATCGGGAGATCTGTGGGAACCGGAATACTTCCGAACAATCGCACTCCAGCATAGGCAACAGCAATGCCCAAACCTGCGCCCATGGCGGCCAGCAGCAGATTCTCCACAAAGAGCTGGCGCAGCAACTGCCATCGCCCCGCGCCGATCGCGAGCCGAACCGCAATCTCGCGGGCGCGTGCCGCCGTCCGGCTTAACAGCAGCCCGGCAACATTGGCGCACGCCACAAGCAGAACACAAAACGCAAGCAGCAGAAGCATCTGGATCAGGCCCGCATCGGGCGGATCCTGCGTGATCCTGGCTTCGAGCTCCGTTTGCACCCGCATGCGCAGATTCGCGTCCGTCTTGGGGTACATGTGCTGTAAGGCCGCCGCAATCGAGTTCAGATCGGCCTGCGCCTCGGCATTGGTCACGCCAGGTTTGAGACGGCCCTTCACTAGCACCGTTTGAACGTCGCGCTTGTTGAGAACGTCCTCATTACGCAGTCGCGAAGCCATCGCCATGGGAACATACAGGGACGGCTTCAGGTACTGGTCTACGCCGGTGAAACGTTCCGGAGCCACACCCACGATTGTGAATTCGATCCCGTTCAGACGGATCTTCGTGCCGACGGCCGAAGCGTTTCTATCGAACTGGCTCATCCAAAAATCATGGCCGAGCACTGCTACCGCATCGCGCCCGGCAACCCGGTCTTCCTCCGCACGAAATCCGCGGCCGAGTGCAGGCTCCACGCCCAGAACGTGAAAGAAGTTGCCGGAGACCAGCAGCCCGAATTTCATCTCCGGCAATACCGATGGGTTCGGAGCAAAGCCGTAAGTCGCATAATTAAACGCGACCAGCCCCTCGAAAGTACGATTCCGGTCGCGGAAATCAACATAATCCGGGTACGAGATCGCGGTTGACGTTCCAAAGGCACTCGATGTGACGGGCGTAATGGTAGAAACCCCGCTCGGTTGCGGCACCGGCAGCGGCCGGAGCAGCAGCGCGTCGGCAAAGCTGAAGATCGCGGAATTTGCGCCGATTCCGATCCCCAAGGAACACACTGCCACCGCCGTAAAGCCTGGGCTTTTCGCTAGCATTCGTACCGCATAGCGAAGATCGTTCAGCATACGCGCCCCTTGTCGGCTCACGATTGGTGCAATCTGCGGACCGTTCACGTCGGCATCCCGCCCGGACTTGAGGGCTTTACCGGGCCGTCGATTGTCCGGTTATGGGACACAAGCGACCTGAAACGCTGCAGGCGAGAGATGACGCTGTTCGAAACTCAAAATGCCGGCCGCAGGAATGTAGATATACTGGCTTGGTTTCGGCCGTTATTCTCTCGTCGGGAGTACAGTCCATGTCCTCGATCGATGTTCCTGTGCACGGCAACCGCTTCGGGAGCACTGCGCGGCGTGACCTGTGGTGGCTGCCTCCGTTACTGACGTTTTTGGGGCTCGGCACCTTCGTTATCTACTCAACATGGGCGGCATTCCAGGGGAACTATTATCGGTTCGGGCCATACCTGTCCCCCTTCTATTCTCCGGAGATTCTGGGCGATCCGTCACATGCTTGGGCCGGAGCGTGGCCGGGCTGGTGGCCCTCCTGGGCGGCTTCCGCCGCGTTGTTGATTTTGTGGGCGCCCGGCGGATTCCGCCTGACCTGCTATTACTACCGTGGCGCCTATTACAAA
>JAFAMD010000044.1 GCA_019233755.1 Acidobacteriaceae bacterium | reverse complement strand
GGTTTTACTGCTTACAAATCCGATACACAGGAATTAGACTTCAAAGGCAGTATGGCCTACATCCATCAAAATTTTTACGACTCAGCTCTAAACAAGAGTTTAGTCGGATCGACGTTTGCGGAGATTTATACTCAAAAATTCCCGCATAGTATTGCACTCAACGAGGAGATTTCCGTCACACCGGCCTGGAACGACACCAACGCCTGGAGCGGCTACGGGTTGGTGGCCTTAACGATTCCCGCCTATCATCGCCTCGGCTTCACCCTGTCGGCTTTGGATACCTACTTGAACAATCCTCCGCCTGCCTTCAAGAAAAACTCTTTTCAATTTACAACCGGCATTTCATACACGTTGGGTCACTAACTCAACGCGCTGTATGAGGAACTAATCGCCGGAAGCGCGGTCAGGCTGCGGAATCGGGTTAGGCCGGAAGAACGGGCCGATCGATTTATAGCGGGTTCGCAGTACGGAGAGTATAGTCAAGAGCACCATCAACACCGCCGTGAACACGAGCACTTGGTTGACCGTCAGCCCTTCCTTCCAGATACCGAGCCAGCGCCCGTAAACTATTTCGATGTGCACCCAGTAGACCAGCAGCGATGTAGTTCCGAATTGGCGGAACAGGCTCCACCGCTGCGTGGAACCATATTGCACCCACAGGAATGCGATGGCCATGATCACGAGCACCACGCCGAGCTTTATCAAAATGAGACCCGGACTGTTCAGCCAGAATTCACTCTTTGAATAGATTGAATAGGGCAGGTCCGAGAAATACTCGGCGGCCATGATCAGTCCAAGCCCGATGCCGAACGCCCACAGCATCACTTTCCCCATGTCCTCTTGTTTCACTATGCGTAGAATGCTGCCCGCAGCCATTCCGAAAGCGAGAAACGCGGCCCACGGGAAGAAGCCGAAATACTTGTAGCTCGGAAAGAAATAGGCGCGGAGGAACGATGGCGCACCGGATGCATCGATCATGCTGATGACAGGCGAAAGCGCGGCAATCAGCAGGCCCAGCACAATGCAAAGCCGGATGCGTTCTTGTGTAGTGAACACCGCCATGGCGGCGAAGATCAGCATCGCCATGCCCATGCAATTCAAAATATCGACGCGAAGCAACTCGCCCGCCGGACTCGTGGGAAAACCGAACACGTAGAGCTGAATGCGGAATAGAAAAGCAATCAGGAACAAGTACCGCGACCGCTTCAGTGCCGCCACGACGCGTTTCCACGCTGTGGCGCCTTGCCTCTCCTGGCTGTGCATCAGGAACGCGAACGTGATTCCGGTCAGGAACAGAAACATAGCAGGAGGCAGCCCGCCGAGAAACTGCGAGAGCACAAAAGGCCCCTTGTCGCGCAAATCTGTGCGGGTGAACGAATCAAACACATGGCCCTGCAGCATAACCACTGCTGCCAGGCCCCGCGTCCAGTCGATAAACGCCAGCCTCCCGGCGGATTTGTTTGCTTCCTGCATGTTTAAGGCCCGATGGGTCGGTATTGCGCCGCTCTTACGGACCCTGCCGCTTTACATCGTGCGGCAACTTCAATTCCAAAGTCCCCTTTACGGGGGGATTGAGTTTCACGTCTGTATACGTGACGATGCGGTAATTCCCGGAAGGCTCATAGAATTGTTGCTGTACCGGATATGCCGCGTTATTCGGGATCCAGATCTCTATTTTGCTTAGACGCGCCTTTACCTGTTCGTTCTTCGGAGCAAGGAGAAGCTTGGCCGCATCCTGCCCTGCAACTTTTTCCGCCCCTTCGGCAGTAATGTCATAGTTGGCGGCCAGATCTTTTCCTGATGACCCGAAGCCAAGCAGCAGGAACTGGTTCAACACGTTCGTGTTTTTCCCGACATCGTAATCCTGGTAGGTTTTCAGGTTTGGATAGTAGATCCGGACGATCTTGCCGAGAAACGCGATTTCGCGTGCATCGCTTGCGCCCTGGAAGTCAAGAATGGCGCGAACTTCGCCCGATTTCAGCTTCTGCATTGTCAGCGTGCCCTTCTCATCCGTCTTGTCGCTGAGGATTGCCGTATACGTCAGCATTTCGACGTCGGAGGACATTGCATGAAAGGTTGGTGCAGCCGCATCCATGCGGGCCAGGATCGCATTCACGCTTTCCGCCCGGCCAACTGCGCAGAAGCTGAGCGGATACAGCACGATGCACACCAATGTTACGAGTCTCTTCATGTTTCTAAAACGGATGACGCTAGTTCGTGGGCGCGGTATACGCGATGAAGCCTTTAATTTCCTGCTCGGTCTCGTCCCGGATAGGCTCCACGTGTGCCACGCGCCAGCTCTTTCCAATCCGCTTGTGAATCAGTGTCTCTGCCTGGGCCACTCGCAACTCTTCCGGTACACGCTCCAATAATTCCGGTGCGATGAATACCCGGTTGGAACCATGCAGCGATGACATCAACACCACGCTGGATGCTTTAGGCTGATCATGGAACCAGTCGCGCGGCGTTGCAAAGATGAAAAGAAGGATCAGCGCGACAACCACGTCGTATTGCCACGAAGCTCTCGGGAAATCCCAAAAAATCAATCGTTTGGCCACACTGGAACCGGCTGTTGCTGTGGCTGCGCTGCTATCCGTCACTACCCGAAGTGTAGCATCGGTGGAATGTTGCTACGGCTAGTATTTCCTCATTACTGCCAGCACCCGGCCCTGAATCGCAAGATTCGCAGGGTCAATGTAGATAGGGGCCATCGCTGAATTTGCCGGCTGAAGCCGTACCCGCCCGTCAGATTCGAGATAGTAGCGCTTTAGAGTAGCCTCTGTCCCCCCTACCAGCGCGACCACAATTTCGCCGTTCCTCACCGAATCCGTTTTTTCGACCAGCACATAGTCTCCGCTGCAAATATGATCTTCGATCATGGAATCGCCGCGGACCTCAAGCGCAAATGTGCCCTCATTTCCCACGAAATCTGAAAAATGAAGAGCTTCCGGGTTCTGGATCGCTTCCACGGGAACACCGGCTGCAATCCGGCCCAGCAGCGGAATCTCATCGTGCTCCGCTGGTTGGTGGCGGGCTTTTTCTTCATTAAGATACCGGTCGCCGATTTCAAGAGAGCGGCTGTGGTTATAGTTGCGGCGAAGATACTGCTTGGTTTCTAGTGCTTGCACATGTTTGTGCACCGTCGCCAGCGATGCCAAGCCCAATCCCGACGCGATCTCCTCGTAGCTCGGACTGTAGCCGTGCTTCTCAATGAATCCCGACAGGAAATCCATCAATTCCTTTTGTCTGCGGGTCAGCGCCATTCAGATCTCCTCGCCCTCGCATTTTAGTGTTGGCGAATAAATAACGAAAGTCAACAGAAAAGGTGAAAAATACGTGCCCGCAACGGTCCTTGAAGTCGAGTTGGTTCTAGTGCCGTACGGACGCCGTGATACACATGAATGGGTGGGGTTGGGGCGCCGTTTGTCCAGCGCCGGTCGCGAGACACGAAAGCCACAAAACGATAGGTATTAATGCGCGAGAAGGTTCTTCTTTATATAGAGGATGAGGATGCAGCCGCGTTTCTGCTCGAAACTGCTTTGCGGGAAGCAGACATTCCTCTGCAGGTTTACCGCGTCTCGGATGGCGACCAGGCGATCGCTTTTCTCCACCGGTCCGGCACTTATGAATCAGCTCCGAAACCCGATCTGATCCTGCTCGACCTCAATCTTCCCCGAAGGAGCGGGCTCGAGATCCTCGCGGAATTGCAAAGCGACGGCGATCTCCGCTCGATTCCGGCTGTCGTCTTTACGTCATCGTCGGCGCCTTCTGACCAGCGAAAGTCGTTTTCGCTGGGTGCCCGCCAATACATCACCAAACCATCGAGTTTCGATGGTTTTCTGGGCGCGATACGCAGTGCCTGCTCAGAGGTATTCGGTAACGGAACGCCCGCTTAGTGTCAATTCATCCCGCACATGCCGCTTCCGCAGAAGCCGGATCCGCACATGCCTTCCCCGCACGCCGCAGGAGCTTCCGAATGGCTGCTCGCGCTTCCCGAATGAGCGGCAAATGTCGAGTACTGGGTTGTCAGGTGATCCTGCCCACAAGTAGGACAGCGGAGGGTCTCCGCCTCTGCGCTCCGTCGCACCAGCTTCTCGAATTTAGTGCCGCAATCGTCGCAGGCGTATTCAAAGATAGGCATGCCTCTCAATTTAGCAAGAGAATTGCGCCGGCGTAACCTGCTGAAAGGTTCCTTCGAACTAACATACAGATATGCGACGCAGAACTTTCCTAGCGAATAGCTGCCGGTCGGCTGCCTCTCTCGGGCTGGTCCTGGCTGGTCTTGGAAGGACAGCATCGGCCAAAGGCGCGAAGTTTGTGAAGGTTGTCGAGTTCACTGACAGCGGAGAGCGAAAAGGAGTCATTGAAGTGGAGAAGGTTGTGAAGTCAGATGCCGAGTGGCGACAGCAGTTAAAGCCCGAGCAGTACGAGGTAACGCGCCACGCGGGAACCGAGCGAGCCTTCACGGGCCAATATTGGGACAATCACGAACACGGCATCTATCGCTGTGTATGCTGCGGAAACGCACTTTTTTCCTCCGACACCAAGTTCGAATCCGGCACGGGTTGGCCAAGCTTCTGGGCGCCGATCGCAAAAGAAAATGTTGAAAATCGCTCGGATACCAGCTATGGTATGGTTCGCACGGAAGTGCGTTGTGCCAAATGCGACGCGCACCTCGGACACCTCTTCGACGACGGCCCCAAGCCGACGGGACTTCGCTACTGCATGAACTCAGCGTCCCTCGACTTCAAGAAAAGTTAGGATCGTTGCCGTATACCTCAACCGGCGCCATCCGGCTTCACAAGGCATTCACGTCCAGATTCGTCGACGTCAGCCGGGATATTGCCGTTTACCTCCCGCCCGATTACGATTCGTCGCCGGGCCGGCGTTATCCAGTTCTCTATCTCCACGACGGGCAGAATCTCTTCGATGCCGCTACCGCCTTTCTCGGCAATGAATGGGGGCTCGACGAGGTTGCCGACGATCTGATTCGCACCGGCCAGATCGAGCCGCTCATCATCGCCGGCATCTACAACACAGGCGAAAAACGGCTCGCCGAGTACACGCCCGTGCGTGACCGCCGCGGCCGGGGAGGCCGTGCCCAGGCGTACGGCAGAATGATCGTCGAGGAGCTCAAGCCCTTCATCGACAGCCGGTACCGCACGCTTCCGGACGTGCAGTACACCGGACTGGGCGGTTCGTCTCTCGGCGGCTTGGTTACGCTCTATCTCGGGATGAAATACCCGGCGCTCTTCGGCAAGCTCATTGTGATGTCTCCCGCGGTATGGTGGGCGAATCGAGCCATCCTGAAGGAAGTGCGTAAGCTGCCGCGTAAATTCGGCCAAAAAATCTGGCTCGATATTGGAACCTGCGAAGGGAGCAATCCTGAACTCGTTGTGAATCAGGCAATCGAGCTGAAGGACGCCCTCATCGAAAAAGGCTGGGAACTCGGAGTCGATCTCGCATTCATGCAGGACGAAGGCGCGGCGCATAATGAAAAGGCTTGGGGCCAGCGCATTCGTTACGCGTTGCAGTTTCTCTTTCCACTTCGCTGAACTCTCCGGACACAATCTTCGTTAGCATATAGCGATGGCATTCTGCACAAACTGTGGTAATCAACTTCCTGATTCTGCGAAGTTTTGCTTGAACTGCGGGCAGGCGACGGCATCTGCCGGTGCTGCTGCTTCTTACTACCCGCCTGCACCGGCGGTCACACCGCTCAAGTACGACATCGAGGGCCACAATCTGCAAATCGCCCGTGTGCACCTTCAGCCCGGGCAGGAAATCTACGCGGAGGCAGGCAAGATGGTCTACAAGTCTGCCAACGTAGACTGGGCCACCCGGATGACCGGCCAATCGATCAGCCAGAAGATCATCGGCGCCATCAAACGGAAACTCATGGGCGAGTCGCTGTTCTTCACGTATTTTCGAGCGTCGACAATGCCGGGCGAGGTTGGCTTTGCCGGCCACTATCCCGGCAAGATTCAGGTCTTCGATCTCGCCCCTGGGCAAACTATGATGGTTCAGCGCGACGGCTTCCTCTTTGCGCAGGACAGCGTTCAACTGGATATCGCCATGGTCCGCAGGTTGGGAGCCGGGCTCCTTGGCGGCGAAGGCTTTATCCTGCAGAAACTCACCGGTCCCGGCGCGGTTTTCGTGCACGCCGGCGGCGATCACGTGGACTACACTCTCGCTCCTGGCGAAATCCTGCAGGTCCAGACCGGTCATCTGGTCGCATTCGAGCCCACCGTTAATTACGACGTTCAACTGGTCGGCAACATCAGCACTGCGGTCTTCGGCGGCGAGGGTCTGTTTCTCACTACGCTAACCGGCCCGGGCCGGGTCATCTTGCAGAGCATGACACTCGAGCGGCTGCGGCACGAGCTTGCGCCCGCCGAGCATCGCGGCGCGGGCGATGAACGCAATCCCCTCAGTGCTATCGCCAGCGGCAACCTGGGCAGTTTTTTCTCGAGCGACGATTAGCACCGGCCTTCGTGGGGCCGGATGCAACAATGAAGTTTCGTGTCAGATTTGCTAGTCAGTATTGAACCGGCTTCTTCCATTGCCCAGCCGCGCTTGCCGGCGTGGCTTCGCAAGGGTCCGACGCATTTCGAGGCGGTCCATTCGCTAAAGACGCAGCTTCGCGAGCGCCGCCTCCATACCGTCTGTGAATCCGCCCGCTGTCCCAACATCCACGAATGCTTCGAGCGCGGCGCCGCCACCTTCATGATTCTCGGCAACCTGTGCACTCGGGGATGCGGCTTCTGCTCGGTTCCGAAAGGGTCAGCGGCAAAACACGAGTTCTCCCTCGATCCCGACGAGCCGCGCCACGTCGCCGACATGGCCTCGCGCATGAATCTGCGCTATGTTGTGATCACTTCCGTCAACCGGGACGACCTTCCGGATGGCGGCTCGCACCATTTTGCCGAAACCGTGCAGCAGGTCCGGCAGGCAATTCCGCATGCACGGGTCGAAGTGCTCACGCCTGACTTCAATGGCGACCTCGACGCCGTCGCTCGCGTGCTCGATGCCGGGCCTCACGTTTACAACCACAATATGGAGAGCGTCCGCCGGCTGTACCGCCGCGTGCGGCCGCAGGCGAATTACCATCGGTCTCTCGAAGTTCTTCGCTTCGCCAAAGCCCACCATCCCGGCGTGCTGACCAAATCCGGTCTCATGGTCGGTTTAGGAGAGTCCATGGTTGAGGTGGAAGAGCTGCTGCGCGACATTCTGGCCTCGAATGTCGATGTCGCAACCATCGGTCAATATCTCCAGCCGACTCGCCGTAATCTCCGCGTTGCTGAGTATGTGACGCCCGCGCAGTTCGATGGCTATCGTGAATACGGTCTCTCCATCGGTTTCAAGATGGTTTTCAGTGGTCCCTTCGTGCGCAGCTCTTACATGGCCGACCGTGTGAGCGAGGAGGCAGCCCAGGCGCATGCCTAGGCTCCGGGACGCGTTCTCCCCGTATCACCGCCGGGTTCTGCTGCATACACTGCTGGCGCTGCTGACGTCCGTCCTGCTCCTGCTGGTGTTCCCGAAGTTCGATCTGCGCTGGCTCGCACCCGTGGCACTCACCCCACTGCTGATTGTGCTCGCGCGAACCCCTGCCGGCTGGCAGCGCTTTGCTTACGGTTGGGCGGCCGGCATCTTCTATTGGTTTTTCCTTTGCAACTGGATCCAGTTTGTTCTCGAAGTGCATGGCGGAATGGGGCGATGGGGCGGTTGGGGAACCTTCGTCCTGTTCGCTCTTTTCAAGGGATTGCATCTTGCCGTGTTCAGTTGGCTTGCCGGCCCGCTGCTGCACCGCGCCTATGCGGTGCCGGCTGTAGCTGCACTCTGGACCGGACTCGAGCGGACCCACAGCACGTTCGGCTTCGCCTGGCTGGATCTCGGAAACGCCGGGATCGACATGTCCGTGCCCCTGCGAGTGGCGCCATTCGTTGGCGTTTATGGGGTTTCGTTCATCTTCTCCATGCTTGCGGTCGCGCTGGCCTGCGTCATCCTCCGGCGCCCCCGCCGATGGCTGTTGCCGCTGCTCCCGCTCGGTGCGCTCTGGCTGCTTCCGCCGATCCGCGAAAACGTGCCCCCCACCGGCTCGGCCCTGGTCGTGCAGCCGGACATCGATCCAGGCGTTGAGTGGACCGGCCTGCTCGAAGAGAAAACCGAACGCGAATTGAGCGCATTGTCGAATGCGCTGCCCGCTCCGCTCGTGATCTGGCCGGAGCTTCCCGCTCCGCTCTACTATTACAACGACCCCGAGTTCCATCAGGCTGCCGCCAGCATCGCACGGCAACATGGCTATTTTCTGTTCGGTACGGTTGCGTACGCCGGACCCAATCAGCCGTTGAACTCGGCCGTTCTGCTCGGTCCTGACGGCCTGGAAATCGGTCGGTATGACAAGATCAACCTCGTTCCGTTTGGTGAATTCGTTCCGCCGTTATTCTCCTGGGTGAACCGCATCACAGGGGAGGCGGGCGATTTCGTTCCCGGCCATGAAATAAAGGTTCTGCCCGCTGCCGGTCGCCGCCTGGGTATTTTTATCTGTTACGAATCGGCTTTTCCGGATTTCGTACGCCAGTTCACAACAAGGGGCGCCGACGTTCTCGTCAACCTCTCGAACGACGCTTATTTCGGCCACAGCGAGGCACGCGAACAACATCTCTTGCTTGCTCGGATGCGCGCCGTTGAGAACCGCCGCTATCTGATCCGCGCCACCAATGACGGATTCACGGCCATCATTGATCCCGCCGGGCGCATTACCCGTCGCCTTCCGCCCTATCGCGAAATAGCCGCCCCCATCCGCTACGGAGTCGTCGAAGATCCCACTTTCTACGCGCGCTATGGCGACTGGTTTGCCTGGATTTGCCTGGGCGTCGGATTGCTCCTGGCATTCCTGAATCTCCGGCCCGTGCGTCCAAAAATGGACACTTGATTCCCGATCTGCTAATCCTTTTGCGGTGAGTCGTCCATAGGCCTGCGAGCCGGATCCCACAACACGTACCGCCGCGGTGCACATTTGCCAGGCGAAATTCGCTCGGGTAGCCGGGCTAACTGCCGCCGGTAATCGGGCGTCTCGGGGAAGGGCAGTTCGTCCGTGCTCAGGTAAAGGGGCGCATTCGGATCATCCAGCCTGTTTTTGTCCTCGCGCCCGCTGTCCAGCGCGTGATGGTGGCTTTGGTTCTTGACCACGCGGCCATTTTCGAAATAACTGATCTGCTCAAAGTCGACGTTCGCGGCCCGCGATTCAAGGAAGCGCTCGCGCTTGGCCAGCATTCCGTCCTCGCGGAAGTAATAGTTCACAGTCTGGACCCAGTTGTTCCTTGATCCATCGAGGACCAGCACCACCCACCGGATAATCGACCCCTCGGCGTACACATAGGCAATCGCCTCATCGCGCAGCACGGCTCCGGCATCATCTATCTCCACCCATGGGTCCGGCCCGGAGAACACAATCGGAACTGTCTCGCGGAACTCGCTTTTGAGCTGGTCGCAGTACAGGTCGACTGCGGCCAGCTTCTTCGAGCGTGCGCCCGCAAGCGCAGGATAGAGCAGTGCTGCGACAATCACCCAACCCAGCGCTCGCCTCATGCTTTTTACTTGTATTCGACGTCTACCCAGCCGCGTTTCGCGGCGCTTTCGGCTACCTTCTCAAGAAGGATCATGCCGTGCAGGCCATCTTCGAAGGTAGGATAATCGATCGGTGCCGACGGGTCCGCGACTCTTGCGTAAAAGCGCTTGAATACCTGCTTGTGCGAATCGTCATAGCCTTCGCTATGCCCGCCCGGCAGGTCGGCAAACGTCGCCGCCTCTGGATAAAACAGGGAGGCATCCTTGATGAGGATTTGATTCGGCTCGTTCCTGTGTCCGATCCAAAGTGTATCCGGTTGCTCCTGATTCCAAGCAACCCCGGCTTTCGTTCCGAAAATCTCGAACTCAAATTTGTTCTTGCGCCCCGCTGACATCTGGCTTACGGTGAACGATCCCCGCGCCCGGCCGCCCAGGTGCAGCATGACCATGCCGAAATCTTCGGTGTCGATCGGGAACGTCTCGTACTCGCCGCTGACACCCTTCTTGCCTGCGAACGTTTCCACCGAGCCCTTCGGCCGCTTGCGATTCTTGTGAAACGTCTCCAAGTCGGCGGTCAGGCTGGTGATCTTCAGGCCGGTCAGGTGCTGGATCATATCCATCCAGTGAGAACCGATATCGCCCATAACGCGCAGTTTGCCGTTCGATTTGGAATCCAGCCGCCAGTTCCAGTCTGTGTCGTACAGCAGCCAGTCCTGCGAATAGGTTCCCTGCACGATCAGAATCTCGCCCAGATCCCCATGCGCAATCATCTGCCGGATCTGCTGAACCACGGGGTAGTAGCGCAGGTTGTGTTGTACGCAATTGACTGTGTTCTTCGCTTTCGCCGCCGCCACCAGCTTGCGAGCCTCCTCCACGTTCATCGTCATAGGTTTCTCGCAGAGTACAGCCTTGCCGGCCTCGACGGCGGCAAGCGACATTGGAAAGTGGTCTACGTTCGGCGTGCAGATGTGAACCGCTCCGATCTCCTTGTTATCCAGGACGTCCTTGAGATTGCTCGTGGCGCTGGGGATTCCCATGCTGTCGGCAAACTTCTGTGCAGTCTCCGGGCGGCTGCCTACCACTGCCGCGATCTCGACATTGCCCAACCGGCGCACGTTCTCTGCGTGCACCTTGCCCATAAAGCCTGTTCCAACAATCGCTGTCTTTATTTTTTTCATTTGCTTTTTCCTCAGTATCCGGGCTCAGTCCTCGCAAAGAGTATAAGCGAGCCATTCGTGACACCCGCTGCTTCGCCTGCTAGCCTTGAAGAACGGGTCTTGCTGCATGGTCGTTCGCATTAACTGGAGGAAGCGGCGCCTGGGCTCCGCGCCGAAGTTTCAAAACGCGGCGCTCGCATTCGCCTCTTTGCTCACACCCTTTGCCTTGATTGCTTTCACCGTTACACTCTGGAGCCTGGGTGCGGAGCTCAAGCTGACCGGTAAGTTTTTTATTACCGGTGGATTCTTTTCGCACTGGCAGGTGTGGCTGCTGTCGGCTGCCGGTCTCTCGCTTTCGGCATGGCTGCTGAACCGGTATGCCCGCCTCCCTCGGCAGGACTATGCCCGCTAAATTACATCGCAAACGCACCCGATTCTGCCGAATAGCCGACTGCTTCTGACGAATAGTCGGCAGTCCTTCTGCATTACATTTCCATTATTCATAGTTAAGGAACGCTCAATAATCCCTAAAACGGGAATGATGTTGGGTTTCTACCTAATTTCCGAATCTAAAGTCGAATTTTTTACATCGTTCTCTACGGTAGCGGTTCACTATTTGGGTCGACGAAAAGGCCGGTCCCCACTCGGAAACTTTCGGTCCTTCGCGTGCATCGGAAATTCTAGAAAGGCGTAAAGAATGCCTGAGACTCGGACATCAGAGATTGCAATTCGCGTCGAACAAAGCCGTGGTGTTGCGGGCGTATTGCAGTCCGGCAGCAACGTTCTGGAACGCGCTGGTCATTGGGCTGGCGATACGGCGCAAGAGTTTGGAAGTCTGCTGTCGGCTTTGATGGGGCCGGCGGTGTTTTCCGCCTACGCTCTGGCTCTCTGGAGTCTCGCCGCCAACTTCGGATGGACCAATACGTTCATGTTTGCCACCGGTCCGTTATCCAATTGGTTAGTTTGGCTCGGCATTGCTGTTCTGGTACATCTCGCAGCCAGCATCCTGCGGCGGCATACGAAATAGGCAGATTAGGCTGCTGATTATTCGCCGGGGACCGGTTTTCGCCTGTTCACTCAGCGGCTTCAAATATCGGTCCTTCTGTTATCCTCAATTGAGGAATCCTCCGGTCGATGCCCTTCAGTTCGCGTTCCTACGTGAACCGGTATGTTCCTAACCGGTTCCCTATCGGTCTGAAATGGCTGCTCATAGCAAATATCGCGATCTCTGTTCTTGACTTCATCCTGCGCGCGAGCAACATAGACGTCTTCCTTCGCAATTTTGCGCTTGTCCCCGCTCAGGTAGTCCAGACGTTTGCCATCTGGCAGCTTGTCACGTACATGTTCCTGCATGCCGGAATCGGGCATGTGCTCTGGAATATGCTGGCGCTCTGGCTGTTCGGCAGAGAACTTGAGCGGACCTGGGGTACGGCGCGTTTCCTGCGGTTTTATTTCGCCTGCGGCATTCTGGCGGGCTTGACTGTCATCGCTGCCGCGTACATCTTCGGCGGAATCGACATCCCGACCGTTGGGTCATCTGGCGCAATCTATGGCGTGCTGGTGGCCTATGCCCTCGTCTTCCCCGAGCAAACCATTCTCTTCGGCTTTTTGATCCCGATGAAGTCGAAGTACTTCGTGATGATCATCGGCGGTATCGTCTTCTTGCAATCGTACATGGGGATGGTCGGCGGGCGCGGCGCCGGTGTGGCCGTCATGGCGCATTTGGGTGGCCTGGTAGCCGGATACTTGATCCTTCGAGGCAGAAGGCTGCACCTTCAGGTACAGCAGCCCATAATCTCGGCCTACAAGAACTGGAAGCTGCAGCGTGCGAAGAAAAAATTTGAGGTCTACCTGAAAAAGCGCGACTCAAATCGTGATCGCTGGGTCCATTAGCCGCTTCACTCAGCGCGCTGTAAGCTAACTGTATCCGGCCAGGAAAGCAGTAAGCTGGCTGTAATCCGCCGAGGACAAGACCATGAAGTTTCGTTTCCTATATACCGGCATCGCCGGTATTTCGCTTGCCGCCGCAACCCTTCTTTCCTTCCAAGTCTTTGCGCAGGAAGGGCCTGGATCGCAAAGCAGCGACTCGGTGGCGAAACCGAAGAAGCCTGCCGCTGACAATACCAACGCTCCTTCATCCGACGAACCGCCCATCCCTACCGAGTTCAAAAAGCCGAAGGATGTTCCGGCCGATACCCCCACGTTCCGTTCGGACGCCACCACCGTGACCGTGGACGTCTCCGTCCTCGACGATAAAAACCACTTCATCGCGCAGCTTCCGCGTGGCGCTTTCCGCGTCTCGGAAGACGGAGTGCCGCAGCAGATCAGCCAGTTCGGTCAGAGCGAAGCGCCCATGACGATTTGCATGCTGATTGAGTTCAGCGGGCGTTTCCAGCAATTCTGGACGAGCGGCTGGTATGAGACGCTGCAAGCTTCTTACGGCTTCCTCAGCACGCTGAAGCCGGATGACAATGTCGCCGTTGTAGCCTACGACCTGCGGCCCACCATTCTTTCTGACTTCTCGCCCGACAAGCGTAGGGCCGAGGAGGCGATGTCTCGCCTGCGAATCCCCGGCTTCAGCGAATCGAACGTCTTTGATGCCCTGACCGATATGGCGGACAGGATGTCCAACGTTGACGGCCGCAAAGCGATTGTCCTGATAGGGACGGGACTCGATACCTTCAGCAAGATTACGTTCGATCAGGCGCGGAAATCTCTGCAGGAATCCGGTGTACCGATCTACACCGTCAGCATCCTGCAGGTTGCCCGCATGATGGCCGAGGCAAACGGCATGTCCGGTCCGGCGGACATGACTTTCCTGCAGGCGGACAACGAAATGAAGACCTTCTCGAGAGAGACCGGCGGGATGAGCTTTTTCCCCCGCTTTCTCGGCGAATACCCGGCTGTTTTCCGCCAGATCGAGCAAGCGCTCCGCGATCAGTACACCCTCGCCTATCACCCGACGAACACCGCGCGTGATGGCAAATTCCGTCGCATCAAAGTACAGCTTGTCAACCCCGAAACCAACGAACCGTTCCGCATCACAAACGAGAAGGGCAAGAATATTAAGTACCAGATCGTTGCCAAGGCCGGCTACAAGGCGCCTCGCGAAGTCGAATAGTGGAATGTACGCCAGAGGTCAAGCACTCGATCTCTCGCGTTTTGAGTTTGTTACAAATCCATTGACATGTTCGTCCCGGTCTGGTAACTTCGCAAAGTCTTGATGCGATCTGTTCCTTCGAATCGCGCCCAAACTAAATCAGTTATCCTCCTGGTGGACGACAACCGTGATGGGGTTCTCGCGCGGCGCTCGGTTCTGGAAGAGTTGGGCTATGAAGTGGTGTCGGCCGGCTGTGGCTCGGACGCCCTTAAGCTTGCCGAAGATCAGGATTTTGATCTTGTGATTACCGACTACAAGATGGCCCCCATGGATGGCCTTAAGTTGATTGCCGGGCTGCGTGAGCGGAAATTCGAGCGCCCCATCATACTGCTCACCGGTTTCGCCGAAACGCTCGGGCTTCGTCCGGAAACGACGGGGGCGGACATCGTCATTCAGAAGAGCGCCAACGAGATCGCTACGCTGGTTCGGTCTGCAAAGCGCCTGCTGAGCCCTCCCCGCAAGCCGGCCGGTTCTTATGGTTCCCGCAAACCTTCGAGACTCCGCGCCGGCGGAAGCGAAGCATAAACATAGATTCTTGGCCACCTTGTCTCTGAGCTCGAGTGACAGCCTTCAGCTATCAGCTATCAGCTCTCCTGACTGCTGACGGCTGACCGCTGAAAGCTACCGTGACGGCTAAAAGCTCTCGCCGGCAAGCGCTCAGCGCGCTACTACTAGCCGCTCTCCTGAACAGTGCTCTATAGTGAGGAGCATGCTTCGCAGCAAGCGTCTGTCTCTGCTGAGTGTTGCGTCTGCACTGCTCTTGCTCTTCAACTCCAGGCTCATTTCGAGTACTCCTGCGAGTTCATCCCGTCCGGCGACGGCGAAATCGTCGGTAAGCGGTAGTCCGTCGCTGTTGCGGGCGTTGTCGCTGCATGACCGCATCGCGCAGCTCATTATTGTCCGCGGGTATGGTGACTATCCACCAAGCGACAATGCGGAATACCAGAAATTCCGCCACTGGATTCGCGACGTTCACGTTGGCGGCTTCATCGTTGCCGGCCGCATTCGCAACGGCAACGTAATTCCCGCCCAGCCGTTTGAAATGGCGGTCTTCATCAATCACACCCAGCAGGAGGCCAGAACGCCTCTGCTGGTTGGCTCTGACTTCGAGCGCGGAGCTTCCATGCGCGTTGCGGAGACTGCCCGATTCCCGTATCTGATGGCCTTTGGCGCCGCGCATGATCTGGCCGCCACTCGCGAGCTCGGCGCCGCTACCGCCCGCGAAGCACGGGCGCTCGGCGTCAATTGGGTGTTTGCGCCCGACGCCGATGTCAATAATAATCCCGACAATCCCATCATCAATGTCCGGTCCTTCGGCGAGGATCCCCAGACGGTGTCGGATGCCGTATCCGCCTTCATCGACGGAGCGCATTCCGATCTCAAGAGCTATGTCCTGGTGAGCGCCAAGCACTTTCCTGGTCACGGTGATACCGCGGAGGACAGTCATCTGCAACTCGCCGTACTCAGTCAGCCGAAGCAGCGCATCGAGTCCGTGGAACTTCTTCCCTTTCGCGCCGCGATCCAGCACGGAGCCGACTCCATCATGACCGCGCACCTGGCCGTCCCGGCACTGGATGCGGCTAATCTTCCCGCCACGCTGTCGCAAAACATTCTCACCGGCCTTCTGCGCGACGAACTCGGCTTCAAAGGCATCATCGTGACGGACGCGCTTGAAATGCAGGGTATCGCCGGTCTGTATTCCCAGGGCGAAGCCGCAGTACGGTCCATAGAGGCCGGAGCAGACGTTCTCCTCATGCCCACTGACCCGGAAGCCTGCATCCGTGCGGTCATGTCGGCGGTTGAAAGCGGGCGCCTCTCGCGCAAGCGAATCGATGCCAGCGTCGTGCGGGTACTCGCAGCGAAGCAGCGCGTTGGTCTGTTCCGCAGCCGTACCGTGGATCTCAATGCGATCAGTGATGAGATCGAAGACCGTAGGCTCGATAATCTTGCACAGACCGTCGCCGATCGCGCCGTGACGCTCGTTAAAGATGAGAAGCATCTATTTCCGATGCCTTCGCCGGACGGCTCCTGTCTGGCGATTATGAGCGAGGACGAGTTCTCCACCCGCGGCCAAATGCTGGCGGACGAATTGAAGCGCCACGTGCCCAACCTTCCGGTTTATGTAGCGCATTCCAGCATGCCCGGCGATCTTCTGGCCGCGATCGCCGCGCAGACTGCCGCGTGCCAGCGAATTTACGCTGCCGGATTTGTGACTGTCGCCGCCGGCCGCGGGAACGTTGCACTCGAAGGCGGCCTGAATACTTTTCTCAAGTCCCTCGAGCACGGTCCCGCGCCCGTTGCACTCATTTCGCTTGGCAATCCCTATCTTTTGCGCGACTTCCCGGATGTCGCTGCCTATGCTGCCACTTTTAGTACCGCGGCAACGTCCGAGATCGCTGCCGCTAAAGCAATACTCGGAGAAATCGCCATCGGCGGCAAGATGCCTGTTTCCATTCCCGGGCTTGCCAAAATCGGAGATGGCCTCGATGTACCGGCCAAAAACATGACAGCTTCTAACGGAGTGAAATGATACAAATCACCTGGCTTGGACATGCCGCGTTCGAGCTTCGCTTCGAAACCGGCGAAGTCCTTCTGTTTGATCCCTGGACGACCGGTAATCCTGCCTATCCGAAGGATTACAAGATCTCGCGAGTCGACGCCATCGCCGTTTCCCATGGGCATTCCGATCACATGAATGATGTGGTCCCTCTCGCCAAGCAATTCAATCCTAAAGTCATAGCGATTTTTGAAATAGCGTCCTGGCTCGAAAAGAAAGGCGTGAAGAATACCATTCCGGTCAACAAGGGTGGCGGCGTCGATCTGGGCTTCGCCAGAATCACCATGACGCACGCCCTCCATAGCTCCTCGATTCAGGACGGAGACCAGCTCGTCTATGGTGGCGAGGCCGCCGGATACGTCGTCACCGAAAAGAATGGCCGCGGTGCTTACTTTGCGGGCGATACGGCCTTGTTCTCAGACATGAGCCTGATCGCAGACGTTTACAAGCCCGAACTGGGGTTCCTGCCGATCGGCGATCACTTCACCATGGGGCCCCAGGAAGCCGCTTATGCTGCCCGTCTGCTGAAAGTAAAGAAAGTGATCCCAATGCATTACGGCACGTTCCCCGCGCTGACGGGAACGCCGGAAGAATTCGCAGCCAATCTGAAGTCAGACCCGATACAGGTCTGGACGCTAAAGCAGGGCGAAGCCGTGCCGTGGTAATCTGCCGCGCTATTTATACCGCTGTACGATCACGTCGCGGAAGCCCGTCTTTCGCAGTGAATCGCGCGTAGTTGCCAGGTCTCCGGCGTCCCGAATCGGCCCCACCAGCACGCGATACAGACTTGAATTGCTGGGGGCCGGCACCGCGTGTGCCCGGAAACCCTTTTTTCGCAGCACGTCCGCGATGGAGTTCGCATCCCCGCGAGCGACCGCCGCAACCTGCAGGAACTCCTGCCCGCTTTGCGGTGTGAAACCGGCAGCGGGTTCTGCTGTATTCGCTTCGGCCGTTTGCGCCGGCGCTTTCGCCGCTTCCGTTTTCTTATGTCTTGCGCCAAGCGGCTGCTCTTCCGGGGCCGGCGTCGGGCTTGCCGCTTCCGGGGCCGGCGTTTGCCCTCCGCTGTCGGCCGCCGTATCGGCAGCGCCCGGCTGGCCCTGATCTGCCGCTTGGCCTGTTCCCGAATCCGCCGGCGTCACCGCATGGGTCTCGCCGCCGCTGCCGCCCGCCGCCGGCGCTGCAGTGGACGATGCCGTTTCTGCGGCTGCCGCTCCCTTCTTCGGCGTGGATCCCCGGCCGATCATGTACCCGCTTGTGAAAGCGACCCCAAGCAGTACTGCCACCAAAAAGAAAATCCCGACGAGTTGCTTGTTTCCCAGCAGGATTTCTGTTTCGCTCTCACTACTCCGCAACATTTGTACCTAAAATTGTACTGAAGAAATTCCGGCGCGGGGCACAATTTCGCCGCGCTACCCTACTGTAATAAGCTATGCGTTTTTCTCATCGGTTGGTCGTGGCCGCGGGTCTGTTTGCCCTCTCGGCCGCGTGGCTGCGGTTGCATGCGGCCGGCATTAAAGGCGAGTCGGGCGGCCTGCATGCTGCGCGAGTACCTGTTGCGTTTGACATCTTGCCCGGAATGCCCCCCGTGCTCGATCCCGGAAATATGTACGCGGCCAACGGCCCTGGCATGCTTTCCGCAACAGTCAAGAACGATCCTTACCGCGTCTACGTGCCCAACTCGAAAAGTGACACGGTCGACATCATTGATCCAAACACCTACAAGATTGTAGGCCACTTCGACCTGCCGAAGCACCGCAAGGGGCTGCTTGAGCCGCAGCACGTCGTTCCTTCCTGGGATCTCCGGAAACTATGGGTGGCCCAGGATCTGGGCGATCAGTTGACCATGATTGATCCCGCCACCGGCAAGCAGGGCGAAACGATTCATGTGGACGACCCCTACAATATGTACTACACGCCCGATGGCAAGTACGCCATCGTCATGGCCGAACGCGAAAAGCGCATTGACTTCCGCGATGCTCAGACCATGAAGGTTGTCAACCGCGTTCCGGTGGGATGCGCCGGTGTGAATCACGCGGACTTTACCCCGGATGGCCGCTACATGATTGCCACCTGCGAGTTCTCAAGCGAAATCATCAAAGTCGACGTCGCGAATCAGAAGGTTCTTGCGCATCTGAAGCTCGAACCCCGCGGCATGCCGCAGGATTGCCGCCTCTCGCCCGATGGCAAGGTCTTTTATATCGCCAACATGGACGCCGACGGCGTGCACGTTATCGATGGCAACGCCTTCCGCCAGATCGCGTTTATCAGAACCGGTAAGGGCGCGCACGGTGAGTACTTCAGCCGCGATGCCAAGTACATGTATGTTTCAAACCGGGGCGAGGGATCTGTCTCCCTCATCGATCTCGCGACGCGCAAAGTCGCGACCAAATGGGTCATTCCCGGCGGCGGCAGCCCGGATATGGGCGGCGTCTCCATCGATGGCAAGAAACTCTGGCTCTCTGGCCGTTACAACGGTGAGGTGTACGTCTTCGATACCTCCAACGGCAATCTTCTCGCACGCATTAAGGTGGGCAAGGATCCTCACGGCCTCTGCGTATGGCCTCAACCCGGACGCTACTCCCTTGGCCACACTGGCAATATGCGTTGATTAAGCCGGCAGCAGTGTCAAATAGCAGTGAATCAAACAAGCCCGGAACCCTGGCTGCGCGGGCCCATTCCAGGGGTTCATCCACTCGTAATGCCCGTGTTTTTCAGCTTCGCCCAGGTCCGCGAGGACTTGGCGAAGCACATCGCCACCCTCACTGCCGATGAAGTCTGGTGTTGGGTCGGGAAAAATTCGATCGGCTTCCATCTGAAACATCTGGCCGGAAGCGTCGATCGACTCACGACTTACCTTGCAGGCTCGCCGCTGAATGCGGCTCAGCTCGAGTTCCTGCAGCATGAGCACGATGCCGGAGACAGGTTGCCGGAACTGCTCCAGCTCGTCGAGCGAGCCCTCCGCGGCGCGGAAGAGCAGCTGCTTCGCCTCGATCCCGCAACCCTCTTCGAAGGGCGGACCGTTGGCCGGCGCGCCTTGCCAACCACTGTTCTCGGCTTGCTGGTTCATCTCGCCGAACACACCCAGCGTCATCTCGGGCAGATCATCACGCTCTCGCAAATCGTCCGGCAGACGGCGTAAATGTCGGACTTCACGCGGCTGCTCGCCCGCAACCGCAATTACCGGTACACCTGGCTTGGACAGATTGTCAGCGAAGTCGGCGATCACTTCAATAACGTCGGCGTTCTAAGTCTCGCGGTAGAACAGACGCACAGCGGGGCCGTCATCGCCGGGCTGATGCTCTCGCGAGCCATCCCGGCCGTGCTGGTCGGGCCGCTTGCCGGCATCTTGCTCGACCGTTTCGATCGCCGCCGCATCATGATCGCCAGCGATCTCGTTCGCGGCGTCGTTGCGCTTGGCTTCATACTCGCGATCGGATACCAGAAAAACTGGTTACTCTATCTTCTGAGTGCACTGCTGATGGTAGCCTCGCCATTCTTTACCAGCGGGCGTTCTGCCATCTTGCCCTCTATCGCGACTGACGAGGAACTTCACACGGCCAACTCACTCACCCAGACCACCGGCTGGATGACGCTCGCCGTCGGCGCCTTTATTGGCGGCACTGCCGTCGCCAAGTTCGGTTATCAGCTCGCCTTCGTTTTCAATTCGTTGTCATTCTTCTTCTCGGCATTTTGCATCGGCCGGCTTCGCTCCGTGAACGGGCATTTTCGGGCCGAAGCGCAGGGCCTCAATGAGACCCAGGTCGCCCGTCCGTGGCACGAGTACCGCGAGGGTCTCGGCTACATGGTGAAAGCTCCGCTGATTCTCGGCATCGGCCTCATTGCCGTCGGTTGGGCAAGCGGCGGAGGCGCAGCGCAGGTTCTGTTTACGCTCTTCAGCGAACTGGTTTTCAAGCGCGGTGCCCAAGGTCTCGGCCAGCTATGGGGCACTGCCGGTATCGGCCTGCTCATCGGCGGCATGATTGGCAATCGTCTCGGCAAAACGATCCACTTCGAAACCTATAAGAAAACCGTCTTCTTCTGCTACCTGCTGCACGGCGCTGCTTATATCGTCTTCAGCCAGATGCGGTATTGGCCGCTCGCCCTGCTCTTTATGGCTATCTCCCGGGCAAGCGTTGCGGTCAGTTCGGTCTTGAACTGGTCAAATCTTCTCAAACACGTCGAAGACCGCTACCGCGGCCGTGTATTCTCGACCATCGAGACCCTGAACTGGTCCACCATGATGCTCTCGATGCTTGGTGCGGGTACTGCCTCGCAGTACTTCAGCATTCGCGTCATCGGCGCAGTATCCGGTGCGCTGAGTTCGTCCACTGCCATCTTTTGGGGCTGGGCGAACTGGACCGGCAAACTCCCGGAGCCTGCCGTCACCTCCGATTTCGAAGCCGTCGAGATCCACGGTGATCCCACGGGATAGCCCTGGGCCGGTGCTTCCGCCGCCCGCCCGCTAAAGCATGCTGATATTGACCACCTTGATGGTTCCGTCTTCGATGTCACCCGTAACCACCACCTTCAGGTTGTCTTTATCGGGCGTGCCTTCGAGCAATTGCAGAATGTGCTCGTTGTTTGGGTCGTCTAGCTTATAGATCTTCTTGTCGTCGGTGATTAACCCGTATGCCGCACGCTTGTAATCGTGCATGAGCGAACAGCTTCGGTTGTCCTTCAACGTCTTCTGGCGCCCGTTCTTCACCATTGAATCGGCACAGTTCCAGTCCGCTATCAAGCCCTGCGTTTCCGCCGCTGGCAGCATGCTCGCAACGCTCAAGACGAGGCAGATTGTTAAGAATGCCTTGCGCATCACTCGATACCTTCTCCTTGCATTCCCTTCGTACGCTCTTATTCTCGTATCCGCATCCAAGCCGCGCCTATCTCAAACCGTCGATGCGAGAATAATTAGGAACCTTACTAATTCTCTTTGAATCGAACCACCGTGCAAGAGGACTGTCTTGAAAGCTATTATGACGAACGCTTGAGAGAGTGCGGCCCCCACTATGAAGGCTTCGATCTGCTCTCGGCTGAAGTTGCCGTTGGCTTTCTGTACACTCACGACATCTTCCACCAGTTGCTGAATCGCTCTCTTGCTGCTGTGGGACTCTCCCGATCCACCCTGAACATCCTAATGCTCCTGCGGCATGGGCCGCCGGAGGGGATGCAGCTTCACGATCTCGGGGAGCTTTTGCTTGTCAGCCGCGCAAACATTACCGGCTTAATGGATCACCTCGAAGAGAAGGGCTATGTCAAGCGAGTGGTCGATGCGCAGGACCGGCGCGCGCGTTTCGCGCGTATAACGAAAAGAGCGGAGGCGGTTCTCGACGAGTTCATGCCGGTTTACTACCGCCATCTGAAAACCATGCTGGAGGACCTTTCAGACCAGGACAAGCAATCTCTGGTAACGCTCCTCCGAAAGACCCGCGCGAGTTTGAGGGCGTACTCGGCCAGTTTGAGGGCGCACTCAGATGGTCTTGAGCAGCACAATGCAGTGGAATATCCACGTCTCGAACACTAAGGAAAAGAAATGGCAGACGATCAACAATTGCAGGACCGTCAAGCCCAGGACCCGATAGGCCGGCAAACGGGGCACGATCAGGATCAACGCGGTCAGCACACAGCGGCCGACGATAGAAGGCGGGGTCGCTCGGGCCCTAAACAAAAGCGCACCCTCCGCTTCGTTCTTTTGGCGCTGGTTGTGGTGGGCCTTATTGTTGCCATCCCGGTCTGGGCATATTATTCCTCGCGCGAATCAACGGATGATGCTGAGGTGGACGGCCACATTGTGCCGATCAGCCCGCGTATCAGCGGCACAATCATATCGGTGCTAGTCAACGATAACCAGCAGGTGCACGCCGGCCAGGAGCTTGTTCGTCTCGATCCCAACGATTACCAGGTAGCACTTGCACAAGCCGAAGCGGCCTTGGCCACTGCGGAAGCAAACACCGTGGAATCGCAGGTCAATGTTCCCATCACCACGATCAACACCACGAGCCAGGTCAGCACCTCCACCACGCAGGTCAGCAGTTACGAGGCTGCGGTCTCTTCTGCGCAGCAGGCTGTGAACACAGCAGGCGCCCGGTTGAACGCCAGCCAGGCTGCCCTGGCGCAGGCGCAGGCCAACTCCGTCAAGGCTCAAAAAGATCTCGCACGGTACAAGGATCTCGTCTCTAAGGACGAAATTTCCCGTCAGGATTACGACGCCGCAGTCGCCAGTGCCGACGCCGACAGCGCACAAGTGGATTCGGCCAAGGCGGAAATCACCGCATCGGAGCACACTCTCGATCAGGCGGTTGCCCAACTCAATCAAGCGAAAGCACAGCTCCAGACCGCCCTCGTTCAGCGTCGGCAAAGCGAAGAGATCCGCCCGCGGCAGCAGGCTGTAAGCGAAGCCCGCTACAAGCAGGCGCAGGCGCAGGTCAAGCAGCGGCAGGCGGATCTCGATCAGGCAAAACTCAATCTCGGCTATACCATCATTCGTGCCCCTGTTGACGGAGTTGTCAGCCGGAAGAGTGCCGAACCCGGCCTGGAGGTCAGCCCTGGCCAGCAGCTCATGGCCCTTGTTCCTTTGGATGACATCTGGGTTACCGCCAACTTCAAGGAGACGCAGTTGAAAAACATGCGGGTGGGCCAGAAGGTCGAAATCGAAGTCGATACGTACGGCGGACGCAAGTACCTCGGCCATGTCGATAGCATCGCTGCTGCCTCCGGTGCCAGATTCAGTCTTTTGCCTCCGGAGAATGCCACCGGTAACTACGTCAAAGTCGTGCAGCGCATACCCGTCAAGATCGTCCTTGAGCCAAGCGAAAACCGCGACCGTTCGCTGCGGCCCGGCATGTCGGTCGAACCTACTGTCCTGCTGAACAGCGGCACGGAGAACGCTTACTAGCTTCCATGGCCGCCGGAGTCGGGCCCAATCCCACGTCGAACTCCGGGACGCTTGCGGCCCGGGCGGACTCCGAGCCGCAGTGGCGTCCGAAATTTAATCCGTGGCTCATTGCGCTCACCGTTACCCTCGCGAGTTTCATGGAGGTGCTCGATACCAGCATCGCCAACGTCGCTCTTCCCCACATCGCCGGGGGTATGTCCGCCAGCGAAGACGAAGCCACCTGGGTCCTGACTTCCTACCTCGTCTCAAACGCCATCATTCTTCCGCTTAGCGGATGGTTTTCGCTTCTGCTCGGCCGCAAGCGCTTCTACATGACCTGCGTTGCCGTATTTACGCTGAGTTCTTTTCTGTGCGGAATCGCCCCTACGCTTGGGCTTCTCGTGCTCTTTCGCGTCTTGCAAGGCATCGGCGGCGGTGGTTTACAGCCGAGCGAACAAGCCATCCTCGCGGACACCTTCCTCCCGCGGCAGCGGGGCATGGCCTTTGCCGTTTCGGCATCGCCGTCGTCACCGCGCCCGCCATTGGCCCCACCTTTGGCGGTTGGATCACTGATAATTTCAGTTGGCGCTGGATCTTCTTTATCAACATTCCGGTCGGCATCCTCTCGCTGTGTCTCACAACTTTCATGCTCGAAGACCCTCCCTATTTCTTGAAGGAGCGCGCCCTCAGGCTGAAGTCCAGAATCCGCGTCGATTATTGGGGCATCATTTTCATCGCTCTCGGGCTGGGCTTCCTTCAGATCGTCCTCGATAAAGGCGAGCGCGACGATTGGTTGGCATCGCCATTCATCCGTATTTCATCCGTGATCGCGATTGCCGGCCTGGCCCTTGCCATTTACTGGGAGTTCAAGGAAAAGGACCCCGTCGTGGATCTCAGTCTGCTCAAAGACCGCAACTTCGGAATCGCTGCCTTCCTGATGTTCATGGTCGGGGTGGTTCTTCTGGGCAGCACCGTCCTGCTTCCTCAGTACCTTCAGCTCGTCATGGGCTACTCGGCAACCCAGGCCGGCCTAGCGATATCGCCCGGTGGCGTGCTGGTGATGTGCCTGCTGCCGTTTGTCGGCATGCTGTTGAGTAGGGTGGAGTCGCGCTGGATGATCGGCGTGGGCCTCGCCATCACCTCACTTGCTCTCGTTCACATGACGACGTTTGACATTTACATGGATTTCAAGCACGCTGCGATCGCCCGCTGCTTTCAGGCTGCCGGGCTCGCTTTCCTGTTCGTGCCCATTAATACAGCCGCTTACGCTTTCGTCCCGCCGACGAAAAACAACGCTGCCTCCGGGCTCATCAATCTGGCGCGAAACGTTGGTGGCAGTCTTGGAATTTCGCTGGTAACCACCATCCTCGACCGCCGTAGTCAGTTTCATCAGAGCCGCCTCATCGAGCGCGCGACTCCTCTCAATCCCGCATTCAACAGCGCTGTTAACTCGGCAACGCGCCTGTTTCAATCGGGCTTTGCGGGCAACCGCCCTTATGCCCTGATCCTGCGCAACCTCCAGCGTCAGGCTGAAAACCTGGCCTATATCGATTGTTTCTGGCTTCTCGGCATAACCTTCGGCGTGCTTACACCGCTGGTCTTCCTGATGAAGAAAACCAGGCCGGGCCGCCCGGCCGTTGCGCATTGATTTTCAGCTTGCCCTCACGCCTGCATGACGGGCGCGGACGTCTCTTTGCTCTTTCTTCCTCGGCTGGATTCCAGACTGACCGGCAGGCTGAAGTGAAACGTCGATCCCACGCCTTCTTGTGATTCTGCCCAGATCCGGCCCCCATGGCGCGTTACGATCTTGCGTGCTATCGAAAGCCCCATACCGGTCCCGTCTACTCCACCCGGGTGCAGGCGCTGGAAAAGCCCGAAAATGCGCTCTGCAAACTCCTGATTGAACCCCCGTCCGTTGTCGCGGACGGAGAACACCCAACTGCTCGAATCCCGGTACGCTTCAATGCGAATTTTCGGGGGTTCCTCCCGCCGGTATTTGATTGCGTTCGAGATCAGGTTCTGCAACACCTGGCAAAACTGCACTTGATCCACCACCAGCTCCGGCAGCGGTCCGTGCAACACTTCCGCGCCACTCTCCCGTATGGATGCTTGCAGGCTGATCTCGGCTTCCTGCAACAGCTTCTCGAAGGAGACTGGCTCCACGCGTTGCCCCGTTCTTCGCAACCGCGCCAGCGTAAGCAGGCCGTTGATCAAGCCGGTCATGCGGCGCGCCGAGGTAACGATGTACCCGATGAACTCATCGGCATCTTCATCCAAATGCCCTTTGTAGCGCGCCTCCAACAGTTGCGAGAAGCTTGTGATCGTTCGCAGCGGCTCCTGCAGATCGTGGCTGGCGACGTAAGCGAATTGCTTGAGCTCCTCGTTTGCCTCTGTCAGGTCGTGCGTGCGCTCGGCTATCCTCGCTTCCAGGTCCGCGTTCAACCTCTCCAGTTCCGCCAGGGCGGCATCTCGCGCGGTCAGGTAGGACACCAGTTCGTGGTAGAGCCACGCCAACACTCCGATGACGATGAGCGTGCTTGCCGTATAGAACGCGAATGTCCTCCGGTAAAGCTTCCGTTCTCTGTCGTCATACCGCGAGGCTTCTCTATCCAGCTCTTTCAGCACCGCCGCCGTCGTCGTCCGAATCTCGTCCATCGTGTGTTCCGATTCGCCCGACCTGACGGAGTAGACCGCCGCAGGCAGCCCTTGCGTTCGCTGGATATTCAATACCGCATTCGTCTCGCCGAATCTCTTTTTCACCAGATCGATCAGTTTCCTGACCTGCGGTTCTACCTCCGGGCGCCCCGTCGCAGCCTCTACGCAATTGGATAACCGCGCGTCCAAGAGCAGCTTGTCCCCTTCGAGGGGCATCAGGTAACGGTCGTTCCCAGTCAATAGGAAGCCGCGTTCTCCCGATTCGGCATCATGCGCCAGCGCGCGGACTGCGACCACCGCGCCGTAGACCGTGCGAATCTTCATCAGTTCTATATCAGTGTGCTCGGCGGCTACGTCGACGCCGAAAAACACCAGGCTGAAAGCCAGCGGTATGGAAAACAAAAACGCCAGGCGGCGTTTCGTCTTCGTCTGCACCGGCAAAGTTATTTGTGACACTTCTCTAAAAGGCAGACAGCAACGGTTTGTTTCTGTTTCATTGTCGCAATATCCCTTTCACGCGGATAATCATTTTCCAGGGGCCTATTTTTCCAGGGGCCTATGATGATGGCAGGATGCAACGTTCGCTGACTGTCCCCACCCTGCTTCTTGCGGCTTGTATTTCTCTAGATGCCCAGGACAACGCACCTGCGCTGCGTCTGCCCGATACCGTGCGCCCCGTTCGCTATTCCGCCTCTCTGCGCCTCGTTCCGGGGCAAAATCAGTTCAGCGGCGACATCCAAATCGAACTCAATATCCTGAAATCCACTGATACCATCTGGCTCAACGCGAAGTCACTTGAACTCAAAGGTGGAAGCATTAGCGCCGGCGGCACTACTCTCCCCGTCGGGTTCCGCTCCGCGCCGAATGACTTTCTCGCGGTCAAAACAAGCTCGAACCTCGCGCCCGGTCGCGCCGTTCTCGACATCAGCTACACCGGCGAGGTGAGCCGCACCCTTACCGACGGCGCCTTCCAACAGCAGCAAGGGAATGATTGGTATATCTTCAGCAAGTTTGAGCCCGTCACGGCTCGCCGCGTCTTCCCCTGCTTTGACGAGCCGGGCTTCAAGGTCCCATGGCAACTGACGATCAACGTGCCGAAGGCGTTGAAGGTTTTTTCGAACACGCCCGCCGAGTCGGAAGAGGCGCGAAACGACAACACGAAAACGGTTCGCTTCCAGCAAACTAGGCCGCTGCCCTCCTATTTGGTAGCCTTCGCCGTCGGGCCGTTTGACGTCGTCCCCACCGCGCCCATCGGCCGCAACCATCGTCCCGGGAACATCATCGTGCCGCGCGGCCGTGCGTCCGAGGCTGCCTACGCTGCGTCCGTTACCCCCAAGCTGATTGGACTGCTTGAAAACTATTTCGGCACCCCCTATCCATACGAAAAGCTCGACCAGGTGGTGGTCCCCCTCACCACTGCCTGGGGCGCCATGGAAAACGCCGGCCTCATCGCGTATGGCGATTTTCTGCTTTCCCCTCCCCGGCAGGAGACTCAGCTTCGTCAGCGCGGTCAGGCTGCTGTCATGGAGCACGAGATGTCGCACCAATGGTTCGGCGATCTTGTCACGACGGCCTGGTGGGACGACATCTGGCTGAACGAAGCCTTCGCCAGTTGGCTCGAAAGCAAGCTGCTGAACGAATGGAAACCGGATTGGAACATAAAATCCGATGCCGCCCGTTCCATAAATGTCATGCGTGCCGATAGCCTCACCACCGCGCGCCGGATCCGCCAGCCCATCGAAGCACCCGGCGATATCGCGAATGCCTTCGACGGTATCACTTACGGCAAAGGCGAAGCGGTCATCGGCATGTTCGAAAATTACGTCGGCCCGGAGGCGTTCCAGAAGGCCGTGCGTCTTTACCTCGAGCAGCACCAGTGGGGGAACGCAACCGCCTCTGATCTGCTCTCCGCTATTGACCAGGTCTCGCCGCAAAGCGGCGCGGGCGCGGCGTTTTCCACGTTCCTCAACCAGGTGGGGTTTCCGCTCGTGACTGCGACCGTCCGCTGTGCCGGTAATCCGTCCCAGGTTCAGCTCACGCAAACGCGTTTTTTGCCGGTGGGTTCGCCTGCTACGCCTGGTCAGCTTTGGCAGGTCCCCGTTTGTGCAGTGTGGAACGACGCGGCGGGAGCCCACCGCGACTGCAAGCTGCTCACAAAGGCGTCCGATACCTGGACGCTGAATGGCCTGCGCGGCTGCCCCACCTGGTTCTCCGCTGACTCGAGCGCCACCGGCTACTACGCCGTTTCCTACGAACCCGCCGCGGTCGCGGGCAATCTCGTCAGGAACGGATTGCCGAATTTGCAGCCTGCCGAGGCTGCCGCCACCCTGCGAAATATCCAGCTCATGTTCTCCTCTGGTTTGGGCGATCTGCACCAGGATCTCGGCTTCGCCCAGCACTTCAGCCGCAGTACCGACGCCGGTCTCGTCCGCCAATCCGCTGGCCTGGTGGAGAGCGTCAGCAGCTTTGTCCCTGACAACCTTCATGCGGAGTACGCTGCCTGGATCCGCTCGCTCTACCAGGCCAGCGCCCACGAACTCGGGTGGAACCCGAAGCCCGGAGAATCGCCGGAAATCCGTCAGCTCCGTATCGAAATCGTTCCATTGGTGGCAACGCGCGGCGAGGATTCCGAGTTGCAGGGGCAAGCCGCCGGACTCGCCCATACCTGGCTCAAAGAGCGCACATCGCTCGACCCGGATATGGTCGTGCCAGTACTCTCTACCGCGGCCTGGAACGGCAATCGTGCCTTCTTTGAAGAACTCGTCAATGCCATCCGCCAAACAAAAGTCCGCCGCGAGCGCCAGTGGATCATCGCCGCCCTGCCGGCTTTCCGCGACCCTACCCTTGCACAGGCCGCGCTCGATCTGATCTTCGAACCGGGCGTTGATCCGCGCGAATTCGAACGCAACCTCCTGGCCGCGTCCGACGAAAATCGTGAGATTCTGTGGAAGTTCGTTCAGCAAAACTTCGACAGGCTGAACAACACGCTGCCGGGGGCGCGCGGTATCCCTTTCGGCGCCAATCTTCCACTCGCGGCCGCCGGCTTCTGTGACGCCTCCCATCGCGAACAGGTCGATGCTTTCTTCCAGCCGCGCATCGCTAATCTGCCCGGAGGTGCCCGCAACCTCGCGAACACGCTGGAGCGCATCGAGCTCTGCGCAGCGCGCGCCGGAGTAGTTCAACCCGCGGCCGCTTCTTTCATGCAAGGCAAGTGAGCCGGAAGCGTCCTCTTCTCCCTGCTAAACTTAAGCCAAAATCGCACCTGCGGAGGTCACCCGCCCGTGGTGTGTGCGGATTGAAACAAAGAAACAAACATGGCCATCCAGACGCTCTTTGGCTCGGTCCCCACCGAACCAAACCTGCTTGACAAACTCAAGGCCGGCATCCAGAAAACACGCACCGGCCTGGTGGATCGCATTGAAGATGTGCTGTCGGGCAAAAAGGAAATCGATGCCGATCTTCTCGAAGAGCTTGAATACACGCTCATTACCGCCGATCTCGGCGTGCGCACCGTCGAGGACATCCTCGAGAGCATCCGCCAGCGCATCGATCGTAAGCTCACCGCCGACCCGGCCGAAATCCGCTCGCTCATCCGCCAGCACTTGCTCGAAGTTCTGCGCGCTTCGGAAACGCCCATTCACGTCGTCCGCACACCCCCCGCGGTCGTCATGGTCGTAGGCGTAAACGGAGCAGGGAAGACCACCACCATCGGCAAGCTGGCCAATCGTTTTCTCGGCGAAGGCCGAAAAGTCCTCCTTTGCGCTGCTGACACGTTTCGTGCCGCGGCCATCGAACAGCTCGAAGTCTGGGCGCAGCGTGCGAATGTCGAAATGATTCGCCAGAAGACCGGCGCAGACCCGAGCGCGGTCGTCTTCGACGCTCTGCAGGCGGCCAAGGCCCGCAGTGTCGATTACGTCATCGTCGATACCGCCGGCCGCCTCCACACAAAGGAGAATCTCATGGCCGAGCTCGAAAAAATGCGCCGCACCTGTCAGCGCGTTGTACCCGGCTCGCCGCACGAAGTGTGGCTCGTTCTTGACGCCACCACCGGGCAGAACGGCCTCGAGCAGGCGCGCAAGTTTACCGAATCGGCCGGCGTCACCGGCATTATTCTGACGAAACTCGACGGCACCGCCAAAGGCGGCGTAGTGGTGGCCATCGCGCGCGAGCTGAACCTGCCGATTCGCTTCATCGGTGTCGGCGAGAAAATCGATGACCTGCTTCCCTTCGAACCGGAAAAGTTCGTCGAATCGTTGTTCGATTAGGTGCCTCTATGTCAGTTTTCATGGAGGAAGCTCTCGAACTCGCGCGCCAGGGCCGCGGCCGCACAAGTCCTAATCCGGCCGTCGGCGCAGTCGTAGTCCGTGATGGCAAAGTGATCGGCCGCGGCTTTCATACCTGGGCCGGTGTTGATCACGCCGAGATTGTCGCCCTTCGCGAAGCCGGCAAAGATGCCCGCGGAGCCGCGCTCTACATCACTTTGGAACCGTGCTCGCATCAGGGCCGCACCGGGCCGTGTGCGGATGTCGTTATTCAATCCGGCATCGCGCGTGTGGTCGCCGCCATGCAGGATCCCAACCCGCAGGTCAGCGGTGAAGGTTTTGAGCGCCTGCGCCGCGCCGGCGTCGAAGTCGTCCTCGAGGACGAGCACACCGCCGCCGCCGAACGCCTCAACGAGGCCTTTGTGCACTTCATGCGAACCGGCAGGCCGCTCGTTACCGTCAAGGCTGCCCTCACGCTCGATGGCAAAATCGCCGCCCCGCAGGACAATATCGGCTGGATCACCAGCGAGGTGGCACGCGCTGACGTCCAACAGGTGCGCCACTTATCCGACGCCATCCTCACTGGGCTCGGCACCGTTCGCGAAGACGACTGCCTTCTCACCGATCGATCCGGTCTGGAGCGCGCGCGGCCGCTGCTTCGCATCGTTCTCGATTCCCAACTCCGCATTCCGCTTACCTCGAAGATGATCACGAGCGCGAAGAACGATGTCCTGTTAGTCTGTACGTCGGCCGCCCCGGCGGAGCGCCGCAAGGCTCTCGAAGATCGCGGCGTTCAGGTGCTCGTTGCGGATGGGCTTGCAGGCCGCACCGATCCGCGCAAAATCCTCGATTACCTTTCCGAAAAGCGCTATCTGTCGCTTATGGTCGAAGCCGGCAGCCACGTCAACTGGACCATGCTCGATTCGCAAATCGCCGATAAGGTGCTCTTCTACTACGCGCCGAAAATTCTGGGCGGTCTCAAGAGTCTGCCCGTTGCGGGCGGACAGGGCCGCATGCGCCGGGCGGATGCCATGCTGCTCGATCGCGTGACCATTCACCCTATCTCGCAGAACGAGTTCGCGGTCGAAGCGTACCTCATTAAGAGCTAACCAATGTTTACCGGCATTATCGAAGAGCTCGGGCGCGTCGCGGCGCTCGAGTCAAAACCGGCCGGCGCGCGCCTCACCGTTGCGTGCTCTCGCATCTTACAGGACGCCACGCTCGGCGCCAGCATCGCGGTTAACGGGGCCTGTCTCACCGCTGTTGAGCTCGCTTCGGATCGTTTCTCCGCCGATCTAGCCCCCGAAACGCTGAAGCGTACCAATCTTGGGGCTCTCACGCCCGGCGCGCCCGTGAACCTCGAGCGCCCGCTCCGTGCCAACTCGCGTCTGGACGGTCATTTCGTTCTCGGCCATATCGACGCCACCGCCGAAGTCGTTACGCTTGAAGCCTTAGGCGAATGTAACTGGTGGCTCAGCATCCGCGTCCCGCGTGAACTCACGCGCTACATCGTCAGCAAAGGGTCGGTTGCCGTCGACGGCATCAGCCTGACCGTCGCGGAAGTCGATGACGATCTTGTCGGCTTCACCATCATTCCCCACACCTTCGAACACACTGCCCTGAAAGCCCGCCAGCCCGGTTCCCTTGTGAATATCGAGGTCGACATTCTCGCCAAACACCTCGAGAAACTCGCCGTGGTATCGAGCACGCCACCCAGAGCGTCGGATTGAACCTGAAATCCAGATGCTCCAGCGCTTTCAGAAAATCCGGGTCCTCGGTACCTAAGTTTGAGATCGTCTTATCGATCAGGTCGAACGGCTCGAAGATTGCCAGATTGAAAAGATCAACTCCATGTCAACAATTCCTGTAGCGACCGATGCTTTCCAAACTATCGTAAGATTCGAATTCTAAGAGTAGCGTCCGGCAGACACGAACCGGTACGGACGTGCGGCAGAATATTGGGTTCAATGTGCAACAACTGTCATTTACGGCTGCGAACGTGAGCAGCATTTCGCGTTTGGCGAAGTCGCGTTTGAATAGCTAAGTGGTTCGGCGGGAATCCAATCAATGGCGAGCCACCGTCCGAAGAATCTCGCGACTTCTATCCCAAGCGCGGCGCGACACGGCACAGGAGGGCGCACTGACAATGGTGCTGAAAGGCCCTCCAGCTTGGTAATGACTTTTCTTTTCGGCATTGTGGATCTATGAATGACCGTGAACAGTGGGGATTGCGTGGCCCGGTGCGTTCCTGTCGGCTTCAACGTATCTGGTATTCACGCCGGTGCGGTGGAGATACGTGCGAGACCGAGGAGCGCAGCCACGTGACCATGTTAGAGTTCCGCGCTGATGGGGTTCTTGCCCAGCACTGGCACCACAATCCGGACGGCTCCTTCTGGAGCACAACCTACCACTATGACGATGCCGGAAGACTAATAACAACGCGCACGGAGAACGCCGGCGGTTTTGCGGATCTGCGAGTCTGGCAATATGACAACGCGGGCAGATTGGTGCGCATCCTATTTCGGAGTGGGGATGGCGATGATCGGACGGCCGAAAGTTATGAGTACGACGCCTCCGGATGCAAGAAAAAGACGCTCTGTGTCGACATAACAGCCCAACTCCCCGACACGCGTTATGGGTGGGGCGTTGAGGGTACAGACAGCATCTACTCAGCGCCAGGCGCCACAAAGCTGACCACGCTCTACAACGAACGCGACCAACCCACCAGTTTGTTGTTTCACGACGGGGCAGGCCGTCAGCTGAGCGGAGTTGAGTTTCGCTACGACGAAGCTGGGCGATTGATTGAAGAGGCACAGACGAACTCCGAGGAGGTACTGCCATCCGAAATGCTGGCGTCGTTAAGTCCGGCTCAACTGCAAACCGCACGAGCATTCTTTGGTGTGGGCAGGGAGTCCATACGATGCACACATTCGTATGACGGACAAGGTCACAGGGTCAAGACTCGGCTGAATATGGGGCCGCTTGCAGTCGACAGCAAAACGGTTACCTACAACGAACACGGAGACCCAATATTAGAGGTAGACGATCATGAGGGCCGGGAATTCGCCATCGACGATGAAGGCCAGGCCACCGATAGCCCGACTCGAGAAAGCGTCAGCCGCTCAGAGACGCGCTTCCGCTACGATTACGATTCACAAGGCAACTGGGTGTCGAAGACGATCGAGGGGCGTAGCAGAACGGAAGACGAGTTCACGTTATCGGCTGTCGAGCGGCGCACCATTACGTATTTCGTTTGATCAACAGGCGCTTGCCTGGCACTCGACAGTCATGCGGCTGGAGGTTCCACGGCAATAATTCGCCGATACGATTGATTCGGACGATATCAATGCGCACCAGCACGTAACGCAGCTTAGCCCCCGGCGACAAAGGCTCTGGCTGCGCTCAGAACCCTCTTGCCGTCACTTTCGATATCGCCCTCTCTAAGCAGGCCGATCGGAACTTGGTCTTCGAGTTCCGGATTCAGCCCAATGAGCCAGGCCTGCACAACAGCAGGTGTATCGAATTGAGCGAGCATCGCTGCAACATGATAGGTGAGTCTTATGCGGCGCTCTACGTCCTTCTGGGGCGTCGAACCATGTGACCAGCGCTCGATAGCGCGCGCGTCTTTTATGGAGGCGATATACGCAATCAGTTTGCGGCCGATGAGCGAAACGAGCGCATCCACCACCTGCGGTAAGGGGGCTGTTGTCGCTTTTCGATGCGCTTCCAGGTCCGGCTTTGCTGCTGCAAGTGTTGCCACAGTAACCCCCTCTGCCCTGACTATAACACCAAAATCCCTTCTTAATCCCATCAATATCACAGGTCCTTGCAAGCAGCATAGATTTCTGGTCTGTTCGGAATGCCTGGGATCGCTTCGGAAGTCAAAACAAACAAAGGGATTGCTGCTCTGCCGAACATTCGTGACCGGGCCTGTTTCGCCCACCGCAGCCTCTTGAACATGCGACCATGATTGAACATGCGTCGGCTCCTGCTCTTGGCTGCTTTTGCTTCCTTCTCAGCTATTGGTTTCGCGGTGCAGAACGCCCCTCAGGTACCCGAAAAGCTCAGGCCTCCCGATACGCAAACGCTCCTGTTTTAAGCCCACGGCCAAGGGGACCAGATTTACACGTGCAAGCAGACCGGCGATCAGTACGCCTGGGTCCTGAAGATGCCCCGCGCGGAGTTACTGGGTGAAAACGGTCAGCGCGTTGGCCGCCATTTCGCAGGACCCACGTGGGAAGCAAGCGACGGCAGCCGCGTCGTCGGGAAGATGATTGCAAATCTCCCCTCTCCCGACTCCGGTTCCATTCCCTGGCTTCTGATTTCGGCTGTAAGTCATGAGGGCACCGGTAAGATGACTCGCGTCGAGAGCATTCAGCGCCTCAATACAAAGGGCGGCAAAGCGCCCGCTGCCGGCTGCGACGCTGCTCACACGAACGCCGAAACCTCAGCTCCCTACGAAGCCGACTACTATTTTTACGGCGCCCGGTAGTTGCCGCATTACGCCTGCTGGCGATTGATCCACTTCTCCACCAGGGGCACTTGGCAAGCGAGCACGCGTCGCACCAGCGCTTCGGGAACGCTATCCGAGATCACGAGATCTCGATGCACCTGTTTTAAGAACTGCTCTGACACGGCGCGATCGAAGAGCCCCAACAGGCAGTCATAGTATCCGTCGACATTCAACAAACCACATGGCTTCCGTTGCAAGCCCAATTGGGTCCAGGTCAGAACTTCGCAGAACTCCTCAAAGGTGCCGTAACCGCCCGGCAGCGCGATGAAGGCGTCGGACAAATCCGCCATCAAAGCCTTACGCTCATGCATCGACCCGACCACTCGCAAGTCGGAAAGGCCTTGGTGCGCTATTTCCTTTTCCACCAGCGTGCGCGGAATGACGCCGGTGACTCGTCCTCCCGCCGCAAGCGCCGTATCGGCGATGACTCCCATCAATCCGACTTTGCCGCCGCCGTACACAATCGAAACGTCGTTCGCGGCAAGATGCCTTGCCAGGGATATCGCAGCGGTTGCATAAACTTCTCGTGATCCCTGGCTGGAACCGCAAAAAATGCAAACGCTTCTGGCCATTACCGCGAGCAGCCGCCCTCAAGCTTTCAATTCTTCCCTGATCTCCGCCGCTGCCTTGCGCGCCTCTGGTATCGCCCCGATCGGAAAGCTGATCGCCCCCACTTTCGGATGCCCGCCCCCGCCATATCTTTCGCAGATCGTTGCAAGGTTATGCCGCAGCGGTTCCCGCACCCAGGGATTCGATCCCACTGAGACCTTTGTCCGGAAACTCGAAGTCGACACTGAAACCGTGTAGGCCGAATCCGGAAACAGGTAGTACGGAATAAACTTGTTGTATCCCTCGATCCCGAAATCTACCAGGTCGAAATAAATCACTCCGCGATCGCACGAACCCGTCTTCTGGATCACGTCAATGTTTCGCAGGTGCGTCGCGTGCAGTCTCCTGTATTCGGCCTGAATCTCCGGGTCCGCGATGATTTGTGCGAGCTTCGAGTGCTGCATCGCGCGAATGATCTTCTGCACCAGACGGGGCCCCTTGCTGCCCTCAATCACCAGTGTGAGCTGCATCGCCGGCGCGTTCATCTCCACCGCGGCTTCCGCGCTTTCATAGAGTGCGCCGTCCACAATGTCCGCCCAGGTGACCAACTCCTCCAGGTCTGGAGCTTCGAACCCATACTGCCGTTTCACGACGGTTGAAATGAACTTCGTGCAGGAGCGGAAGCTCGGATCAAATAATTTCCTCCCCGAAGTATCGCGCCGGAAATGTTCCGCATCCTCCGGGCTCAGAAACGCGCTTTGGTGATGGTCGAACCACCATGTCAGGTTCGGATTTGTTGCGTACTTGAAATCAACTATGACATTGGCGTCACCGTCAAACAGGCTGTCTTCAAACAGTTGGTCAGCCCGGTGCGCCAGTCCCGTGTAATGGAACGTTGCGCCAGGATAAAATCTCTCTTGTAAAAAACGCGTGACAAACGCTGCCGAGGCTGCCCCATCGAAGCAGTGGTCATGGTAGAGGACTCGCACCGTCATCAAAAACGCATGGTCTCCAAAAACCTTTTAGATTGCCTGACCAAACGGAGAAATGCAAGCGATAGGCGATAATTTAGGAAAGCGCACAGGGAGATCGTTGCCCGTTGTGCGCGTTTTAGGAGAGCGCACAGGGAGATCGTTGCCCGTTTTGCGCCTTTAGTGGCTCTTGGTTTTAGAAGTGTGCGGCCATCCGCGTCACTGTAGAGCGTAATCGTAACCTGGGTTGCTCTTTGAGCGAACCCGCCGTGTTCTTGTGCCTTGCGAGCCAAGCACGTATCGTAGAAGTTACCCGCAATTCAACCTGACTTGAACCCATGCTCAAACCAAAAGAAGAACGCCACCCGGACCTGAACCCACAGGAAACGGCAGAGTGGCTTGAGGCCTTAGAACAGGTCGTGGATGAGGAAGGGCCTGACCGGGCCGCCTATCTGCTCGAGAAATTGTTGGATCGTGCCGCCGGCTTCGGTGTTTCCACGCCGCAATCTCTTAACACGCCGTATGTGAACACGATCCCCGCGCACGAAGAGCTGCCGTATCCAGGAGACCGTGCACTCGAACGGCGCATCAAGAGCCTGATTCGCTGGAATGCGGCTGCCATGGTTGTTCGCGCCAACAAATACGATCCCAATATCGGTGGCCATATCTCCACCTATGCTTCGCTCGCTACCATCAGCGAAGTCGGGTTTAATCATTTCTTCCGCGCGGCCATCGATGGGCAGGCCGGCGACCTCGTCTACTATCAGGGCCACGCCTCGCCGGGTGTTTACTCGCGCGCCTTCCTCGAAGGCCGGCTCACTGAAGAGCATCTCTTCAACTTCCGTCATGAGCTCCGCGATCATCCAGGCCTGTCCTCGTATCCTCACCCCTGGCTCATGCCCGATTTCTGGCAGTTTCCCACCGTGTCCATGGGTCTCGGGCCGATTAATGCCATCTACAATGCCCGTTTTCTCCGCTATCTCGAAAATCGCGAACTGATCCCCAAAACGGGCCGCAAGGTCTTCGCCTTCTGCGGCGACGGCGAGCAGGATGAGCCCGAATCCACCGGCGCTCTCCATATCGCTTCCCGCGAAAAGCTCGACAATCTTGTCTTTGTCGTCAATTGCAACCTCCAGCGGCTTGACGGTCCGGTGCGCGGTAACAGCAGCATCGTCCAGGAGCTCGAACGCATATATCGCGGTGCCGGCTGGAACGTCATCAAGGTTCTCTGGGGCAGCGATTGGGACGAACTCTTCGCTCGCGACACAAGTGGTCTTCTGATCAAGCGCATGGAAGAGTGCGTCGATGGCGAGTACCAGAACTACAAGGCTCGCGGCGGCGCCTATGTCCGTAAGGAATTCTTCGGCAAGTATCCCGAGCTGCTCAAGCTCGTCGAGGATAAGACTGACGAGCAACTAGCCATGCTGCGGCGCGGTGGTCACGACCCCGTAAAGGTCTACAACGCCTTCAAACGCGCTGTCGAGCACCAGGGTCAGCCCACCGTCATTCTCGCCAAAACGGTTAAGGGCTATGGCCTCGGCGAAGCCGGCGAGGGCAAGAACATCACGCACCAGCAGAAGAAGCTCAATGAGGATGAGCTCGTCTATCTCGCCAAACGCTTCGATCTGAATTTTACGAAGGAACAGATTCATTCCATTTCCTTCGTGCGTCCGGGCAACGATACCCCTGAGATCCAGTACCTGCAGGAACGCCGCCGCGCTTTGGGCGGCTATCTGCCGGCGCGCAATCCCAGGAAGATTGAGCTCAAGGCGCCTTCGCTCGAAGCCTTTCACGAATCGCTTGCCGGCTCGCGCGGCCGCGAAGCCTCTACCACCAGCGCTTTTGTCGCTGTGCTCAAAGCGCTGATCAAGGTTCCCGAACTCGGCAAGTACGTTGTGCCGATCATCCCCGATGAAGCCCGCACTTTCGGCATGGAGTCCATGTTCCGGGAGCGCGGCATCTATGCTCCGCAAGGCCAGCTCTACAAGCCCGTCGATAGCGACGTGCTCATGTACTACAAGGAAGCTCAGAACGGGCAGATCCTCGAAGAAGGCATCACTGAGGCGGGCGCGATGGCATCTCTGACCGCTGCTGGCACTGCCTACGCCACCGTTGGTATCCCCACTATCCCGTTCTTCATTTACTATTCGATGTTCGGCTTCCAGCGCATCGGTGATCTCATCTGGGCTTTCGGCGACTCCCGCGGCAAGGGATTTCTCATCGGCGGCACCGCCGGCCGTACCACCTTGCTCGGCGAAGGTTTGCAGCACGACGACGGTCATAGCCACGTGCTCTCGAGCGTCATTCCCAACTGCAAGAGCTACGACCCCGCCTGGGCATACGAAATCGCAGTCATCGTGCAGGACGGCATTCGCCGCATGTACGAGAACAATGAGGACCACTTCTACTACCTCACCGTCTGCAACGAGAACTACGCGCACCCGCCCATGCCCGAAGTTCCGAACCTGCGCGAAGGCATCCTGCGCGGCATGTACCTCTATCAGGCCTCGCCCACCGGTTCCGCTCAGGTCACGCTCTTTGGCAGCGGCCCCATCCTCAACGAAGCGCTCAAGGCGCAGAAAATTCTCGCCGAGCAATACGGCATCGGCGCCAACGTATGGAGCGTTACCAGCTACACCGAGCTCCGCCGTGACGCGCTCATCGCCGACCGCTGGAACCGACTGCATCCCAGCGAGACGCCTCGCAAACCCTACCTCGTCGAGGCGCTTGGCAACAGCGACATGCCGATCATCGCCGCGAGCGATTACATGAAAATCGTCGCCGATCAGATCTCGCCGTGGCTGCCCGGACGCCTCACTGCGCTCGGTACCGACGGCTTCGGCCGCAGCGACAACCGCGAGCATCTGCGCCGCTTCTTCGAAGTCGACGCTGCTAGCATCGCCGCCGCTGCTCTTTCGCGTCTCGCCGCATGGAACCGTTTCGACTCCAGCCGCGCCGCGCAAGCTATCCGCGATCTCGGCATCAATCCCGATAGCATCGACCCTTCTCTCGCCTAACTATTCTTAACCGGCTCCGGTGCTGCACCGGAGCCGCATACCCTTCTACCTAACTCAATCCAATTAGCAGTTTTTCAGTACCTGCCGCGCTGTACCCGCACTCCGCGGCAGGCGCGTCCGATTGCTTGAAAAGAGTGGCATCTATAGGCCATATCAGCCAAAGCCACCGCATCATTTCAAACATTGGGAGGAGTTTGTTTGAGGTTTATTAGCACCACAATTCCTGTCGCGCTGGCGTTGTGCGTCGGCGCGTCGTTAGTGCACGCACAAGCCGGCCCCGACGTGTTTTTCGGTGTCGGCACTGCAATGAACAGCTCGAGTAATCAATCGATCGATACTTTCGGAACCGGCGTTCCCTACACCACGCCGCGCCTGGCCGGCACTTTCGGTAAAGCGGGTGCCGACGTCTTGATCACGCCCTCTTTCGGCGTCGGTGGCGAGACTGACTTCCGCTTTTCGCAGGGTGCCTACGCCGGCTTGACTTACCGTCCCGTCTTCTATGACTTCAACGGTATCTGGCTGCCGGCCGCCCGTCGTTTCAAACGTGTCGTTCCTGAACTGCAGGCGGGTCTCGGCGGCGTGAACCTTCGCTTCTACGCGCCGAACGGCAGCTCTTGCGACCCGTTCACCGGTTGCTCGGGCGGTGGTAGCTCGTTTGTCGAGAGTTCCAACCACTTCCAGGTTCACCTCGAAGCGGGTGTTCGACTCTATCTCACGTCCCATGTCTTCCTGCGTCCGCAGGTCGACGCGCACTGGGTCAACAATTTCTTCCAGTTCGGCAGCAACTGGGTCCCCGAATACGGCGCCTCTCTCGGCTGGAGCTTCGGCGAGCACTAAAATCCGCCCTTACGCGCCAGCCGCCCCGGATCAGTCTGGTCCGGGGCTTTTTTTATTCCACATTTATCCGCCGGCGCCGTCGTGGGAAAATCTCCACAGGCATGCTCATGGCGACACCTCGCCCGTTACGCATCGTCCTTCCTGGTGGCAGCGGCCATGTTGGCCAGATTTTGGCCCGGCATTTTTCTGAACAGGGCCATTCTGTCACCGTCATAGCGCGTCACCCGAAACCTTCCGAGTGGGAGACGCTCATCTGGGACGGCGAAACCCCCGGCTCCTGGGCCCGGGCGCTTGACGGGGCCGACGTTGTAATCAATCTTGCCGGCCGCACCGTCAACTGCCGCTATAACGCCGCAAATCGCCGCGAAATCAAGAATTCCCGCATCTTTTCCACCCGCCTGGTGGGTGATGCCATTGCAGCTTCTCCAAACCCTCCCGTTTTGTGGATGAACGCCAGCACCGCGACCATTTACCGCCACAGCATTGATCGCCCCATGGACGAAATCACCGGCGAAATCGGCGGTAACGAGCCCGGGGTTCCCGCCGAATGGCGGTTCAGCATCGATGTCGCCACCGGTTGGGAGCGTACCTTCTTCGCGGTAGAAACTCCTCGCACGCGCAAAGTAGCCCTCCGCAGCGCCATGGTGATGAGTCCGGAGCCCGGCGGCGCTTTTGACGCGTTGCTGCGCCTTGTGCGATGGGGCCTCGGCGGACCGGCTGGCCCCGGTGACCAGTTCGTGTCGTGGATCCACGACGTCGATTTCGTTCGCGCCATTGAGTTCCTGATTGCGCAGCAAGAAATCTCCGGCGCTGTCAATATTTCCTCCCCATTCCCCATTCCGAACCGCGAGTTCATGTGCAATTTGCGCCGCGCCTGGTGCACGAGTTACGTTGGCCTGCCGACGCCGGAGTGGGCCCTCGCCATCGGCGCGGTATTCCTGCGCACTGAGCCTGAACTCGTCTTGAAGAGCCGTCGGGTCATTCCCCGCCGCCTGATGAATGCCGGCTTCGAATTTCATTTCCCGAAGTGGCGCTCCGCCTGCCAGGACCTCGTCACCCGCTGGCGCCAGCTCAATTCCGACTAATCCAACCCTCCGCGTTCATTCAGCACGTAGACTGTCTACACCCGGCTGTGATAGTAGTAGATAGCCTACATCCTGGTGCCATCCATGCGAATGTTCTTTCACCGCTTCTTCCGGCGTCGCGATCTGGAGCGCGATCTTCAGTCCGAATTGCAATCTCATCTCGCCATGGACGTACGCGACCGCATCGAACGCGGCGAATCACCGCAATCTGCGCAAACTGCCGCCACTCGGGAATTCGGCAATGTCGGCCTCGTTGCAGAAGTTACTCGCGACATGTGGGGCTTTGCCTCGCTTGAACAAATCGTCAGGGATGCACGCTACGCCTTTCGTATCCTCGGCAGCGCGCCCCTCTTCACCGTAATCATCGTTCTGGCGCTGGCTCTCGGCATCGGTTCCACTACTGCCATCTTTAGCGTTGTCCACGGAATTCTCCTCCGCCCGCTTCCGTTTCCTGATCCGAACCGGCTCGTTATGCTGTGGGAAGTTCCGCCGAACACCAAGAAGCCGAACGTAGTCGCTCTCAATAATTTCGTCGCGTGGAAGCAGCGTAGCCACGCCTTTGACTCCATGGCCGCCTACTTCCAGATTCCGATGAACCTGCTCGGCAGCCGGCAAACCGAGCAGGTTCCAGGGCTCGCCGTCACCTCTGAGTTCTTCAAAGTTCTTGGCACCCCGCCGCTCCTTGGCCGAACCTTCCGCCCCGGCGAGTATGACCGCGATGAACCGCGCCGCGTTGTTCTCAGCTACGGCGCTTGGCAGCGTCTGTTTGGCGGCAGCCCCGATGTCATCGGAAAGCGCATCTCTATCAACGTCAGCCATCACGAAATCATCGGCGTGATGCCGCCCGGATTCGGTCTGCGCGAAAAAGCGGATCTCTACGTCCCGCTCGCCATCAATTTCGAAGAAGGCCGCAACTACTCCGTCATTGCCCGCCTTCGCCCCGATGCCACCCTCGGCGCCGCCAAATTCGAACTAGCCGCGATTGCCGCCCATACCGCTCAGGAGAACCCTTCGCTCAATTCCGGATGGAGCGCCACCGCTGTCCCGCTCCTGACTGAAACCGTAGGCGAGATTCGCCCCGTGCTCCTTGTTCTCTTTGCCGCCGTCACTCTGGTGCTCTTAATCGCCTGCGCGAACGTGGCCAATCTGCTGCTGATGCGGGGAACCCGCCGCGCCCGCGAAATCAGCGTTCGCCTGGCGCTCGGCGCCAGCACCCGGCGAGTTGTCACACAACTCATCGTCGAACACCTTCTGCTGTCGACGCTCGGCGGAGCACTCGGTCTGGCGCTCGCCATCGTCGCGGTCCGTGTTCTCATAGCCGGCCTGCCCGCCGCCGTCGCCATTCCGCGCCTGCAGGAAGTCACCATCGATCCCGCAGTCCTCATCTTTTCGGCGCTCGTTGCCCTCGTCTCCAGCCTGCTCTTCGGTCTTGCGCCCGCCCTGCAGGCCACCCGGGCGGACCTCATCGTCGGCCTCCACGAATCAAGCCGCTCCGTTACCTCCGGCCGTAAGCTTCGCAGCGCTTTAGTCGTCGCCGAAGTGGCGCTTGCCTTCATTCTGGTCGCCGCTGCCGGACTCATGGTGCGCAGCTTCCTTCGTCTGGCGCGCGTCGATCCCGGCTTCCACGCCGAAAACGTTCTCACGCTGCGCATGCTGCTTTTGCCCGTCCGCGACCCCGCATTTCACGCCCAAGCAGTTGACCAGATGCTTCAGCACATCCGCGCTCTCCCGGGAGTGCTGTCGGCCGGCTCCATCGGCATTCTTCCCATGCAGGGCACGAATTCCGGCACGTGGTATTACCCCGCGGAGCGGCCTGAGCCGCCGTTCAATCGCCGTCCCGAAGGCGATGTCTCCATCATCACGCCCGGTTATTTCCGCGCGCTCGGCATCCCCGTTCTGCAGGGCCGCGACTTTAATGACCACGACCGTCCTGGCGCGCCTCTGGTCGCCATCCTGAATCAGGCCGCCGCGCGCATGCTGTTCCCAGGTGAAAACCCAATCGGCAAGCGCGTCCGCGTCTGGTGGTCCCAGACGTCCCCTGTTCAGATCGTCGGCGTAGCAGCCGACATCCGCCACAGCCAGCTCAACACGCCGCCGGATCCCTGCCTCTTCATGCCGAATGATCAGCAGCCGTTCCCGTTTTCTTCCCTTGTCGTGCGCACGGTTGGCGACCCGGCCGCGGTTACCGCAGCCATCCGTCAGCAGATCCGCGAAGTGGATGCCGATCAGGGCGTGGCCGAAGTCGAATCGATGCAGCAGCTCGTCGCCGATTCTATTGCGCGCCCACGCCTCGAGACCTGGCTCCTCTCCGCATTCGGATTCGTTGCCCTCTCGCTCGCCTGCCTCGGCATCTACGGCGTGATCGCTTACTCCGTCACCCAGCGCGCTCGTGAGATCGGCATCCGCGTCGCGCTCGGTGCCACCCGGCCGCTGGTTTTCCGCATGATTCTCGCCGGTGGCTTCCGCCTGACGGCATTCGGCCTCGCCGCCGGATTGGCCGGTGCCGCCCTTCTCACGCGCTTTCTCCGCGGCCTCCTTTTCGAGATCCGGCCGAATGATCCCGTCACGCTGCTTGTGGTTATTGCTCTCCTTGCCTGCGTGGCGCTTCTGGCCTGCTATTTCCCCGCCGCCCGCGCCGTGCGCGTAGATCCCGGCGTTGTCTTACGTGAGGAGTAGCAGTCCTGCAAACGGAGTGGGGCAGGCTTCAGCCTGCCGGGTTTTCCTTCGCCCGCTCCCTCAGGCTCGCCGCAAAGATCTGAAACATGCTGCGAATTTCGTCCGGAGTGGGATCCGGTTGCCCGGTCTTGCGCTCAGAGATCGCCTGGTCCCGCAGCATACTCTCGAGCATCCCGATGAAACCCGATGCAATCGCTCGCGGCCGCAGCTTCTTCTCCAGCTCACTCCCTTTGAGCAGCGCGGCGACAAGCTTGGTCACTTCGTCATACATCCGGTGGAGACCTTCCGTCAGAATGAAGTCCGGTCCCTTGCTCCGAAGGCGCCGCCCCTCAAACAGCATCAGGTCGCGCAGCTCGCGGTCTTCCGTTAGCATTTTTACCAGCAGCTCGAAAATCACCCGCAGGCTCTCAAGCGGCGTCGTAGACACTGACGCGGCGGTATAAACGAACGCCAGCTTTGCCCACCCAATATCGAAGATCTTCAGCAGCAGGCCTTCCTTACTGCCGAAATACTTCACCAGTTGCGACTCGCTCGTCCCCGCATCCCGGGCAATCGCCGAAGTCGTTGTATTCTCAAATCCTTTTGTCGCAAACAGCTTCTTGCCCGACGCAAGAAGCCGTTCTTCGACTGATAGCGTGGTGCCGGAGTAGGACACAGATCGGCCTCATACTACCATAATTCGAATCCGCGCTACTACACTTGCAAGTAAGGCTTTGAATGCTGGCTAACGGGGCAGGATAAATGCGTACAACATATCACCCGCGCCCACCACCAGATACTGTCGTCCATCCAACTCATACGTCATGGGCCCATTGCTCACGGGCGATGTCAGCCCCGCGTGCCAGAGAATCTTTCCATTCTCCGGGTTGAACGCAATGAAGTTTGCTGAGGGGTCGCCCGTGAACAGCAACTTGCCCGCCGTCGTCAGTATGCCCGAAATAGATTCGCCATCGCCCGGAAACACGTGTTTCCACTTGATCTTGCCGGTCTTGTAATCCAGCGCGACTAGCTCCGACTTCGACCATACGCCGCTATCACGCCCTCCGTATCCCTCCGGCTTCTCGCTCGTATCGGTCAGATAGTAAACGCTGTAGGAAGGCGATGCGCTTACATAGAACAGGCCCGTCTCGGGATCGAAACTTGGCGGGGGCCAGTTCGTCGCGCCGCCCGACGCGGGAATCACCAGTGCCCCGTCCGTCTTCGGCTCTTTCGCCGGATTCGGAATCGGCTCGCCCCGCGAGTCCACGCCCGTTGACCAGTTCAGATCGATAAACGGCGCCGTTGCCACGCTTTTTCCGTTCGTCCGGTCCAGCACAAAGAAATAGCCATTGCGCGCCGCCTGTGCCAGTAGCTTTCGCTTCTGCCCGTTGATCTCGGCATCGAACAGAACCGGCTCCTCCACGTTGTCCCAGTCGTGCGTATCATGCGGCGACGCCTGGAACCACCACACCAGCTTCCCTGTGTCGGGATTCAGCGCCACAATCGAACACGTCCACAAATCATCGCCCTTGCGCCCTTGTCCGGCATGCACCGGATTTGGATTACCCGTTCCCCAATACAACAGGTTCAGTTCGGGGTCGTAGGTCCCGGTCAGCCATGTCATGCCGCCGCCGTGCGTCATTGCCTGCGCATTCGGCCACGTCTCTGATCCGGGTTCGCCCGGCCGCGGCTCCGTATTCCAATGCCACTGCACCGCCCCTGTCTCCGGATCCCGCGCCTCCAGGTAGCCGGGCACGTCCAGCGAATCCCCACCCACGCCTACCAGCACGTGGTTCCCAATCACCAGGGGCGCGGGCGTCGAGAAATACTCTTGCGCCAGGTCCGCAATCTCCACCGCCCAGCGGAACTTTCCCGTATCCTTCTCGAGCGAGACTAAATGATTGTCCGGCGTTTCAAAGAACAGCCAGTTGTGATAAATCCCAACACCGCGGTTGCCCGTGTGGATCCCGCCCTTACTCTCCCATTTGTAGTGCCAGATCTGGCGCCCGGTGCGCGCATCCAACGCCCATGCGTGGTCCGGCACGGTGAAATAAAGAACTCCGTCCACCTCGAGCGGGGTCGACTTGATCTCCGTCCCGAACGGACTCCCGCCCGACCCCGTATTCGCGTGATACAACCACGCGAGCTGCAGATTCTTCACGTTGTCCTGGTTGATCTGCTTCAGCGGGCTGAACCGCCGACCCGAATAGTCGCCGTTATAGGTCGGCCACAAATTCGGCGTCGGCTTCACGATCGCCGCCGGATCCAACCCCTGCGCGGCTACCGCCAGCGGCAGACAAACCAAAGCGGCAAGCTTCAGAAAAGGGGACTGTCCCTTGTGGACTGTCCCCGCCCTTCGGTCCAACGCCCCATAAGGGGACTGTCCCTTGTGGACTGTCCCCGCTTTCCCCATCTTCGATACGAGGCCCTTCACTTGAGTGTCTCCAGGTAAGCAAGAATATTGTGCATCTCCGCGTCGCTGTATTGCTTCAGCAGCTCTTCGTGCTTGGCGAGCGGATCGTTCACCTGAACGTTGATCCCTTTCTCGTCTTCAAAAATCCACGAATGATGCTGCCCCTCGGCATCCGTCATCGCCACGCTGAAATCGTCCATCCGGTTCAGCTTCCCCGAATACGTCTGCCCCGAGGAAAGCGTCACCGTAACCGTCTTCTGCTCTCTCGGATCAGCCGGTCCCGATTCGTCCGAGCCCCCCGACTTTGGATACAGGAACCGTGACTGCAGCTTTACTGGCTCGAATTTTGTGGCGACATGCGCCAGATCGCCCGTCGCCGAATGGCAGCTCGCGCAATGCGCGCTGAAGTAGGCTTCTCCAGCCTTCGGGTCTCCCGTCACAATGTTCTGAATCTTGTAACTCATCCGGTTCGCCGCGGCCTGAGTTCGGCCCAGCAGGAACTGCGCGATGTCGTGAACCTGCGCGTCTGTCAGGTTTGTGAAGGCCGGCATGCCTTTCCCCGGCCGCCCGTTATGCACCACCGGTCCGATCTCTTTTCCGGTCCCCTGGTCGTGCAGCACCACCAGCGATCGCACCAGGTCCGGTCCCGTCGCCCCGCCTGTCGCATCGGAGCCATGGCAGAACCCGCACGTTGAAACGAACACCGCCTGTCCTCGCTTCGCCGCTTCCGCGTCCGGCGGCGCGCCAATCGCCAGAAAGTTGCGCATCGCCTCCTGTTCCGCCGGCGGAGGCACGCCCTGCTGCCCCGTCTCGCCCTGCTGTGCCTTCGTCTGCGTTTGCGCCTTCTGTCCGGCAAACGCGGTAATACCAGCGCCCAGCATCGCAATGCCGAGCCAACGACCAGGTCTCATCTTCTTGGAGGATCTCCTCTGTTCAAATCAGTATTGCAGGCGCTCTCATGAAAAAACTGATAAACCAGCCTGAACACGTTGTCTCCGAAATGTGCGATGGGTTCACCGCCCTTTATCCCGCCGTCTCCCGCCTTGGAAATCAAAACGTCCTCCTACGCTCGGATTGCGCCCACGTACGCGATCTTCAGGTGGCGCTCATTTCCGGCGGCGGCAGCGGTCACGAGCCCGCCCATGCCGGCTACATCGGCCAGGGGATGCTGAGCGCTGCGGTTGCCGGTGAGGTTTTTACCTCGCCGCCCACCGCCTCCGTTCTTTCCGCCATTCGTGCCGTCGCCGGCAAGCCCGGCGCACTCCTGATCGTCAAGAACTACACAGGCGATCGCCTCAACTTTGGTCTGGCAGCGGAAATGGCCCGCGCCGAAGGCACGTTGGTCGAAACCGTGATTGTCGCCGATGATGTCGCCCTCGCCGGCTCCGAACAAACCGCCGGCCGCCGCGGCATCGCCGGCACCGTCCTGATTCATAAGATCGCCGGCGCTGCTGCCGCCGAAGGCAAAGATCTTCCGCAGGTTGCTTCTGTCGCGCAAGCCGCCGCCGAAAACGTCGGAACTATGGGCGTGTCCCTTTCTGCCGGCATCTCTCCCGTCACCGGTAAGCCGAGCTTCACTCTCGCCGAGAATGAGATCGAACTCGGACTCGGCATCCACGGCGAACCCGGTGTCCGCCGCATCTCCCTCCGTCCCGCCGCCGAACTTGCCGATGAACTTCTCTCGAACATCATTACCGCCCTGCGGCTTCGTTCCGGAGAAAGGATTGCGGTCCTCATCAACAATCTCGGCGCAACCACCAACATGGAATTGGCCGTCGTCGCGCGCCGCGCACTCGCCTCTCTCCACTCCCGCGGGCTGCTCGTCGAGCGTATCTACGCGGGAGCATTCATGACCTCTCTCGATATGGCCGGTGTCTCCGTCTCCCTCCTGCGCCTCGATGAGGAGCGCCTTCGCTTGCTCGATGCTCCCACTACCGCGCCCGCTTGGCCGAACGTCTTGCCCATGGCCCCTGCTCCTCTCGGCGAGCAGATCATCCCCTATACGGACGGCGTTCCCGTCGCCGCCGGAGGACCACCCGAAACACCGCGCGGAAGGACGCTGCAAGCGGCTGTCGACGCCGCCTGTAAAGCTCTCATCGAAGCCGAAACACGCCTTACGGAAATGGATCGCATCGCCGGCGATGGGGATCTCGGTATCAATATGGCGCGCGCCGCCGGCGCTATAAAAGAACGTTTGTCCGGCTACCCGTTTGACAATCCTCCTCAAGCCTTCAAAGCCCTCGGACACACACTGCAGGATGTATTGGGCGGCTCCTCCGGACCCCTTTATGGAGTTCTCTTTATAAGACTGGGCAACTCGCTCGAAGGCAGCTCCGTCGACGATCCAAATACCTGGGCGCTCGCCTGCCTCGAAGCAGCCAATGCTGTCAGTGAACTCGGCGGTGCCGCCGTCGGAGACCGCACCATGCTTGATGCCCTGATTCCCTTCACACGAACGTTTTATCAGCAGCTCACCGCTGCCGGTGTGTGGAAAGCCGCGCTTCAACCTGCGTTGGCCTCTGCCGAAGCCGGGGCCGAAAGCACCGCCCGCATGACCGCGCGCCGCGGCCGCTCCAGCTATCTCGGCGAACGGATCCTCGGTGTGCCGGACCCCGGGGCAATCGCAGTTGCCATCTGGCTGCGTGCCGCAGTCTCCGCGCTCGCCGAATAACCTGTAGACTCGAATTTGAGGAAACCGCTTGCCTCTCCGGCGTCTGGGCTATCTGCTGTGTTTGTCATTTACCTTCCTCCCCGTCGCTCGGGGACAAACCGCGGCGCCTGAGCCTCCGGTGCCCGCTGACCCCCTTGAACTCGTAACAGGCGACGCGCAGATAACCGCTAGCCCTGAACAGCGCCAGCAGACTTTGCAACTCCTCAATCAGGCTCACGATCTTTCGAACGTGCAGGCGCAGGCCTATCACTTGAGGGCCACATTCACATCGTCCGGCTCGTCGCAGTACGACGGCAGTTGGCAGACCGAAGACATATCGCCGTCCCGTGGTATCTATCGCTGGACGGCGCAAGGTAGATCTTATTCGGTGACCAATCTCTATCTCGATCGCTTGCTATACAGCAATCAACCGGCCCAGGGCATGCCGCTGCGTCTGGCGCAGTTTCGCCTCGCCGTCTTCTTTCTTTATTCGGAAGTCGGTCCTCGGGCCTCGTTGCGCACCGCTTCGGCCAATATGAACGGGACGGAACTGACCTGCATCCTGATCGCCCACGGGGCGCGCACAGCGGCCGCGGCGCATGGCCGCCGTTGGAGAGAGAGCGAATACTGCCTCGACCCGAAATCAGGCGTTTTAGTGACCTACTCTCCGGCACCCGGCATGTACGTCCTCTACGACTATTCCAATGCTCTGCACCTTCACGATCGAATCGTGCCCGGCAAGTTCACCATCACGGAAGCCGGCCAGACTGTACTGGAAGCGCGCATGGAAAGTCTGACGGACCCCGCCGGCCTCGACCGCAGCCTCTTCACTCCCGCAGCCGGCATGAATCAGATCGGAGTCGGCTCGCTCATGACCCCGCCTTGGCACCTTTCCATGACGATTCAGCAAGGTAACGTTACGGGACAACTCTCCGCCCAGCGAGTGATTCTTCACGGAATGCTCACACCCAACGGTCACCTGAAGGAACCCGAGGTTCTCGCCAGAACCGACCCGACGCTGAACCAGAATGTATTGGATCGTGTAAAAGACGGGCCCTTCTTCAGCGAAGAGACGGAACCGGGCACGACACCGCAAACGCACGAAGTCTTCATCGAGGTCACGCTCAACGGCCCCGGAACCTAGAAAAGCAACCTTGCTGGGTTAGACAATGGGTTAGGCAACCGATTAGGCAGCCTTCCGCCGCTGGCGCCACACTGGAACGACCAGCAAGCCCAAAGCGACAAGCGGATAGTACGCGGGTTCGGGGGTACTGCTCACAGAAACATCGGTCAGCTCGTCGAAACTGGGGACGTTGTAGCCCTGGAACGTCAGCGTGTCGCTACCAGTTCCAACTTCGTTGAACGATAGTGGGATCCAGGTATCCGTCCCTACGCCCGAGTTGTCATAGATCTGGGTTCCATTCCACAACACCTGAAAATCGCGCGGGGAACTGTCGGTATAAAGCGAAAACGCCACCTGATATCCTTGGCCCGGCGTCGTAACAAGCGTCTGCTGGATCGCATCGTAGTAACCCGCTGTTGTTCCGCCGAAAGCGGCGCAGTGTTCTCCAGACGGTCCGCAATTAGGCCAGACGCTGAAGTCGCTTCCCGATGCCGCCGGAATAGTAGTCCAGCCCGTGAAAGCGGCGGTGGCAAAATTACCGTTCGTAACTAAATTCACCGAAGCTGCGGCTGACGACGCAGCCATTAGCAGCAAACTCACCACAGCAAGAAATTGAAAGTTTCGTTTGTCCATCATGCTGGCAACAGATTACTAGCAAATGTACGTGATGAAAAGTTATGGTACTTCCAGGACCGACTAAGAAGCTATCCTCACCCAAATAAACTGTAAGTGGCGCCGGAACTGAAACGCGTTGCTGTCTTTCTGTAACTTCCTACCGAAAGTTATCCACAACCATCACATTGCTGCCGTTTCGAGACCGCATAGGGAACAGAAATGTCTTCCGGTCCGCTGAAACCGCCAGCCCTATACCGGAGGACTCTTCTTTGAGCCGTATGATCTCCTCGTTTTTATTGGTCGCGAACCGGTGGAAATTTATCGAGCTACCGCGATCCAGGCAGGTAAGGTAATAGATCCCGTCTTCCACAACAGCGAACGCTCTGCAGCAAACAGAGTCCAGTACCGGCCTCTCTTTGCCGCCGGTCACGGGAAGCGTCCATAGAGCAGGGTTCGTAGCACCCGTGTAATATATCGACTGGCCGTCGCGAGATTCGAAGGCAACGAATCCACTGTTGCGGGTCAACTGCGTTCCGTTGCCGCCTTCGGCCGGCGTCTTCCAGATTTGAAAGCCGCCATTCCGGTTGCAGGTGTAGTAGATCCATTTCCCATCTCGAGACCAGCTAGGGATGACCTCGTCCGCCCCGCTATCATGCGTCAATCGGCGAAGCTGTCCCCGTCCGATGCCATTACGAAAATGCGCCATCCCTCATCCAATTGACGGTCAAAGGCAATCCAGCGTCCGTCCGGGGACCAGCGGGGTGTGCCGGAGTGGCCCGTGTCGAAATGCGTTAGCCGCCTTGACGAGGCGAATGGCTTCGGCGGTTTGCCGGGCTCGACCTGCAAGAGGTCTTCATCATCAAGGCGCTGGACGTAGGCAGGCGAGCCGGTTCCCACGGGGCGCAATGGCCGGGGAGCCGAGGCGTCCGCCGGCAAACGTCAAGCGCTGCGGCTGCGCGCCTGCTTCCAACTGAATCCTCATCAGGCGATAGTTGTACGGCGCATCTCCTGAAAGCGCGTAGACTGCCTCTTTCCCGTCTGCTGTCCATGTAACTCCGTCTATGCCGCCTTTCTCCTGCCTCAACATCCTGGGCCCTCCTTTAGGCCTGTAATCCGACGCAAGGTCCAATGAATACAGGCCGCAGTGGAATGCTCCGTCGCATCTTACGAATAGAAGAACACGGCCATCGGGAGAGAAAGCGGGATTCTGATCCCATGTCTTTGCGTCCGGCGGGGTCGTCAGGCGGATTTTCTTGCCGTTCTCGGCGGCAATGAGATGTAACGACGAGGGAGCCCCGAAAGCGATGAAGTTCCCTCCTGCCTCGACCGCTACTAGGAACCCCCCGTCAGGCGACCACGATAACGCGCTGTTGAAGTATCCGTCCGCCTCGTTGGAGTGCCTGCTACGCTGGCCTTGAGAACCTATGTCACGCACCGAATCGGCCATGCTTCCGCTGGGCACCCCCCTGCCCGAGTTTCAGTTGCCCGACGTGGTTTCGGGCGAAGCGATCACGCTGGACCGATTCCGCGACAGGAAAGCGCTGTTGGTGATGTTCATCTGCCGTCACTGCCCGTATGTGAAGCATGTGCAGAATGTGCTCGCGAAACTCGGCAAAGACTATGCAGGCCAGTCGCTCGGAATCGTGGCGATCTCATCGAATGATGCGGACGCGTATCCTGATGATGCACCTTCCAGTCTCAAAGAGCAGGCCCTTGAACTCGGATTCAATTTTCCCTACGTCTACGACGAGACCCAGGACGTCGCGCGCGCCTTTGCGGCCGCATGCACGCCCGATTTCTTCCTCTTCGATCAAAATCGGAAACTAGCATACCGTGGGCAGTTCGATAGCAGCCGCCCACGAAATGATACTCCGGTAACGGGACAGGATCTTCGTGCCGCCATCGATGCGCTCCTTAACGGCGGCGAAGTAAACAAGGACCAGAAGCCCAGTCTTGGCTGCAACATCAAATGGCGTCCCGAGTAGCGCGCCGCTGCGCACACGCCTGCGCCCAATAATTTTCGATGAGGCCGTGCCTCTCAGCGCGCTGAAGAATACTTTTCGATGAGGCCGCGTCTTTCAGCCCGCCGAAGACTAAATTTCGATGAGGCCGCGCCTCTCAGCGCGCCGAAGACTAAATTTCGATAAGCTATCCGTAGTTCCACTTACAACACGGCCCCCGCCCTTTGAGGGTCGCGCAAGGAGGATGCATGCGCTGTATTAGGCCGGCGCTCGCAGTTCTTGCGACGCCTTTTGTCTGTTCACTTGCACTTGTTGCGGATACCGGCCCGCCCAACTACAGCGGCACCTGGGAGCTCGAATCCTCACAGGGTCAGGCCGGCCCGGCCGTCACCTACACGATTCAAGATAAATCGGGGCAAATCAGTTTCACGGAGGTAGTTCGTGGTACCGACGGGAAGGACATTACCTCGCAGTTTTCGTGCAAGGCGGGCGGCACCCAATGCGACTTCGACGAAGGAGGTCATAAAGCGCATGTCTCGCTCTGGTATAACGGTGCGACGCTGGTGATTCTCAAGACTGACGGACCGAAAGAGGATGCTGTCACCGAATGGCATTTGACCCTCGGCCCCGGCGGAAAGACCATGGACGTTGAACTTGAGCATATCGAGCCGGCAGACAAGTCAGAGAAGATGGTGTTTACCAAAAAAGCATAGAAGCTTGTCCTAACCGCCCGGCTGGAAATGAAACATGATCGTGTGCTGCCCTTCGATCATCTGATTTCCCCTCCTGGCAGGCTCAAACATCCATTGCTTCGCCGCGGAAAGGGCGGATGCGGCCAGAGGGGGAGGTACCCTTTGGCCGCCGTTCACAATCTTGGCTGCGGTTACGCGACCCATGGCGTCGACATCGACCTGCACTGCCACCTGGATGGCAGAGGTCACGAGCCCCGGCCAGATCGTCTTCGGATCAGGCCAGACCTCTTGCAGCGGGCGTGGCGGGATGTATTGAAGAGTCGTACCGGAGGGCGGAGCGTTGGGGCCCCTCGGGTCATCGTAAGCGGTAGCTTTATCCGGTTTCGGCGAAGAAGACCTTTTCGCCGTCTCGTCATAGGCGGCAAATTCGTCGGTCGTGACCTTTTTCTGGGCGGGAACCGGTGGTACTTCGTCAATAACCTGGAGAGTCGCCTCGGCAGGGCCGCTCGTGCTTTCTAAATCAAGGCGGAAAAACACCTCGCGCGAGACGGGCTGGTACTCCACCGAGCCATTCGCAACTTGGCGCGCGTCCAGCGGCAAGTCGCTCACTTGCTTTTCGTCCTGTATATGGAGCACACCTGACGTCGCGGTCCGCACGGCTGGGCTATCGAGATTCCAGCTAACCTGCAACCGGCCATTTAGGTTTTCGACGCGTAGCCTTAACGGCTGCTCCGGCAAGGCTGCCCGGACGATCGTGGCGGAAATCGGGCCATGGTCGTACGCCAATGCCGCGATAAAGGTCCCTGCTGCTGCTATCAGGAAAACGATTGCGGATGAGACCCAAATCCAGGTTACCCGCCTCGCTGCTCCGCTGACGGGGAGCTCAACTTCCGAAGGACCAGCCGCTTGGCCGGTTAAATGGGCTGCGCCCGGCTCACCAGGTGTCACAAAGACCCCACCGATCCTCCCCAGCGCAGCAGGAGGTTGAATGCTTTTACTCTATCGTAAATGTTTCAAGGTAGGTTTGCGAGGTGGTTGATGCGTTTATGTGAGGGAGCGACTCGCTGCTTCAATCTCATGCAAATCGGACGATTCGGGTTCAGTAGCCAACCCGGACCAGGGTGAACGGGATCGTCCTCCACACGCTCCAACTCCCACTGCCTCGCCAGCGTGGCTAGCACCAGCACTCCTTCCAGCTTCGCGAAGGGTTCGCCGATACACATCTTGGCGCCGCCTCCGAAGGGAAAGTACGCGAATTTTGGAGGCGCCGGATCTGTCTCCCAGCGCTCTGGACGGAACTCGTCAGGCTGCTGAAAGTACTTCGGGTTCCGCTGTGTGATATACGGGCTCAGAAAGACGCTCGCCTGTCGAGGAATGGTATAACCGGCTAGCTGCAACGGAACCTTTGGGCGCCTTGCAAACGCGAGCGCCGGAGGATACAAGCGCATGGCTTCCTGGAATACGAGGCTCGTATACGCGAGAGCCGAAACATCTTCGAGCGTAGGTTCGCGGTCCCCAAGAACGCTATCGACCTCGGCGTGCAGCCGGGCGGCTGCCTGCGGGTGATTGGCAAGAAGGAGCCATGTCCATGTCAGCGCGCTCGCGGTTGTTTCATGCCCGGCCAGTACGAAGGTGACAATCTCGTTCTGAACTTCCTGTTGATTGAGCGGCTTGTCTGTCTCATCGTGCTCGTTCAACAGCAGCGAGAGAATATCTTTCGTGCCCGCGCCGCGGCGGCGTTCAACAATGGGCATGATGATCGCCTCGAGTTCTTTGCGTTCGGCTTGAAAGAAAAGGCTCGGCCCGCGCGGGAAAACTCGTCGGTAGAAATTCACCGCTGGTTCGATGAGAGCAAATGAGGGCGCAAGCCAGCGGGAGCGCTTCGTAACACGCTGAAGAACATCCGCAACCCCGTCTGCACTCTCGCGAAAATCAGCCCCGAACAGGGAGGAGCCCACAATCGCGAGGGTCAGCCGCCGCATTTCTTTCCGGACATCGACGATTTCCCCGGGTCGCCACTCACGCGCAAAACGGCCGGACTCGGTCGACATGATCTGCGCATAGGAAGCGATCTGCTCGCGGTGGAAAGCGGGCTGCAGAACTCGCCGCCGTTCGCGATGATCCGGCTCCTCGCGCGTGATGAGCGCATCGCCCACCAGTTCCCGAAGCAGCTTTGCTCCGGAGTCACGCTCGAAGTTATGCTGCTGCGTCACGAGGATCTCTTTAATGAGATCCGCGTCATCCACCAGGTAGATGCGCTTGTGCAGCAGGCGGAAGGAGGAGATCGGTCCAAAGCGCCGCGCCGTCTTATCAAGAAAATCGAGCGTGCCGGCGAAAGAACCGCCGCCGAAAAATCCCCGCACCTCGCGTCCGCGCGGTCCGGGGGGTATGAGCATTACTCTCTTTTCCAGAAGATCGAATCGTTGGAATGCAGACGAAACTGCGCGGCCTTGCGGCGTCGGATGATCCCCTAAGTTGTTCCGCTGGTATTCCAGGCGTTGTAAATGGCAATTGCGGCAATCGCCAGCGCATAGACAATGACCGCAATTAGCAGACCATTTTTCACCTTGTCGACAGCATCCAGCCGCTTGCCCAGGGTGGTCTGGCTACTCACAATGGTCGAGTCGTGGGCGTCGTTATGGAGGTGAATGTACGGATCGTCGTGGTTCTCCAGCCACCTGTGGTACAGAAATAGCGCAATTACGACGAGCACAAGAACCCCACACACAATCAGGTTCACGATCAGTGTCGAACTCATATCGAAGACTCGCTCCTTTCGTTCGCTGGCAGCCTCCTGACACGTTACGGAGATCTGCCCATCACAATCGCCAAAACGGGCGCCGGCACACGGAACACGGCGCCGGAATCCTCCGGTCGAATTTTATACCCGTTAAAAAGTGATTTCAACGAGGGGTGGAAGGCCCATGTACCGCCCTCAACCGCGAGAGGCATCTGCAATCGGGTGTCGCTGCGCTTACGCTCGTTATAATCGTTCTTCCCAGACCAGATCCAACCGGCCCATGAACGCCTCGTCCACCATTGATTGGTTCCCCTTATGGCTGAGCCTCAGGGTTGCGAGCCTCGCCACCGTTTTTGTACTGACCGCAGGTACATTTCTGGCCTATGTGCTTTCGCATAAGACGTTTCGCGGCAAGAACCTGCTGGATGCGCTCATCACGCTGCCGCTGGTGTTGCCGCCTACCGTGCTCGGTTATTATCTGCTGGTCTTAGCTGGACGGGTCTCACCCCTCGGGCGGCTATATGAGGCTGTTTTCGGGCAGCCGCTCGTGTTCACCTGGCAAGCAGCCGTTGTCGCTGCTTGCCTGCACTCCGCGCCCATCTACATCAAGGCCGCACGCGCCGTTCTGGAGGCAGTGGATTACCGCTACGAGTGGGCTGCCCATAGTCTGGGGGCCTCGGAATGGCGGACCTTCTGGCGTGTCACCCTGCCGCTGGCCCTGCGTGGCCTGAGCTCTCTTGCAACCTTGAGCTTTGCTCGATCGCTCGGTGATTTCGGAGTCACAATCATGGTGGCGGGGAATATACCCGGACGTACACAGACGCTTTCTGTCGCCATCTTTGACGCGGTCGAATCGGGCAACGGCCGGCTTGCCCGCGTGTTAGTTTTGGTCATTTCCGCCGTCGCCCTCGCACTGCTCTGGTCGGCCAATCTTGTGACCCGCGCGCCGCGCGGCAGCGCTGCATGAACAGGATCGAGGCGCGGCTCGTAAAACGACTCCCTGCGGCACAGGACTCGCCGGCATTCGAACTGAATGTTCATCTGGAGGCCCAGCCCGGGATTACCGCTCTGTTCGGGCCGAGCGGGTCTGGCAAGACGCTGACGTTAAACTGCATCGCTGGATTCATGCGGCCCGACAAAGGGCGAATTCTCGTTGATGATCAGATCTATTTCGATGCCGCCGCCGGGGTACATGTTCCCCCACAGCAGCGGCGGTGCGGCTACATCTTCCAGGATCACGCGCTGTTTCCGCACATGACGGTGCGGGACAATCTGCGGTTTGCCGCGTCCGTTGCAGGCAGCAAGGGCCGCGGCCTGAATCAGCACAGGCGCCTTAACGAATTGCTCGAGACATTCGAGTTGAGCGATCTGGCAGGCCGCAAGCCGGAGCAATTGTCCGGTGGACAGAAGCAGCGCGCAGCGCTGGCTCGTATTCTCGTGACGGAACCACGGATTCTATTGCTCGACGAGCCGACCCGCGGACTCGACGCGCGGCTGCGCGAATCCTTTTATGCCGTATTGCGCAAAACGCGCGATCGCCTGCAGGTTCCAATCCTGCTGGTGACCCATGATCTCGAGGAGTGTTTCGAACTGGCGGACTCGGTGTGCGTGATGGAGCGCGGGGCCTTTCTGCAGTGCGGCCTTAGGGACAGTGTTTTTCATAAACCCGCAAGCCTCGAGATCGCACGCTGGCTGGGCATTTACAACGTCGCGCCCGCCGAGATCGAAGCCCTCGATCCCGGCAGAAATACCAGCCGGCTGCGAATGCTCGGTTATGAAATCGACGGGCCGTATCTTCCAGGCCACCTCCTCGGGGACCGCGGCTATTTCTGCGTCCGGCAGTCTGAGGTAACAGTCTCCGCTCCGGACAACGGCAAATCGCACAACCAGCTTGTGTTGAATGTCGTTGACAGGAATCCATGCCCGCGCGGTATTCACATCGCGTTCGAGCATGATTTCGCCGCAGTGGTGAGCGAAGCCGAATATCAGCCGCTTCGCGGACACGAGCGCCTCAAGCTGCATATTCCCGCGCGTGCTGTATACTTCATCGCGAAATGAAGCGTTACTACATTACAGACCGCAAATCGGCCGGCGGTTTCGGTCCGTTGCTGGATGTGATCCGCGACCAGATGCGGTCGGGAGTCGATTACATTCAGATTCGCGAGAAAGATATCAGCGCGAGGGAGTTGTTCGAGTTCACGCTGGCAGTGCTGGAGGTGCGCGATCACGAAATCTCTCGCGGCAAGCGGACCAAGATCCTGGTGAACTCCCGTGCCGATGTCGCTCTGGCGTGCGGAGCCGACGGAGTACACCTTCCTTCCGACGCTCCCATCGAAACTCTCCCAGGTTTGCTGATTGCACGATCCTGTCACACTTTGGATGAAATCAGGAAATCGCAAGCGCATCTCGTGACGTTGGGTCCCATCTTCGAGTCGCCTGGCAAGGGCCCGCCCCTCGGTTTGAACGCCCTGGCCCAGGCTTGCCGCATCGGCAAGCCGGTCTTTGCGCTGGGCGGCATCACCTGGCAGAACGCGGCAGAGTGCATGAGTGCCGGCGCGGAAGGGATCGCGGGAATCCGAATATTTCAGAACCCCGGCGTGTAATTGCAAATTCTGGTCTGTGTCCAGGCAAAAATCACGGCCCTGCTTTTTACGCGCATTCTTCCTGAATCTTTACGACGTGTCATCTGTGTCTAAGCTACAAATGGGCCTTTGCATGCTTGTTTAGAAGGCTGAAATGCTCGGTTATTTCAATTCGGCCTGGAAAATATGTGTGGTGGGTTTTGGCTACGCCATTCTACTGCATGCCCAAGAAATACGCGCTCAGAGCGGAGCAGCCATCGCGCCTCTTCCTGTCTTTTCCGCGGATAACCTGCTTCGTCAGCCTGTCAATACTGTCGATTCTGCGACACCTCCCGACCCGGGGCAGACAAAAGCTCCGGAACCCAAAGGAACAGAACTCCCCCACACGGCTTCCGCCCCGCCCTTCACCGTCTGGGATAAATTCGACTACCGCGTGGTACAGGCATTCGGCGCCCGGGGATTCGTTGGAGCTGCCGTCAGTGCCGCGATCGGGCAGGGCATGAATTCACCGCACGAGTGGGGGCAGGGCGCGGAGGGCTTTGGTAAGCGCTACGGTTCGGGCTTCGCCGGCAACCTTTCCCGGCAAACTTCCGAATTTGTGCTGGAATCCGCGCTCCACGAAGACCCGCGCTACTTCCCATCCGAGGATAAGGGCACGAAGCACCGCATCTTGAACGCCGCAAAACAGGTCGTCTTTTGCAAGAAAGATGACGGCGGTTCGTCGTTTGCCTATGCCCGCGTCATCAGCGCGTTCTCCAATGGTCAATTTATAAACCTCTGGCAGCCGGAGAGTACAGGCTCTGTCGGCGACGGTTTCAAGCGAGCCTTCATCAGCCTGGGAGGCGACTTCGGCTATTACATGATGCAGGAGTTCATCCCGTTCACTCGTCCACGGTCACTCCGCCACCGACATTAAGCCCGCGGAGTGCCGACCGTGTCTTCGGAATGCAGTTCCTGCAAGCTCCAGACGCGAATGGGGTCGCGCCTGCGCGAAGCAATCGCCTCGACCGCTGCCTTTGCGCCACTGGTAGTCGTGATGCAGGGCGTCCGGTACGTCACCGAATTCCGCCTGATTGTCTGTTCATCGGGGAAGGAATGGCTTCCGGTCGTCGTATAAACGATCAGGTTCAGCTTGCCGGCCTTGAGAAGATCGACCGCGTTCGGGCGGCCTTCGTTTACCTTGAACACCGTCTTGCACGGCAGGCCAGCCGCTTTTAGCGCAGCAGCGGTGCCGCGCGTCGCGAAGAGCTCGAAGCCGAATTCGCGGAATTTCTTGGCTACTTCGACAGCGGCCGGTTTGTCACGGTCGTTCACGCTAATGAATATCGCGCCGCCATCCGGAATAGGCGTTCCTGCAGCGAGCTGCGCCTTGGCAAACGCCTCGCCAAAACTTTCGCCCACGCCCATCACCTCGCCGGTAGAGCGCATTTCCGGTCCGAGCGCGGGATCTACTCCCGGGAACTTTGAGAACGGAAACACTGGGCTCTTTACGAAGTAATTGGGCACCGGAAGCGTGCCGTTCACGATACCGCCCGTGAGTGCGACGAAATCAGTCAGCTTCTTACCGAGCATCAGGCCGACAGCAACCTTCGGCAGCGGAACACCCGTTGCCTTGCTGACGAACGGCACGGTGCGCGATGCGCGCGGATTCACTTCGAGAACGTAAACCTTGCCGTTCTGGATTGCATATTGCACGTTCATCAGGCCGATGACGTTCAGCGCGCGAGCCAGCTTGGTCGTGTACTCCTCAATCGTCTTGAGGGTTTGCTTCGGAACAGAGATGGCGGGCAGCACACAGGAACTGTCGCCGGAGTGGACGCCGGCCTCTTCGATGTGCTCCATGATGCCCGCGATCAAGACACTTTCCCCATCGCACAGCGCGTCGACATCAACTTCGGTCGCGTCTTCGAGAAAACGGTCGATGAGAACGGGCCGCTTGACCGAGAAACTTGTGGCTTCCTGCATGTAGCGGCGCACAGTTTCTTCGTTGTACGCGATAACCATGGCACGCCCGCCGAGAACATAGCTGGGACGCACGAGAACCGGAAAACCCAGGTTGCGGGCAACCTCGCACGCCTCTTCGACGCTGGTCGCGGAGCCGTGCGCAGGCGATGGAATCCCAAGATCGTTCAGCAGCTTGCCGAACAGCTTCCGATCTTCCGCAAGATCGATGTTGCTCGGGTCCGTCCCGATGATGGGCAGCCCCAAATCCTTGAGCGGCATCGCCAGGTTGAGGGGCGTCTGCCCGCCGAACTGGACAATCAGGCCATCCGGTTTCTCGACATCGTAAATGTTGAGCACCTCTTCCTGGGTCAGCGGTTCGAAGTACAGGCGATCGCTGGTGTCGTAATCGGTCGACACAGTCTCGGGATTGCAGTTGACCATAATCGACTCGTAGCCGAAATCCTGCAGCGCGAAAGAGGCGTGGCAACAGGCATAGTCGAACTCAATTCCCTGCCCTATACGATTGGGTCCGCTACCGAGTATCATGACCTTCTTGCGATCAGTTGGCGCGGCTTCGTCTTCGGATTCGTAACTCGAATAGAGATAGGGCGTGAAACTCTCGAATTCGGCGGCGCAGGTGTCGACGCGATTGAAAACAGCGCGCACATTGTGTTTCTTGCGCGCTTCGCGCACCTGAAGCGGCTCGACGCCAAGGGCGTTTGCGATCTGCCGATCTCCCAGACCGTCGCGCTTGAGTTTGCGGAACTCCTTCGCAGTGATGGATTCGAGCGAGCGGCCCCTGAGTGAATCTTCGAGCCGGACAACTTCCGAGACCTGCTGCAGAAACCAGCGATCAATGCTGGTGAGCTCGAAAACCTGATCGACGGTATAGCCCTGGCTGAAGGCGAACCGAATATACTCGAGCCGGTCAGGGTTCGGGGTAATCAGGCGCTTGGGAATGAGATCGGGCTCGAGCGACGCAGCGTTCGAAGATTTGCCGGTCTCAAGACTACGAAGACCTTTTCCGAGCGCCTGCTTGAAGGTTCGGCCGATCGCCATCACTTCGCCGACCGACTTCATCTGAGTTCCGAGCACCGGCTCCGCACCAGGGAACTTTTCGAACTGCCAGCGGGGAATCTTCACCACGACGTAGTCGATAGTGGGTTCAAAGCACGCAGGCGTGGCGCGTGTAATGTCATTGCGGATTTCATCCAGGCGGTAGCCGACGGCCAGCTTCGCGGCGATCTTCGCGATGGGGAAGCCGGTCGCCTTGGATGCCAGAGCCGAACTGCGCGATACGCGCGGGTTCATTTCCACCACAACCATGCGCCCGTTCTCCGGGTTGATGGCGAACTGCACGTTCGATCCGCCGGTATCGACACCGATCTCGTTAAGGCAGCGCAGGGCGGCATCGCGCATCATCTGGTACTCGCGATCCGTGAGAGTCTGGGCCGGAGCCACGGTGATGGAATCGCCCGTGTGAACGCCCATGGGGTCGAAATTTTCGATCGAGCAGACGATGATACCGTTCCCGGCGAGGTCACGCATGACCTCAAGCTCGTACTCTTTCCAACCGAGAACGCTTTCCTCGACCAACACCTCATGAACGGGAGACAGATCGATTCCGCGCTCGAGAATCTCAATCAGCTCTTCGCGGTTGTAGGCGATGCCGCCGCCAGTACCGCCCAGCGTGAAACTGGGCCGCAGGATGATCGGGTAGCCGATGCGCTCGGCGAATTCCAGCCCGTCCTCGACGTTGTTGACCAACTGCGATTGGGTCATGTCCAGGCCGATTTTGCGCATCGCGTCTTTGAACAGCAGGCGGTCTTCGGCTTTCTTGATCGCGTCGATATTCGCGCCGATCAGTTCGACGCCATATTCTTCGAGCACGCCGGCCTCGGCGAGCTCGACCGCGAGGTTCAGCGCAGTCTGGCCGCCGACAGTAGAGAGCAGCGCATCGGGACGCTCCTTGCGGATGACTTCTGTGGCGAAAGCAAGGCTCAGGGGCTCGACATACGTGCTATCGGCCAATTCCGGATCAGTCATGATCGTCGCCGGATTGGAATTGATGAGAATTACTTCGTACCCTTCGCTGCGCAGCGCTTTGCAGGCTTGCACGCCAGAGTAGTCAAACTCGCAGGCCTGACCGATGACGATCGGTCCGGAGCCGATGATCATGATGCGCTTCAGATCAGTTCGCTTAGGCATCTTTAGCGCTTGTTCTCCTTCATGAGTCGGGCAAAGTCGTGGAAGAGGTAATGGGAATCGTGTGGACCGGGAGCAGCTTCCGGATGGTATTGCACACAGAACACAGGCTCGCTGCGATGACGCATGCCTTCCACGGTGTAATCGTTCAAATTCGTGTGGGTGATCTCGACATCAGAGTCGCGCAATGAATCGGGATCGACGCAGAATCCGTGGTTCTGTGAAGTGATTTCCACCTTGTTGGTGAGCTTGTTCAGCACGGGGTGATTGGCGCCGTGATGTCCGAACTTGAGCTTGTAGGTTTTTCCCCCGAAAGCGAGGCCCAGTAGCTGGTGCCCAAGGCAGATGCCGAACACGGGCGTTTTACCGATCAGCTTGCGGATCTCGGCAGATTCCTGTTCGAGGGGCTCCGGATCGCCCGGGCCGTTTGAGAGAAACACGCCGTCCGGCTTGAGAGAAAGCACATCCGCGGCGGAAGTATTCGACGGGACAACGGTTACGCGCGAACCGATCTGAACCAGATGGCGCAAGATATTTCGCTTGATGCCGTAGTCGTAGGCGACGACATGGAATTCGGCTTGATCAGCGGGAGAGATTTTGTCGGAAACCGATACGGGTTCCACGCCTTCACTCCACTGGTAGGTTTTCGCGGTAGAGACTTTGCAGACAAGGTTCTGGCCAGCCATGCCGGGGGACTTGCGGACGATGCGAATCAGTTCGTCGCGGTCGTGATCGCCCACGGCGATGATGCCGCGCATGGCGCCGCGATCCCGCAGGAGGCGGACCAGTCTACGGGTGTCTATGTCGGCAATAACGGGAATGCCGTATTTGGCAAGGAAATGCCCGGCCTGATCGTCTGCCCGCCAGTTACTGGCAACAGGCGAAATTTCGCGAACTACGAGGCCTTCGATATAGGGGCCGTCGGCCTCGGAATCGGCCTGATTCGCGCCGTAATTCCCGATCTGAGGATTGGTGAGAACAACGATTTGCCCGGAATACGACGGATCTGTGAAGATTTCCTGGTATCCCGTGATAGCGGTGTTGAAGACCACCTCGCCCGTGCGTTCCACAGACGCACCAAAACTCGTGCCCTCGAAGACCGTTCCGTCCTCCAGGGCGAGAACTGCTTGCTCCAACTAATTCTGCTCCTAGCTAGGTAGTGGGGTGCCGCAAGGACTTGCGACCGATCGGTGGGCCGATCACTTTATTTGATCACGTTTCGGGCCGTGTTTTCAACGAACGGCCCGTCGAACCGCCATATCCCGGCAGAAATGCTCCATGGCGTTTTGCGAAACGAACTTTCCCGATGCGGTTTTTCGAGGGAGGACCCCGATTTTCGCCAAACGAACTTTCCCAATATGCTATCCCCGAAACAAACTATCGATGACCGCCCCCGCCGTGACCGCCGCCGCCGTGGAAGCCGCCACCACCGCCGAAACCGCCACCCATGTGTCCGCCGAAACCACCACCCATGCGTCCGCCGAAACCACCACCCATGCGTCCGCCGAAACCGCCGCCCATGCGAGCGCCCCCGTACCCGCCTGCGCGGCCGTAGCCATATCCCCCACGATAGCCATAGCCGTAGCCGTATCCACGGCCGTAGCCATATCCGCGGCCATAGCCGTACCGGCCGCGGTAGCCATAGTAGCCGCGATACGGATAGCCATACCGATAGGGGTATCCCCACCCCCAGTACGGATAGCCCCAGCCCCAGCCCCAACCCCAATAGCCGGCGTATGGGTAGTAGTAGGGATATCCGTAGCCATAACCATAGGGGTCGCAACCGTAGTAGGGATCACACGGGTACGGTGAGCCGTAAGCATATGGGTAGCCGCCGTATCCGTATTGATAACCGACACCGTACCCGACGACACCAGCCTTGGCTTGCGGCGGATTAGCTAGAATCAGCAGCGCAGCGAGCGCAACCGTCAGAAGCCCGAACTTCCTGAGCATGACTCGAGCCCTCCAACTATCTCTGATTAGACGCGCATTCTGCCTCTAAGGATTCCTGCGGGTCAGGCGTTTTCACAGGTCCCAAAATTTTCGGGAGTCGTGTGTTTTCAATAACTTAACAGTCTACCGGCAGAGCGCTTGATGCGGGGATCAGATGCCATTGGTAGCTAGTGGGTTCAAATAGTGATAACGGATGTTAAATCAGGCGACGTATTGGGTAGAAATTGCAGCGGCTGTGGCAGATGTGATGCTGCTACTGCGGGTTGTCCTTCTGAAGCTGCAGCGAACGTATCTCTTCATCACCCTGGTTGCCGTGCTGGCGGTTTTCTTTGACGGAGTCACGTTATGGCTGGGCACGCAGTCGCAGGAATCGCAGCGGGTCTTCGTTTACTCACGGTTTCTGTACGCCTTTCTTTATCCGGCAGCGGTGTGGGACGTCTTTGAGGAGGTCCATTCGGAGGTGGGAAAGCTGCGCAAAACAGCGATTTCCCGGCTGCTATCGAGCCTGCTGATGGCCCTGCTTTTTGGTCTGTTGTTTACCGCTTTCGCCGATACAAACGAGGCAGGGGGCGGCGAGGCCCTGACCGCGATGCTCGGGATTGTGCTTTGGGCGGCATCGTCGGTGGCGTGCGTTGCGTTCTTGTGGACGCTGCACCGGGCGATTCGCGCGCAGAAGATACCTCTGCCGAACAATACCTTCGTCTGGCTTGTCTTCTTCGAACTTCTTCTGCTGGCCGAAATTGCAGGCTGTATCTTCGCGATCGTTGCGCCGCTGATCAACGCCAACATCGCCAATGGCGTCGATGTGGTGGTAAACGTCTATGGCATCGCGATCACGTTGTGGTGCGTCTGGCGGCTGAGAGGCACGGCATCCGGCGTCCCCTCAGCACCTGAAAAAGCGAGTTTGTAAAGAAAACCGACGCATCAGGCGAGATCGCCCGGCTGCACGGGCAGCCGGCGGATGCGCTTGCCGGTGGCCGCGAAAATCGCATTAGTCAGGGCCGGGGCGGTGGGAGGCAGGCCGGGTTCTCCGATCCCGGTAGGCGGCACATTGCTCGGCACAATGTAAACGTCGATCTTCGGCGTTTCCTTCATCGAGAGCGTAGTGAACTGATTAAAGTTGCTCTGGACCGTGTGCCCGTCCTGAATTGTGATCTGGCTCTTCAGGGCTGCGGTGAGGCCGTAAACGATGGCGCTTTCCACTTGCGCATGGATGCCGTTCGGATTGACAGGCGTGCCGACGTCAACGGCCGAAACGACGCGATGCACTTTGAGCGCACCGTTGTTGACGCTCACCTCCACCAGGTTTGAGACGTAGGTGTGGAACGAGTAATGGCAGGCGATACCGCGTCCGTGGCCGGCAGGCAGCGGCTTGCCCCAGTCGCCTTTGTCGGCAGCCAACTGCAGCACCGCTTTCAGCCGCGCGGTGTCGAGCGGGCGTTCTTTCGGATCGAGCGCGTCTTTAACAAGACGGTTGTCGCCGATCAGGCGGAGGCGGAATTCATACGGATCCACATTGCCGGCGTGCGCCAGTTCGTCGATAAAGCTCTCCATCACGAAGCCGACGACAGACGCCTCAACCGAGCGCCACCAGGCGCGCGGCACGGCGGAGGCCGCAGGCAGGTATTCGAGCTTATAGCCCTTGGTCTGGTACGGAATCTGGGCGGTGAGGCCGACCTCTGAAGACTCGGGCGCAGCTTTCGGATCGAACATTTCGGCGATGGAGGTAGAGGTGTATTTGTGCCTCCAGCCCGCGACATTGCCGTCCGCATCGAGGGCGCCGCTCATGCGGTGGTACGAAGCCGGACGATAGAAATCGTGCATCATATCGTCTTCGCGCGACCAGACGAGCTGCACAGGCTTACTTACGCGCTTGGCGATCTGCGCGGCCTCGGTTGGGAAATCCCATTGATAGCGCCGGCCGAACGCACCACCCATGAATGTGGTGTGGACCTGGATCTTTTCGGGAGGCAAACCGGTGAGTTTCTGGATGACGCCCTGCACCAGGTTCGGGCTCTGGCTGGCGGCCCACGCTTCGGCGCGGTCGCTTTGAATATGAACCGTGCAATTCAGCGGCTCCATCGCGGCGTGCGCCTGAAAGGGAAGCTCGTAATCGACCTCGATCTTCTTTTCCGCCGGGGCAGCGGCGATGGCAGCTTCCGCGTCGCCCTGATTGATAACGACTTTCATGGAAGAGTCCACGAGCTTGCGGAACTGCCGGCGGAGAGTCTCGCTGCTTTCTGATGCGGCCGGGCCGTTGTCCCATTCAATTTGGAGCAGCTTCCGGCCCTGCATGGCGATATAAGTGGTCTCCGCCACGACGACGACGCCTCCGCAGGTGTATACGCCTTCTCCCACGGCTGGAATTTCGAACACGTCGAGCACGCCTTTCAGCGCCTTCGTTCTGGCAGCGTCGAACCGTTTCACCTTGCCGCCGAAAACGGGACAACGCGCGACTACGGCGTAGACCATTCCCGGCACGCGAACGTCAAGGCCGAAGATGGCGCTGCCATCGACCTTGGAGGGAACGTCGGTTCGCGGGAGCGATTTGCCGATGTACTCAAATTCGTCGGGGCTCTTGAGACGAACGTTTGCGGGATCGGGCACGGGCAGGCGCGCGGCGCTTTCGACGAGTTCGGCATAGGTAAGCTTGTCGTCGCCGCGCCAGACCGCACCGGCCTTAGCGGTGCAGGTTTCCGGTGTAACGCTCCAGCGTTGCGCGGCCGCGGCGATGAACATTTCACGTGCGGACGCACCTGCCTTGCGTAGCGGCATCCACATCCCGGCAACACTGCCGCTGCCGCCGGTTCCCTGATCGCCGTAGAAAGGATCGACGGATGCGTGCTCGACGCGGATGTCTTTCCAATCCACGCAGAGCTCGTCGGCCAGGATCATGGGCAGCGAGGTAGACACACCCTGCCCCATCTCCGACCTCGAGTAAATCAGAGTGACCTGTCCGTTCTGATCGATTTTGACCCAGCCTTTGAGCGGATTGCCCGCAGGCTTGTCAGGGTCCTGTGCGCGAGCGGGTACGTCGAAGCCGATAACGAGCGCGGCACCAGCCACTGCACCAGTCTGTGCGGCCTTCTTAAGAAGTGTTCGGCGCGTAAGAGTTGTGTTCGTGCTCACAATGCACCTCCGGTGGACGAGTTCTTAGCGTTGCCCATCAGATCCGCCGCGCGCAAAACGGCGGCCCGGATGCGCTGGGCGGTTCCACAGCGGCAAATATTGTTTGACATGGCATCGTCCACCTGCGCGGCAGTGGGCGATGGATTTTTCTTCAGGAATGCCACAGCGGTCATGATCTGCCCTGACTGGCAGTAGCCGCATTGGGGCACCTGTTCTGCGATCCAGGCCTGCTGGACCGGATGGGTGCGGCTGGAAGAGAGACCTTCTATGGTAGTGATCTTCTTGCCGGCCACGCCGGAAACCGGGTAGGAACAGGAACGGGCGGGTTCGCCGTCGATGTGGACCGTACAAGCACCGCAGGCCGCAATACCGCAGCCATATTTCGTTCCGGTAAGATTCAGGGTGTCGCGAAGCACCCACAAGAGCGGAGTTTTGGGATCGACGTCGACGGTTTTCTGCTGCCCGTTGACTTCAAAGGAAATGGCCATACGGTCTCCTGAACTGGTCGATAGAGATCCTAACCAAGATATAAGAAACCAACCAGCGGAGACAGAAGAATGCGGATGATATGCTTTGGCGGACTGACCCTATGATGGATCCAAAGCTTACGCGCAGAGCTTTCTCGGCAGCGCTCCTCGCCGCACCCGCCGTTCTCAGTGGCAAGCAATCGTCTCTCGAAACGCGGGTGAGGATTGACACGAACCGGATCAATGGACAGATCGATCCGAAAATCTATGGCAACTTCACCGAGATGTTGGGGCGCTGCATTTACGGCGGAATTTATGATCCGGGCTCGCCGTTGTCGGACAGCCGGGGATTTCGCAAAGACGTCCTGAAGGCGGTAGAAGAGCTTCACGTGCCACTGCTGCGATGGCCGGGCGGCAATTTCTCATCGAATTACCATTGGCGGGACGGGATCGGGCCTCGCGATCAGCGCCCGGCACGCCTGGAGCTGGCGTGGGGAACGCTAGAGAGCAATGAGTTCGGCACGGACGATTTTCTAACTTACTGCGAACAGATCAAGACCGAGCCGTACCTGTGCGCAAATCTTGGAACGGGCACATGGGACGAGGCGCAGCAGTGGGTAGAGTACTGCAACTTCCCCGGCAAGACCGCAGTGACGGAACTGCGCCGAAAAAACGGCAGGGAACAGCCGTGGGGCGTCAAGTACTGGGGTTTGGGAAACGAGATGGACGGCCCCTGGCAGATGGGCCATCGCAGCGCCGAAGATTACGGCAAGTTTGCACTGGAAGCCGCCAAGATGATGAAGTGGACGGACCCGACTATCAAGCTGGTAGCCGCGGGTTCGTCTAATTTCGGGCCGAATGCGGACTGGGTGGGATGGAATCGGACCGTCCTTCAGTATCTGAAAGACCACGCCGATTACCTGTCGCTGCACACCTATGTCGGAAATTCACAAAACAACTTCGCCGAGTTCATGGCAAGCACGCTCGAGGTAACGGACCGGATCAAAGTGGCGGAGGGAATTATACAAGCCGCGACGGCGAACTCGAAGCGCAAGATTTATATCGCCTATGACGAATGGAACGTGTGGTACAGGGCGCGAGGCGAAGGCAAAGAAAAGGGCCGCGAGATTCTCGAAGAACATTACAACCTGGAAGATGCGCTGGTGATAGCGATGTTCCTGAACACGTTCATCAACAACGCGCAGATTGTGAAGATTGCAAATTTTGCGCAACTGGTGAACGTGATCGCTCCGATTTTCACGAGCAAGAACGGGCTTTTTCTGCAGACGATTTACTATCCACTGCAACTCTTCGCGTCGAACTCGTTCGGTAATTCGCTGGAGCTTTCGGTGGAGGCGCCGACGTATTCAACGCAGAAGCATCCGGCGGTACCCTATCTCGATATATCCGCGGCATTCAATCAGGGGACGCTGGTGCTGAATGTGGTGAACCGGCATGCGACAGAAGCACTGCCCGCAACTTTCGAACTGGAAGATAAGCAATTCGCGGGAGCGTTCGAAGCTGCCGAAGTCAATGGACCTGATAGTAAGGCTGAGAACAATTTCGATTCCAGCCCGGTGAAGACCGTCACCAAGAGCACTGATGCCAGCGGGACACGGCTGCGCTACACATTTCCACCGCATTCGTTCACCATGCTGAAGGGCAAACTGGGCTGAGGTCCGCCATTCATTGATCGGCAAATGCGCTATGTACCATTGAACCTGCGTTATACGTCATTGAAGATGATGGGTACATTACGTTGTCTCGGGTTGATGTTTCTGGGTCTCGGATTGGCAGCGTCCGGCTGGAGCCGGAATGTCGAGGCGCAGGCACAGCTGACAGACGAGACTCAAACCATTTCCCAGAAGCACTCGAAGAGGAATAAAGCTGAGCCCAGTCCTGGGCGGCAAATTGCGAACGGCACCGGGAACATTGCGGGAGGCGCGGGCAAAGGCGCGGGTTCGCTAGCGAAGGGAACCGGAAAAGGCGCCGTGGACCTGGTGACGCTTCATCCGATAAACGCAGGATCGTCCATCGGCAAAGGTGCAGTGGGCGCAGGTAAGGACGTCACCGTGGGTACGGTGAAAGGCACGGGCAAAATTGCGAAGGGCGTAGGACGCGGCATCAAACACGTGTTGTAAGAAAACGCCCGCGATGGGCATTCCAGCCACTGTCGCGATCGTTCAGGAATTCCCGTTGTAGAAAAAGCCTTCCCAGCGTCCAAGGGACGCATAGCAGTTCTGCACGAGAATGACACTCATCCATACTGTTGAGAAGCTCGCGCTGAACGGCATTCTCATTGCGATTATTGCGCATGTAATGATCGGGATCTCGCTCCTTTGGGATAAGTGCCTGCTGAAGCGCAAGGGCACGCAGAATCTGCTGGCATATGTCTTTTGGCTTGGCGCTATCAGCGTGTTTGCGCTGCTGCTGATCCCGTTCGGCTTTCACTGGCCGGGCTGGACGCTGACGGGGTTGGCCTTTGCGGCCGGTCTGCTGGATCTGATTGCGTCGTACTTTTATTACTCCGCGTTGAAATCAGGCGAAGCATCGGACGAACTGGCGGCGATGGGTGGCTTCGCGCCGGTCTTCACGGCATTGATATCGATTCCGCTGCTGGAGGAGCCGCTCGGAGGCGAACTGGCGGGCTTTGTCCTATTGACGCTCGGCGGATTCCTGATGTTCTTTGCGGAAAAGAGACCGCTCAAGAAGATGCTTCCGAAGATTTTATTGGCCGCGAGCGGCTTCGCACTGATGAACGTTCTGCAGAAGATTGTGTTCAACGGCACGAACTTCGTGAGCGGGTATGTTTTCTTCACCCTGGGGACGTTCATCGGATCGATGGCGATGCTCGTGCCGCCGTCGTGGCGCGGGCAGATCCTCGAAACTTCTGAGAAGGCGCCTCCGACGAATAAATTCTGGTACATGGTGAACCGATTCCTTGCCGGGGTCGGTTCGTTCCTGGTGGTGTTCGCGCTGAGCCGCGCCGCACCGTCTCTGGTACAGGCGATCGCGGGGGTCCGTTACGTAGTGATCTTTGTCGGCGCCTATCTGGTGACTCAATTCGAGCCGCAATGGTTCCGGGAGGATTTCCGCAAGCCCGTACTGATCATCAAAGCAGCGGCGACGTGCCTGGTGGTGGCCGGACTGGTCGTCATGGGAATGCACGGAAGGATAAGCAGCGGACGGTGAGAATCAGAAAGAGATCATGAGAATGCCGGCGGCAACCAGCGCCACGCCCGCCCAGCGATGCCAGCTCACATCCTCGCGCAGATACCACTTCGCCAGCAGCGTTTTCAAAATGAAGTTCAGCGCGGTAGCGGGAACAGCGAAGCTGAGGGGCGCGAGCGAAAGCACCGCGAGAAAAGAACCAAAGGAAAGAGCATTGCAGCCGATGCCCAGCATCACGAGACGATGCGTCACGATGTAGTGGAGCACACGAGCCAGGCCGCCCAAGCGAAAGTCTACGATTTCACCGCGCATAGACATGCCCCGGGCGCTGAATACATCACCTAACGTTCCGGATACTACGCTGAGAATCACCCAAAGCCAGGTCACCGATCTCTTTCCCTCCACTCCGCTTTGGTTCGCATAGGCGTTTGCGAGACGAGCATGGAACCGAAGGTGATAACCACAATGCCGGCCCAACGCAGGGCGGAGATGTGTTCGTCAAGAACGAACTTACTGAGCAGAGCGGTGACCATGTAGCCGCTCGCCGTGACGGGCAGCACGTAACTCAGGTCGGCCCAGGTAAACATGGAGAGCTGAGAGAACAGCCACAGCGCCAAAAGGGCGGTTCCGGATAGCATCCACGGATTCGTGATCAGAAAGAGCAAGTAGCGTGAGAACGGCGTGCCGAGGAAATCAGGCATCCGCTGCATGCCCATGGCGAGAAGGCAATTGCCAAAGGTGTTGCTGAAAATAACCAACAGAAGAAAGATGCGATTCTTCACCCGAGGAAGAACCCGCCGGCGTGTGACGGTCGCGGCCATGTTTATATCGACGCTGCGGACTACTTGTAGACTTTCAAATTGCTTTCCATTCGTAAACAGCGAGCTTGTTTACACTAGCAGGACAGGAGCCCTCGTGCTAATCTCACCCGTTAACCGAGCTGCAAGCGTTTTCCTAATGTCTGCCGTTTTGCTGGCCTCCGGCGCCAGCGCGGCAGATCGCGTCACTACCGACACAGGCATTGTGGAAGGAACCACGCAATCGCACGTTCACATTTACAAAGGCATCCCGTACGCGGCGCCGCCCGTGGGATCGCTGCGGTGGAAAGCGCCGCAACCGGCTGCAAGCTGGACGGGCGTACGATCAGCCACGGAGTTTGGACCGCGGTGCATGCAGGGCCGCATCTACGAGGACATGATCTTCCGCGACAAAGGGCCCAGTGAAGACTGCCTTTATCTGAATGTATGGACACCGGCGAAGTCAGCGGATGCCCACGTGCCGGTGATGGTCTGGATTTACGGCGGAGGCTTTCAGGCAGGCGCGTCTTCAGAGCCGCGGCAGGATGGCGAGAACCTGGCGAAGAAGGGCGTGGTGGTGGTGAGTTTCAACTATCGCCTGGGAGTGTTCGGGTTCATGGCGCACCCGGAGTTGACGAAGGAGTCAGACCGCAACGCATCGGGCAACTACGGCCTGCTGGATCAAGTGGCGGCTTTGCAGTGGGTAAAGCGGAACATTGCCGCGTTCGGCGGTGATCCACATAACGTAACGATTTTTGGAGAATCGGCGGGGTCGTTCTCGGTGAGCGCGCTGATGGGCTCACCGCTGGCAAAGGGACTTTTCCAGCGCGCAATTGGCGAGAGCGGTTCGTTCTTTGCTATTTCCGGCCGGCCTGAACGGACCCTGGCGGAGGGGGAGGAATCAGGGGGCAAGCTCGGCAAAACGGTTGGCGCCGATTCTCTGGCGGCTTTGCGTGCCATGCCCGCTGACCAACTCTTGCAGGCTGTTCTGAAGGACAAGAGCGCAACCTACCGCTTCTGGCCCCTCGTCGACGGCTACTTCCTGCCTGAGCCAATGGAAGCGATCTTTGCTGCAGGAAAGCAGAGCCATGTTCCGCTGCTGGCAGGCTGGAATGCCAACGAAGGCGGTGTGGGCGGGGGGCACCCGCCGGCAACGGCGCAAAGCTGGACGTCACACGCGCAGGCGATGTTCGGTGATAAGGCGCCGGAGTTTCTGAAACTTTATCCGGCGGCGAATGATGAAGAGGCAAGGCAATCGGCGGACGACTTTGGGGCTGCCATGTTCATCGGGCTTGGCACGTGGGAGTGGATCGGTGCACAGCAGGCAACGGGCGAATCGCCCGTTTACCGCTATCGCTTCGAACAGGCGCCTCCAACGAAGAGCGGTCCGCCGAGAGGCGCCTACCACTCGGCAGAGATCGAATACGTATTCGGAACTCTGGCTTCGAAGGACCTTCCCTGGCGGCCGGAGGATTGGAAGCTCTCTGAGATGATGTCGTCCTATTGGACGAATTTTGCGAAGACGGCGGATCCCAACGGACCCGGGTTGCCGCACTGGCCGGCTTATAGCGTGCAAACAAAGGATGAGGTGATGCATCTTACTGCCGATCATCCGCAGGCCATACCGGCTCGACATAACGCGCAGTATGAGTTCCTGCAGACGAATCCGCCAACCATGCCGGCGGGACGCTAGGGATGTAGATTTACCGGGAGCTTCCACGGTTGGCACGCCGCGGCATGCAACTGCATGTCGCTGTCAGGGAAGCTCTTTTTCCAATCCGGCGGTTTTACGACCGCCGTCCGGTTGCAGCATCGTAATGTAGTCGATGTTGCATGAGAACGAATATGTCCGATAATTAATCGAACATTAGCCGAAACCGCGGGTAGCATGTCTATGCTCTGCTCGTCCTGTCACACACCGGTGCCGTTGTCAGCGCGCAAGTGCCCAACTTGCGGAACGGCAACACCCGCGGCTGCCGAGACGGAAGTCGTTCCCCGCCCTGCGGATACGGATCAAACGGAGGTTTCGAATCCACCGGGTTGGTCAAAAGCGTTCACAACCTCGGATGTGCTGGCGTATCAGTCCGTCGTTCTGCACACGGGCACCGTTCTGGGCGGCCGCTACGAGATCTTAGAGTCGCTCGGCGAAGGCGGAATGGGGTCGGTGTTCAAGGCGCGCGACCGCGAAGTGGACCGGGTTGTGGCACTGAAGGTCATTCGTCCGGAGCTGGCGGGGAACCAGGAGATTCTTCAACGTTTCCGCCAGGAGCTCATTCTGGCCAGCAAAATCACTCATCGGAATGTCGTCCGCATTTACGATCTCGGGCTGGCCGATGGCCTGCGGTTTATCAGCATGGAGTACATCGACGGCCATGACTTGAAGGACGTGATACGCGAGCAGGGCAAGCTGCCGGCGCGCGAGGCGGCCGGGGTCATGCTGCAGGTTTGCAGGGGACTTGCAGTTGCCCACACAGAAGGCGTGATTCACCGCGATCTGAAACCGGAGAACGTCATGGTGGACAAGCGCGGCCGAGTCGCGGTGATGGACTTCGGAATCGCGCACTCGGTAGAATCCGCGGCGCTAATGACGCAAGCGGCGCAGAGCCTTGTCCCGGGGCTGCAACATCTGACCCTGGTGGGGTCCCTGCTCGGCACACCGCGCTACATGTCGCCGGAGCAGGCTCGTTCCAAAGGTGTGGATGCCCGATCGGACATATTCTCCGTGGGCCTGATCTTTTATGAACTGATAACGGGCGACGTGCCCGGGACGCCCGGTCCTCCGGCAGAAGTGCTGCAGGAGCGTGCGAAGAAGCAGTTGAAGCCGCCCATAGAAGTGGACCCTCATATTCCGCGGGCAGTGAGCGACATTATCGCGCGTTGCGTGCAACTGGACCCGGGGCAGCGATACCAGTCAGCGGAGGCCATTGCCGAGGCCCTGGAGACCTATCTCGGAATCCGCAAACGCCGGACAATCGATTGGAAGATATTAGCGGGGATGGCCGCGGCAGTGGTCCTGCTCGCCGCCACAATCTTGTTCACGGCAATCCGGCCAAAAACGCCTGCCCAGCACGAGCCGGTAAAGATTCTGGTCTCCGACTTCGCAAACCAGACGGGCAATCGGGTCTTAGACGGAACACTCGAACCGGTGATGAATACGGCTCTGGAAGGAGCATCGTTCATCACGGCGTACGACCGGGGAGGCGCGAGGGAAACAGCTAAGAAGTTGTCGGGCTCGACGAAGCTGGATGACAACGCCGCACGTGGAGTAGCGCGGCGTGAAGGCGTAGGCGTGGTGGTTGATGGGAAGATTGCGCGCGAGGGGAATAAATACATCTTGTCGGCACGGGCGGTGGATTCGGTCAGCGGCAAAGTGATCGACCGCGAGCAGGCGTCGGCAACAAATCCGGAGAGGTTGAGTGCCGCGGTTGCGAAGGTAGCCGCGGGGTTCCGTAAAGCGCTGGGTGACGTGGTGCCGAAATCAGCGCAGATCGCCGCGGCAGAAACATTTTCTTCTACATCGCTCGAAGCGTCGCAGCAGTACGCGCAGGCGCAAGAACTGCAGTGGGCCGGCAAGTGGGATGAGGCGATCAACGCTTACAAACGGAGCATCGCCCTGGATCCAGACTTCGGCCGCGCTTACGCGGGTCTTGCGGTGACGTTCGCCAATATGAGCCAGCGGCAGGAAGCCGAAACGTACTACCGGCTCGCGATGTCAAAAATGGACCGCATGTCGGACCGCGAAAAATTGCGAACCCGCGGCGGGTATTATCTGCTCCAGCGTGATTACGATAAGGCAATCGAGCAATTCAACCAGCTCGAGAAGCAATATCCGGCCGACTCCGCGGGCATCGCCAACCTGGCTTACGCGTATTTCCTTAAAAGGAATATGAACGCTGCGCTCGAACAGGGCCGCCGCGCGGTGGCGATCTACCCCAACAATGTGCTGCAGCTTAACAACGTAGGCCTGTTCGCGATGTATGCCGGAGATTTCGACACGGCGATTCTCGAATCACAGCGGCTGCTGCAAATGAACCCGTCGTTCGAAAAGGCCTACCTGTGCCTCGGACTGTCGCAGGTTGCCAAAGGCGATATTACGCAAGGGAAGAAAACGTACGAGAAGCTCGCAACGCTGAGCCCCTGGGGCGCTTCTGAGGCGGCTGTAGGGCTAGCGGACGTCGCGATGTACCAGGGCCGCGCGCAAGATGCGATAGCGATTCTTCAATCTGCGCTCGCGGCGGACGTGGCCGCGCGTCGCGCCGCGCCGGCAGCCGAAAAACGCGTAATGCTGGCCCAGGCATACGCAATGGCGGGCGAGAAGAGCCAGGCAAGAGCGATTGCTGCCGCCGCGGCCGAGAGCTCAAAAGACGAGAGCGTCCTTTATCCCGCGGCCGGAGTTTATCTCGAGACCGGCGATGTAGAAGGTGCGCTCAATCTTAGCCGTAAGCTTGCCCAGCGGTTTGAGGCCGATCCTCAGGCGTACGGGAAGCTGATTGAAGCCGAAGTACAAATGAAACGGGGCGACAACCGGCAAGCGGTGCAAATTCTCGAAGATGCTCGAAAGATCGCCGATACCTGGATCGGGCGGTTCGATTTAGGCAAAGCCTATCTGGCGGCGCGAGTGTTCACCGACGCTGACATGGAATTCGACACGTGCATTAACCGGCGAGGCGAGGCCAGTTCAGTGTTCATGACTGACGACCCGACCTGGCGCTATTTCGCTCCGACGTATTACTACCAAGGACGCTCACACCAAGAGCTGATGAGTCCCAGTGCAGCAGAGGATTACCGGAAGTATCTCGCTTTGCGGGCGGGCGACGCGACGGACCCGCTCGCTAGAGATGCCCGGAAGCGGCTGGATGCACTGAACGGGAACATAGCGGGCACACCGACCAGTCGTTAAGCCCACAATTCATGAGTGGCGCGTCACGAGTTGCGCGATCGGGCCATCCGGCGGCGGAAGAATAAAGCGAATACGCCCAGTGCAGCCGCTACGGGAGCGAGATAGTCAGGCTCGGGTGCCGCGGTCGGGCCGTTTACAACGTCGCCGAAAGTGGTGACGGCGCCATCCGAATCATAATCAATCCCCGCAGCCTGCACAAAGCGACTCGGATTCGTGAGGTTGGGCTCGGCGAGATCCACCTCAAACGCCGCTGACGGATTCAGTCCCGGCGTCGGAGTAAATGCGAAAGCCGCATCCAAGACAATCTGGCTGCCGAAAGTCAGATGCTGCGCATAGCGGACACTTTGACCCAGGCTATTCGGCATGGACACAGTTGCCGGGAGCGTGCCGGTGATGCCTGGTGTGGTCATGCCCGTGTCCACTGAACCGAGTGAGCCGCCCGACAAAACGAAGTTGGAAAGCGTGACTGTAACCGGTTCCGAGTTGACGCCCTGACTGAGCTGGAAGAGAAGCTCACCCTGGAGTCCCTGGAGGTTAAAACCGGCGGCGGAAGTAGTAATGGTGATCGAAAACGTGTCCGCCCAAGCGGGAACAGCAGCCAACAGCAACGCGAATGCCGCGATCCGTTTTGTTAATCGAAATCGAGCCATGCCAGCCTCCTGCCGCGCGTATTACGGCGCGCCTCCTGAAAAGACTTTCGTTGTAAAGGTGATAGGCGCGTTTGGCATGTCACTGAATTCCACCGAAACTGCCTGCCTTTGCCCGGGAGCGAGCGGACTGTTCAGCAACAAATAGAAGGGCCCGCCCGGCGACGTTCCCAGAGCATTCGCGGCCGTGATGTTGGTGGGCAACTGATTGAGCAGAACGAAAAGTGGACCTTTCAATGCCGCTGCACTCGTATTCCTCACCGTGATTTCACCCGTGTAGAGCTTGGTGACGAAGTTCTGTGGAAACGCCGTGGTGGTGACCGCAACGGAGCTGGTGACGTCAGCCGGGGCAGTCACAGGCTGAGGCGTTCTCGACGGGGAATTTGTATTCGCGCCCTGCGGAGTGGCGTGCAAGTGGCCAACGACAAGAGGATTGTATTGTTTCAACGCCGTCGCCGGATCCTTTGTCAGCGTATCGAACACGCGGTAGGTGACCAGCGCAGACTCGCCTGGCTGAAGAGCGATGGTCGGAGTAGCGCTTTTCGGGCTTATCGTGTTGGAGACGGGCAGATAGTGCGACTGTACCGAAAGCTTGCAGCCTAAGGCTACCGGTGTGGTGTAGTACTGCGAAACGATCAGTTGGGAAAAAATCTTCGCCGGCGTCTGATCGTTGACCTGGAGTTTGTAAGTGCTTGCCGTGTTGCCGGTGTTGGTCAACGTCCAGGTTGCATCGGAGATGACTCCATCCGAAACGTCGTCATTTGAGATATTCGGATTCGAGATGTTGGGGTTAGAGATGTTGGGATTCGAAATGTTCGGATTGGAGATGTTGGGATTCGAAATGTTCGGGTTAGAGATGTTAGGATTCGCGACGGTGGTATTCGAGATATTCGGATTCGAAATGTTGGGGTTCGAAATGTTTGGATTTAAGGTATTGGGATTCGAGATGTTGGGATTGGAAATGTTCGGATTGTAAACTTCGACGTTCGAGATGTTGGGATTAGAAATGTTCGGATTGGAAATATTGGGATTCGAGATGTCCGCGTTGATGGTTGCCGACCCCTGCTGACCGCCGGGGATTACGACACCATTGCTGTTCACTTGAACCACAGTGACTTCTATCTTGGCGTGCGGATCTGAGGACTTGACGAAAACGCTTTGCGCCTCGCTCGAATGCGCGCCGACAGAGATTATGATGCTCGTTACCGGAACTGGAGCGTACTGCACGAAAGAGGCGCTGCCGCCCGGCGGTTGAGAAACGATTGCCAGCTGGTATGAACTCGCCGTTGGACTGTCATTTTGGACGGTTATCGGAAACTGCCGATAGACCAGCGTGCTTGTGCCAGGCTCGAATCCGAGCTGCTTAAAGTTAGTCCGCGCACTAACCGTGAGGCCGGAACTCAGACGCGCCGTGAAAATATCCTGATTGCGGTCACCTGTCTGCCCGGCAAAGGAGGGCGTGCACGGCTGGCGCGGCTGCGTCGGATCGAAAGTGCTTTTGCTCGAGGTCGAGTACGTGGGCGGAACGTAATCGGACCAGTCGTTGTCCGCGGGTTGGACAACATTGCGGTTATCGGTCCAGACGACGCGGGTAAAGTCGGGATCGCCGGGAAAGTTGTTATAGCGCCAAGTTCCATCGTGTTCGGCAAGGAAAGTCGGGCCCGCGACGTCAAAATAGTCCCCGATAAAGGGCGCGGTTCCCGACTGGAACATCGGAAGATTGGGGGGGTTCACTTGGACCTGCTCAATCGGCGCGGCTTCCGAAAAGGAGCCAAATTCGTACTGCGAGACCAGCACCGCTGGCCCGAACGACTGGGACAAGGACGGAATCAACTGGGCTGCGAAAACGTCGATCGTCTGCCGTCTCGCCAGGCCGTTCGCCTTCGAGATATCTTCCGGCGACGGGTCCGTGATGCACTCGCCGAATTGAGGGTATAGAGGAGCACCGCCGTTGCTTACGAAAGTTGAGTGATATTGGCCTCCTCCCAACGGGGCATATTGCAACACCTGGTCGCTGTAGCGCTGGTCATACCACGCGGCAGTCAGCTTGCCAGCCGAAAACGCCAGAGCCGGCATGAATTGGTGCCCGGAACCGGTGTAGGTATCAACAGGCATCGGGTTGGTCCAACGAACATTGACGCTGTTGAAGGAATACCAGCCATACACGGAACCGGTGACGAAGATAATCCGCGCCGGAGCCGGCGAACCCGCGGTGGAGGAAGGGCAGGTGCCGGTCGGCGAAGAGCGCTGTGACCACGCGATGTAGATTTTGCTGTTGTAATCTACCGCCATAACCGGAAAGTCGTTCGTGCGGAATGCGGGACCTGGGCTGCCGCCCTGCGGATTGGTGCGTTGGTCGAATGAATTGATGCGCGCAACGACGATGGGATTGGAGAAGGTCTCTCCGGCATTGTCGGAGGCAACAAACATGATTTGATCGGGCTCGGTCGTTGCCGCTCCAGACTCATGAAAAGCACGCCAGACGACATAAATGGCGCCCGTATTGGGATCGACTTGGATGTTCGCGCCCTGGTTCGTAACGGTGGACGTACTCAGGGTAATGGGCGTACTCCAGGTCACTCCGCAATCCCGGGAGCGTGAGAACTGGATGGACGCGACGTCGTTGCTTTCGGGTAAGTTGAGCTGTGTCCATGCGACGTATATGTTTCCGGTCTTGAACGCCTCGGGACTGGAGGCACCGCCGGCTGTCGACGGACCGGGCACAGTGCAGGTGTTGGCGCCGGGTCGGGGAAGGTCGACCGCGATGGCGGGCTTGTCCTCAAAGTAGGTTGTAGCGTTGGGCGGGGTTTGCGTGCGAGCGGGAGGATTGGAGTACGCGACAACGTGCGTGTCGAGATAACGAATGGTATCCGCACCTTCGACGTTGTTGTCGTCAATGAATCTGGCCACAAAAATCGCGCTGGCACCGTTGGCGGCGCGGCTAAACGCGAGACCACTGTAGTAAAACATGCCATTCGTTCCGGCGCGTACTCCCGGATCGGCACCAGCGGGTAACCCTTGATGTTTGAGGGGCGACGCCAAACCTTCCGGCGACTGATCCTGCGGGTATCCCGGCACCAGATTACTGATCCAGGTGCGTCCGCCATCGAAGGATTTGAACAAGCCTAGCCAGGCATCTCCGGTGGGTTCGGGGGCGTCGCTTGCGCTCGGTGGAAATTTGATGTCGACCGATCGGTAATCGTTTGCGCCCGCAAGCAGATGCAGCGGATTCCGCGAAGAGATGGCCATCGACGGCTCGTTCTGCCGTTGCAGGAACGGGTCGCCGGTGGGCCATACTGTGCCCGACACCATGTTGACGTTTGGGCCAGCGTAGAGAGTTGGCTGCTGGGCATATGCCAACCGGCAGAGGCTAGCAACTGCAACGAGAGCCAGGTAGTTTCGAGTCATTCAGACTCCCCCGAAAATTTGTCGCGCTATCGGAAGCTAACTATATACAGGAAATCGGAGCCTGCCAAGCATTTACTCTACTCGGAAAAGTTCTGAAGGTACGGGGATTCAGGGTCTTGCGGCCGCTATCCGTTCTTGATGAACGAGGTAGAGGGCTTCGCCCAGGACGTCCCAATCGTATTTTTGGGCAACGAGCAAGCGTCCCGCAGCGGCGAGGCGACGTTGCAGGTCTGTATCCCGGTGAAGGCGCTGAAGAGCAGAGAGGATCTGGGCGGGATCGTCGGCGAGCAGGATATTGGTGTCGTTCGTGACTTCGATACCTTCCGCCCCGAGCGCAGTGGAAATGACAGGCACTCCGGCGGCCATCGCTTCGAGAATTTTCAGGCGTGTACCTCCGCCGACCCGTAAGGGGACGATTACGGCGAACGCGTCCCGGTAATAAGGCAGCACATCATCGACGGTGCCGGTTACGCGGACGCTGCCGGAGGCAAGATTACGGATTTCGGGCACGGGCTCACGGCCCACGATGGTGAAGATGAGGTCGGGGAAGGCGGCGTGAATTGCCGGCCAGGCTGCGCGGGCAAACCAGGTCACGCCATCGATATTGGCGTGGTAGTCCATTGAGCCTACGAAGAGAAGCGAACGCTTTGGCGCCGCCGGCGGCCCCTCGCGGATGATTTGCAGGAAACGGGATGTTTCAACGCCGTTCGGGATAACGCGGATGTCGTTCCGGGGGCTGCGCGCGAGCAGAACTTCGCGTTCGCGCGCACTCGCGACCGTGTGGACTGGCGCGCCACTGAGAAGCCTCTGTTCCGCGCGCTCCAGCAGCGTGGCGGTGCGGCGGGCAGCCAGGCGCTTCGGCCAATTTGCCTCCGTCGCAGCGTAGCGCCGCATCAGTTCCGATTCGATGTTGTGCCAGTCCACCACTATGGCGGGTTTTTGGGGGAGCGCGTTTATTCCAGCCAGGTAGCTCAACAGGTGGATCCCCTCAACCTGTACGCCATCGAAGGGCTGCTCGAGCAACAGTTGCCGAAGGCCGTTTGCTGCCTGCGGCGAGGAGTAGTTGAGTACCGGAAGCGGACTTGGGCCGATGAGCCCTTGAAGGATTTTCGAGGGAGTGTAGCTGCGATCCTTCTCTAAAGCCACGACCCGTTCGAACCTCCCCGCACCGTCCGCCGCGGCGATCGACTCATTCGGGGGACGCAACTGCACCAAAGTGACCGCACAGCGGGCGGCGAGTGCGTTTGCCAAATGGAAATTCCGCAGCCGAGCGCCGGTAGTGGGCGGCCAGACCTGATGAGCGCAGAGGAATAGGATTCTCAATCTGTCATTTCAGCAGATCGGTGACCACGGTAGCCGCTTCATCGACATCGGAATAGGTGAGCGAATAGGCGGGGACGGAGTGAATCCAGTCCAAAAACGACTGGATACTCGATCGATCATGCGGCACCCAGAAACCGCTCTCTTGCAAGCCGAGAAGCGTTTCGAGCGTCGAGAAAGGCAATAGCCCGGTTTTGGCGCCAGCCTGGTAGCTGCTGAAAACAATCGCTGCAGTTTGACCACTGAGCGTGTGGTCTGCGCATTCCGGGTGAAGAAAGCGGACCCGCTGACCAAAGCGCGAGACGATGGGGGCGGAATTCAGCTGGGGGAAACGGGGGGAGAGGACCGGCCAACTGCCCTCGCGAATAGTAAGGGCGAAGGGCATGACCGGCACGCTGAGCGTGTTTCGTTCTATGGCGGCAGAATCGTCGCAGTAGAAAGTCAGGCCGCGGTGCATAAGAGCGGCGGCGAGGGTCGTTTTGCCGGAGTGGGTATTGGCGGGAAACAGGACACAGCGCGAGGTAGTGCCGCAGGCGCCAGCGTGGAAGACGGCCAACCAGTCGCGATCGCCGCGAGCAGTGCGAACAAGTTCTTGTAAGAGCACGGCCCGAATGGAGCAGATATCGGCTTCGCGGGCTACCAACACGCTATCGCGAAATATATAAAAGCTGTTTTCGTTTCGAATTACGTTAAAAACACAATCAATTTCATCCGATGAGCTGGTCATCAGGCCTTCGAGCCGCGGTGCGATTTCTTCCAGTAACTCGGGATCATGAAGGACGACGCGGATGCGCTGGTTCGCGATGTGGCAGTCGCAGGAGAAGGCGTTGTGTGAAATGGATGGACAGGGAGGAGTTCCAGCAGGAGGAGGGGTGGCTGAACGAGGCGATAGCAACCCGGAGCGCCACTCGGCCATGGTTTGCTCCAGATAACGAGAGGCCAGGTCAACGGGGATGTTACAGGCGAGAGATAACTCGCGGGCAGCCTCTTCGGTTGAAGAGACTACCCGGAGTAATTCCCAGATAAGACGCGCGGACTGGTTAAGGATGAAAAGGCCCGGCACATCAGGACGGGCCAGAATCAGGAAGTCGGCAACCGGGAATTCCCAAATTTGCCAAACGGACTTCGTTACTACTGCGTGCACTTCAACTCCCCTGCTGCGGGAGTGGGTTAGTGGCGGCCGAGCGGCGGGGCGCCCGGGTTGTGCCCTCCAAAGCCACCGGAGGCGGCAGACGCCTTCTTCGTAAAGGCCAGAACGGTAAAGGGCGCAGCGTAGACGGCGAATCTACCCAGCTTCCGAACCACTTCGCGCCGTTCCGGCGAGTCTGCAGTTTGAAGGTTCTCTTGAGAGGTCTTTTTGATTTGGTCTTCCATGCGAGTAATCTCCTAACTTTGTTTCTGACTCGTTATTAAGCGTTGTTCGTGCGAGCGGACAAGCGCTTGCGAAGAAGAACGAAGACGATTCCAGCGAAGGCCAGGCCAGCGGGGAGGGTTTCAGCAGGTTCGGGTGTGGGGGAGAAGCCAACGCCGCCCGCACCAGGGGCGGTGCCGGCCGTGAAATCGTAGGTGTAGTCCAGGGCAACATCGACCGGGTTGCCGGTTAGTGCCGGGGTACTCGTCGGCGACCCCGGGCCAAAGTAAAGTTCGACCCCACCAGAGTTGGTGCCAGGTCCGTAGGGCCCGACAGTTCCGAGGGACGTACCGTTGACTGTAGGCGTCACTTGCCAGTTGCTGCCTGCGCCAACATTCCCGCTCAGAGTGCCGCTGGCAGTCGTGTAATACCAGCCAGTCAAGTTGGCTGGGTTCACCAGGTACTTCTGCTCGAAGGCGATATTCAGCACGTCATTCTGGGCCAATGTAGCCGTGCCTAAGTACTTCGCAGAAGCATTAAAAATAAACGATGGAGCACCGGCTGGATTGCTAACGGAGTAATTTCCGTACACCTGATATGGATCGCCGTTTACGTTGACGTTGTAACTGAACGTGCCGCTGTTACCCTGGTTAGGATTCAAAGTATCGACCGTGCAGCTTGCAGTCTCGCAAACTCCATTGACTGAAACAGTGGAGGACAATCCGATGGCAGGCGCAATCAACGAGAAAGCCCCAATTGTTAAACATCGTCTTACACAAGAAAACATTTTGACTCCTAATTAATTAGTTCCGCGCGTCCGATTCCTACGTAATATTATCAGGTACTGCGATAATTTCAAAGTATTTCTCTAAAAAGTTTTAAGCGTACTAGTACCCCGCCCCGTAAGCCGAGAAAATGTTGTACACCGTCACACAAAATTGGGGGCAACCGGGTAGTTAATTAGGATGGCGCACTCCAGAAAAATGAAAGCGCGCCATGAGCAATCAACTGCCGATTTCAGGAACAGCCGATACAATGTGTTGTGAGCTTTTCTGGACACATGACCGGGCGCCGCGAACTTCTTAAGCTTGCGGCAGCGACCTGTGCAGCGCCCGCCGCAGCGCTCGGGTTCGGAATCATTACGCGGAAGGATTTCCGCATTAATGAAGTCGAACTGAAATTTCCGAGTCTGCCAGATGACCTTTCCGGGCTTCGTATGCTGCAGCTCAGCGACATCCATCTGGGCGAGTTTTACCGCCCCGAGGACCTGGCACGGGTGGTTGACGCGAGCAATCATCTGCGGCCTGACCTGGCGTTCATCACCGGTGATCTGATTACAAAAAAAGGCGATCCGCTGGACAGGTGCCTGCTCGAATTGCGGCGTTTGCGTGCTGGATACGGGATCTGGGGATGTTTGGGAAACCATGAGCAGATTGCCAAAGCCGAGGCGTACGCACAGGCGCGCGCCCGGGAACTGGACATTTTTTTCTTACGGAACGAGGCCGATCCGCTGATATTCGGCAACAGCCGATTAAATTTAGTCGGAGTGGATTACGAAAAGCAGGGACCCTACCTGCGGAATATTCAGGGCCTGGTGGACCCCGGCGCGTTTAATCTGCTGCTGGCGCACACACCCAATGTTTTCCCCACGGCCGCCGACAAAGGCTTTGATCTCACCCTTTCGGGCCATACGCACGGCGGACAGATCAATCTGGATGTTCTGGGGACGAACATCAATGTGGCGGAGCTTCGAACGCCATACACAAAAGGTCTGTATACTTTGCCGACTTCGATGATTTACGTCAATTCGGGCCTGGGGACGATCGGCTGGCCGGTGCGGCTGGGTGCGCCGCCGGAGATTACCGTGATCCGATTGAGCCGGGGATAATGGCGCGATAATTCACACAATTGCAACGATTAAAGCAAGAATATTCAGTCATTATCAGGCAATTACGAGAACTTTCAGCCGCTCTTACGGGAGCTTTCAGCCGTCAGCACTCGGCATTCAGCTTTTTTCAATCGCGCACAACGGCACAAAACGCCTGTGCGGTCACGGCTGACTCCTGCCCCGTTTTCACACCCCGCTCATCTAACCGGACGGACGCATCTAACGCATCCGGCTCCCGGGAGAAAGGGCCACGGGTTCGCCCACGGAAGGCTGCGCGTCCGCGTGGCAAGCCGGACTAAGCCCAGCACGTCGTGTAGGTCGGCTTCCGGAAATTGCTTGGTCGCCGGCCAGGACACTTTGTGCTTGGCGCACATCCACTGACGGAGCCTCTTGCGGGCATGTCGTTCAATGGTTGTGACCGTTACTTTACTGGTTATCCTGGTACTCCTCCAACCATGCCATCTGAATGGCTTCGAGCTTGCCTTCGGTCGAAGCCATGGGATCATCCTTAAAATTCGGCAGTTCGGTGATCCATTTATGCAGATCGGTGTAACGGATATGGGTCGGATCCACATCCGGATGTGCTTCGAACAGGCTCAACGCAATATCTTCGGTATGGTCCCAGGTCAATCCAGGCATGGCTATATTGTAGGCGAGCGCGCCGGGCTAATCGACCTTTGTGCCCTTTAGCGCTCCACGTACCGCCGTGTTCATCATGTTCTCGGCAAGCTGCCGGGTCGCCTGGTTCAAAGCCTCGATTTTCTCGTTGATCACGCGATGGTCGCTGCTGTTGTAAACGCTCTCGAGATCGCGCTTCGCCGCATCGATCGCGGCGCGTTCTTCAGCCGGCATCTCCTTCCAGGCGTCGCTTTTCTGCGCCTTTCCGGTGGCCGCCAGGATATTGTCTGCCTCCACGCGCGCTTCGCGAACCTGCCTCTCGCGCAGGTCCTCTTCCGCCTTGTCGAATGACTCCTGGATCATCGCTTCAACCTGCTCTTCGGTCAAGCCGTAGGAAGGCTTCACTTCCACGCTCTGCTCTTTTCCGGTGCGAGCATCGCGCGCGGTAACGTTCAGAATTCCGTTCGCATCAATCAGGAACCGCACTTCGATGCGCGCCAGGCCGGCAGGCATCGGCTGAATGTCCTTCAGATCGAATCGCGCCAGGCTACGGGCGTCCTTCACCAGTTCGCGTTCCCCTTGCAGAACGTGAATGAGCACATTCCGCTGGCCGTCGACCGCTGTTGTGAATGTCTCGGTCGCGCTGGCCGGAATGGTGGAATTGCGATGAATAAGCTTCGAAACCACTCCGCCCATCGTTTCGATGCCGAGCGATAGCGGCGTGACATCGAGCAGCAGCTTGTCTTCCACGTCGCCCGCCAGAATGCCTGCCTGCACGGCAGCGCCGAGCGCCACCACTTCGTCCGGATTCAATTCCGTATGCGGCTTTGTCTTGAACAGGCGCTCCACTGCGGACCGCACCAGCGGAATGCGCGTAGAACCGCCCACCATGACGACCTCATCGATCTGCTCCGGCGTCAGCTTCGCGTCCGCCAGGCAGGCCCGACACGGTGCCAGCGTCCGCTCCACGACGGGCGCGATCAGCCGCTCGAACAGCTCGCGATCGATCATGCGTTGATACGTCTTGCCCTTGTAGGCCAGCTCAATCCGGGCTTGCGGCACGAACGACAGCTCCTCTTTCGCGTGAATCACTGCCCGGCGAAGCCGCTGCACTCCTTCCGAATCCGCCGTCAGATCCTCGCTCCACTCGGACTGAACATCCTCCAGCGCAATTCGCAGAAGAAGATTGTCGATGTCGTCGCCGCCCAGGTGAGTGTCGCCGTTCGTGGCCAGCACCTCGAAGATGCCGTCATGGAGCCGCAGAATCGAGATATCGAATGTGCCGCCGCCAAAATCGTAAACGGCAATCACTCCATCTTTTCGTTTATCCAGACCATAGGCCAGGGAAGCCGCTGTAGGTTCGTTCACCAGCCGCAGCACTTCGAGGCCGGCCAGCCGGCCCGCGTCTTTCGTCGCCTGCCGCTGCGCATCGTTAAAGTAAGCCGGAACCGTAATCACCGCCTCCGTAACGGGCGCGCCCAATGCGGCTTCCGCGTTCTCCTTCAACTGCTTCAAAACGGCCGCGGAGATCTCCGGAGGAGTAAACGTGCGATCGCCAAGTCTCAGCTTGATCACCGAGTCGCTGTCTTCGGCAATGCGAAATGGAAACAGCTTCAGCTCTTCCTGCACATCGGCTACGCCGCGTCCCATCAGCCGCTTGACCGAATAGACAGTGCGGTCGGGAGCCGTCAAAAGCAGCTCTTTCGCCGGCTCGCCGGCCACGAGCTTACCGTCGGGCGTTAACGAGACGGTGCTCGGCACAATCTTGCGCCCTTCCGCATCGTCGATAATCCGCGGCCCCGTCAGGTCCATGTAGGCGACCAGGCTGTTGGTCGTGCCCAAGTCAATGCCGACGATCTTCGATTTCCGGCTCTCGCCGAAGTCAATTTGAAAAGTTCCCATCTTACAGGCGGCCCTCAACGGACTCGTGCGCCGCCCCTGCGGGATTCAGCGCACGGTCTACATCTCGTATCAGATTTTCGATATAGCGGCGGCGGTTGAGAACTCCTCGAATCTCGTGCAGCGCCTGCTTTGCCGTTTCGCTCTGCGGCTCGGAGGCGTCGTACTTGGCGAAGAGAGCTTCCAGCTCATGGTCCACCGCGGTTCGTAACGCCAGGAAATGCTGCCTGGCGGTCTCCAGTTGCGGGCGGGCAGAATCGTCCCCGCCTTTCAATTCTTCGAGCATCATATTGAGCTCGAACACTTCTTCGAGCAGTTCAGGCGGCACATCCTTCGAGCGTTGCTCGCCGACCGGGAATCCTTCATCGGTGAGCAGGTACTCCGCGCGTTTTACCGGATCCCGCAGCGTACGGTAGCCATCGTTCAAGATTGCCGTCGCTTCGAGTGCCTGTGACTGCTCTTCGGCGCTCTTACGGCTGAAGCGATCCGGATGCCACTGGCGGCTTAATTCATAAAACCGCTTCTGCAGTTGCTCAATGTCGAGAGTTAATCTCCGGTCGATACCGAAGAAGTCATAGAAATTCTTGGAAAGGATAGGCATTGCAAACAGGATGAGGATAAGCCTGTTGTCTCGCAGCCAGCGCGGTCCGGGAGGCAGCCCGGACCAGTTCGCTTGGGCGTGCGGCGGCTAAGCCGAAAAGGAAGTGCCGCAGCCGCAACTCTTAGTCGCGTGCGGATTGTGAAATACGAATCCGGATTGCATCAGCGAATCCTGCCAGTCAAGCGTCATGCCGTCCAGGAACAGCATGCTCTTCGGATCGACAAAGACCTTCACGTCATCGAACTCGAAGATGTAGTCCTTCGGCCGCGGATCTGCTGCGAACTTGAACTGATAGCTCAAGCCCGAGCAGCCGCCGCCCAGCACGCCGAGCCGTAAGCCGCCCTTCACCCCTTCACGCGCGAAGGCGCTGCGAATTCTTTCCACAGCCTTCGGCGTGACATGAATTTGTTTGGGCGCCGGCTCGGAGGGCGCGGATTGGTCCGCCACTCCGGCAAGCTGAGTCAACTCAGCCATCAGAGGATATCTCCTTCTCAGTTGACCGCAACCGCTTCAGAGCTTCGGGTGGTCTGCTTCTTCTTGTAGTCGCCGATGGCAGCTTTAATCGCGTCTTCGGCGAGTACTGAGCAGTGAATCTTCACCGGTGGCAGAGAGAGCTCGTTCACGATGTCCGTGTTCTTAATTTCGAGCGCTTGCTCCACCGTCTTACCCTTCAGCCATTCGGTAGCCAGCGAAGAACTGGCAATGGCGCTCCCGCAACCGAACGTTTTGAACTTGGCGTCTTCAATCACGCCGGTCTCCGGATTGACCTTCACCTGAAGCTTCATGACGTCGCCGCACTCGGGTGCGCCGACCATTCCAGTCCCCACATCGGGGCTGCTCTTGTCTAGAGAACCCACGTTACGCGGGTGATTGTAATGATCCAGAACCTTGTCAGAATATGCCATCGTTTTTAACCCCTCCTTAGTGTGCCGTCCAAGATACCTTCGACAGATCCACGCCTTCTTTCGCCATCTCGTACAGCGGCGAAAGCTCGCGCAGTTTCGCGACGACGTCAACCACCTTGTCGCCGACGTAATCCACTTCTTCTTCTGTGTTGAACCGTCCGATTCCAAAGCGGATCGACGAGTGCGCCAGGTCGTCGCCGGCCCCCAGGGCCTTCAGCACGTAGCTCGGCTCGAGCGTGGCCGAGGTGCAGGCGGAACCGCTTGAAACCGCAATGTCATTGATGCCCATCAGCAGGCTCTCACCTTCCACATACGCGAAGCTGATGTTGAGATTGTGCGGCAGCCGGTGCTCCATCGAACCGTTAATGTAGACTTCGTCGAGGTCGCGGAACAGCCTGTCTTTCAGCTTGTCGCGCAGGAAGCGGAGTCGCTTCGATTCCTCAGGCATCTCATTCTTGGCGATCTCGGAGGCTGCTCCCAGTCCCACAATACTTGGAACGTTCAGCGTGCCGGACCGCATGCCGCGCTCGTGCCCGCCGCCATCCATCTGCGCAGTGATCTGAACGCGCGGATTCCTGCGCCGGACATAAAGCGCTGCCACGCCCTTCGGTCCATAAAACTTATGCGCGCTCAGGGAAAGCACATCTATCCCATCCGCCACCACGTTCACCGGAATTTTGCCCACTGCCTGCACTGCATCCGTATGGAAAAGAATGCCTTTTTCCTTCGCAATTTTTCCGATCTCACGAACGGGCTGCACCACGCCGATCTCGTTGTTCGCATACATGATCGAAATCAAAATGGTCTTGTCCGTGATCGCGTCGCGCAACTGGTCGAGATCAATCAAGCCATCCTGCCGCACCGGCAGATAGGTTACGCGCACGCCTTCCTTTTCCAGGCGCTTGCAGGTGTCCAGCACTGCTTTATGCTCGGTCACCTGCGTAATGATGTGGTTGCCGCGCTCTGCGTACATCTGCGCGATGCCCTTCAGCGCCAGGTTGTTCGATTCGGTCGCCCCGCTTGTGAAGACAATCTCCTTTGGCGTCGCGCCGATCAGGTCCGCGATCTGTTTTCGTGACTTTTCAACCGCTTCTTCCGCTTCCCATCCGTAACTGTGATTCCGCGAGGCGGCGTTTCCGTAGATCTCGAGGAAGTACGGCTTCATCGTGTCGAAAACACGCGGATCCATACGCGTCGTCGCGTGGTTGTCCATGTAGATCGGCAATTTCATACGATTCATTTTCCTAACAGGGTCATTTCTTTGCCGGTCCCCAGGGGACCGTGCGGATCTAGGTTCTTAGAACTGGTCTGAAGCGCTACCAGAGTGTCACGCATGGATTCATGCTGCCCGGCATCTTCGGAGTCCTGCAGCATGTCTTGGATGCTGACGCTCTCGAGAAGTCGCAGGATCGCTTCGTGTATGCGCTTCAGCGGCCGTCTCACCGTGCAGCGGCTCGAATGATCGCAACGCAGGCTATCCGTGAAACAGTTCGCGAGCACAACCGGCCCGTCGATTGCGCGGATCACTTCCAGCGCCGAAATCCGTCCCGGGTCGCGCGCCAGCCGGTATCCGCCGTTGGTACCGTATTCGGAAACCAGAAAGCCGGTTTTCCCTAGCTTTTGCAGCAACTTGGAAAGCAGCGGAAGCGGAATGCCGCAGGTGTCGGCAACCTCCTTTGCACTGACTGCCTCCCCACTCTCCCGCTGCCGCGCGGCGAAGTGCTTGAGGGCAATCAGGCTGTAGTCTGCCTTTTTAGTGAGTCGAAGCATTGAGCAACCGAGTGGAGAGATCAATACGCTGATCTGCGACCGGTAAGATCTTATTTCTTTATAGCATGGTTCGGCTGACTTGAAGCACACATTAAATGTCTAGGAAATCAGTGGGTTGAGCGTCTAGCGTTTAGTCTTGCCTGTCAATTCCTGAAGAGTCCCATGAAACCGGCTTGCGAAGCGGCAACATGCTACACTCATCTGGCATTTCAGGGTCTGAAAAACTCGCGTGATCCGCCTTTTTCGAGTCTTTATCCCCACCAGCGTTGTTGCGCTGCTCATCTCCGAGATCCTTCTCGTTCTGGCCTGCTACACGCTAGCCATCCTGGTCCTCAACATAGACCTTCCGTTCTACCTCTTTGAAGAGAACAACTATTGGAAGCTGCTGGTCGTAACCGGCATGATCATTCTGGTTCTGTATTTTCAGGATCTCTATGCCAATCTGAGGATCCCCTCGCGCATCCTGCTGGTACAGCAGATCTGCCTCGCCGTCGGCTGCGCGCTGCTCTTCATGGCTTTCGTCGGCTATCTCCGGCCCGATCTGCTGCTCGGCCGTTGGTTGATGATCGTGGGAAGCCTGGGCGTGATCATTCTTCTGCCGCTCTGGCGTACAGCGTACTGGAAATACGTCGTCGCCGGCCTGCGCTCCGAGCGTGTTCTGCTCCTGGGTAATTCCAGCATTCTCGGCGACGTGATCGCCCATCTTGGTGACCGCCCGGAACTCGGATACACGCTCCTGGGGTATATCTGTGAGGAATCGCCCTGCGATTTCCCGATCCCCTGCCTGGGCAAAATCGGCGATGTCCGGCGCGTCTGTGAGGAACTCAAACCCACCCGTATCGTCGTCGGGATGGCCGAGCGCCGCAACCGCCTCCCTGTCCAGGACCTGCTTGAGATTCGCTTCTCCGGAGTCATGATCGAAGACGCGGCCGATACCTATGAAATGGCCATGCACCGCGTCTGCAGCGGGAAGATCCAGCCGTCGCAATTAATCTTCTCTTCGCAACTGGGACCCCGCCCTCAGGCGATCATGTTCCAGAACGCGTATTCACTGATCATTGGCGCGGTAGGGATGATCCTGACCTCTCCTCTGATGCTTCTCACCGCGATCGCCGTGAAAGCGTCTTCCCCCGGACCGGTCTTGTACCGCCAGCGGCGCGTCGGCCTGAATGGAAAGGTCTTCACTCTTTACAAGTTTCGATCAATGTACGTCGACGCCGAAGCGCGCACCGGAGCCGTTTGGGCCAAGATTGACGATCCCCGGATCACCCCCGTGGGGCGCTGGATTCGCAGGCTGCGGCTTGATGAGTTGCCCCAGTTGTGGAATGTCGTGAAAGGTGACATGACGATTGTCGGCCCCCGGCCTGAGCGCCCCGAATTCGTCGAAATGCTTGCGGCAAAACTCCCCTATTACCGCCAGCGCCTCGCCGTGAAGCCGGGTATTACCGGATGGGCTCAAATCAACCACAAATACGGCGATTCGCAATTGGACGCCATGATAAAGCTCGAATACGATCTTTACTACATTAAGAACGTCGCGCCGGCTCTGGACTTCTACATCATCTTTCACACCTTGAAAGTGATGCTGCTCAGCCGTGGCGCACAATAAAGCGGCCGCCTTCGCTTGCGCGGCTATTCTTCCGAACTAAAACGAACGGTGGCTTCGGCCCCATAGCGGTGGTAATCGAAGAACGTGAGCTCATTCCACTCGCGGTGCCCGTTTTCCTTGTATTCCACTGAGTATTCGCCGTCTTTGGGCAACAGCCAGCGTTTGCCCTTCATCTCTATCGGGGCCAGCGTCAGGCTCCACTTGAGCTCGGCAATATTCGTACTGGCGAGGCTGTCATCGCCATCGCCAATGTATTTACGGCTAACCTTTATAATCTCTCGGGAAAATTTCGCCACCCAGACCTCTGCCCGGAACGGCACACGATAATGGCGCCCGGCTACGATCAGATCCCACGGACTGTCCTGCTCGGCAACATCGAAGTGAAATTCCGCGGCTGCCGTCCCATTGATCTCGCCCTCTCTCTCGAATTGAATTGGTTTACTTCGTAGAGATTCTTCTGTTTGATGCAGCAGCGTGCCGAACTCGCCTTCCGACCAGGCGCCCGCCACACTGGAAATTCCCGGCAGAGACCGCTTGTCCCGGGTTACCTCCGAATAGTGCTCCTGTCCGTTCTCGAAGGAAACTTTCGCGCGGATTGTATCCAGGTGGTGTGCGGTCCCGGCGCCTGTTTTTCCGGCAAAACGGTCGATCCGCTCGCTGCAGACAAAGGATTGCATCTTGTCATACGCTCCTGCATTCGCTTCCGCGATGCCGGCACTTAGCGCTGCCCCGGAGGGAACGGCTGATTCCCCGAAGCCGGCAATAGTGGGCAGGATGGCACCCAAGGCAATGTTCGCCAGGAATTTAGCGCGTGAATACAAGCCGATCTCCTACACAGAAGTCATCGGCCGGTTTAGCGGTGGCTTTAGCGCGCTCCCATCAGCGTGCGTTTTTCCGGTATTCCAGTACGGCTTTGTCGTGCTCGGTCAATGTCGCGGAGAAGACGTGCGATCCAACTCCTCCGGGCTTAGCGACGAAATAAAGGTAATCCGTCGTTGCCGGGCTCAGTGCGGCCTTCAACGACTGCGCTCCCGGATTCGCGATCGGTCCGGGCGGCAGGCCGGCATGCGCATACGTATTGTAAGGATTCTCGCTCGCGAGATCCGATTTGTGAATCACACCCTTATAGCGGTTCTCCAGCAAAGCTGCGTAAACCGTCGTCGGGTCACACTGCAGCGACATGTGAAGCTTCAACCGATTGAGAAAGACGGAGGCGATCACGGGCCGCTCATCGGGCGCAGCCGACTCTTTTTCCACCAGTGAAGCGATCGCCACAGTCTGATGGAGATCGGTCTCTGGCGGCGGGTGCAGCAGCGCCCATTGCTTTCGAAATTCGTTGGTCATCAGGCGGCATAGCTGGTCGGCCGTTGTGCGGTGGGTCAGGCGATAGGTGGAAGGGAACAGATAACCCTCCAGGCTCGGCGCTTGTGGATCCAGATCCCGTATGATGTCCGGGCGTGCGGCCGCCTTCAGGAAGGCATTTCCCCTCACCAGGTCCGATTGATCCAGCAGCGACGCGATATCGAACATGTTGCTGCCTTCGGGCACCGTAAAGTCTTCATAGAAAATTTCACCGCGCCGGATCTCATCGAAAACCTGCCATGGTGTCTGCGCGGAGCCGAACCGGTACTCGCCGGCTTGCAGCGGGGCGCGCGGATGCAGTAGCCGAACGGCCATAAACGCCCAGGATGACCGGATCACACCCTGATGCGTCAACTGGTCGGCGATCTGCCGCGAGGACATTCCGTGTTCGATCTCGACGAAAGTCTCCGTGGCGAACCCGCGATAAGGCCCGAAGTACCAATACCCGCCCAGCGCGATTCCAAGGGCGACCGCGGCCGCCAGCAGGATCTGAATACTGACAAGGATTACCCCCAAAAATCCGCGGCGCCTGCTCAAAGCCTGCCCTCCCCCTGCGCCTCGGCCGCACTCCGCAGATACCCGAGGTAGCTTTCGAGCAACAGCACGGCAGCCATACGGTCCACCGCCTTCTTCCGTTGTTCCAGGGAAGCGCCTCCCTCACGCAGCGCGCGCTCCGCTTCCATCGATGTCAGCCGTTCATCCCAATACACGACCCTGATCCCGATCTCCTCTCCTAACCGCTCGGCAAACTCGCGAGTGTACTCGCTCTGCCGGCTTTCGGAGCCGCTCATATGCAGCGGTCTTCCTACCAGCAATGTTTGCACCTGGTACTGCTTGCTCAGCTCGTTGAGCGCATGTATATCGTCGCGAATGCGCTTGCGCTGGAGCGTTTCCAATCCCTGCGCGGTAATGCCCAGCTCGTCGCTGACCGCCAGCCCGATCCTTTTTTTCCCGACATCGAGAGCCAGAATCCGGCCCTCGCGCGGCTGTTCTTTTGTGACCGTCAAGTTTGGATTATAGAGTGCTCGGACCATGCTACATTGGCGGTACGGGCCGTCCTTCGCTTTGGCAATTCTGACTCCTTCGCAGCCCTCGCAAAGAACCCTAGCCATAGGCACTTCTTTGATCGCGTTCGCGGCGCTTATTGCCGTGCTGTACTACGGCCGTGATCTGATCGTCACCCTGATCATCTCGGCGCTGGTTGCCCTGATTCTAAACCCGGCGGTCGTGCTGGTCATGAAGCTGCGTATCCCGCGCGCGGCAGCAACCGCTATCGTAATCGGCATCGCGAGCATCCTCGTCTATCTGCTCGCCGCTATGGCCTGGAGCGAGCTCTCTACTATCGGCGAAGATCTGCCAACCTATAGCTCGCGTCTTAGCGAGATCTGGACAAGGGCCAATAATGATTTGGATCAGTTCGAACAGAACACGATCAGCTCGCTCCTTCCGAAGAACCTTCTTCAGCAGGAGCAGCAAATCCAACAGAAGCCCCAGGAAGCAGCAAAGGCGCGCCGCAAGCGCAATGCGGTTCCAACCCCGCCGCCCCCGCCTGTCATACAGGAAGTCCGGATCCACACCGACCCCAAGCCGGTCCTCACCACCCTTTACCGCTACGTGTCCGGGTACTTCCATGTGCTGGTCATGGCCTCGTTCGTTCCCTTCCTCGTGTACTTCATGTTGAGTTGGGGCGAGCACATGAGCGAGACTTTCTCGCGGCTGTTTCCCGGACAGGACCGCTACATGGTCGGCAAGAGCTGGGCGGGCGTAGGCGAATCAACCCGCGCCTATGTTCTTGGCAATTTCTTGCTCTGGGTGCTTCTCAGCAGCCTCAGCACGATGACGTTCTTTCTCCTCGGAGTGCCCTATTGGCCGCTCGTTGGCCCGCTAAGCGCGTTCTTCAGCCTGGTTCCCTACGTCGGTCTGCCGCTCAGCGTCCTTCCGCCCGTACTGGCGGCGCTCGCCGTTCCGAACAAGTTCAAAATCGTCATCACCGTCGCGCTGATCACGGCTGCCCTGCACATCGTATCCATGAACTTTCTCTACGCGAAAATCATCGGCCGCCGCGTGCGCCTGAACCCGCTGGTGGTGACCATCGCGATCATGTTCTGGGGATTGCTGTGGGGCGGTGTCGGTCTGGTACTGGCGATTCCCATCACCGCGGCTATTAAAGCGGTCTGCGACAACGTCGAGTCGCTCGAACCCTATGGGCGCTTGCTCGGCGATGATTAGACAAATTCCCCTTCGACAAGAGCGGCAGCCGCTGGACTAGCTAGATTCTTGGCCAGCTTGTCCGAGAAGTTCTCTCTCAGGTTTGGACCAGAGCTCTAGTGAGAGCTCTCAGCCATCAGCGTTCAGCTATCAGCAACCGACCGCCCCTCGGGGAGGTCGCTAGCGCCAGAAACCGCGAAAAGCTAACTCTTTGAAAATGCCGCAGCTGTACGAGCGTTTTTTGGAGATGGCTGATGGCTCTCGTTTATTGCCCTGTACGCCCTCATAAACAAATTTCAAATATCTTTGGGTAGGACTAGGCGATGCGCGCGACAATTGGCTCTTCGCTGCCGCTGACCTTCATCGCCGGTTTGCTATGTGCCGCCTCGGTCCGAACATACGCAAGCGCGACTACCTCCCCAAGCGCCGGCGAGTACACTGCCGACGCGATCTCCGCTACGTCCGCGCCGTCCGCGTTCAGCTTCGTTCCGGGCTCCGGCGCCGTCGTGCTTTGAATGCGAATCGGCATGAGCAGCCGGTGCACCTGCCCGCGTGACCGCACCCGCTCTACGATCTCCTGTCCCAGGTAGCATCCCTTGTTGAAGTGAATGGCATGCATTGCCTGGGTCTCCTGCACCAGGTAACGCTCCGTAATCTCCTCGCCATACCTCGGGATGGCGTTTTCGATGCGAACCACGCGTGCTTCCTCGGCTGTCGCGTGCGGAACATCGGCGGCTTTCAGGTGCTGGATAAACGCTTCTTTCTCGGCGGCCGGAACGAACACTCTCAGCCCCTCCGGCCCTGAGCTTGCGACGCGTGAGACGAAGCCGCTGCCCCACTCCTGGACACCGTATCTGTTCTCCGGGATCGTGACCCCCATATCGCAGGCGGTCTCGACGCTCGCCGGTCCCTCCAAGCCGATCACCGCCCAAAGAGTCGTTTCATCCTCGAGCGTGACGTCATCGGCGATGATGTAACGCTCCAGATGGTCGCGAATCTTGAGCGCGGTCTCCGGCTCCGTGTCGAGCAGCATGTCTTCGCCGAAGTTATAAAGGTAGGCATCCCCCAGAATGCGGCCCTTGTCATTCAGAAAGAACAGGTACACACCCGCGCCTTCCGCCAAGTCCTTCACCGAGTTCGTGCTCATCGCGTGCAAAAGCCGCGCCCGATCTTCACCCGTCGCACGGATTTTTCCGCGCGCCGAGAGGTCCACCCACGCTGCCGCCTTACGCAGTGCTTCGTAACCAGACATCTTCTTTATCTGTAACCCCTTTTATGCGGCCCCGAGCAGTTCCTTGACGTAGGGCTCCATTCCCGGAGCGCAGGCATAGGCGTCACCGGCATAAATCGTGTTCTCACCGGAAAAGCTCTTAAAGATACCGCCTGCTTCTTCGACCAACAGCTTCAGTGGGGCCAGATCCCAGGCCGCGGCATTCGGCTCAATCCAAACGTCGGCCTGTCCCTGCGCAACCAGCATTGCGTCCACCGCGCCCCCAAGACTGCGTACAGCCCAGAACCGCTGAATCCAAGGCAACAGCCGAGCTTCCAGCCGTTCCACACCGGCTTTGTTGAATCCGTTAAAAGAGAGGACTGCCTTCTCAGGCGCCGATTGATCGGAAACGCGGATGCGCGCGTCGTTTGCCCAGGCGCCCTGGCCGCGCGCGGCCCAAAGCAGCAAACCCTGCCGCGGGCTGTGAGCCGCACCGGCCACAATCTCGCCATCCTGTTCCAGGCCGATCAAAACCGCCCACAGCGGAATACCGCGTACGAAGTCGCGCGTACCGTCAATCGGATCGATGATCCATCGGCGGCCATTCCGGCTTTGGCGGCTGGCACCCTCTTCGCCTAGAATGCCGTCTTCAGGGAATTCCCGGCTGATCGTCTCAACTATCAGCTTCTCGCAGCCACGGTCCGCTGCGGTTACGGGCGACTCATCTGCCTTTTCTTCGGCGATTACGCCCCTCCGCTGGTAATCGAGAGCCAGCGCGCCTGCTTCCTGGGCCACCAGCTTGGCCAACTCCATCTCGCGTTCGAACGCCATGCTTGATTATCTACAGCACGACGTCTAAAGCGGTCAGCTCTGCGCTAGGATGCGCGTTTGGCGTCGAACTGCCGTGACCGGCCGTTCCCGTTTGTGCCTTCCATCGTGACGGTGAAGTGGATGGTGTCGCCTTCCACCTTGCCCTTATAGTTCTGCTTGAACTGGTTGCCGTTGAATTCCCTGACGACTGAGAAAGAGATATTGTCCCCATCTACCTTGCCGTCGGTGATCTGGATTTCTCCGCGCTGGCCGCCGATCATACCGGTCAGGTTGTTGCCGTCAGTTTTCAAATTCAAAGTCATGGTCATCGTGCTTCCGCCGCGGGCCGGCAATTCCGCTGTCCACTTGCCGGTAACATCGGCTGCCCAGATCAGTGCGGAAGCCAACAGTCCCGCAAGAAGTAAACGAATAGCCTTCATATTTTGAAAGACTCCATGAGAGCTCATGTGAGTTACGGAAACTCTCTATTGAGGCAAGGCGTCCACGTTTTTGATAGCATAAACGGCTGCTATCGGCAAATAATTCATTGACATGGAATTCCCCTCGGGTTAGCCTGAGAATTCGTTTAAAAATTGAGCCCAGCCTGGGGGGACGGCGCACTACTCATCGGACGGGTAGGTTCGAATCCCCGAGGAGTTAGATGAAGCAACAGTTTCTCGTAGTCGAGTTTGCCCATTCCGTACCCGGACAGGTGAAGCGCATCCAAATCACCTACCGCTCTCTCGCCTACGCTCTTTGCTCTCTGCTTCTCCTCTCGCTAATCTGCTTTGGACTTTTTTCAAGCTACGTTCGCATGAGCTTGAAAGCCTCGCATTATGACGCGTTGATGGCTGACTTCGACCATCTGCGAGCGCGCTACCAGGAACTGCAAAGTCAGGCCCGCCAGCACAAGGAGCAGATGGCCTCACTCGAAAGCCTGGCGAGCGAAGTCACGGTGGCATATGGCATCAAGTCCTCACCTGCTGCGGCGAGTACGCACGTGTTCGATGCCCCTCTCGCGCCCACAGTTAAGGAATCGATTGAGGAATACAACTTCCTGAAATCCGCGACTTATTCGGGGATCTACCATCACTATGCCTACCAGTGGCAATCGCATTCCACGCCGGACCTTTGGCCGATCAAAGGTCTGCTCCGGAGCGCGTTCGGCGGCCGGACCGATCCTCTCTCCGGCGAAGGCGCATTCCACACGGGAATCGACCTGGCGGCTCCGGTTGGTACTCCGGTTCACGCGACGGCAGATGGTGTGGTCGTAAGCGCGGGCTGGAGCGGAGACTACGGAAAGCTCGTGGTGATAAATCACGGGAGCGGACTGGAAACATACTACGCTCATCTGTCGCAATGTCTCGTCGTGCCCGGCCAGGAAGTTCGTGACGGGCAGGTAATCGCGCTTTCAGGTGGCACCGGCCGGGTAACCGGGCCGCATATGCACTACGAAGTACGGGTTGCCGGTACTCCCGTGAATCCTTACAAGTACCTCCCCAGGGCGCCGCGGCCGCGGACATTGACCACCCAGCTCCTCCACAGTGATCTCGGATTGTAGATGGAACAGTCGCTGATAGACTAAGACTAGCTAAGGATGCTTGAAATCTGTTGGCTTGCCGATGAGGGTTTCAGCCATGACGAGAGCTTCAGCCATCAGCCATCAGCAGTCAGCCGTCAGCTTCTGCTGATAGCTGAACGCTGAGGACTGAAAGCTATCAGTGGAGTTCTGTCCAAGTCCGAGGGAGAAGTTCTCAGACAAGCTGGCCAAGGATCTAACGTCGTTGTCAGTAGTGAAAGAAAGCATCACCCGCCGCGCGGTGATGGCCATGCTTCCCGGTTGCTTGGTAGCCGCGCAGAATCGGGGCAAGAAGGCCAAGCCCCTTCCCAGCGTCGGCGAATTCGTCAGGTTTCCCGATCCGACGACGGAAAACGTGGTTGTCAGGCTGACTGCGCCTACTAGCAACAGCATGTTGCCGGCGGCGCCGAACCGCTTCGTTTCCGTTAAAGAGCGTTATCTGGTCTTTTCCTCCGACCGGCAAGGCCAACTCATGCCCTACCAGGTTGATTTGCGGACCGGTGCGCTGCGCAAGATCGTCGATACGACAAACCTGGATCCATCTTCGTTGAGCCTGATCGAGAAAAGCCAGCTTCTTTATTTCCGCGACGGCGGCACGCTGATTGAGGCCAACCTTGCCAGTAAGAAAACCCGCACCATCGAGACGGAGGTCGAGGCATTCGGGGTGGATGAAACGGGTGCTGGGCTGTTTATAGTGCGCAAGGGAAAGCTCGAACAGGTGAACGGCGGCGATCCCGCCCCAGTAGCCGACAACGTTGCGCCGCGGTGCCTGGTCAGGCCGGGTGGGCAGGGATGTCTTTTCGAGCGGCCCACCCCATCCAACGACCGGGAGTTCTGGTACGCGCCTGCATCCGCGGCCGGAGCCGCGCCGGTTCTGCTGGCAAAGGGCCGGGTGAGCAATCCGGTCTGGTCAAGAACGGGTGAAACCGTGTTGTTTCTGCGCGACGTTCCAGCGGGCGACGGATTTCTTTCCGAAATCCATGAAGTCCACCTTGAGAACGGGGCAGAAGATTGCGTCAGTCCCACCAGCCAATTTGCGGCTTTTGCTCCAAACGAAGATGGATCGGTGTTTGTGGGAGCAAGCCGCAGCAAGGCGCAGCCGACTATCGTTCTGCTGCTCCGCAGTGTGCGCCGCGAGATGACGCTGTGCGAACACCGCGCCAGCCACCCGGCCGCCGTCGCCCCGGCGTTTTCCGCAGACAGCCGGCGGGTATACTTCCAAAGCGATCACGGCGGAAAATTCGCCATCTATTCCGTAAACGTAGAGCGGTTGGTCGAACCCACCGATAGCGGCGCCGCTTAGTCATACGCAGCGTTCTGGAACTGTTCACCAGGACAATCTACCCTTCTCAAACGCAATTGGATGATGAATTGCTGCCCCGGCGGAGGAGATGGAACGGTATGACAATGAACGGAGCAAAGCGATCTACTGCCGGCCACCGCTATTAGGCCGAATCGACGCTGCGAAGCATGGAAAACAAGGGCAGGCGCTGGTCGAAATGGCGCTTCTCATTCCCTTGCTCTTTCTGTTGATCATCTGCGCCGTCAACTTTGGCGGCTTACTCTACGATTGGGTCACTGTTGCGGGTGCGGCGCGCGCCGGAGCTCAATACGCCGCCCTGGGCGCCTCCTCAGTTGGATCGCCGAGTTCGGCCACCCTAAGCCAGGTCAAAGCTATCGTTCAACAGGAAACGTCTTCGCTTCCAAATGCGAGCTCGTCGAACCCCACCGTGACTGTCTGTGAGAACAACAACGGCACCGTGACCGCTCTGGGAGGGGGATCCTGTCCGAACGGCGTTACCGCTCCTCCTGCCGATCCAGAGCCGTCAAGCTACGTTACGTTAGCGATAGATGTGACCTACACGTTTACTCCGTTCTACTCGAAGTTTAGTTTCCCTGCATTGTCAATCGGGCTGCCAACCATGCCCTCTCAAATTCACTCCCGTTCGGTAATGAGATTGATCCAATGAATCTTCGCAGGTTGCGCAGATGCATTAAGAACGAATCCGGCCAAAGTCTCGTCGAGTTCAGCCTCAGCGCCTTGATGCTGACGATGTTGCTGCTCGGAATGGTTGATATCAGCCGTTTACTGCTGGTGTATACAACTGTTGCCAATGCGGCGCGGGCCGGGACGCGTTATGCCGTCGTCCATGGGGCGGATGATCCGGCTACAGTGAGCCAGGTGCAGACAGTTGTGAAGAATTTTCTCGCTGCCGCGCCGCTCAATACTGCGGCCACTGGTCTGACCATAGGGGTTACGTATGCCGGTAATTCAAATGCTGTCGGATCCACCGTTACTGTGACCGTGGTGTATCCGTACGACCCACTTACAAAGTACTTTCCGCTGCACGCCAATCTGGGAAGCACAAGCCAGGGGGTAATCGTATTTTGAAGCCACGAGTTCAACGCTGCAAAGGCGAAGAGGGCCAGGCGGTCGTCCTGGTGGCTCTGGCCATGAGCATCTTTCTGATCGGAGCCATTGGATTGGCAATCGATGGGTCTCAAATATACGCTCAGTTCCAGATGGCCCAGACAGCCGCTGATGCGTCTGCGCAAGCGGGTGTTCTCGAGCTCTTGAAGGGGACGAACGCCAGCTCAGCCCATCCTTTTTCTACGACGGGACCGTTTCCCTGTGCCGTGCCACCCGCAACATTGGACCTTCGAGTTCCATGCGTCTTCGCGCAGGACAATGGCTTTGGAACCTCGAAAGATAAAGTGACCGTGAGCTTCCCCACCAGTGTGTCCGGAGTAACGCTGTCGACAAGCTTCTCGCCTGCAGCAGTCTCAGTAACAGTTCAAAGGACGTTGCCTACATTCCTCATCCGTCTGATTGGGCCATCGGCGAGTACTGTACAGGCGAAAGCAACTGCGGCGATCTTGACGTCGGGAATGACCGACTGCGTTGTCACTCTCGGTTCATCTGGAACTGGCGTTTCAATAACTGGCTCCGGAACTTTTACTCTCTCGAATTGCGGAATGGCAATTGACTCCAATTCTTCGTCCGCGCTTAGCATGGTCGGGAGCGCCACGTTGAGCGCCACTTCCATTCAAATTGTTGGCAATTACCAAAACGTCGGCAGTCCGCCACCCTCGCCAACTCCAACGATCAATGCTTCCCCTGTCGGCGACCCCTTAGCGAGTGTTCCAGAACCTTCTTCTGCTTATTCTTCGTCGGGCTGCCCAAACAGCAATCCAACGAGTTTTGTTGGCAGTGGCACGGTTACTTTATCACCTGGGACCTATTGTTCCCAGGTCAGTATAGTCGGCTCTTACAACGTCACCTTCAATCCCGGATCCTATACCTTCCTCGGCGGGTTCATTAATACGGGTAGTGGAACTGTCAGTTTTGGGCAGGGGACATATGTCTTCGTTGGTGGATTTAGCACCATCGGAAGTGGACCTACTACTTTCGGGGCGGGAACGTATACTCTCGTAGGCGGTGGTTTTAGCGCAACTGGTAGTGGTTCGTTGTCAGGCAGCAACGTTACGTTCTATAACACTTTCGACGCTACACATCCCTATGGTCCGATCAACGTGACTGGAAGCGGTGCAATAAACCTCAGTGCCACGACAAGCGGTTCGGAAGAAGGGATGCTGTTTTTCGAGAACCGCAGCGCGTCGTCTCTTGTATCCGACGCATTTACTGGGAGCAGCAATCAAACGCTGACCGGGGCAATCTATCTCCCTAAAGACGCTGTGACGTACACGGGAAACGGCAACGTTGGAGTCCAGGACGCGTCGTTTGTGGTAAAGAGTATGACTTTTACCGGCAGCGGCAATGTCACTTTTGACTCGGACATCACCCAAGCTGGCGCGGCCGTGCAGCAGAAGATCGCTCTCGTGAACTAACTTTCCCAAATGGGGACGGTCGCACATTTAAATCCGACACCCCAACCGGTCATCCCCGAACACTACCCGATAATCCTGATCTCTCCGATCCCACCCTGTACTTTCAGACGCAGGTTTGCCTTTGCCTTGTCGTAGAGATCGTTCTCCCAGTGATTGTCCTTCTTTGTGAGGCCGGTTACCGTGATGCTGCCGAGTCCGCCGCCGGCTTCGGCCCAGATGCCCACATCCTGCGGCAGGTGAACAGTCGCCTGCCCCACGCCTCCTGAAACGTTTACTTCATAATCGTGCAAAGGTTTGCCGCGCAAATCCAGATCCACTTGCCCGGCTCCCATATGCACTTCCACATTGCGAAGATTGAGATCGCCCAGGTCGAGATGCGCCTGACCCGCTCCGCAGTTTGCCGTCAGATCGAGCAGTACCTGATCGTTGAATTGCAAATCCCACCGATAGTGAATGTTTCCGCCGAGATGCACATGCTCCGGTTGCTTGATCGTGATCGACGCGTGCGTGCCGTTGACGGTGTGATCGAACATCGGCGCCCAGCTCCGCACGTTGTATTCGAAAGTTCCGTCAAACAGATTTGAGGCGCCGCCCCGCAGCTTCATCTCGCCCGCTCCCATATCGAGTTCGACGTTCGCGCGCGCCACAGACCCGCGGTCGAGATACACGTGATCCTGCTTTAGCGGACCTGTGGGCGCCGTGTCGAATTCGCAGCCGGCAAAAATGAGCGCTGCAAACACAGGAATCAGGAACGTCAATCGTGAGCTGCCCATAGATTACCGCAACATCATACGTAATTCCCCCGAAGTTTGTTCCCCGGTCCATTCCGCGCTCCTGAGCTCCGCTTCCTTTGGCCCTCCCATAGAAAAACGTGGTAGTCTCTTCTTTGGGAGGCGCAAAGGAGTCAAATGAAACCGCCCCGCTCCGAAGTCTTGCAGGGAACGCTCGATCTGATGGTCTTGAAAACCCTCGATTCGATGGGCCCCCTTCACGGATACGGCATCGCCCGCCGGATCGAACAGCTAAGCGAAGAAGTTCTGCAGCTCAATGAGGGAACGGTCTACGCTTCTCTACTGCGGCTTTCGCAGAAAGGCTGGATCTCCTCCGACTGGGGCGCTTCAGAGAACAATCGGAAAGCTAAGTTCTACTCCATCACGAAGAGCGGCCGGAAGCAGCTCGCTGCGGAAGCCGAAAACTGGCAACGCATTGCCGGCGTCATCGGACGAGTTCTGGGCCTCGCCGGCGAGAGATAAGCCATGCTGGCCGCCGTCCGAACCTTCCTCGCTCGAGTAACAGCCCTGTTCCATCAACAGGCGGATGAGCGGGACATCGAGGGCGAGATTCATGCACACCTCGATCTGCTCACCGAGCGCTACATGCGTCAGGGCATGAGCCCGGAACAAGCGCAAGCAAACGCCCGGCGCCAGTTCGGCGGGCTCACCCGCGTCAAGGAAGAAATCCGCGAACAGCGGAGCATTCTCTTCCTCGAACATCTTCTTCAGGACGTGCGTTACGCCTTCCGCCAGCTCAGCAAGTCGCCCGCTTTTGCTCTGACGGCCATCCTGACGCTCGCGTTAGGAATTGGGGCAAACACTGCCGTTTTTTCAGTTGTCTACGCCGTGTTACTGCGCCCGCTGCCGTTCAAAGACCTAGACAAGCTGGTGATGGTATGGGAGCAGAATCCGCACCGCGGCTGGTATCACAACGTTGTTTCCGCCGCAAACTTCAACGATTGGCGAAAGCAAAACCACGTTTTCACCGATATGGCGCTCATAGCTCCGGTCACGTTGAATCTGACGGGCGCAGGCGAGCCGGTGGAGGTAAGCGCCGAGCAGGTCACGCCAAACCTCTTCTCAGTCCTGGGTGTGCTACCCGCATATGGCCGCAGCTTCCTGCCTGAAGAAGGACATCCGAAAAGCGCACGCGTAGTCATCCTGGGCCACGCGCTTTGGAAGCAGCGCTACGCCGGCGACCCTTCCATCATCGGGAGGCAGATCGCGCTCAACAGCGAGAACTATACGGTGATCGGCATCATGCCCGCCGGCTTCTCGGATGTTTACTCCAGGTCGCTCGACGTAGACGCTCAAGTCTGGATCTCCGGCCTCGATTTGAGCGACCCGGGAAGAACGAATCACGACTACATCGCGATTGCCCGCTTGCGGCCGGGCGTGAGCTTTGTGCAGGCCCAGGCAGAGATGAACGCAATCGCGGTCCGTCTTGAGAAGCAGTACGCCGACAACAAAGACTGGGGCGTCGGCCTCAGGAAGCTGCATGATGAGGTGGTCAGCGACTCCCGTCCTGCGCTGATTGTCCTGCTGATTGCGGTCGGCCTTGTGTTGCTGATCGCGTGCGTGAATCTGGCGAACCTGTCTCTGGCTCGCGGTACCGTTCGCATGCGGGAGCTTGCGGTGCGCAAAGCCCTGGGCGCGAACCGGCGGCGAATCACCATTCAGCTTCTCACCGAAAGCTTCCTCCTTTCGACAGCCGGGGCGCTGATCGGTCTGGAGATTGCCGCTTTCGGCATTAAAGGCCTGCTGGCCATTGCTCCCATGAATACCCCCGGCATCGAAACGGCCGGCCTCAACCTCGCTGCTCTCGGCTACACAGCTTGCATCACGACTCTCACGGACATGCTCTTCGGGCTCCTTCCCGCATTGCGCGTCTCCAAGCTGGATCTCAGCGGTTCGCTCAAAGATGGTGGCCACACCGGCACAGAAGGAGCGGGCGCGGGCAGGATCCAGGCATTCCTGGTATCCGGCGAGTTCGCACTTGCCCTCGTATTGGTGGTCTCCGCCGGACTGATGGTCAGGACCTTGGTAAACATGCGTCGCGTGGAGATCGGGTTCCAGCCCGCTCACGTGCTTTCAATGCGCGTTCCGCTGAACGATGTCAAATACAACGAGCAACGGCAGACGGCCTTTTATCGCACGCTGGTTGCGCGGCTGGATGCACTGCCGGGCGTTCAACACGCGACGGTCTCACGCGGGATTCCCTTCTACGGCTGGGACGGCCAGAGCTTCATCACGGGTGAGAATCCGCATCTTGCCACCGCCGAAATGCCCGATGCCAATTATGTTGTCGTTGGTCCTCAATACTTCAGTGCTCTCCAAATACCGCTGATGAAGGGGAGAGTCTTTACCGATCGCGACACCGATGATGCTCTGCCGGCTGCCATTGTGAATCAGGAACTCGCACGCCGCGAATGGCCGGGACAAGACCCGATCGGCAAACGGATCCGGGTGTCATGGAGTAAGGGGCCATGGCTCACCGTGGTTGGCGTAACGGGGAACGTGCGGACGGCAGGTCCGGAAGCGCCCTTTCTGCCGGAAATCTACGTTCCGTACACTCAGCACCCATGGCTCCTGACGCCGCGCTACTTGCTCATTCGTGCGGACGCAGACCCGCTCTCCATAATTCCTTCGGTCCGGCAGGTGATCCGCACTCTGGATAAGGATCAACCCATCGCGGAGGTTCGCCCACTGGACGATATTGCGCTTCAACCGCTCGCTCTCCGCCATTTCCTGACGTATCTCTTGGGCGGGTTCGCAGTCCTGGCGCTGCTTCTTGGCGCTATCGGTGTTTACGGAGTGATGGCGTATTCGGTGGCCCAGCGCATTCGCGAAATTGGAATTCGCATGGCGCTCGGCGCCACCCGGCGCGATGTGTTGCGCACCGTGCTGCAGGAGGGTATGCGGCTGGGGCTTTCGGGACTCGCCGTCGGATTCGTCTGCGCCATCGGTGCCACACGTCTCCTATCGAACCAGCTCTACCGGGTTCCGGCGGCGGACCCTTGGACCGTCGGCGACGTCGCCCTTCTGCTAGCCGGTGTCACTCTATTGGCGGCCTACATACCCGCAAGACGGGCCGCGCGCGTCGACCCCATCTCTGTTCTCCGCGCCGATTAGCGTTGCTTCGTATTCCTTAGCCGGTCACGAAACGTATTATCGAAGCCCCAAAGTCTTCTCGACGGACGTCTATGGGTGAATGGCGGCACAAAATATCCGCCGCCCTATCGAGCATTTGCTCTGGTGTACTTAGGCCAAGTAGAGCCTTTCCGTCGCGGACAGCGGTCTCGTAATGCTGATGCCCCGTTTCAGTGCCCCAGGGGAACATGGCTTCGAGCCAATGGTCGAAGTCTTGCTGATAATATCCCGATCCTGGATAGCGCGCTGCGGTATTGGTGCACGGATTTGATCGATTTGGATCGGCTGCAAGGTGAATATGGTCTTCGGCAAATGCGTGTGAGGTGAGCTCTCTGGCGGCAGCATGTGCCTCCGAAAGATCACGAAACACGGCAACAAGGGCCGAATCTGTTTTCGTCTGCATGGGCTGTTCTCCTCTCGATTTTTCTCGCTATCAATTACTCCGGGTTTTTGCTTGTATGCCGTGAGACGGTGGCGGTAAATAGCGGTCGCGGATACATTCGTGCCGCCTTGACAATACCCTCGCTCAAGGCCCTCACCCGCACCTCGCCCGCGGTACTCACGGCAATATAAGTCCGCGCACCAAGTTAGACATCTTCCGGAGAGAAATGGAGACCTGAAACCGGGAGTTCGGCAAAACCAACATCGGCGGGCTCACTTGCCAAATTGCGGCAGCGGCCGCACTTGGAGTTCCATCGGTGATACTCGGCTGCGGATCTTGGATGCTCGCTCGAAAAAAAACGTGTCGATTTCGCGCCCTTAGCTCAATGCGTACCAGGTGGGATAACGATTTTCCGCTCGGAGGAAAGTGGAACTCTGTTAACGCCATCCTCGAGCACGTGACCGCGATGCATATTGGGCCGGGAGCCGTAGCGGTTCGCGAAAAGCTTCGTTAATTCCGCCCCCAGGAAAAAAATCTGACCGGAATAGTAGACCCAGACGACAAGCACAACCAGCGAAGCAGCAGCTCCGTAACTGGAGGCAAAGCTTGCCTTGCCTAAATACAGCCCCAGTATGAGTTTGCCGATCGCGAATAACAGCGAAGTCGCTGCCCCGCCAAGTACGACGTCATGCCATTCGATCTGCACATCTGGCACGATTTTGTAAATCGCGGCAAACACGCCCGTTATCACGACAAATGAGATCAGAAAGTTCAGCACGTGGAGGGCCGCCTCTTCCATTGGCAGAACAGAGGCCGAGAGTACGCCGATAGCAGCTATCCACGCGCTTACTGCAAGTGACACCACCAGCAAAAAACTAACCGAAAGCACAATGGCGAAGGAAAGAAGCCGCTCCTTGATAAAACGTATGATCCATTTGACCCCGCTCACCGAAGCAGTGGGAACCTCCCAGATAGTGTTCAGCGCATCTCGCAGCTCAATCAAAACACTGGAAGCGCCAAACAATAGCGTCACGAAACCGAACACGGTGGCAATGAGTCCGTGCGTTGTATTCCTTGATCCCTCGAGCAAAGCCTCAGTGGCTTTGGCTCCTTGGGGCCCCACGAGCATCCGAACTTGTTCCACGATGTCATGACGCGCGGCGGTCTGTCCAAAGACGAGGGAGACAATCGAGACGATAACGATCAGCAAGGGCGCGAGCGAGAGAAGAGTGTAAAAAGCCAGAGAGGCTCCCAGCCGCGGGGCTTTCTGTCTACTCCATTCGTCGAAGCTGTCCGTTAACAGCGATTTGACATCGCACCAACGAAATGACTTGAGCGGCTTTCGATACCATCGGGCGCCCCCGGCGGCTGTCGTGATCTCGCTGCCACCTGGCTCGAGTATCGTCTTCTCTTTTTCGCCGGGGACCATTCCGCGCTCCTTGGAACACTAATCCCACTGACATTTTCCCACCGGTCACGCCCCCTGGGGAAAGCGGGGCAGGCGAAGAATCGGACTGCATGGCTCCATGCCCACGTTGGACGCGAACCCGTAGTGAACGCCCGGATAGGTTCCGCAGCGGCGCCGCGTCTATGATGTGTGGTCTCATTAACAGCTGCCGAGTTGCGACGCAGGAAGATCCATGGCACTTTTCGACGATCAAGGTTGAGATTGGCGGCATCAGCGGCGACCTCCGGCCGTTAAACAACATCGTGGCTTTCAGGCACCGCATCCCCGCCGTCAAGCCTCAGCGGGTAGACCTGATATCCATAGAACTCTGGAGAGGTTGTGCGAAGACGTGAACTTTTGAAGGTGATGGGTGCGCTGCCTTTGAGCAGCACGACGACCCCGCTGTTACAGGCGCAGGGGACTCAACCGGCACGCTATCAACCGGATTGGGCCTCGCTAGATCAGCGGCCGACTCCCGGCTGGTACACGAACGCCAAATTCGGAATTTTCATTCATTGGGGCGTATATTCGGTTCCCGCGTTCGCAGCGCCGAACGTCAAGGATGAGAATCCGTATGCCGAGTGGTACTGGAATTCGCTCACCAGCGGCATGGACGCAAAAGGGCCAACCGGGAACGGCGCGCTCACGTGGGAGTTCCATAAGCGCGTGTACGGGCCCGACTTCCCGTACTTCGATTTCGCCCCCATGTTCCGTGCAGAGTTCTTCGATGCCGATGCATGGGCGGACCTTTTCGTGAGGTCCGGCGCGAAGTACGTGGCCCTTACCTCCAAGCACCATGAAGGATTCACGTTGTGGCGAAGCGCGGAAGCGAACCGGTCCTGGGGACGTGCGTGGAACAGCGTGGATATCGGGCCGAAGCGCGACCTCGTGCGTGAGTTGACGGACGCCGGCCGGCGCAAGGGATTACACATGGGGATTTATTACTCGCTGTATGAGTGGTACAACCCGCTCTGGCTTTCCGACAAGCCGCGCTATGTGACCCAGCACCTGTTCCCGCAGTTTAAGGACATCGTGACGCATGTAAAGCCGGAGATCATCTTTTCTGACGGCGAATGGGAACTCACCAGCGAACAATGGCATTCTCCCGAACTGCTGGCATGGCTCTTCAACGAATCGCCCGTGAAGGATTCGATTGTGATTGATGATCGCTGGGGCAGCGATACTCGCCACAAGCATGGCGGCTACCACACCACCGAATACACGTCGGGTATGCAGGCGTCCAATCATCCTTGGGAAGAGAGCCGCGGCATGGGTTACTCATATGGCTATAACCGCATGGAAACCCTGAAGGATTACCATACCGGCCGCCAATTAGTGCTGATGCTCATCGACATTGTGAGCCGGGGCGGGAACCTGCTGCTCGATATCGGGCCGAGGGCCGATGGGCATATCCCGGTCATTATGGAGGAGCGGCTAACTCAAATTGGCGACTGGCTGCGGCCGAATGGCGAAGCAATTTACGATACGCACGCGTGGGCGCGCCCTGCGCAGTGGTCCGGCGGAACCATCCCCCAAATGGAGCAGAAGGAGTTTCGCGCCGAATACGACATCACCAATCTGGTCGACAACCCGCGTTCCGGCTACGCTCGCGTGGATGCCTTCTTCACCGCGAAAGAGGATGTGGTCTATGCGATTCTGCCGCGCTGGCCCGAAGGCGAGTTCGTGCTCCGCGATCTCACTCCGGTCAGCGGAGCAAAAATCACTCTAATTGGTGGCGGCGAACTGCGCTGGCGCGAAGACGGTAAGAGTATCCGGGTGGAAGTGCCACAACGCCTGCGCGCAACTGTACCCGTACAGGAAGCGTACGTGTTGAAGATGAGCGGCATCAAAAACGCCGCATAGGACGTTCTAGTAGTAATCGGCGCAGCTCATATAATCACAGCAGATAGCTTTCAGTCTTCAACTAAGGGGCTGCTAAACAATAAACTGTACAATTGCACAAGCCTCGATGGGGTCGATTTATCTTATTTGCT
>JAFAMD010000039.1 GCA_019233755.1 Acidobacteriaceae bacterium | reverse complement strand
CGCTGGCGATGACCGCCACCAGGCCGTTCTTCAGCAGGGTTTCGCACATCTTTCTGGCGGAGCGGCCCCAGGCTCCCGTGAGGGAATCGGCCGTGATCTGGATGAGCGAGCCCATGCCGACGAATTGCGACGGCAGATCCGGGTACTGCACGATGACCGGGTTGCGCTCCGGGTGCGTGATGACCGTGCCGAAGCCGGCGGAGTGCAGGCGGAACAAGACGTCGGTCATGCTGTGCGGCGTCTGAAAGTCGCTGAACTCGACCAGGAGGTAGTGGGTGCCGGCGATGGCGTAGCGGGCCGGATGCAGGATGGCGTCCTCGATGTTTTCGTACGAGACGAAGAAATCGCAGCCCAGCGAGAAGTGCAGGCCGGGCGCTTTTTCCTGCAGCTCGCGGAGGAGCTCGGCGTGACGATCGCGGTCATAACGGTAGCGGTCATTGGCGTGCGGCGTCGCGACGATGTGGGTGATGCCGTCTTCTTTCGCAATGCGGCACATTTCCAAGGTCATGTCCCAATTCCTGGAGCCGTCGTCGACGGCGGGCAGGATGTGGTTGTGGAGATCGATCACGGGGAAGAAGCTATCAGGTATCAGCTTTCAGCTATCAGCTATCAGCTCTCAGCTATCAGCTATCAGTTGTCAGCTATCAGCTATCAGCTATCAGTTGTCAGCGTGAATGGTCGCGAATTTAAGCTGAATGCTTGGGGTCGGTCAGGTTGAGGTGCAGGGGGCCGAGCTTGATGCCACGATCGTGGCGGACTTCGAGCGAGACGGCGAAGCCGATGAACAGCAGGAGCAGCTTGGCGAGCAGTTCCCAGGTCCGGGTGCGGTGGCCGGCGATGAGAAATTGCACGCCTTCCGCCACTATCGTGGTGAGAACCGCGAACGAGGCCCCGAACCCCAGGCTGTTGAACCGCCAGAACGCCAGGGGCGTCAGGACTCCGGTGAGCAGGAAGAGGAGGCCTTTTGCCACTACATACGAATACAGCGGAACCGGACCCCAGGGCGGCAGCGGGACCACCTGAGAGAGCAAGGTAGCGACGGCCGCGAGGACCCACAGACGGCGAAGCGACGGACTGAACAGGTTGACCATCACGACCTTATTCCAAGAGCCTGCTGCAGGACGATCCAGGCGAACTGGAGGTTTCCGATGAGATAGCGGCGCCACATGCGGCGCGGCTCTTTCCACAAACGATAGGCCCATTCGCAGCCGATGCTCTGCGCCCAGCGGGGAGCGCGGTCGACCACGCCGCCCACCATTTCGAAGCTGCCTCCGACCCCGAGGCAGACGGTGGCGCCGAGCTTGCGGCCGTAATCGTAGATCCAGTATTCCTGCTTGGGCGCGCCGAGCGCGACAAATAAGAGCGCCGGGCGGGCGAGCGCGATTATGGCGGCGATGCGCTGGAGCTCGAGCTCGTTCTTTTCAAAGCCGTAGGGCGGGCAGTAGGTCTGGACTTTCAGCTTCGGGAAGAGGCTTTTCAGCTTGGCGGCGGCGAGGTCCGCCGAACCGGGACGGCCGCCCAGGAGGAACACGTCGAGATTGTTTTCGGCGGCGAGCCCGCAGAGGTTTTCGAAGAGGGCGACGCCCGGGACGCGCTCCGGGAAGCTATCGCCGAAGACGCGAGCGGCGAGGAGAAGCGAGACGCCGTCCGGGACGACCAGGTCGGCTTCGCGATAGATTTCACGGAGGCGGATGTCGGTATCGAGCAGGACGACATGCTGGGCGTTGGGCGTAATGACGTACGCGGGAGGACCGCCGGCGCGGGCGTGGCCGATGATGGCGTAGAGCGCCTGCTGAAACGAACACTTGTTGACGGAGGCGTGGCCGATACCGATGCGTTCCGGTAACGAGAGGCGGAGCGGGGTTTGATCAAGCGGCTCCGCGACCTGCGAGCGGGCTGGGCTGCTCATAAGTCTGGACCTACTGGCCGGTGCCGGCGACGACCACGGTGAAGGTTCGCAGCAGGATTTTGAAGTCGAGCGCGAGACTCCACTGCTCGACGTATTCGAGATCGAGCGCGATGTACTGGTCGAAGGACGGGTTGGTGCGGGCCTGGACCTGCCAGAGGCCAGTGATGCCGGGGGCGACTTCCAGGCGGCGCAGATATTCGAGTTCGTACTGGGCGACTTCGTTGGCGAGCGGCGGGCGCGGGCCGACGATGCTCATGTCTCCCTTGAGCACGTTGAGGAGCTGAGGAAGTTCGTCAAGGGAATACTTGCGGAGGACCCTGCCTATCTTGGTGATGCGGGGGTCGTTCGCGATTTTGAAGAGAATGCTGTCGCGTTCGTTGAGGTGCTGCAGCTTCTCTTTGAGCTGTTCCGCGTTGGTGACCATGGTGCGGAACTTGAAGCAGCGGAAGGTTCGGCCTTTTTTGCCGACGCGGCGGGAGGCATAGAGGACGGGGCCTTTGGAATCGAGCTTGATGATGAGCGCGATCGCGAGCAGCAGCGGCAGGAGCAGGAGGAGCGCGGCGGCGGAGGCGATGACGTCGATGGCGCGCTTCAGCATCAGCGCGAGGAGGGGAACCTTGCGGCTGTGGATGGCCATGCTGGGGAGCTCGCCGATGTACTCGATGCGGGTGCCCCAGCCCATGCCGTCGTAGAGGTCCGGGATGAGGCGGACGCCGACGCCGGAGCGGCGGGCTTCGGCCACGGCGCGCTTGACGGCCTGGCGGTCATGGGCGCAGATGATGACTTCGTCGATAAAGTGGGAACGGCAGACGGCCGCGAGGTTATCGATGGTGCCGAGCACGTGGGGATCCGGCTTGGGGGCGGGGTCGCAGGCGACCAGGCCGGAGACAACGAAGCCCAGGTCGCGGCGCTGTTCGAGGTGATGCTGGACGGAGCGGGCGACGCGGTCTGTGCCGACGATGACGACGTTATGACAGGACAGGCCGTCGGCGGCGGCGGTGCGGATTCTGCGGCGGCGGATGTAGCGCCAGCCGGCCATGGCCGCGACCGAGAGCAGCATGCTGATGGCGATGACCAGGCGCGAGATGAACTTGATGCCGGATAGATAAATGCAGCCGGTGAGCAGCACGCTGGCCATGGCGACGGACTTGACGACGGCCAGGGTCTCGCGGCTGGAGGAGGAGTAGGAGCTGGAGTAAAGATGCTGGGTGTTGCAGAAGAGAACGATCAGGCCGGAATAGAGGAGCAGGAATGCCAGATGACCGGTTAGGGTAGTGGGGTTATGAAGCGGGTGACGGAACATGCCGAACGGGAAACGCAGGGGCATCGCCAGAAGAGAAGCGCCCCAGATTGCGGCGAGATCCGCCAGGACAAAGAGAGAGCGACGGACGCGTAACACGTCATCGCGGCTGGCCAAGACGGCGCGTACTTCAGTTGCGATCTCGGGCGCGGGGGATCCGGTGCTGCGGGCGCCGCGAGGGACAACGGTTTCAAGAGAAGCCATGGGCTAGCGGGTTCGGACTTGCTCAGTAAGCGAGCAGTTGTGGAGCAGAAGGAGTAGCAGATGGGCGGCTCGGGAGTTACTTACGCGAGCCGCCAGGAAAAGTGTCGGGAAGTGCGGGGTGGGCGCCGATGCGGATTAGTCCACTACGTGGGCGCCGTTGGTGACGAGGACCGGGGCGTCCGTGGGGACGGAGGTCTGGGTCAGCTTCCTTATTTCGAGGGACAGCATGTGCAGGCGGCCTTCCAGCTCAGAAACACGCGATTCGAGCGTTCCCTGCGGCACACGTCCTGGTTGCTGCAGGAGAAGGTTGATGGCGGTACGAGCCAGTTCCGATACGCTCCGGATGCCGTTGGTAAAACACAGCTCGCGGAATTTGTCATACTCTTCCGCCGTGAGGCGGAAACTGATCATCCGACTTCTCGGGTCAATAGCCATTGAGGATTGTTTGTCAGGTGCCGGGGCCGGGTAGGGCCAGCGGGCTTGGGTTAGATGGGGGTAATGGAGTCGCTGTCGATTTCGACCGCGATGGAACGTTGCAACATCGTGACGGATATGATGATGCGCCAATCCGTTTTTTTCTTGAGAAGAATGCCTTCGAGACCGGCGAGGGAGCCGTATTTCACGCGCACGCGCTGGCCCTCGCGCAGAAACGGGCAGGGCTCGGCGGCGAGGCCGGAGGTGAGGACGGCTTGGATGTCCGCGATCTCGCTCTCGGCGATGGCGACCGGTTCATTGCCGAAGCCGACGATGGAGACGACTCCGGGAGTAGTCAGGATGGGCAGCCGCTGCTTCACATCGAAGCGGCAAAAGACATAGCCAGGGAACAGGGGCAATTCCGCGATTACTACCCGGTCTGACCAACGGCGCCGGGCGCGGTATTTGGGGAGATAGTACTCATACCCCTTCCCCTCTAGTACTAAAGCCGCCACGTTCTCCTGGTTAGAGCGGGTACGAATGGCATACCATGGCTGCAGCGCCGGAGAGGATTTGGCAGCGAAAGAGACATTCAAAGAGATGGAACTCATCGAAATTCAGCCAATAACCGACAAAATTGTGCGCTCATTGCCCGCGTCGAGCTAGAAGACAGACTTCCGTCCTCTCAGTCCCAGCGTGCCTTTCTTTAGAAGAGCGACGCAGTACTTAGTACGAAACCGTGTTTCTCTGTAATAACACGTTTACCGTGGTACTACGCAAGTACTTTTACGTGAAAATTTTTGTCAAGCCCTGCCGAAGGTAGGTCGAAAATAGGTCTTTTCCGAATGTTTTCTGTGACTTCTCGCGAATTATGAAATTTAAAGGGGCGAAACGTAACCAGAAAGACATGGTATTTAATAATTTTTTAAGAATCATGCGAAAAGGCCGGTTTTTTGGGATTTCTTGGCGGTCGCGAGCAGCGGATTTGCTTCGATATTCAGAGAGGAAAGGCCGACTGAACCGGGCATAAAACCCGTTAATTCGAGCATTGAATAAATGCTCGAATGCATGTTCCATTTATCCGAGCGGCAAGGCAGGCGGCGGAGTCTTCGGCGAGCTCAGGAGGGCCGGAGCCGCGGCGTTTGTCATACAGCATCTGTCATAGAGGCATGATCGAGTCGCTGTCGACCTCGACCGCTATGGAGCGCTGCAGCATCGTGACGGACACGACCAGCCGCCAATCCGCTTTCTTCTTCAAAAGAATTCCTTCGAGACCCTGCAGGGCACCGTATTTCACGCGTATGCGCTGGCCTTCGCGCAGAAAAGGGCAAGGCTGCGCGGCAAAACCGGAGTTCAGGACGGTCTGAATAGCGGCGATCTCGGTCTCGGCGATCGGGGCCGGGTCATTGCCGAACCCGATAATCGAAACGACGCCGGGGGTGGTCAGGATGGGGAGGCGCTGCCTGGCATCGAACCGGCAAAACACATAGCCGGGGAAAAGCGGCAGCTCCGCGATCACCACGCGGTCCGTCCAACGGCGCCGGACGCGGTACTTGGGCAGATAATACTCATACCCTTTGCCCTCCAGGACCGCGGCCGCCAGATTCTCGTGGTTGGAACGGGTTCGAATGGCGTACCACGGGTGAGGTACGGGTAGAGAGTCGGTTGTAGCCAGAGGAGCCGAGCCGATTGCATTCATCGAAATTCGAGGAAATACTCGATAAAATCCTGCATTTATCTGGCAAGCAGGCAAAACTCCGCCCTTTCAGCCCCGTGTTTTCTCTTCGGAAGCTGATGCCTGTTTCTCTGTCATACCACGTTTACCAGTACTTCTACCAGATGCATGCGTACTAGATCGTGGCTGACGGTGGAAAAAAAGAGGCAGCCTGGACCCTCGGCTCGGCTAGTCTGCGGTGTAATTTATCTCCAGTTGCCGGACGCGGGTCATGGACGCAGCCAGGACGGCAACGGAAAGAGCGATCAGCCCGAACACGGCGATGTAGGCGGAGACGGGCTCGGCATTCGAGACGAGCAGAGCGAGGAGAGGGGGCATGCCGGGATCGACGGGTATTTCGACGGGGCACAGCGATTTGAGGTAATAGATCACGCTGAACTTCTTCAGAAGGGAGGGCAGCAGCGGATTGGCGGCTTCCCAGATAAGAACGAGCACGGCTGGAAAAATCGGGTTGCGGAAGAGCAGACCGGCGGCGAGGAAGATGCTGCCGTAGCCGATGCAAGCGAGGACCGTGACGCCAAGATAGGCGACGATTTGCGAGATGCCGTGTTCCTGGTAGAGGTAGTGAGAGATGGTGGCGGTATCGAACTGGAGCAGCATGGCGGTGAGCTGGAGCGCGGTGCTGACGGTGAAGATCACGGTGGCGGCGAGCAGTCCTGCGAGGTATTTCCCGGCGAGCAGAATTTCGCGCCGAACGGGCGTGAGCAGATAGAAATGCAGGCTCTTATCGAGCATTTCACCGCGAAACAGGTTCATGAAGATGCCGAGGCATCCGAAGAAGATAGCCAGGCGAATGAAAAAGAACTGGAAGACGCCGGCGAAGATGTGCGTGTCCTGACCGAGGCTCGAGCCGGAAGTGGTGCCGGTTCCTACGACAGCGCCTTTTTCAAGCACGACGGTCAACTCAGTGCTGCCGTCCGAATAGCGCAGAACCTCGCCGGGGATGAGTTCGAAGCCGTGCGGGCCGGTGGGCATTCGTCGCATGGTTATGCGCGAAGCGGGAGGATCGCCGAGCCGTGCAATGACTTCTTCGCGCGTCATACCCTCGTGGATGGCCGCGAGATCCTGTTCCGTAATCGGCCGGCTTTGAGTCGCCATTTCGTGGCGAACGCCTCGCAGATGAATTTCCACCAGGGAATGCGCCAGAAACAGCGCCACGGGGGCGAGGGCGAGGAGATAGATCCACAGTCCGCGCCTGGCGAAGAAGGTTTTTTTCATCTCCAGGCGGATGACCGCGAGAATTTGTGTCCACCAGAGCGGCCTCATCGGACGGCCTCCTCGGTGCCGATTAAGTACCCGTAGACGGAGTTCACATCGTCGTCTATGGGAGCGACGGATTCGATGCTGATGCCGTCGAGTGCGATCCGGTTCATGAGCAGGTAGAAGCGATTCGGGTTGCTGGTTTTGACCAGCAGGCCACGGCGGTCATCGTGAATGCGGACTTCGACGACATTGTCCTCTCCGAAGAGACGGGACGCGAGGACGGATGGACGGTCGCAGCGGATGAGGATCTGCATGGGGTGATCTTCAATCTCGCTGCGCACGCCCTGAATATTGCCCTCCGCGACAACATAGCCGCCGCTCAGCAGGATCACCTGGTCGGAGATGATATCGACTTCGTGCAGAACGTGGCTCGAAAGGAGGACGTGACAGCCCTGTTTGGCAAATGAACGGAACAAGGCAATGGTTTCGGCGCGAACCAGGGGATCAAGGCCATTCAGCGGCTCGTCGAGGATGAGGACACGGGGATTGTGAGCGAGCGACTGGGCGAGACGGATGCGCTGGCGCATTCCTTTGCTGTAACTGCCGCATTTGCGGTGAGCGGCTTCGCGCAGTCCCACGCGGTCGATGGCCTGCCAGGCGAGTTCGTTGGCGAGGGGGGGGTCATATCCGAACAGCAGGAGATAAGAGTAAATGAACTGGTAGCCGGTGAGCCCTTTAGGAAAGGAATCGAACTGGGAGCAGTAGCCAACGGTTCGGAAAAGCTGTTCCGGCTGATCGGGCGTCATATCGAGAATGCGAATCTGGCCGCGCGACGGGCGGATCAGGCCGGTCATGAGATTCATCAGGGTGGTTTTGCCGGAGCCATTCGGACCAACAAGACTGGTGATGCCGGGCGGGATGGAGAGGTTCACTCGATTGACGCCGAGCACGTCGCCATAGAACTTCGAGACGTTATCGAAGACGATGGTGTTGCTCATCGGATCACCTCATTGGCCTTGACCTTGCGCATCAGCAGGAGAAGGCAGAAGCCGCAGAAAGCGAGCAAAGCGATCCAGGCTTCGGTTACCGAGAATCCCATGTTGACGCCATCGCGGAACAGGCCGTGCCAGATAGCCGCGACCAGGTTGCCGACGTCGAGGAGATAGCCTTGCTTGGTTCGCAAAACGGCGTTGATTGCCTGGGCGAATCCGGCGCCGACCCAGAAGGTGGCAAGAAGAAGGCCGCCTGCAGCGATTCGCCACTTCACCCAGGCAGAGAGGGCAAGGGAGAGCAGAGAAAGAATCAGAATCCAGATGAAGGAGCCCCACACAATGCCGGTGGCTATCCATAAGTTGTCTGCCAACCATTGCCAGCCGGAGAGGCTCGCTTGAACAGCGAAGAGGAGGAGCCCGGGTACCCAGGTGATCCAGGACAGAACAATGACCAGCACCGACATTTTTCCGAGTACATACTCGGTGCGCGAGAGAGGACGGCAGAGATACAGCGTAAGAGCGCCATTTGCGAGGTCGGGCGAGACAAGCCCGGGTCCGATGAACGCAGCGAGTATGAACGACAGCGTGCTTTGAACGGTCAGGTAAGTGAAAAAGAACTGACCGTTGATGTTAAGCAGCGGTTCGCTGCGCCTGCCGAGAAATGAGAAGACGCTCAGGTGCGCATTGGCGTAAATGCCCAGCAGGCATAGTAGGGGAAAGAAGAAACACAGGACGAAGAAGGCCGTCTGGACCTTCGAGCGAAACAAGGTCTCGCGCGAAAAGCGAAACAGGACCAGGAACCGGGACCAGGAAGGAGTAATAGCGCCTGAATACCCTCGATAGGTGCGTTTATAAACCGCCATTGGTATTCTCCATGGCCTTCAGGAAGATGTCTTCCAGTGTGTCGCGTCGGAAACTTACACGGCGAAGCTGAACGTTTTGAGCCGCCGCGATGTTGTATATGTCGCGGATCTCCACGTTTTCAGCCAGTACAAGTTTCAGGCGATTGCGAGCTCCAGGCGCGCTTTCGCAACCGAGGCTTTCCACTGCTTCGAGAAAGCGTTCGGTGTCTCCGTAAAGTTCGAGTTCCAGAAAGCGCCGGTTCGACCGGCGCTCATCTTCGAGATTCGAATAATGAACGACTCTTCCCTGCTTCAGGATGACCACTTCCTCACAGGTCTCTTCCACATCGCGCAGCAGGTGTGAGCACAGGACGATATGCATTTCCCGGCTGTCGCGCATTTCGCGAACGAGACGGATCATGCGTTGACGCGCCGGGGGATCGAGCCCGTTCGTCGGCTCATCGAGAATCAAGAGCTTGGGTCCGTGAGCAATCGCCTGCGCCAGTTTGGCGAGTTGTTTCATCCCGAGCGAATAGGTACCGAGCTTGCGATAGCGGGCTTCGCCGAGTCCCACATAGAACAGGGCTTCGTGGGCGCGCTCCAGAGCGGCTTCGGAAGGGAGGCCGGACAACTCCGCCATCAAGCGTATAAACGAAACGGCGGTCATGTTGCTGATGAACGCGTCATTTTCGGGCATGTAACCGATGAGCGTACGGATCTTCTTGGCCTCCGTACGAATGTCCGATCCGAAAACGTGAGCCGACCCGGCGGAGGGAGACCAAAAGCCGAGAAGCGTGTTGATCAGTGTCGATTTTCCAGCGCCGTTCGGACCGAGCAGACCGATGGTACGCCCGGAGAAGGAGCAGGTGAGGTCGCGCAGAACTTCCCGCCCCGCCAGGCGAACAGACAGGCCGCGCAGTTCGATAACTGGCGGCCCGTCGCGTGGTGCTGTAACGGTAGCGGGTACAGCGGCAGGGGAAGTGGTGGTCTCGGTCTGGTTTGCCTGCGGCATCTGATTCCTTTTATTGCGATCGCTGCGAAGCGCGACCAGCGGCGTCGGGCCTTAAACAGTTGGTCGCGCTCGACGCGATGAGAGGCACCAGCGGGCGCCCTTGTTCGATGCCGGCCAGAGTTCCCAGATTGAAGCCCAGGAATGAATCTTTGGTGGCGGCCACGATACGGTCGGGCTCACCGTAGATGCAGATCAAACCCGGGGCGGTATTTGCGAGCACAGCGGAGAGCGCCTGCTGCTGCGCCTGCGAAAGTTGCGCGGAAGATTTGAGCTGGCTGGCGATGGGCCCGATGGAGCTGCCGGCATTGTGATAAACGATGGCCGAAAAATTCGTATGACCGTCGTCCGGCAGTTCGTTCCGGAATGCCGCGGAGCTAACCAAGGTATAGCCGGTTTGCCGATTCTGGATCGCCTGCACCAGATTCGCTTTACTCTGAGCGGCTACCAGGTAGCCGTCGACGAAAGTGTAATAGGCAGCCACATCCGGCAACTTCTCGCTTCGCAGGGAATAGAAGGTACGGGAGTTCACCTGCTCGCTGCTTAGCTGAAGCTTGCCGGAGTTTGACGACGGATGCTGGTTGAAGTGGTCCACCAACGTTGCGATGGTGTTCTGTAAGTGCGCCGGATCGTAAACTTCGATTGCCAGTTTCCATGCCGGCAGGGGCAACGCCGGACCGTCTATTGCGAAGGTAGCGTCACCGCCAAGAGGCGCAGCTACATCTTCGGCAAGGTTGACGCCAAGCTGCTCCTGGATCCGTGTGAGCTCCTGCGAAGCGTTAGCGTTCCCTTGCGAAGCGAATGTGATCAGTTCCTGCATAACGGTGCGGGGATCTTTCATGACAAAGGATGCAGCGAAAGCCGCATCGGGCGAGACGAAATCGAGCGAACCCATCGGACCGGGCGCTCCCAGCCAGGAGGCAACGCCTTCGCGAGCGCCCGCAAACGAGAGGGCCGCGCGGCTTTCCGTCTTCTTACCGGTCGCTTCGCGCCTTTCGAGTACAAGGTATTGGACATTGCTGAAACCGGCCGGCACTTCCTTGGGGGTATTTACGGATTTTGCCACCATTTGTTCCATGTCGATGGCGAGCAGGTAACCAACACCGTTCCGGTACGCTTGCGAGATCCGGCCGAAGAACGGGGTTTGCGGGAAGGATGTGGACCCGGTTTGCGCCACCTGGCGCAATTGCGCAAGATCCGGCGAGGCTACCACTACATTGTTGTCCAGCGAAACAAACAATGAGCCGCCCGGAGCGGGAGCCGCTGCGGTTCGACTATCGATTATGCGGAGCTCCGCGCCGGCAGGCATGTTTTGCTGGAGATACTCTCGCAATCCGGGCTGGCGAATCTCAGCCAGAAGGACGGGGTCCCCATGCTGGTCCGGTGCCGTGGCGCCAACGGTCATCACGATCTCGTCGCCGAGATATTGACTGATGGAGCTGATTTGCGAGAGTGTGCGGTCGAGCTCACCATTGCGCGACGCCGGCTGCCGCTGCCACCATTCGCGGAGAACGTCGCTTTCCGCCAATCGCTGGTCGAAGATGCGCTTTGCCTCGGTTATAGGGCCGCCCAGATTGGGGATAGCGGCATAGACGACAGTGTTCTCCGGCAAGTACTTTGCAAGATTCGAAGAATATCGGAGACCCGGCGAGGGAATAGACTCTAGCTGTTTTTGCAGTGTGGAGAGCTCGTTCAGAAGACTCAGATAGTAATCCGCATTCTTGCTCCAGGCAAACTCCGTCGAAATCGGTACCGCACGAACCCGATAATCGCTGTTGAACTGTTGGCCGGCGGCCAGATCGAACGTTTTCTGTGACGACTCGATCTGAGCCGACCCTTTGGCAACGGCAACTCGGGATCCCTTTGTTCCGCGATTAACCGACAAGACAGCGTTCCTGACAGGAATGAGCAGATCACCGGCGGCCACGAAAAAAACTTTCTGACCGGGCTCGATAGCCTGAACGATCACGTGACCGCGGTCGAGCTGAACCGCGGTTCCCCGCCAGCCGCCGGAAACAGAGACGTCAGAGCGTTCCGCCATTTCAATCTGGGCGCCGTTCAGCAGACGAAGAATGGCCCGGGATCCTTTAGCAGTCCGCAGCTCCTCTGAGTTAGTAATCATGGCGCCGGCTTCGACGAGCGAGGAACCCACGTCCGAGACGCGGTAGAGCGTTCCTTCAACGCTCATCACCGTGGCGCGCACGGCGTGCTGCCCCGGCAGGAGACCGTTCATTGCTCCGGTAATCCCTATGCCGATACCGATCGCCAGCGAGGCGGCCAGCGCCCAAACCAGCGCGGGTCTGCGCTTTTGCGGTTGAACAAGCGGGCGTGCCGCCGGCCGGCTACGAACGTCTTCCCCCATGCGCGCTTGCGCGAGGGCGCGCCGGCACTCGACGCATTGCCGGGTATGGTCCTCGAGCAGTGCCACGCGCGAAGGTGTAAGCGTATGAGCGAGGTACGCCGGAATCAGGGATTCGAAATCGGAGCAATCTCTGATTCTGACGGGCTCGCGGCGATCGGCAAGGAAGGCCGAATCGAATAGATTGCGAAAGACGCGCTTGGCCGCGGCGCTGACGACCTCATCCTCCACGTGTTCTCTGCGGATTTCAGCGATAATCTCATCCAAACTATTGCGATTCATACTTTGCCTCCGAAATAGGAACGAATCTCCTTCTGCAACTGCCGGCGCGTGCGATGAAGCGTCACAGCGACGAAAACCTGCGACATGCCGAGCATTCGGGCGATCTGCTGATTGCTGAAATCTTCGAAATAGCGAAGCGCGAAAATCTCGGCAGATCGGGGCGTCAAGCGCGCAAAGGCCCGCCGGAGGCATTCCCGCACCTCGTTCGTATCCGGCTTGCCTGTACTGGTGGAAGCCTCGCTGAGGGGAACGCTCGAGTTCGCCCGCCTGGCGCGAATCAAATCGAGCGACGCGTTGACGGCGGCGCGCCGCAGATAGCTTTCCTCGCTCCCGAGCGCGGCGTCCGGATCGCGCCGCATTAACCGCAAGAAGATGGTTTGCAAGACATCTTCGGCATCGGCGGCGTTGCCCGTAATCCGATAAGCCGTGCGGAAAACCAAACCGTGGTATTCGTCGAACAAGCGGCTGAATTCGATCGGGTTCTGTAGAACGGTGCGCTCTCCCGTTGCCAGTTGCAACATGCCCTCTCGTCCCCTTTTCAGCACTAAGGACGAGAGGTTGGGATGATTATTACAACAACCGGCCTAAATTTTTTGGACGGGCTGGTGCTTTGGTCTGAGAACTAACGGAACGGGAACCCGGCTTCAGGTCTTCGAATCCTGGGTGTCGGAGGGAGCGCCACTGTCGACTCGCGGATAGACGGGAACGGGACGCCGAATCTGCGCGAGAGTCCGGCCCAGGGCTTGGCGCGTTTTGGGCGCCGGCTTCGGCTGATCTTCGGGCTGCGGCTGCCGGACGGTCCTTTCCGATGCCGTTCTCGAGTTAGCGCGGGAGTTCGTAACCAGGCGGGATTTCCTGGCTCGTTTCTTAGCCCGTTTCTGTGGCTTTGAGCGTTGCTGAACGCTCAATTGCTGTCGCACCGTCTCAAGTGTCGCCGCCAGCTCCTGCCGTTCACTACGCAGGGCAAGAATCCCGGCCTCGAGGGTGTCCAGCATTTCGAATATGTTCATTTCAGATCTGTTCCGCTTCTCCGGACATCTCTCGGGCAATCCGGGTCGACTGTGATCCGCCCGTTGAGCTCCTGCCGTACGCCGAAATGTTGTTCGGTAGCGGCCGAGGGCTGAACCTGTTCGAGCGGCAAGCGGCCCTTGTGCACGAGTTTCGCAAATGTCTTCTGCGGGTTGCGGAACCTGGGCCTGATTCCGGACCTTTGCGGGCCGGAGTCAAGCTTCCCGATAGAGAAGGAGCACAACTCCGATCAGTGCGAAGCAGACAGGCCAAATGCGAGCGGCCACTCGATGTGCGGGTCCTGGAAAGCGGAGATCGAGCCAACGGGCCCATCCGGCGGTCACGGCCAGGAGAGCGAGAGGGGTATGGCTGAGCTCGGCCAGCAATTCGTCCCGTATGTTGGTGACACCATGCATGTGGGTAAGCAGCAGGGCGCCACCTAAGGCGCAAACGGCGGGAAAGACGAGGGCAGCCTTGGGAGCGGCGAGACGGCGGGTTTGAACTCCCCACTCGAAGGCAGCGAAAACAACAATGAGCAGCACGAAGAGCCGATGTTGGGCAACATCTGATGATTCAAAGCTTTCCCAGAAGCCGCTCGGCCCCAGCGGCCAGTTTTCCGGGTCGGCCCTTAGAAGCAGAAACACGGCGAGACCTACAAAAGCGATGGGCCAGTGCCGGGCCCAGGTGAACCACCGGTAGCGGGACAACACGGCCAGAACGCCCATGACAAGCACAACGAGACCCGCCCAGTGATGGTTGTATTCCGACCATGCGATGTCGCCCGCAGTAGGAGGGACATATGGCTCCTGGCCGGGTACGTACATCTGCGCATTAGGAGTGCCTGGAGGATGCTCCTTTTTCCACACCTCGCGCGAGGAGGGCGACAGAGTGGAGAGCGGGGGCGTATCCATCCGCGGCAGCTTGGGCGACACTCTTTGAACAATCGTCGAAAGGTCCACCCGATTGCTTGTGAGGTCGATCGCAGGAGGCTGAGAGGTCAGCGAAGCGGCAGCGAGCAGTGCGGTTATCCCGATTCCGATTTCGGCTTCCGATATCCGACCGAGCCATTTGAGCCACCCGTCACCGCGTTGCCCGGGGGCTCGAATCAGGCGGAAATTGAGTGCACCGAGCGAGAGGATGAGCGCGAATAAGAGCGCCTTTGCGGTGACCATGACACCATACGTAGTGCCATAGAGAGCGGCCGGCTCACCAATGTAGAACCGCGAGAGTACCACCCCGGCGCCAAACAGTGACACAACACTCACCACGGCCATGCGGGAGAAGCGCTTGCACAGAGCGACCGCTTCCGCTGAGTCGCACCTACGAAGTGTGAGCAGGAGATAGGGCAAGCCGCCTATCCAGGCAGCGGCCGCGCCTTGATGGAGTGCGGTGGCAACGACCAGCACAGACTGATGATCCAGACGCGCAGCGGCGTGACTCGTAGCAACCGTTGCGGAAAGAATCACGAGCGCGCACATAACTTCCAAGGGCCCGACGCGCGGAGCACGGGTAGCGGAGCGGATGCCGAGCACCAGGGCCGCAGCGGCGCTTGTGCAGCCCCACGCAAAATAGGACGCGCCGATCAGTTCACGCAAGCTTAGATCCGCTGTGCTGGCCAGGATAGCTGAGTTGGCGAGAACATACGAGAGTTCAGTCGCAGCCAGACAAAACGCTGAGATGGAAAGCAATCGGCTCGAGGATGCGGACGGCGCAGATCCGCGGCGCACGATGAGCGAGAAAGCCACGCCTCCAACCGCGATAGCGCCGAACGAGAGCGTGGCTGCGCGCAACAGGACGGACAAAAATCCGAAAAGATCGAGGAATTGCGCCAACCCAGTCTATTTTACTCAGAAGCAAGACTCATATTGACGCCTCTGCATCTCCATGCGGAGTCAGCGTGGCCTAGTGTTCTGTGTGATCACTGCTTCTTCGGTACTTCGCCGGATGATGTCGAATTGGTTTTTTCCGCTTCGAGGCCGGCAAGAATACTCGATACGTAATTCTGCGTTTCCGTGGTGTCGGGCAGACCGCCCGCGGCGTTGTCGACGGCATTCGCGCCGGCGTTATACGCTCCGAGAGCGAGCTTCAGATCGTCCTTGTACTTCGTCATAAGCTGCTTAAGGAATGCGGTGCCGCCGAGCGCGTTCTGTTTTGGATCAAACGGATCGGACACATTGAATGCTCGGGCGGTCTCCGGCATAAGTTGCATCAAGCCCTCTGCGCCTTTTGGGGAGACGACGCATGGCTTGAACCCTGACTCCTGTTTCATGACCGCGCGAATCAGCTCCGGCTTGACTTGTTGTGCCGAGGCCGCTTCGTTTACCAGCATGGCGATCTCTTCACTCTTCAAAGGCGGGCAGTCTGGCGGAAGCGAAACTGGAGGGATCAGGGGACTGATGAAATCGTCTGGTGAGCCAGTCATCGGGGCGATAAAGTCGTCCGGCAGCATTGGCTTCCGTGCTGGAGTCTGGGAGAGCTGGCCGTGTACCGAGTTCTGCTGCAGGAGCAGTGATTTGCGTTGCACTTCAAGGGGCGCCGACGTTGCCGAAGTCTTCTCCTCTTCCTTCACCTGCCGGGCCGTGACCGTTGTAGCAATCACAAAGACACCAAAGGCAATCGCCAGTATCGAAGTTTTGGGCTTGAGCAGTTTGTGGCTGCTTTCCATATCTTTATGTCTCAGCAGACGAATGCTTATCTCGATAAAAGTGAATAGATTATTTCCACGTTTCGAAGCGCCAAATAACCCGTCAAAATGCGGAGTAGTTCTCCGATGCATGCTATAGGCGAACCAAGAATGGCGCACCTAGCCCGTGCTCTTTTCCTTCTGACGGTACTGAAGGTTGCCGGACATTTCTTCGACACGAATGCGGCAAGCGCTCAGGAACCGCGATATGTTGCGGTTACAACTGATTCCCTGAAGATCATGGCCGAAAGGCTGAAGCGGGACCTGCAGGATGGATCGATTCAGCTGGCGGACCTGCACGCCATGCAGTTGCGGCTAGCACTGCTGGGAGTGCTGAGTGAAGAAATGTCCGCCAAGATCCGTGCCCTCGAGCAACTACCGGCTCCAGACAAGCCTGAGCCGCAGTTCACAGCCGGATTGATACCGCTTGCGGACAAATTGAGACAGGCGCTCGATGAACCGAATCTGGGCCTGGCAACAAGGTATGCCGGCCAGCTTGCTGCACAGATACATGCGCAGCAGGAACTATATCGCGGCAGGCAAGTTGAATCCGCCGCAACAGGAGATATCGATTTTGACAGATACTTTGACGCCTCGAACCAACTGCAAGATTCCCTGCGAAAGGGCGACGTAGCAAGCGCGGCTGTTTTAGCTGTTGAGGTGCAAAGCGCCCAAGATGCGATCTCTGCAAAGAAAAAGCAGGCTCACTTTAGCTTGATCAGCAGAGACGCTTACAACATCAACGACGCACTCGGCCGTGCGGCCTTCCTGCGCAAAGATTACCTCGCTGCATGCGATTATCTTCTGAAAGCAGCAGATACTCCGGGAAGAAATGCAGTGTTGCGCAGCTTTGGACCAGATCTTTGGCTGGCGCGGGCTCTCTTGACTGCGGGTTACAAGGACGTGGTTCTGATTTTCCAGGAGCGATGTAAAGCGTTTTGGTCCATCCAGCGCCTAGATCAGTGGATTTCTATTCTTCAAAGCGGTGGCTCCCCCGATTTTCGGATGAATATCTTTTCCGATGAACCCGTACTTTCACATTGAAACGTCCGTCTCAGGCAGAACCTTGCTTGGCAAGCACCATCGTCTCGACGAGCGAATGCAGGGGCTCCGGCCGGTCCGCCAGACGCCGCTTTAATCCGTCTTCCAAAGAATCGGCGAACGCACGACGGTCTTCCGCACCGCGAGTGGAGTCGAGTGCGAGCGCCAGGGAGGGCATGAAGGTCGAACGGAAGAACAGCGCTTGCCGCATGGCCAGAGCGTCTTTGTCTCCGTGCCGCTCGTACTCGGCCCAAGCGACGTCCGGGAGTACAGAGAGCTCGCAGTCTTGCACAGTCAATCGTTGGAACTGCCCGTCACGCTGGAATGGAGCGAGAAGGTCGCGTTTCCGCCGGGGACAGGCCCCGATCACCATTCGCGCGCGTTCGTCGGGTGAGATCAAGCCTTCATCGGTCATATCCATAAGCACCGCGTTCGCGTGGTCCATAAGATCTTCGAACCCTGTTGTGCCATCGTCATCGAGCGCGGGGAGCACCACTACCAACCGTCCGCCCGGGCGCAACTCACTCGCCCGAAGTGAAAGGAAGGCCTCCCAATCCTTCGCGGCTTGCGAATCGAACGCGGCGCGCACTTCGCCCGTGCTGCGGAGGAAAACGAAGTGGTCCGGGATCAGAGCCGGGATACGGCTGAGCCAAACGGCGGCGTACGAACTCCAGGCAAGATGGACGTAATCGGAGGGAAGCACTCTGCGGTAGAACGAATTTCCGATCGCACAAGAAAATACGTTCGGCTCATGGAGAGTGTAGGCGTCCGGATCGGTGTCGAGCACTCGAAACAACGTGTTGAAGTCATTGGACGCCTGGTCGACATGATGTACAAAGATGGGCCGATCGCGGCCCAGGCGTGTCCGCAGGGCTCTGATTGCCACACGCATTGGAGCCAGTGAGTTCTTTCCCTGGGACGATCCGTAATCGGCGATGACGACCGGTCGATCCCCTGGCTCGAGCGCTACGTTCTGCGCCGCCTTCTCGAGAAACGGCAATGCCGAGGCGGCGCCGCTTGCCTGGAGCTTGGCGTGCTTATTGTAGGCGTCGTGCGCTTCCATCGTTCCATGGGAAGGCACTAGCTCGTCCGGCATTCTGTTCCCCTATCTGCGGAAATGGCTGCGGCTGCGAGACCATAGCCGAGTTCCGCTTCACATGAGAGGACGTTCCGATTTATGGTACGCCACTCAGTAGGGCCTTTCCCCCAGGAAGTTTCAGCTATCAGCTATCAGCTTTCAGCTATCAGCTATCAGCCATCAGCTATCAGCACAGATTATGAAGGATTTCCGCGAACTGAAGGTGTGGCAGAAGGCCCATCGATTGACGTTGGCCGTCTTTTCAACGCGCGCACAACGGCCAGCAAAACGGCCTGTGCGCTCATCAGATCACGTCTTGTTTTCCGCGGGAAGAACTGTACGGTTTAACCATCGCTATGGGATCGGCGAGCGAGTTGGAGTATCACCTGGTGCTTGCCAGAGATCTGAAGCTAATTAAGCCCAAGGACCACACAGAACTGTCACAACGTGCCACGGAGTTGAAGGATGCTTACGTGCTGTTTCAGTTGAAGCGCATAGGCGCTTTGTGCCATTGTGCGCGGTTGAAAAAAGCTGAGGGCTGACTCCTGATGGCTGAAAGCTCTCAAATAGATTTCAAGTATCCTTGGCTAGCGCTAGAAATGAAAGCGGTATCGTAACTCGGCATAGATCTGCCGGGGGTTGACGTAATGCGTTCCTCCGAAAGTGTTGCTGGTATCGAGAAGATACCGGGTATTCGCGATGTTTGTTGCGTTTACCGACACAGACCAGTTCTCTCCGAAATACTTGCCGATGGCCAGATCGAAAGTCGAATGCGGCGGCAGGTGCGACGGACCATTGCCGTTAAGGAACCCCGATCCAAATTGATAGGCGGGGGTGGCCCACATCCGGCCCGGCAGGTTCAGCGACAGCACTCCCGTGGCGGTGTTCCGCTGGTCGTGATCGAGCAGGAAATTGCCGGGAGGCGTAGACCCCAGCAGCCCTCCGGTGACGGGACCGATGCCTTGCGCGATCTGGTTCGAATAGGCAAGCCGCAATTGAGCAACGTTGAAGAGCCGCGGCGACCGCACGGTTACTTCCGTCCCGCTGATAATTGCGCCCAGATCCGACAGCGGAATAAAGATGCCAGAGTTTCCGATTACATCGTGATCCAGGAAATTGCGCGCGCTAGTGTGAAACTGGTCCGCTTCCAGGGCCCAGTTACGAATCGGAATGGTGAGCCCGAAGTCGTGCTGTATGTCCCGTTCTCCTTGCAGCGGAGTGAACCCATATCCCTGGGCAACAGCAAATTCGAGAGACGGTCCGGTGAGGCTGTTGAGCGGAGGCGGCTGGTAGTAGTAGGCATAATACCCGCGCACAATCCACTTCAGCCGCGGAATCCGGATCGCCGCCCCAAGCCGCGGATCGGCGGAGTTGTTAGTCACCAGCCCGCCGTAGTGAGTGAGCCGGATTCCGAGGTTGAGCATGAGCCACGATGTCGCCTTGTACTGCTCCTCTGCAAACACCGCCTCAGAGTTGGCCCACTGGTTCTGGGTCTGGTTCAGAATGCCGCCGCCCGGATTATTGGTCAAGCCGAAGAAATTGTTTTCGTGCTGCGCCCAGGTCTCAATGCCGAAAACCGCATCGTGCTTTTTCTTCTGCACCTGTAGCACGGAGCGAACACCGAAGTACTCCGAACTGCTCCGATCGTTGAGGATATAGGGCATGTCATTCGGGCCGCCGAGATACTGCGCGCTATTGAAGTGGAAGTAAGGCGTGAGCTGAAACAGCACGCCCTCGGAGAACGAGTGGGTCCAGTTGAATCCGACCAAGGAATCGCGTTCCCGCTGCTCATCGTCGATTCCTGCCGCCTGCTGATCCTGGGTGTTAGGAATCTGATAGTTATCTGCGCGGAGGGAGACGATCCAGCGCAGTTGATCCTTGGGGGTCGGATTATAGAGGAGCGAGACAAAGCCTCCAGCTCCGTGTGTCCCGTCGTGAATTACCTGTGAGACGGGCGTCGCCAATCCAAGGTCAGAACGGTTTCCATCCACGCTGGCGTAATATGCGAAACGATCGGTGTGGCTGCCCAGATCGAACTGATCGTCGGTGGAGTAAAAGCTTCCGCCGGAGGCGATTACTTCCGCCTCGTTATCCCGCTCAAACCCGGAAGGGGTGACTACGTTGAAGAAGCCGTAAGTGCGGTCGCCATATTCGCTCGAGTAGCCGCCGCGCTGAATCTGCAGATCCTCGACGTTTTTAGGATTAATCAACGGCGCGACGTTTTCTGCAATACTGGTGTTGAGTACCGGTATTCCATCGAAAAACCAGTTCACCTGGTGGCCCCCACGCATGTGCAGCATGTCGTGAACCATGTAAGCGCCCGGCGTGAAATCGGTGATCATTGCCAGGCTGTTGGTGAGATCGGCGCCCGGGGTCTGCTGGATCTCCCGCGGAGAGACCACAGTTTGAACGGTTGACGTCTGCGTATTGAGCTTACTCGTTGCGCCGGAAACCTCCACGGTCTCACTTAAAGGCTGCAGCTCCAATTGAAAGTGCAGCACGGGCGTTTTACCCGCGGTAACGGTCACCTGTTCCTGCAAGGGCCGGAATCCGGGCGCCGAGACAGTGACGAGATAGTCGCCCAAACTCATTCCGCCGGCTTCGAACTCCCCGTTCGCGTCCGATACCAGCGTCTTGCCGGCGACGACGTTTTTCCCCTCGAGCAGGACCCGAGCGTCCGGCACAGGACGGTGCTGGGGATCGTGAACGATACCTCGCAGCGTTCCAACATCTTCCGCCCGTGCCGTGAAACAAGCCACGCACAAGGCCAATAAAGCTACCATTACACGGCATCGACCGTGCAGTTGATAAATCATTTCCTCCTCCATGTACGAGCGACCGATAGCTGCAAACGGCCTGCAGCCTGGCCGCGATACCTGCTGACAAATGTTTGGGTTTGTTAGGAGAGGAAGGAAGGTGGTCCGCGCTTTTGGCGCGCGCGCGCAAAGGAGATCCGGAAGCGTGCTTCGGCCTGCGCCTGCACCGCGGGTTGGCTCGAAAGAGAGCCGAAGCAATACTGGCCGCCACCGGGCAGAGGCGCCGATGAGGTCACGGTGGTGAAGCCCATGCCCGGCAGGAAGGGGCACTTGGGAGCAACGATCTGGACCGCTGTTTTCGCATCGGACTCGGCCAGAGCGCCGCGCGAGAGCCGCATGGCGCACTTATGCCGACCGCTGGCACGGCAGCACAACGGAACTTCCGCTTCCGTACCGCTGGTGAATGCCGGAGCGTCAAGCCAAAAGGCGATGATGCCCAGCAACACAATCGCGCAGACGCGGTACATTGCCATCTATTGTACTCGGGCCGGGGCCGCTAGGTGGTCTTTTCGCGGCGAAGCGCGTCCGTCAGCCGCTCGAGCGTTGAACTGATCTCCACCGGATAAGGCTCAGACTGTTCGAGCGACCGCAGCCGCCCCGGCAACGCGGCAATCGAGGATTTCGCCCGGGCTTGCGAAGCTTCGATCGAAGGTAAAGGCTCCAGGAGTTCATTCTTCAGCAGGACGGGGCGCACCAGGGGCTCACCCTGAAAATCCCTGTTGCACTCACTGTAGAGACCCAAAACATCGCGGTCAGGATAACGGTAGATCTGTTTGGCGCCCGGCAGCGTGGGTTTATCAGCGCTGAATTTCGCGGTGAACTGGACCCCTCCGTTCTGTCTCATCTCAACCAGCTTGTAGACAGCGCCAACGGCTGGCGCGTCACCCGAAGTAGCAAGCTGCGTCCCGACTCCGAAGGCGTCCAGACACGCGCCATTCCGCAGCAATTCGGCAATGCGTTGCTCATCGAGATCGTTCGTCGCGAAAATCTTCGCATCGCGCAGCCCGGCATCGTCCAGAATGCGGCGCACCTGCCGTGACAGAGAAACCAGGTCTCCACTATCGAGCCGCACGCCCCATTGTGGACGGCCCATCCGCGCGGCCAGCCGCGCGCCTTCGAGCGTGTCGTAGGTGTCAATCAGAAAAACAGTCCGTTCGCCGAGCAGCTCTTGCAGGCATCGGAACGCTTTCTCCTCGCTGCCGAACGCCATCGTCCAAGAGTGAGCCGCTGTCCCGAATAGCGGTATGGCGAAGAGCAGGCCCGCCTCTGTGTTGCTGGTTCCCGAACAGCCGCCGATGAAAGCAGCGCGGCCGGCAAAAATGCCTGCAGAGGGCGAATGAGCGCGGCGGCTGCCGAATTCGACAACCGGCCGTCCTTCGGCCGCGATCACACAGCGGGCGGCCTTTGACGCGACACTAGTCTGAAATGCAAACGTTGACAGAAGATATGTTTCGACGAGCTGAGCTTCAATCAGCGGCGCCCGAATGATGGCAATGGGCTCGTTCGGAAAAACAGGCGTGCCTTCCGGCACGGCGAAGAGGTCGCCTGTAAATCGCAGATCTTGAAGAAAGTCGAAGAATTCGAAGCGGGTATTTCGAAATTGAGGCAGCGGCCGGAGATATTCGATTTCCTCCTCGCGAAATCGCAGGTTCTGCAGGTATTCCACGGCTTGCGCGAGGCCGGCAGCGATGAGGAAGTTGCGGGTCTCCGGCAGACGCCGCACAGATAACTCGAAAGTGGCAATCTCCGATGACATGCCGGCCATGAAATAGCCGGCAGCCATCGTAAGTTCGTAGAAATCGGTATTCAGCGCAGACATGGGGCCTTCGCGACCCTCAGTGTCTATTTCTTCGCTGGGGCCGCAGGTTTGATAGCGTTGACAGCTTCCAGGATACCGTTTACAGCGCTGGCGTCGAGCTGATAGAGCGAGGGCTCGTTTTCGCGGCGAGCGATGTAGCCGTCGGCTGTCTTGGCGAAGCTGACTTTCTCTACTCGCTTGCCGTCGTTCGAGGTCACGGTGAAATTAAGCTCCGGAGTGGTAAATCCACTAGCCACAAACTTCGTCGCGGCAACGTCGCGAAGCTTATCGATGAGCGCCTGAACGGAGCCGGGATCCATCGTCTTGCCATTCAGCCTCCAATCCGTCCCGCTCCGCGCGAACGCCTTGCCGGCCGATCCTTGCTGGAACTCGATCTTTGTCGGATCACTGAAGCCGAAATCGAAGAGCTTTTTGTTGCGGAAGTCTTCGAGCGATTTGTCCACGCCTTTTCCCAGATCCGAGGAGATCTTGTACACGCCGGGCACGACGCTGCTCTTCGCGTAATAATCGTCCTTATTCTTCCGAATCTCGAGCGTCTGCGTACTGGCAGCATCCGTCACTTTGACGGTTGCTGCCAACTCGCCCGCGGCAGACGCCGCCGTGATTTTTTTCGCATCCTCAGGGGTACCCGAGAGATCCATTTTCGCTTCCGTCAGCTTCCGAAGCAGCTCTTCCACCTGGAAGCTATCCGCGCGATAAGGCTGCGGCTTCACAATCTGCCATTCGTTCTGGTTGTTCTTGCCGAACTCGATATCGCCCTTACTCGAAATCAACTCGATGCGGGTTACAGCGGCCGAATCGAAGGTCAGGAGCCGCTTATCCCGCAGATCGTTCGCGCTCTTGTCGAAGGATGTCTTCGTAGAGGAAGAGACTGCGTATACTTTCGGCCCGCTATTCAGGCGTGCGTACACCAGCGAGCCGGCCGGTACATCGTCGCCGAACGCAATCTGATCTGACTTGCCGTTCTTCTCATGAACGGTCACCATCAGGCTGGGAGACGTGAGGCCGTATTTTGCTACGTCGGCGGCTTTGTCCTCCACCACGCTGTCGGCCGTCAGCGGATTCAACGAAGAGACCAGGCTCGAAACGGCATCCTGGTCCGCCTGGAGTTGACTGGGCTGAGTAATCACCCATTTCCCGTTATTCTGCGCCAACGTGACGTTCGTGCCGTCTTTTTTCGCCAAATCAATGGACTGAATCTGGGCGTTCGCTACGTCGACCACTTTCGAGCTATTGCTTGTCGCAGCGGCACCGCTGTCCGTCTTCGGCGGGTGTTTCTGAGCCCACCACACGGCGCCGCTGAGAGCAGCCAGAACCAGAGCGGCCACCAGGAGGTTGCGGGTTTTCATGATGCTCGTCGCTTCAAGAAGACAGCTACACCCGCCACGATAATGAACAGCGGAATCGCAATTAAATCGATGTATGCAAACACGTTCATCTGACGTTGATTCACGTTGAGCCGCCGGTCCTCAGCCTCTTTCGGGCGAATCGAAATTAAGTCTTCGTCGGAAGACAGCCAGTTGATCGCGTTTAGAGCAAGATCGCGGTTGGCCTGGAAGTGGAGCATGCCGTTATTGATGAATCCCGAGTTGCCGATCACCACAAACCGGCCCTGCTCATTCGGCTTGCCGGTTTTATAGGTTCCGGCAGCGCCCAGGATGAAAGGACCCTTTTTGTTGCTGGGATCGGCCGGGTTCACTTCGTTGGTATTTAACTTCGTTGTCGCGATTGCCCGATCGGAGGTCGAGAACAACTGGTCCACGGTGGTTTTGCCCGTATTCTTGATTTGGAGAGACCGCGCTACCGGGAAACCGGTGAAGCTGTTCTTGAGATCGTTGACGATCGGCTGCGAGCCGTAGTTGTTCACCAGCGGGATCTCCGGACCGAATCCGAAGAGTTGGCCCATGGGGTTTTCTTCGAGCACGAGATCGTCCTGCGGCGTCACACCCCAGCTTGCAAGCAGATCGTCCAGTCCCTTGTTTTGAGCGATATGCTCGCGGCCGAAATCAAGCGGCGGATCGAGAAGGAACAACACGCGGCCGCCGCTCTCGACGAAAGTCTTGATTGCGGCTACTTCGTTTGGTGTGTAGTCCGATTTCGGACCGGCCACTGCCAGCACCTTGCAATCGTCCGGAACAGACGTCTTGTCCAGCAACGTTACCGCCCCGGCCTGATAGTTGTCGCGCTCGACCAGAGTCTTGAACTGAGAGAGACCGCCGGTTTCCGTGCTGTCGAGACCGTCTTCGCCGCTTCCGCTCACGATGCAGACTTTCCGGACGCCCTTCAGGTCCTTCACAAAGGCGCCCGTGATTCCTTCTTCCGTCACGGCCTTCGCCTCTTCGCGCCGCTGCCCGATCTCAACGTAAGCAGTCCCGGGGAAGCGCAGGCCATACGACCGGGCCAGGGTCGGCTGCTTCTGGTAATCGATGTACTGAATGTGAATCTTCGGAGAAAGATTCTTGTAGCGGTCGAGCATGCCCTTGGCCTGGTCGAAACCGCTGGCCTTGTCGATATAAGTAATTGTGGCGTCCTGCTTCAGGCCCTGCACGATCTTTTGGGTTTCCTGCGACAGCGTGTACCGCTTGTTGCTAGTCGTGTCAAATGGCTTGTTGTAGCGGTTGGCGAGCCAGTTGGCCAGGACTAGGACCGCGAGGACAACGATGGTGTAAAGCACGGACGTCGCGCCGTAGCGGGCCTGGCGTGCTGCAACAGTATCTTTTCGGAGTGTCTTCAGGTCTGCCATTATGCCTTCCACCGCATCGATTCAAGGGAACGGGCCGTCAGGAACAGGCCCAGGAAAATCATGGAAACGTAGTAGACCAAGTCTTTCGTATCGATCACGCCTTTCGTAAAGCTATCCATGTGGCTGACGATCGAGATGTAGTTCAGGACCTGAACCGAAACGGAGTTCCCGAAGGAGGTGGTCCAGTTCAGGATCCAAAGAATCAGCGCCAGGGCAAAGCCGATGGCGCCGGCAACGATCTGGTTGCGGGTCAGCGTGGAGATAAAGGTTCCGAAGGCCAGCAGGCAAGCGCCCTGCAGCAGCGCGCCGAGAAAACCCGTCGCGACCGGTTTCCAATCCGGATTACCGTAGATAAACAGGAACGAATAGTCGGCAAGCAGCACCGCCATCAGCGCCGCGTACATCAGGACAGCCGAAAGCCACTTTCCGATGATGATTTCGAGATCATGCACCGGAGAGGTGGCCAGCAGCTCGATGGTACCCTGGCGCTTCTCCTCGGCAAACAGCCGCATGCTGATCAAAGGAATAAGGAACAGACCGACGACGGCGATATTGGAGAACAGCGGCGCGATAACCTGGTCATTGAGGTTCATCGGGAAGCTCTGGCCGCTCATCTGCCCTTCGAGCGAAGCGCGCACAAAGCTGGCGCTGATGATGTAGGTAAATACGCCGCTCAGCAGAGCGAAGATCGCGAGCAGTACCCAGGCGATGGGTGAAACGAAGTAAGAATAAAGCTCGCGGCGGCAAATGGTCCAAATGTTTCTCATTGGGCAACTCCGGAAACGGGTGCAAGGGCAGCAGCGGGCTGCGAGCCGGTCAGTTCCAGGAAGACTTCTTCGAGGCTCAGCGTGGAGGACTTGAGTTCAAGTAAGTTCCACCCCGCGTGGACCACGGCACGCGCCACGTCGGGACGGGCATTGCGTCCCTGCAGGCTCTCCACTTCAAAAACGAAGCGGTTGCCGTGCGCGGTACGATCCAAAACCTTGCTCACGCCAGGCACCTGCTCCAGCCGCTGGTGAACCGTAACCGCATCTGCCTGACCGTCGGTATCCACCTGCACCTGAATCGCGGATCCGACGCTCGCCCGGTCCTTCAAATTCTCGACAGAATCGGTCGCAACCAGCCGTCCTTTATTGATGATGATGACCTTCTGGCAGACCGCTTCCACCTCGGGCAGAATGTGCGTGCTGAGGATGATGGTGTGCTCGCCGGCCAGGCTCTTGATGAGCTCGCGCGTTTCGTTGATCTGCTTGGGATCGAGACCCGATGTAGGCTCGTCCAGAATCAGCACATCGGGATTATGGATGATCGCCTGCGCCAGTCCAACGCGCTGGCGGTAGCCTTTTGAAAGCTTCGCAATCAGCTTGGACCGGACGTCGGCAACCGCGCAGCGCTCCATCACTTGCCCGGTGCGCTGCTTGATCTCACCCGCCGGCACGTTCTTCAAGCGCGCCACAAACGTGAGGTAGTCCTCCACGCTCATCTCCGGGTAAAGCGGCGGGGCCTCCGGCAAATAGCCGATGCGCTTCTTGACTTCATGCGGCTGGTCGAAAACGTCAAAGCCGGCCACTGTTGCGCGGCCTTCCGTCGGCGGCATGAAGCACGTCAGGACCCGCATGGTGGTCGTCTTCCCTGCTCCGTTGGGACCGAGGAAGCCGACGATGTCGCCCTTTTCCACCGCGAACGAGATGTTATTCACAGCGACATGGCGGGCGTATCGCTTAGTTAAACCTTCAACCTGAATCATATGGTTAGACGAAACGGACCAGGCTCTCAAGCATTTAGGAGCCCGTCTCCAGGTGCAGTAGTGCTTGGAAACATCCAGGATAATTAAGTCGCAAAATCGGTGTCAATTGACCGATTTGACAGCCAAAAACATGAGACGGCTTACTGCGGAAAACGTTAGGCGCCCCAATGGGTTGACGGAAAAGGGCAGCTAGTCGTTGACGCCGAGGCCCATGATCTGGAACCCCGCGTCCACAAATAGTATGTTCCCGGTAACTCCGCGCCCCAGGTCGCTCGCCAGGAAGACAGCCGAATCTGCCACTTCCGCCGGGTCGGTGTTGCGTCGAAGCGGAGCAATTGCCGGCGCCGAGTCCAGAATCTTCGAAAAATCCTTCACCCCACGGGCGGAGGCGGTTTTGATGGGCCCCGCCGAGATCGCGTTGACGCGGATGTTCTTCGGCCCGAGATCACTCGCGAGATACCGGACACTCGCTTCCAGGGCAGCTTTTGCTACCCCCATCACGTTGTAGTTCTGCACTACCCGGGTAGAACCAAGGTAAGTAAGCGTGGTAATCGAACCTCCATGGGTCATCAATGGAGCCATCGCCCGGGAGACTGCAATGAGGGAATACGAACTTACTTCCTGCGCGAGTAAGTAGCCGTCACGGCTTGTATCTACGAATGGACGGCTGAGATCGTCGCGGTTCGCATAAGCAATACTGTGAACCACGGCGTCAACGCTGCCGGTGGTCTTCTTCAACTCGCTGACGAGCCAGTCCAGTTCCTCTTGTTTCGTCACATCACAAGGAAGCACCACGGCGGCCTTCAATTCGGCGCCAAGCTCCTCCACGGTTTGCCGCTGTCGTTCTCCCTGGTAGCTCAGGACGAGAGAAGCGCCTTCCCGAACAAAGGCGGAAGAAATGGCGTAGGCAATGCTCCAACGATTGGCAACGCCCAGGACCAGCGCAGTTTTGCCGGCAAGTAGCTGTGACATGGAATTGCCATTGTAACGTGGGGTGCGGCGATACCCTGTGCGATTACCAGTCAAGCGCGCTAGGAACCAGCGGGTAAATCTTGGCGCGAAGAACGGAGAGCGCGCGGTACAAGGGTTCGGAAACGGCGCCCCAGAATCATCTTGAATATCAGGTGATCTGTGCTCTGCGTCATACCGATGCCGACGCCGAAATTGAGCTCCCAGTCAGGCCCCAGATCGACATCGATAGCGGGAAAGATCTGATGCTGCTCGAGGTACACCGCGTCCGGATTAAATACCGGACCGGTTTCACCGTAGTACTCAAATCCCCCGGCAAGCCGTTTCGTGAATTGATAGCTCACCTTGACCGCCGGTGCAAATTGGACGCCAGCGGGCACGCTAGGGCCGTGAAAAGACCGCTCAAACGCGGGGTTAAACGCCAAATACCACGGTCCTAGCTGCTTGTCGATAATCGGTCTGATTTCCCACGTCCATGTGTCTCGGGAGAAAATCGGCCGCTGGTAACCGACCTCGGTAGAGAGGCTGATGCCGACCGGCCATTTCCAGCTATCCGGAACACGCACGCGGGGACGGATGTGATCGCCCACCCACTTGTATCCCTGTCCATCCGGGCCTGCACTGGTAAAAATGTAAAACCCTGTTTCGAACCAGCTATTCCAACCCTGCGTGATCTCAATCGTTTCGTGTAGCTGATCGTTCGTCGGATACGTTCCGTCAGTGGTAACTTTACTCCCTTCCGCCGTGTAGTTGCTGTGCAGCTCGATCATCGTATTGCCGGCAGGGACGGTATCGGAACCATAAACCTGAATTTCATAATTACCCTGCGCATAGAGAGCAGCGCAGCAGGTGAAGAAGAGCGCAAATGTGAGAAAGCGCGGCATCGATTTATTGGTTTGATGTCCTCTTATTGGTTTGATGTCCTCAGCGGGTCAAGCGAATCAGCGGCGCGTAGGCACCACTTTTAGGTGGTGCTTTCGGATACAATAAAGGCCTAAGGAGTTTGACCGCTGTGAGACCAGAATCGCCGAACCCGAACACCATCGTATGGTTCCAGGACCGGTTTGTCCGGCTGGCCGAGGCAAACGTCAACATCCTCACCCATGGCCTCCACTATGGAACCGGGGTTTTCGAGGGCATTCGCGGCTACTACGAACCGCAGCAGCAGGACCTTTTCCTGGTGCGTGCGCTGGAGCATTATGAGCGATGGAAGAAGAACTGCGGCATCCTGCGGATTAACGTGCCGATTTCGGCCGTCAATCTCGTTGACCTGACCGCCGAACTCTGCCGCCGGAACAATTTTCGATCGAACGTTTATGTGCGGCCGATCGCCTACAAGAGCTCGGCAAGAATCGGCGTACACACGGACGAAAACGATGCATACGCCCTTATTGCGCTGCCCTTCGGCCAGTACTTCGAAAAGAAAAAAGGGCTCAAGGCAGGCGTGGTTTCGTGGCGGCGCGTGGAAGATAACGCCATTCCGTGCCGGGCCAAAATCTGCGGCGCGTATGTCAACAGCGTGCTGGCGGGGGACGAAGCGCGGCGCAACGGGCACGATGAAGCCATTTTTCTCACCGAAAGCGGGCACGTCTCGGAGGGCGCGACCTGCAACGTGTTCATGGTCCGCAATGGCAAGCTGATTACGCCGCCGGCTACCGACAACATTCTGGAAGGGCTGACGCGGGCGAGCGTGATGGAACTGGCGCGCCGCGAGCTGAACCTCGAAGTCATCGAGCGTTCGATTGACCGCAGCGAGCTTTATGTGTGCGATGAGCTGTTCTTCACCGGAACGGCCGTCGAGATCGCGCCCATCGTACAGGTAGATCACCGGCCGGTAGGCAGCGGCGAAATCGGCTCGGTAACCGAGAGTCTCCGGTCGCTCTATTTTGAAGCCACACGAGCCCACATGCCCGGTTACCGGAATTGGCTCTGGCCCGTCTATTCCAGCGCGGTGGTTGAGAGGACAGCCTAGCAATCCAACGCGGAGGGCGCGATGGCAACGATTATCCATCCAGCGAGCGAGCGCCTAAGCTCGCCGCCGGACTCCCGATTCGACTGGCGGCGCGTGGCCCGCTTATTCCTGACGTCGCGCGCGCTCGATCATGTTGAAGAGAGCAAACTCTTTCCCGAGCGCAGGATTCTTTACCAGTTTTCGGCGCGCGGGCATGAGTTAGGGCAGATTCTGCTCGGGTGCCTGCTAACCGGCAGCCATGACGCGGTGGGCGCCTATTACCGCTCGCGGCCACTGCTGCTGACGCTGGGATTGAAGCCGGAGGACGCCCTGGCCAGCGGCATGGCAAAGGCGGGCGGAATAAGCGATGGCCGGGACATCGGCGTGGTGTTCAACCGGCCGGCTTCGAGCGGACCGGTTGTGCTGCCGATGGCCGGCGGAGTAGGCACCCAATACACACCCACGGCGGGTTGGGCGCGAGCCATCGCCTATTACCGCGACATCCTCGGAGACGAGAGCTATCGCGATTCCATTGCAGTGGCGTTGGGCGGAGACGGATCCGTAGCGACAAACGGCTTCTGGTCCGCTTTGAACACCGCTACCACGCTCAAGCTGCCGATGCTCTTCCAGATCGAAGACAACGGGTTCGGCATTTCCGTCCCATCCACGCAGCAGACGCCCGGCGGCAACATTGCCGCCAACCTGAGTTCGTTTGGCAATCTGCATATTCTCGAGGGCGATGGCTGCGACCCGGTGGATACCGCCCGCTGCATCTTCGATGCGGTGGACTGGGTTCGCCACGGATACGGCCCTGCCCTTCTGCGTTTGACGATGCCCCGCCTCAGCGGGCATTCCGGTCAGGACACGCAGGCGTACAAAAGTCCCGAACTGCTGGCAAGCGAGCGCGCCAGAGATCCGCTTCAAGGGTTGTATGGCTATCTCGTTCCGGCGATGTTTTCGGAAGCGGAATGGCAGCAACTCGAGCGCCAGGTAGAAGAGGAGATCGCCGCAGCGGTGGATGCCGCCGCGGCGCGGCCTGATCCTGAGGCCGCAAGCGTCACGCAGTTTGTATTTTCGCCGCATACGGCGGTACAGCCGACCTCGCGGAAGACGCCTGAACCGGCGCGCATCAACATGGTTGCGGCCATCCGAAGGACGCTGGAGCACGAACTGCGCGTGAATCCCAAGATGCTTGTCTTCGGCGAAGATGTCGGGCCCAAAGGCGGCGTACACTCTGCCACCGCAGGTTTGCAGGCAGCGTTCGGCGCCGGCCGCGTCTTCGACACCAGCCTGTCGGAAGAAGGCATCATTGGAAACGCCGTGGGCCTTGCGATTGCGGGGCTTCGGCCGGTGGCAGAAATTCAGTTCCGCAAGTATGCCGAACCTGCCATCGAGCAGTTGAGCGATTGCGGCACGATACGCTGGCGCACTGCCAACAAGTTCTCCGCGCCGGTGGTGGTCCGCATGCCCGGTGGATTCTCTAAGTGCGGGGATCCGTGGCACAGCTTTTCAAGTGAAGTGACCTTTGCTCATTCGATCGGGTGGCAGTTATTGTTCCCATCCAATGCGGAAGATGCCGTCGGACTGTTGCGGGCGGCGCTGCGCAGCGACAACCCAAGCATCTTCTTCGAGCACCGAGCCATGCTCGATGCCTCCTGGGCGCGTAGGCCGTATCCGGGCGACGATTTCGTACTTCCGCTCGGAGTGGCGAACACGGTGCAAAGCGGAACCGGGCTCACCGTGGTCACCTGGGGAGCGATGGTGGAGCGCTGCGTGTTGGCCGGCGAACAGTGCGGGAAGGAAGTCGAGATTATCGATCTGCGCACGATCGCTCCGTGGGATCGCGAGTGCGTGTTGAGCTCGGTTCGCAGGACGCACCGCTGTCTGATCGTGCACGAAGACTCGCTTACCGCCGGGTTTGGAGCCGAGATCGCGGCTGTGATTGCGCGCGAAGCATTCCTGAGCCTGGACGCACCAATAGAACGGCTGGCGGTTCCCGATGTTCCGCTGCCATACAGCGTCGCGTTGCTGAAGGCGGTAGTGCCCAGTGTGAAAGCGATCGCGGCAAAAATGCAGGAAATTCTCGCATTCTGAGGAGAAACCATGGCGACCGCCGGTATCCAGACGAACCCGGACGAGTTTCAGGAAAGAATCGACGCCGGTATAAAAATCGAGCCGAAAGACGCGATGCCGGACGCCTACCGAAAGACGTTGATCCGGCAGATTTCGCAGCATGCACACTCAGAAATTGTCGGCCAGCTCCCCGAAGGCAACTGGATCACACGGGCGCCGAGCCTCAAGCGAAAAGCGATTCTACTGGCCAAGGTGCAGGACGAAGCGGGACACGGCCTCTATCTTTACAGCGCGGCGGAAACACTTGGCGTCACGCGGGAACAAATGATCGAGGACCTGCTCGCGGGCAAAGCGAAATACTCAAGCATCTTTAATTACCCGACACTGACCTGGGCGGATATCGGAGCTATTGGCTGGCTGGTTGACGGCTCGGCCATCATCAACCAGATTCCGATCTGCCGGTGCTCCTACGGCCCGTACGCGCGAGCCATGGTTCGGATCTGCAAGGAAGAGACGTTTCATCAACGGCAAGGCTTCGAGATCATGCTTACGCTTTCGCGCGGAACAGCGGAACAAAAAGCAATGGCACAGGATGCGCTGAACCGCTGGTGGTGGCCGTCGTTGATGATGCACGGCCCTTCGGACAAAGATTCAAAGCACAGCGCGCAATCGATGAAATGGAAAATCAAGCTCTTTTCAAATGACGAGTTGCGCCAGAAGTTCGTCGATCAAACCGTCCCGCAAGCGGAGTTCCTCGGTCTCACCATTCCCGACAAGGAATTGAAGTGGAATCCGGAGCGCGGCCACTATGATTTCGGTCAAATCGATTGGGACGAGTTTCAAAACATTGTTCAAGGCAATGGGCCGTGCAATCAAGAACGCCTGCAGGCGCGTATCAGCGCGCATCGGGATGGCGCCTGGGTAAGAGAGGCCGCGGCAGCCTACGCTCAAAAACATCCGCGCGGTGCGAGGAGATCTGCATGAGTGATTGGCCGTTGTGGGAAGTTTTTATTCGCAGCCAGCACGGGCTGGCGCACAAACACGTGGGCAGCCTGCATGCGCCGGATGCCGAGATGGCCATTAAGAACGCGCGCGACGTTTACACCCGCCGGAACGAAGGCGTAAGCATCTGGGTGGTTCGATCGTCAGACATCACCGCGAGCAGCCCGGGTGACAAGGAACCTCTCTTTGACCCTGCCAACAGCAAAGTCTATCGGTACCCGGCTTTCTATGAAGTGCCGAAAGAGATCAAGAACATTTGAGCCGGACTATGGACAACGTTCTGTTCGAATATCTGCTCCGGTCAGGCGATAACTGCCTCATTCTCAGCCAGCGCCTGTCGGAGTGGTGCGGCCACGGCCCGGTGTTGGAAGAGGACATTGCACTGACCAATGTAGCGCTGGACTTGCTCGGCCAGGCACGTTTCTGGCTCAGCTATGCCGGCGAAGTGGAAGACGCCGGGCGGGATGAAGATAAGCTCGCATTCCTACGCGATACCCGCGACTTTCGCAACGTGCTGCTGGTTGAGCAGCCCAGCGGGGACTACGCGCACACAACAGCGCGCCAGTTTTACTTCGATGCGTGGCACTATCTCGCGCTGGGTGAACTGTCGCATTCGAGTGACGGGCGCATCGCGGCGATCGCGGAGAAGGCACGGAAAGAGGCTGCCTACCATCTCGAGCGGAGCGTAGATTGGATCATCCGGCTCGGGGACGGGACAGAAGAGAGTCATCACCGCATGCAATGCGCCGCTGATGCTCTTTGGATGTATACGGGCGAGTTATTCGAGATGGACGAGATAGACCGTGCGGCGGAGGAACGGGGCATCGGCCCAAATCTAACGGCACTCCGGGCGCCGTGGCGCGTACAGGTCGAGCGCACATTTGCGGAGGCAACCTTGCAAGTCCCGGCCGGCCAATGGATGCAGCGCGGCGGGAAGCGCGGCGTGCATACCGAGAAGCTTGGTTATGTTCTGGCCGAAATGCAGTTTCTGCAGCGCGCCTACCCGGGGTCGCAATGGTAACAACGCAGCCAACGGTGGCGGAAGTCCGGGCCTGGCTCGAAGAGATCGCCGATCCCGAGATTCCGGTGCTTTCCATTGTGGATCTGGGTATTCTGCGCGATATCGAATGGAGCGCCGCATCCGGCGAGTTCGTCGTCAGCATTACTCCGACGTATTCCGGATGTCCGGCCATCGAAGTTATAGCCGATACCATTCGAAACACGCTCAAAGAGCGCGGCGTAGGAAAGGTGCGACTCGAAACAAAGCTTTCGCCCCCATGGACGACAGACTGGTTGACGGACGATGCGAAGGCGCGGCTTCACGAGTATGGAATCGCGCCACCTGCGAAGTTGATTCACGTACGGGAAATCGCGCCGGCTATGGCGTGCCCGCGCTGCGGATCCGGCAGAGTCGAACTGGTCAGCAGGTTCGGTTCTGCCCCGTGCAAAGCGTTGTACAAATGCCTCAACTGTCTGGAGCCTTTCGATGCCTTCAAGCAGCATTGACGTCATGCCAGCAGACACGCTCTCTGCCGGTAGCGGCCACTTTTATCCGTTGACGGTTCGCAGCATCCATCCGGAAACGAGAGATGCTGTAACCATCGTCTTCGATGTGCCGCCGTACCTTGCGGAGAAATTTCGCTTCATCCAGGGCCAATATGTCACGCTGCGCGCAGACATCAACGGCGAAGAGGTTCGGCGGTCGTACTCCATCTGCTCCGCAGTGCAGGATGGCTTTCTGCGTGTCGGCATAAAGCGTGCGCCGGGCGGCCTCTTCTCCAATTGGATTGCCGGTCATGTCAAGTGCGGCTGCGTTCTGGAGGTAATGCCGCCAGAAGGTCGCTTCCATGTGAAGCTGTCGCCCGAACACTCGAAAAACTATGTTGCCTTTGCGGCAGGCAGCGGAATTACCCCCGTCTTATCGATCATCAAGACCACGCTTCTCGAGGAACCGAAAAGCGAGTTCACGCTCTTCTACGGCAATCGCGCATCAAGCACGATCATGTTCCGTGAAGAACTGGCCGAGCTAAAGGACATTTTCCTCGGACGGCTCAGCCTTATCCATGTTCTAAGCCGCGAGCATCAGGATGCTGATCTGCTGAACGGTCGTATCACGGGCGAAAAAGCGGCGCTGCTGGTGAAGCAATTTTGCAGGTCTGAAGAGATCGATACCGTTTTCCTGTGCGGTCCGCAGCAAATGGCCGAAGACGTTTCGGCGAAGCTTCGGGAGCTGGCAATCCCTGCGTCGCGTATAAGGATCGAACTGTTTTCCGCGAGCAACTCGGAGCGGCAATCACAGTCGACGAGTCCTGCGCACGGCGTTGAACAACAGTCGCAAATCACGATCGTTTACGACGGTGCGCAGTATCTGTTTACAATGCCGCGTGATAGCGAGACGATTCTGAATGCTGCGCTGCGGCGGGGAATTGATCTTCGGCATTCATGCAAGAGCGGCGTCTGTGCAACCTGCCGGGCCAAAGTCGTGGACGGCGAGGTGGACATGGACGCCAACTACGCGCTGGAGGACTATGAAATCGCGCGCGGCTTCGTTCTGACTTGCCAGAGCTACCCGGTTACTGAACAAGTGACAGTAGATTTCGATCAAGACAACTAGAACTTCATTCGGAGAAAATATGCCCGAGAACTTTTTCAAGCGTCACGAGGAGATGCTGAAACAGGCGGTTGACGCGATACACACTCGGAAGTACTGGAGCCCGTTTCCCGAGATGCCTAGCCCAAAGCTCTATGGCGAAACCGCAAACGACGATGGCAAGGGAGCATTTGAGGAACGCCTGCAGAAGCCGTTCCCGCTGGATCAGCCTGGGGCCGTGGGAGAGGTGGGAGAAGAAGAATCCCCGTTCGGCATCGATCTCGGTATAACGTATCCGCAGGAAAACCTGGACGCGCTGGTGCCCGCTGTGCAGAATGCCCTGGCGGCCTGGCGCAAGGCCGGACCCGAGACCTGGGTTGGCGTCGCGCTTGAAAGCCTGGTGCGCCTGAACAAAAAGAGCTTTGAGATCGCTTACGCGGTGATGCATACCACGGGCCAGGGATTCATGATGGCGTTCCAGGCCGGCGGGCCGCATGCCCAAGACCGCGGACTCGAAGCGGTGACTTATGCGTGGGACGAGATGAGCCGGGTGCCTAAAACGGCGCTTTGGGAAAAACCGCAAGGTAAGAACGAACCGCTGCGGATGGAGAAGCGCTTCCAGATCATCCCGCGCGGGATCGGGTTGGTGATCGGATGCTGCACATTCCCAACGTGGAACAGCTATCCCGGGCTGTTCGCGAGCCTCGCAACCGGAAATGCCGTTATTGTGAAGCCGCATCCGGGTGCAGTTCTGCCGCTTGCCATTACGGTTGAGGTGATCCGGGAAGTGATTGCGGAAGCAGGCTTCGATCCCAACGTGGTTGTACTGGCGGCCCACGGCAGAAACGATGACATCGCGCAAAAACTTGCGACCAATCCCGAAGTCAGAATAATCGATTTCACGGGCAGCACGGCAAATGGTGAGTGGCTGGAGCGCAACGCTCGTCAGGCACAGGTTTTCACCGAGAAGGCCGGTGTGAATCAGGTGATCATCGATTCTACAAACGACTTCAAAGGGATGGTCCGGAATATCGCCTTTTCCCTGTCGCTCTATTCGGGTCAGATGTGCACGGCGCCGCAGAACATTTACGTTCCGAAAACCGGCATCGACACGCCGGAAGGGCATCTCACGTTCGACCAGGTGGCGAGCGCCATTGGCGAAGGCATCGGCAAACTGCTGGGCGATTCTGCGCGGGCGGTGGAAGTGCTCGGTGCGATTCAGAATGCCGGCATACTCGAGCGGATCGAGAAGGCACGGTCTCTTGGTGAAGTGGTGTTAGACAGCAAGAAACTGGAACATCCGCAGTTCAGTGGCGCGCGCGTGTACACGCCGCTCTTGTTGAAAACGGCAGTCGCCCAGGAAGAGAAGTTCATGCAGGAGCTGTTCGGACCGATTGCGTTTGTTATCGCGACGGACAACACGGCGCAAAGCATTGCGGTCGCGAAACGCGGAGCGCTGCAACATGGCGCGCTTACGATGTCGGTGTACTCAACCGACGAGAGCGTTCTGGAACAGGTTCGCGATGCCGCGGCGGAAGCGGGAGTCTCGCTCTCGTCGAATCTGACCGGCGGGGTATTCGTGAATCAGTCGGCGGCGTTCAGTGACTTTCATGGAAGCGGAGCAAATCCCGCAGCAAACGCATCCCTCACGGATTCGGCTTTCGTAGCCAGCCGCTTCCGTATCGCGCAAAGCCGCGCTCACGTGTGATGGCCGCGATGACCTTTGAAACCGTCCTGTTTGCTATCGAAAATGGCGCCGCCCGGCTGACGCTGAACCGCCCGGAAAAGCTGAACAGCTTCAACGTGCAGATGCACCTCGACATCCGCCATGCCCTGGATGAAGTGGAGCGCAATGAGGATGTGCGCGTGCTGGTGATCAGCGGCGCGGGACGCGGCTTCTGCGCGGGACAGGATCTTTCAGATCGCGTGTTTGACCCGAATCAGAAGCCAGATCTCGGCGCGTCCATCGAGAACTACTACGCTCCGCTCGTGCGCCGCCTTCGGGCGCTCCCGATTCCGGTTGTCGCGGCAGTCAATGGCGTTGCCGCTGGAGCGGGAGCGAACCTGGCCCTCGCATGCGATCTGGTGATTGCCGCCAAATCCGCTGCGTTCATCGAATCGTTCTCGAAACTGGGTCTAATCCCTGATACGGGCGGAACCTACTTCCTTCCGCGTCTTGCAGGAACTGCGCGCGCAATGGGTATGGCTCTGCTGGGCGAGAAAGTCCCGGCGGAACAAGCCGAGGCTTGGGGATTGATCTGGCGGGCAGTCGACGATGAACAATTCGCCTCAACCGTCGACGCCATAGCCAGCCAGCTCTCGAGCGCACCAACAAAAGGTCTTGCGCACATCAAACGGGCGATCTACGCGTCGGCGCATCACTCGCTCGATGAGCAGTTGAACATGGAACGCGATCTGATGCGCGAACTGGGCGAATCGCACGATTTTCGTGAGGGAGTAGCGGCCTTTCTCGAGAAGCGCGCACCGCGGTTCATCGGGAGATAGCGTGACACCCCAGCAAGTCGCCGAGGCTGTGGTGCGCAAAATGTTCGAGAACGATGCCGCATCCCGGGCGCTGGGCATGCAGGTGCTGGAAGTCCGGCCCGGATATGCGCGCGTAGAAATGCGCATCCGGCCCGATATGCTCAACGGCCATGCAATCTGCCACGGCGGGCTCATTTTCAGCCTGGCAGACAGCGCATTCGCCTTCGCCTGCAACACGTGTAATTTTGTTACCGTGGCTGCGTCCTGCTCGATCGAGTTCCTGGCTCCGGTTTACCTGAACGATGTTTTGACTTCGGAAGCCGTAGAGCGCATTGTGAAGGGACGCACCGGCATTTACGACGTAAGTGTCGTGAACCATAAGGAAGAGCAGGTGGCGCTCTTCCGCGGGCGGTGCCATCGCAGCCGGGAACAGGTTATTTCAGTATCAGGCTGTTAACTAAGCCAGCGCAGAGGTGCAGAAAGCGCAGCGTTTCGCAGCAATCGGTATGGTGCTGAGACACTCGGGGCATTGCTTTGTTGTAGGATCGGGTGGCGCTTCCCCACGCTTGAGGCGCGCCATGAGGGTATTAATCGGCAAGACTATGAAGAAATACACCGCCGTCCCAATCAGCAGGAAGGAGATGGCCGCGTTCACAAAATCTCCAATCATGAACTTACTGTTGTGAATTGTGAACTGAATGTTCGAGAAATCGGGCTTGCCCACGATGGCTGCAATCAAGGGCGTGAGTAAATCCTTGACAAGCGCGGTGACGACCGCACCAAAAGCCGCACCCATGACAACCGCGACTGCAAGGTCGATTACATTCCCGCGCAACAGGAACTGCTTGAAGCCTTTCATTGGTCCTCCCGGACCAATTAGATTACTAAATTACGCGTAAGGCTTCTTCAAGAGCTTCTACGAAAAAGTATTCACCCCACATAGCGGATTCGTCGACACCGAGCCCTTTATGGAGGTGATAAACGCCGCCTTTTAGGACGCCTTCCCACGCGGGATCAGCGCTTGCCAGATACTTACTCGAAAGCGTCCGGAGGATATGGATTGCGGTTGACCAATAGAAGTGGCCCTTCATCGGATCTGCAATATCGCGGCAGAGCCGCAGCAGTCCCGCGGCAGCAATGGCCGCAGCGGAAGTATCTACCAGGGACCGGTTCTCAGGCGGCGCGTTGTAATCCCAAGGCGGCACACCATCCGCCGGCGTGTGAGTGATGTAGTAATCCGCGCACGCTTCGGCGGTTAGCAGAAAGCGGGGATCGCGGCTGTACTCGTAGGCGACCGTAAACCCGTAGATGGACCAAGTGAGTCCGCGCGACCAGCAGGAATCGGCCCGGAATCCCTGTTGGGTCGATTGCCGCAGGAACTCGCCGGTCTCCATATCGAAAATGCCTTCGTGCGCGGTGGATCCGTCGCCGCGAACCAGGAAACGGCGAGTGGTCATGCAATGCCGCACCGCAATGTCGCGCAGCTTCTTGTCATTCGTCTCCCAGGCGGCGAAGAAGATGAGCCCGACGTTCATCATGATGTCGATGAATATCGAATCCTCGGCTACAAAGGATCGCAGGTATTGGCCCTTCTCGACAAACCGCTGCGCCAGCGTTCGACCGGCCTGCACGACCACGTCCCGAACAGCGGCATCTTTCGTTGCCTGATACCAGCGGTAGAAAGTCGATAAAAAGATAAACCCAAGGTCATGCACATCGCTGTCCGTTTTGCGGCCTTCGAGCGGCTTGCTGTAGCGGATCGCCTGCTCAAACCAGAACTTCGATTCCGTCCTTTCCGGGCTGAAGTGCTTGTGGAACAGCCACATGATCCCCGGCAGAAAGCCATCGCACCAGTGCGTCCAGGCGGGCCCTTCGTGCTTCCAACGCCCACCCATGGTGTACATCGGATAGAAATCCGGATGCTTTTCGATCAGCCGCTTCACCTGTATTTGCGCGAAAAAAATCGCATTTTCAAACAGCTCACGGTCGGACTCGTAAATGAATTGGATCACGCAATTACCCGCGATCACATTATATGGAGCCCGGGGGATTGCTCTGCTACCATCGGGGTTCATGGCTGCGAAAGTAACAATCGTAAACAACGGCCCGATTCGCATTGAAGGCGAATTCACTATCCAGGATGCGGAAGGAAATTCCTATGGATTAGCCGGCCGAACCGTAATTTCCCTTTGCCGCTGCGGCATGTCGGAGAACAGGCCTTTCTGCGACGGCGCCCATGGCCGGAACGGCTTCAACTCGCTGTGCCAGGCCCGCGAACTGCCGCCTCCTAAAGTGAAAGTGTAGGAGTCATCCGCTGTAACGCGTCGCGGGAACGGGCGCGTCTCTTCCTTGAGAGCGTGCACGCTCCCCGAGAGACGGACCGTCTCATGCCATCGCCAACCCGTACAGGCCGTCTCATTGAACTCGACATTCTGAGAGGATTCCTGCTCCTCTGGATGACCCTTACGCACCTGCCCACCCGGGCAAGCGTCTTTTCCAATCAGACCTTTGGCTTCGTTTCCGGCGCAGAAGGATTTATCTTCCTGAGCGCTTTCATGATGGGCCAGATAGAACACCGCATCGAACGCCGGAATGGGTGGAGCGGAACTCTTCGGGACCTCTCAAAACGTACGCTACGGGTTTACCTGTATCACTGTGCATTGCTTGCCATTGCATTCACTCTTGTCGCGGCAGTTGGCGTTCAGTTCCACAGGCAGGCACTCGAAAATCTTCTGTCCTATTACCTGAGTAGTCCCCGGCAGGCCGTCCTTGCCGCAGGCCTTCTCGAATACCGGCCGTCGTTATTCGACATTCTGCCGATGTATGTCATTTTTCTGATCTTGACGCCGATCGCGCGGGGAATCGCCCGGCGCTGGAGTTGGGATCTCGTCATCTACCTCAGCGTCGCGGTCTGGATTCTGGCGCAGTTTGGCTTGCGAGCCTGGCTCTATAGACACATCAATCTATTCGGCCTGTCGGTTCCCGCAACCTCGACAGGCGCTTTCGACTTGTACAGTTGGCAACTGTTGTGGATGGCTGGCCTCGCCCTCGGAAGTATTTACGCAGACGCGGTGTCGGGAGAGTCACCCGTCGATTCCGACCACAGGATCCCAGGTTGGCTTCTCGGCCTCAGCACGGCTCTTGCGACGGTTTTTCTAGTGCTTCGTTACAGTCCTGTCGATCATTGGATGGACCCGAACCTTTACCGGTGGCTGATTGACAAATGGCATCTCGGCCCGGCGCGCGTCATCAACTTCTCCGCGATCGCCATCCTGCTCACCCGCTTCGGTGTCCGAATCGCCTCCATACCCATCGTGAGGCCGCTTGCACTGCTCGGCCAGGCATCCATCGAGGTCTTCTCGGTACACGTGCTTTGCTGCGTCGGCGGAGATGCGCTAAGCCGCGACGCCGATCCGCATCTGCCCGCGTGGCAGCAGATCCTGTTGATTGCAGTCACGCTAGCCGCGCTCTTTCTCACCGCCTTTGCTCGTCAAAGCCGCGTACGCGAGAAAAAGCAGGAGCAAGTCCCGGTAGTGGTCGGTCAAGGATGAGCCTCCGGGACTATTCCGCCAGAACCCGGATATCACCCAGGTTGCGATAGTCTTCGGCAAAGTCCAGCCCGTAGCCAACCACAAATTCGTCCGGTATCTGAAAGCCGACGTATTTCACCTCCACCGGCGTAACGCGCCGGTCCGGCTTATCCAGCAGCGTCGCAATCTCCAGGGACTTCGGCTTGCGTTGCTCCAGTAATCGCTTGAGGTAACTGAGCGTGAGGCCGCTGTCGATAATGTCCTCCACAATCAGGACGTGCTGCCCCTCGATGTTCACATCGAGATCCCTCGTTAGCTGCACCTGGCCCGAACTCGTTTTCTCATGCCCGTAACTTGAAATCGCCATGAACTCAATACGGATTTCGGGACGGCTGAGCGCCCGCGCGAGGTCGGCGACGAAAATGAACGCCCCTTTGAGAACGGAAACGAGATAAATCGGGCCGGCCGGATAGTCAGCCTCGATTTGCGCCGCCATCTCCCGGACACGCCGCTGGATTTTTTCGGAAGGAATCAGGATGCGGTCAGCAGGCACTTCGAGACAATCTTAGCCTGCGGCCGTGAGTTCGCCTTCCGCATTCAGCTTCATGACCACCAGTGTCATGTCGTCGTGCTGCGGCGCGCCGGAAACAAAGCGGTCTGCTTCCGCCATCAGACTGGGGATAATTTCGGCGGCGGGTTGCGCCGAATTTGCGGCGATGGCCGGAATCAGCCGCTCTTCTCCCCATTCCTCATCCTGATTGTTCATCGCTTCGCTGATGCCATCAGTAAACCCGACGAAGATATCGCCCGACTCCAGCATGAGAGCGCCTTCCTGATAGGGAGCGCCGGGGAGCAGCCCCACCACCGGGCCGCCGGTCTCTAGACGGATCACATGGATCGTGTCTCTCGACGTTCGCCGCAGCACAATAGGAGGATTATGGCCCGCATTCACATAGCGGAACATGCGGCTTGCCCTTTGATACTGGCCGTAGAAAAACGTGGCGTAGCGGTTGATCGGCGTCGTGTCATAGACAAACTGATTCACGTTCGCCATGAGTTGGGCTAGATCACCCTGCCCCTGCAAAGCCTGCCCGCGCAGCGAAGCCTGCAGCGACGCCATCAACAGCGCCGCCGCAATTCCTTTCCCCGAAACGTCCCCGACCGCAATTCCCAGATCGCCATTCGGGAACGGCAGAAAATCATAGTAGTCACCGCCGATTCCCAACGCAGGCCGGCATGCGCCGGAGTAGTCGACACCGGCAATCGCAGGCAGGCGCTGCGGAAAGAGCCGCTCCTGCACTTCGCGCGCGATTTCGATTTCACGGTTCAGCTTCTCGCGCTGCGCCATCTCCGTGGCTACCGCCTTGGTCAAGCGGCTGTTCTCGAGTGCCAGAGCGGTCTGCACCGACAACGACCGTAGAATCTGGACATCGCTCGCCGAATACGGTTCTTCCGACAGCTTTTGGCCCAGGCTCAGAATTCCCAGCAGTTTGTTTTTCGCGCTAAGCGGCAGCAGCAGTTGCGTATGCATCGCCTTCAAGGTGAGCAACTCGGTCTCCGGCGCGGAATGGACCCAGTTGTCCTTGCGGTCGAAATTGATGCGAGCACCGTCCTTTGAGTGTTCGAGAACCTCAACTGTCTTAGAATCCTCGGGCAATCGAAGCTCCGGCTCGGCTTCAAAACCGAGGCAGTAAACAGGACGGAATCCATTGCCTTCATTCAGGAGCACCGCAAATTGCGGCACGTGCAGCGACTCCGAAATACGCCGCGCCACCGTATCCAGCATCTCGCCCTCATCCACGATCGAGCGGACACTCTCGCTCAGATCTTCGAGGATTATCTGAGCGTCATACGCTTCGCGGAAGAATTTGCGGTCGACCCACTTCATCAGTTGCTCTCTGGTCCTCCGGACCAGAGCAATCACGGCAATCGCAGCGAAAACATAGATTCCGATTTCCACTTCACGATCCACCTCAGGGCCCATTCTGCGGATGGCCGGTCCCAGAAGAAAATTGCTGAGAACCAGCAGGATGCCGGCGGCGGCAAGCCCCAGCACGACCCGCAAGCCGCCCTTTGCCAGCGCGTATCTCACGCCCTGGCGAACGGCGCTCCGCAGATCGAGCGCGCGGTCGACGACGATGACGTAAGCCAGCGTGATGGGAAAAAAGCAGAACAAAGAACAGACGAGGATGATGATCCCTTCCGGAAAGGTGGAGGGGTTCCGTCCCGTCGAGGCGGCGTAGAGAATAATTAACCCGATGGGCATGAGCCCCAGCATCGAGCCGGCAAACATGATCCGAAGACGCCTTCGGCCGTCTTTGTTCTGCACGGTGGCTAGCTTGCGTCCAATCGCGCAAAAGAAGAAAGCGATGCTTACCGCAAGCAGCAATGGAAAGTACGCGACGGCCTTTGCGGCCATTGCCTGCAGCGCAGGGAGTGCCTGGTAACTGAAATAGGCAACGATGCAACTAAGCCAGAGCAGCCAGAGAGCCGCTGCAAGCGGGCCCAGGACGAGCCATTTGAGCCACGGCCGCCTGCGGTCCCATGCGAACTTCTCAGGGAAGGTCAGCGCGAAAGCAATCATCCATAATGGCAGTCCCATCGACGCCAGGTACTTGAATGCCAAGGCGAAGAACCTGAGCGGCGCAGGGAAATCGAACCACTGTGCCATCTCGACGACAAGAGACGTGCCCAGCATCACGCCCAGAAAACTGAGCGCCCGAGCATCATTGGGCAGGACCGCGGCCGCGTAGATACCGGCAATGATGCAAAGGAACGATACCGCGAGAAAAAAGAGGATGAAGATCCAGGCCCGCAAACCTGAGAAGTCGTTACTGGGCTGAAGGATGAACTGAACAGTTCGAGTCGCAGCATTCCCCGCAGGCTGGACCTTGAGCGCCAGCCGCGTGCCAGGTTTGTGTGCGTACAATGCGGGATCGAAGTCCCGCGAACCGCGGACAGGTTTGCCGTCCACCTCGAGGATACGGTCGTTCAACTGTAATCCGGCATTCGCGGCCGCCGGCTCCACGCTTTGGACGCGGCCGTCATACATTCGAAAAGGAATATGCGGCGTGCCGCCCACATCTGCCTGCGCACGGATGCTCACAACCGTGTAGCAGAGTTGATAAAAAAGCGTCGCGGCAAACAGCGGGACCAGGAACAGGTAGCGCCTGTTTCGTGCGGATGCAAACTTCATACTAGCGGCTTGGCCCTAAACGTTATCACAGCCGCGCTGCCGTTGGGCTGACGCCCGATAGTGGGTCAGTCTTGCGAAGATCGCCCTTCAATGGAACAGAAGAGAAATTGAAGCCGTATCCTCGTCAAGTGAGTGCGGTGCGCGGCTGCTAATGTAGCGAGCCGCGACACTCCACCCGTTTCGGAGGTTTGAATGGACGTCCAGGACGCTCAACGAGAAGTGCGCTTTGTCTACATTGGCGGGTTTTGGGGACAGCTTGTCAGCTCCGTAATTTGGCTGGTATCGGCGACGCTAGGTACGTGGGTCAGTCCAAGAGCGTCTATCCTGACCGTGGTCATCGGGGGATTCTTCATCTTTCCGCTCACGCATATGCTGCTGCGTTTCTCGCCCCGCCGCGCGTCGGTGAGCACAGAGAATCCGTTCACTAGCCTGGGGATGCAGATCGCGTTTGTGCTGCCGCTTTCGATGCTGCTTCTTGTGCCCGTAGGTCTCTACCGCTTGAATTGGTTTTTCCCGGCCCTGATGGTCCTTGTAGGCGCACACTATTTGCCGTTCGCTACTCTATACGGGATGCGCATGTTCCTGTTCCTGGCGGGAATCCTGATCGTTACGGGCGTCGTGATCGCAGTCTATTTCGCGGAAACGTTCTGTCTGGGCTCATGGATCGGCGGACTGGCCCTATTCGTTTTCGCCTGGATTGGGCGCTCTATCGCGACGGGCGAAGCAAGCACATAGATGACGACCGGCATTGGACGTCCAGAGCGCTTTTTTCATACCCGCTGTTCTGCTAGCGCTGGGCAAGCCTCAGGCGCGTGCTTCCGGTTCCAATGTGAATGTGGGGCGCGGTTGCCGCACCGGCAAACGCTGCGCGGAAGGCGAGATAAGGAATTCGAAGCTGTTCCAGGAATTGACGCAGCCAGATGCCCTCCGGCGCGTCCGGGTTGAGAGCAACATCCACGCGATTGTGATGATCAAGACCCATGGATTGATGCAATTGCGTTTCGCCGAGAGCACTCACCGGAAGTGCACGGTGAAACTGCCGCTCGAATGCAGCCTCAATCTTGGGTAGTTGGGACAACTGGAACAGGCCATTGCCGTCATACCGCAGCATTACGTCCTTCAGAGCCGGTTGCGAAAGCTTGGAGAGCTGCTCGAGCCGCTGTTCCGTGGCCGCCATCTGGCGCAGTTCTTCAAGCAACTGCATTCGGTTCTGCGCCAGCCCGAGAACTCGCTTACGAGAATCAAGCTCCTCCTGATAACGGTCGAACTCAGAACGCGAAAGGATGCCCGTATCGAGCAACTGCCGGCGATCCTCCACCAGTTTGGCCTGACGATCGACACGCCGTTGCGCCGCGGCAACCATAGCGCTCGCCTGTTCCGGAGTCATATCCTGAATCATCGTCTCGCCGTAGAGCGTGCCCGCCAAAATCGCGTCATCCTGCGCATCCGCCAATTTTTCCTGCGCCTCGGCCAGCCGCGATTTCGGCAGGGTCCCCTGGTCTACCAGGAGCTTGATCCGGGCCAATTCGGCTCCGGCGCGTTCGACCATGGTGTTGGGCAGGGCGGAATAATCCAACGGGGCGGCGTCTGACGCCAGGGCTGCGGGAGCGAAGCTTGACAACGCCCCAATCAGGCACAAGACAACAGCCCGAAACGGCAGAAGTAAGCATTTACGCATCTATCGTTACTGTAGTACGCTGGGCGCAGGGAGAACGTTTACACAACTCTGCCACGCCGTTCCACAACCAACACGCCGTCGCCGCTGGAGACGCCGGAAACACCGAACTGGCTTTTGGCTGCTCGGGCTGCCGAATCAAAGAAGGCCTTCGACATCCGAATCCTGGATCTTCGAGAAGTCACGTCCTTCACCGATTTTTTCATTGTCTGCTCCGTATCCAACCAACGCCAGGGCCAGGCGGTAGCCGACGAAATCGAGAAAGCTCTAAAGGAGACGGGCGAACTCCCCGTCAGCATTGAGGGTTACGATGCCGCCGAATGGATTCTTATGGACTATGGAGACTTCCTTGTCCACATCTTCTCGGAGACAGCGCGCAGCTACTACGACCTCGAGCGGTTGTGGCGCCATGCCAAGGTGATGGAGGCACAAGCTCTTACCGCTTAATTGCGCTCTCCTATTGACAAACTCCCGAGCAATTCTGCAACCTTTATAATCATGTTACAGGGGCGGATTCCCCCAGCCCCCCAGTTTTCAGCTTGCTTTTTTCGGTGCACAGATGAGCCACTTCGGCACGCTCACACCGCGTCATTTCGACGTGTTGCACGCGATTGTCCAAAATTATATAGAAACGGGCGAACCCGTCGCGTCGCGGACGATTTCCCGCAAATACCCCATGAGTCCGGCGTCCATCCGGAACATGATGGCCGATCTCCTGGAACAAGGCTATCTGTCGCAGCCGCACACTTCGGCAGGCAGGGTTCCCACCGAGCTCGCGTACCAAAGCTACACCAAGACGCTCATGAGCAGCCGCCTGGTCCAAACGGAGCTGGACCGGCTGCATATCGAAATCCGCAGCGCCGGCGGCGTGGAGGCGCGCATCGAGCGCTCTTCCAAGCTGTTGACCGAGATCACGAGGAACTTCGGGATAGCCGCCGCTATCCCTACCGAGAACCAGACCCTGGACCAGGTAGAATTGCTCGGCCTGCCCGACCGGCGGATCCTGATGGTAGTGATCACGCGCGATCGCATGGTCCGGAACAAGGTCATTAACGTTGACGATACTGTTTCACAGGACGAGCTCGCGTCGATCCGCAACTACATCAATTACAACTTCAGCGGTTGGGTACTGCCGAATATTCATCGCGAACTGAAGCGGCGGTTCGAGTTAGAGAGCGCCACCTACGACGCGATCCTCCGCCGCGTGAGCCTTCTCTACTCGAAAGGCTTGCTTGACCTCGGGCTCATGCCCGAAATCCACTTTGACGGCGCCGAGAATCTCATCGGCCTCGACCTCCACCTCACCCGCGAACGCATGCGCGAGCTGTTCCGCGCGCTCGAAGAAAAAAAGCGTATTTTGCAACTGCTTGAACGCTTTTTGGAACAGCGCGAGGGAGAACTGGCCATTCAGGTTGGATTATCCGATGTACATCCGAGCATGACGGAGCTTTCGCTCATTGGTGTTCGTTTCGGGTTGCCGAACGGGCTCGAGGCGCAGGTCGCGGTGCTCGGCCCCATGCGGATGAATTACAGCCGCGCGGTTTCGGCCGTTTTGCACGTGGGTCAGGCCTTCAAAACCAGCACCATGTAGTGCTGGCACTCAGGTCGAACTTGGCTTTCACCCTCATCGGGCCACCTGACATGGCGTTCCCGGGCGAGTCGAGGGTTGCCGGCGCGCACCGGCCTCCGTTTGCGCCGCGGCAACTTGAAATGTTTTAATAGAAAGGTAGCGCAACCGAAAAGTGGGCGAAAAGCCCACTTTTTTATTGTGTAAAGGAAAGTACCATGGCGGCAGCGGAACAAACCGGATTGGTCGACAGGATCACCGAACTGGGTGAACGCGCGGCTGCGGGTACAGGAATCGAAATCGCAGAAGTTCAGTTGCGGGGGGCCGGGAAGGCTCGTTTGCTCCGCGTCTACATAGATAAGTCAGGCGGCGTCACGCACGGGGATTGCGAGCTCATTTCCGAGAGATTGGGCAAGATGCTTGACGACGGGGATGTGATGCCTGAAGACAGCTACACGCTCGAGGTCAGCTCGCCGGGCGTGGAACGAGCGCTCTCCAAACCGCGGGACTTCGCCAGAGTCGTCGGCCAGAGCATCCGGGTTTCGCTAAAAGAGCCGATCGAGGGCCAGACCCGTTACGAAGGCAAGCTTGCAGGACTTGCCGAGGAAGCGCTCGAGCTTGAGAGCGCGTCCGGTGAACTGGTGCGCATCCCTCTCAACCAGGTGAGGAAAGCCAACCTGAAGTTCGAGTGGTAAACAGCGCAACTTTCTGGACACTCTAGAAATCCACTTTTTATCTTTTAAGAGGTTTTTGACACGTGGCTTCCATCTATCAATCCATTGAGATTCTCAGCAAGGAAAAAGGCATCGACCCCCAGATCGTTCTGGATGCGGTGAAGGATGCCATGCTCGCGGCCGCTCGCAAGCACTTTCGCTCACAAGAGGATCTGGTCGCGGATTTAGACGAGAGTAGCGGCAATATTCAGATTTACAGTGTGAGGCAGGTCGTTGAGGCGGTCGAAGATCCGGCAAGGCAAATCACTCTGTCGGCAGCCAGAAAACTGGATCCAAACGTTGAAGTCGGAGGCGAAATCCGCGTAGCAAAGCCCACGGAAGCCCTCGGCCGCATCTCCGCGCAAACAGCTAAGCAGGTCATTCTGCAAAAGGTTCGCGAAGCGGAGCGCGACACGGTGTTCTCGGAATTTCAGGGCCGCCAGGGCGAGCTCGTGAACTGCAGCATCAAGCGCATCGAAGGCCAGGATTACATGGTCGATATGGGCAAGACGGAAGCGCGACTTCCGAAGAAAGAGCAATCGCGAGTAGAGAGCTTCAGTGTGGGCGACCGCGTCCGTTGCGTGATCAAAGGTGTCGAGCGCGGCGGGAAGAACTCCGGCGTAATCGTTTCACGCGCCGCACCGGAACTCGTTATACGGCTTTTCGAGCAGGAAGTCCCCGAGATCTACGACAACACGGTCTCCATTAAGGCATGCGCGCGAGAGGCAGGCGAACGGACGAAGATTGCCGTGTTCAGCCGTGACCGCGATGTCGATAGCGTCGGCGCATGCGTCGGCATGAAAGGCATGCGCGTACAGTCGATCATCCGTGAACTGCGCGGTGAAAAGATCGACATTATCGAATATTCGGACGATCCGGTTCAATATGCCACCAAGGCTCTGAGCCCGGCAAAGATTTCGCGCGTGACCGTTCTCGATCCGGCCGAGAAACACATGGAAGTCGTGGTCGACGATTTGCAACTGTCGCTCGCCATCGGCAAGCGCGGGCAGAATGTCCGTCTGGCCGCGAAACTGATCGGCTGGAAAATCGATATCAAGAGCGAGGAAGAAAAGCGCCGCGAGCTCGAGTCAAGAATGGCCGACCTGGTCATCTCTGGCGCTCCGGTTTCGGTCTTGATTGATCTGGGCCTGTCCGAGACCATCGTAGAGCAACTGGTGACTGCCGGTATCGGCACGGTCGAACGGCTAGGTTCCATGACGCCTGAAGAACTCGAGGCGATCCCGGGCATTGACGAAGAAATCGTGCAGACGATCCAGGCGAGTGTGGTAGCTTTCTATAACCAGTACGATACCGAACAGAACGCCCTGGCGCCGGTCGACGCGGATGAAATAGAGGCCGTCATCGATGAAATACCCGAAGGGGAAAGTCAGGAAGAACCGCCGGCATTCGACAATATAGAGACCGGCGTCCTGGAACGGGACATGGCCACCCACGAACCCGCCCTGGTCGAAGAGGACGAAGAGGGTGATGAGGTGCTGGACCTGGGACGGGTGGAAGGTTTATCGGCAGCGCCCTCAACCCTTCGTAACTTTGTGGAATCAGAGGACATCCCGGAGGGCGATCAATCTGATACCATAAAAAAAACTGATTAATCAAGTACAAATTGTGGTGCTGTAAGGAGTTATTTAGCAGTCTCTTCTATGAGTAAAATCAGAGTCAACGAGCTGGCGCGGGAGCTTGAAGTCAAACCCGGCGTCATACTCGAGCTGCTGCCCGAATTGGGCGTGCACGAGAAGAAGACGCATTCCAGCTCGCTCGACGAAGAGGTAGCCCTTGAGCTTCGGCGACGGCTGGGTGCACCGGCGCAGCCCGCGGCTGGTTCTGTGGAAAAGGCCATTGCTCCCGAGGCAGCCGGCCCCAAAGGTCCCGCGGCGCCCCCAAGCATCCCGGTACCTGCTGTGCCGCAGCTCGAGAGTCAACCCGCAACAGCCGAACCCGCGCAAGCCGTTCGACCGGCACCCCGTCCGCCCCTCCGCGAAATTCCGACACCGGTACAACCCGCTCCACCCATGGCAGCTCCCGCTTCACAGACGCCCGTAGCATCGGCAACTCCTTCAACAGCACCAGCAGCTCAACCAGCCGCTCCGGGTGCGCCCCAGGCGGCACCTCAGGAACCGGAACGCCCGGCTCCGACTTTCAGGCCGCTGCGGCCGCCGCTCGGAGGCGGCACGGCTTTACAGCCACCGCTTGCTCCGTCCTCCGGTCAGCCTTCCACTCCAGGAACGGCAGGTCGCAATGTATCTATTCCGGCGCGCCCGCTGCCGCCGCAAACGGCCCCGCGCGTGCCATCTGTACCGGTTACACCGGCTTTGCCAGTCGGCCCGCGACAGCCGCTTCCGCCAGCCGAACCCACGCGCATCGCGGCCACGCCGGAGCGCCCGGCACGGCCGGCCCCGTCAACCCCGTCGCCGGCACGCCCGGCAGCACCTCAGGCTCCGCCGCCGCCCAGAATGCCGCAGGTGCCGACCCACGTGGTCGCGCCCGGCACGGCCGGGACGCCGCCCGCCGCATCCGCCGTACCCGGAGCTCCGATTCCGGCTCGCCCGGCGCCTCGTCCCGCTACCCCCGGTTTGACCCCGGGCGCGCCGATCGCCCCGCGTCCTGCTGGAACGCGGCCGCCATTGGCAGGTCAGCCTGCCGCCCGGCCGGTGGTTCCGCCGCGCCAAGATATACTCCAACGGCTGAAGCAACAGCAGGCGCGCCCCAACCCGGCTGCGCCGGGTGTTCCCAGACCGGCAGCTCCAGGACGCCCGGCGCCGACGCCGGGCCAGCCGGTTTTTCGAGGTCCGATTCGCCCCGGCCAGCCTGTCATGCGCGGCCCCGGCCAGCCCACCGCTCCTGGTCAGCCCGGACTCCGGCGTCCTGGCGGGCTGCGGCCCATGCACCCCACCAGCTTGCGCCCGGAACCCGCAACGCTGCCCACCGAGCAACAACGCCGGCACCAGGCCAAGCCCGGCAGCCGCCAGGGACCGCGCAAGCGGGAGGATCGGGAGGAAGGAAATCTCCGCGAACGCATCAGCAAGCGCGCTGCGGTGGCCGAACCGCCGCCCATCGATCGCGAGATTACGGTCGCGGAAGGCGTCACGGTTAAGGAGCTTTCGGAAAAGCTCGGCGTCAAGGCGAATCTGGTTGTCAAGAAGCTGGTCGAGAAGAAGATCTTCGCCACCATAAACCAGACCCTCGACGTGAAACTGGCCGAAGAACTGGCGCGCGAATTCGGCGCCTCCACCAACCAGGTCAGCTACGAAGAAGAAAGCACGCAGGATATCGAGCTGGCGGAAGAAGAAAAAGATTTCGTCCGTCGTGCGCCCGTGGTCACCATCATGGGTCACGTCGACCACGGTAAGACTTCGCTGCTCGACGCCGTTCGCCAGACCAACGTCGCGGCCCGCGAAGCCGGCGGCATCACTCAGCATATTGGTGCTTACTACATCGAAAAGAACGGCCGCAAGATCGTCTTCATCGATACGCCGGGCCACCAGGCGTTCACGCGGATGCGAGCCCGCGGAGCCAAAGTCACCGATATCGTTGTACTCGTGGTTTCGGCCGATGACGGTGTAATGCCGCAGACACTCGAAGCCATCGATCACGCAAGAGCGGCCAAAGTGCCGATCATTGTCGCTATCAACAAGATTGACAAGCCGGATGCCCAGCCGGAGCGCGTGAAGCAGCAACTGGCTGATCGCGGGCTGCTTGCCGAAGATTGGGGTGGCGATATTGTCATGGTGCCGGTCTCCGCCAAAACCGGCCAGAATCTGGATCTGATGCTCGAAATGATCCTGCTGGTCGCCGACATTCAGGATCTCAAGGCCAATCCAAATCGGCCTGCTATCGGCACGGTGCTCGAAGCCAAGCTCGACAGGGGCCGCGGTCCGGTCGCTACCATGCTGGTTCGCAACGGAACGCTGCGGGTGGGTGATTTCTTTATCTGCGGCGCGCTTTTCAGCAAAGTTCGCGCTATGTTCGACGATCGCGGGAACCCGGTGAAGGAGGCCGAACCGTCGATGCCGGTAGAGGTGATCGGTCTCGACAGCCTGCCGGAAGTCGGCGACAGCTTCCAAGCGGTCTCCGACACATCGAAGGCCAAGCAGATTGTGATTTACCGCGAGGCGAAAGCCCGCGATGCCGCGATGGCCAAGGGCGCGCGTGTCGCAACTCTGGCGTCGCTCAATGAGCAGTTCAAAGAAGGCGAGCTCAAAGACCTCAATCTCATCATCAAGGCCGACGTGGGCGGTACCGCTGAAGTGCTGTCAGACACGCTGCAGCAGCTTTCGAACGAAAAGATCCGCGTCCGCGTCCTCCGCACGGGAGTTGGCGCGATCACCGAAGATGACGTCCTGCTAGCCTCGGCTTCGGAAGCGCTGATCATCGGATTTAACGTCCGGGCCGAGCGCAATGCGCAAGCTACGGCAGAACAACAGAAGGTCGATGTAAGGCTTCATAGCATCATCTATGAGCTGATCGACGAGATCCAACGCGCGATGACCGGCCTGCTCGAGCCCGTTTACAAAGAAACGGTGCAGGGGCATGCGGAAGTGCGCGAGACGTTCAAGATCAGCAAGGTCGGAACCGTCGCCGGTTGCTACGTCTCCGACGGCGTTATCCGCCGCGATAGCCAGATTCGCGTCATGCGGGACGGCGAAGTCATCCATACCGGAAGGATTGAGGCTCTCAAGCGTTTCAAGAACGATGCGAGCGAAGTCAAAAACGGTCTGGAGTGCGGCATCTCGCTCAGCAACTTCAACCACATCAATGTCGGCGATACGTTCGAGGCATTCACAATGGAGCGCATCGCCCCGCAACTGCCCGAACCGGTCCAGTAACCCAGCCAAGTGCGGCCGTCTTCTTCAGGGCGGCCGCGCACAATATTCTTTACAGAATGCCCGCCATCGGGGTCTTGACACTGGAAATTCACGTAGAAGACTCCCACTCTCTCAAGGAGAAGCGGCACGTCGTCAAAAGCCTGAAAGACAGGCTCCGCGAGCGCTTCAACGTGGCAGTTGCGGAGATCGACTACCTCGATTCGTGGCAGCATGCAGTGGTCGCGGCTGTGACAGTTTCAAAAGATCGCGTGCACGCCGAGCAGATATTGCAGGCAGTGGATAAGCACGCGGCGGGCTTGCTGGGGGGCGCCCTCGCCGGCAGCAACATCGAATGGCTTTAGCGGCACACGCCTTACACTCAAATTGGAGGCTCCAAATGGATACTCACCGGGCAGAGCGCGTTTCAGAGGCGCTTCGCGAAGAACTTGGAGAATTGATCGCCTATGAGCTCACGGATCCGCGGATTGGAGACGCCACAGTCACCGAAGTGCTTGTCTCGCCCGATATGCGGCATGCTCAGGTTCGTTTGCACCTCGACAGCAACGCTGATCAGCAGGAGGAAACGATCCGCGCCCTGGATGGCGCCCGTCACTTCCTTCGCAGGCAGCTAGCCGAGCGCCTGAACCTATTCCGCGTCCCCGAGTTGCACTTCGAAGCGGATTTGAAGACAAGCGGCAAGGACCGCATGGAGTACCTGCTGAAGCGAGTCCGCCGCGGCCGGCCGCGAGGCGAAGAACCCACCCCCAGCTAGTACCTTTTTAGTACCAAAATTCTATAACCCTCTGGCAATCCCAGGGGAAGTTTGTCGGCACCAAGGGTACACTCTGAATATTTGGGCATGAATCTGCATACAGGTTTTATTTCAGCAGACAAGTTGGAGGCCGTATGCGCTTGCCTCCAGTAAGCGGAAGGTTTCTGGATGCCTGCCGCCGGCGAGGCACCGATGTCCGGCCGGTATGGTTCATGCGGCAGGCTGGCCGCTACCTGAAACCCTACCGGGACATCCGTTCGAAACACAGCATTCTGGAGATCTGCAAGAACCCCGAACTGGCTGCCACCGTTACCTTACAGCCGGTCGAAATCCTCGACGTGGATGCTGCCATTATTTTTGCCGATCTCCTGCTGCCGATCGAGCCAATGGGATTGAAGCTGGAGTTTGTTGCTGGCGAAGGCCCGTCCATCGAAAATCCGATCACCGAACCTGAGGACATCGATGATCTTTCGACCAGCCGGACCGACGATCTCGGCTACGTCGCGGAATCGATTCAACTCGTCGCGCGCGCTCTGGGCGGCAGCGTGCCGATCGTGGGGTTTGTGGGCGCTCCATTCACGCTCGCCAGCTACATGATTGAAGGCGGCCCATCGAAGACGTTCCTGAAGACCAAAAAGCTGATGTTCGGCAATGAGAGCATGTGGCGGCGCCTCATGGGCAAGCTGGTGGATGTGCTCGGCGACTTTGCGGGACTGCAGGTAGGCGCAGGAGCACGCGCTGTTCAGGTATTTGACAGTTGGGTGGGCGCACTGAGTCCCGAGGACTATGTTCACTACGTCCAGCCGTACTCACGTGCTCTGATCGAACGCATACGCGCGTCCGGCGTTCCCGTAATCCATTTCGGCACGGGGGCTGGCGGATTTCTGCGAGAGCTGCACGCTGCGGGCGGCGACGTAATCGGCGTCGATTGGCGCATCAACATCGATCAGGCCTGGATGGATATCGGCTACCGCTCTGCCATTCAAGGAAACCTGGATCCCGTCGCATTATTTGCTCCGCTTCCCGAGCTGCGCACCAAGGTGACCGATCTTCTGCGACGCACCGGCTCACGCCCCGGACACATTGTCAATCTGGGACACGGCATTCTGCCCGAAACACCTGTTGAGAACGTGAAGGCCGTGGTTCAGATTGTGCGCGAGTTCCACAAGTAACTCGTGGCAGAACGCGCACTCATTGTCGGCGGCGGGGTTTCAGGGCTTTCCACTGCGTATTTTCTCGGCCGCCTTGGAATCTCCTCGGTTCTGTTCGAGAAGTCTGACCGGTTGGGCGGCCTCATCAAGACAGACGTGATCGAGGAGTGCCAGCTCGAAGCGGGGCCGGACAGTTACATCGCCGCAAAACCCGTACTCACCGAACTGGCGCGCGACCTCGACGGTCTTGACCGGCAGATTATCGGCTCGAACGACGAAGCACGGCGCATCTTCATTGTGCGCGGCGGCAAGCTAGTCCCCATGCCGCAGGGCATGGTCATGATGGTGCCCGGCGCCTGGGGTCCTGCGTTCCGTTCCGACCTTTTCAGCGTAAGCACCAAACTTCGTTTCCTTGCGGAAGTGTTTTCCTCTCCCCTCACACGCGACGAGGACATCACCGTCGGCCGTCTCGTTCGGGAGCACTTCGGCGACGAAGTTCTCGAATACCTCGCGGAACCTTTGCTCTCAGGTGTCTACGGCGGTGACGCCGCCACCCTCAGCGCCCGAAGCGTACTGGCGCGGTTCGTGGCGTACGAACAGAAGTGTGGCAGCCTCATCCGAGGCGTTCGTGAAGAACGCCGGCAAACGCCGCGGCAAGGCGGGCTCTTCCGCTCCTTTGCTGGGGGAATGCAGAGCCTGACCGACGCACTCATTCGAGCCATAAGGCAGAACACCCAGGTGGTTCATCGCGAAATCGCCGGAATCGAACGTACAACGAATGGGTGGCGCGCCAACGCCGCCGGCGAGTGGTTCGAGTCAGCCAACCTGGTTCTAGCTTGCCCGGCTCACGCGGCCGGCCGCCTGCTGGGCGATGCCGCAGCGGACGTTGCGGCCGAACTGGCGGGGATTCCCTACTCCTCGGCGATCCTCGTAACCTTGGTTTACGACCGCGCGACTTTGGGCCATCCGCTCAACGGCTTCGGTTTTCTCGTTCCCTGTCGCGAGCGGCAAACAGTGGCGGCCGCGACGTGGATCAGCACCAAATTCCCTTCACGCATTCCGCAGCGCTTTGCTGCCCTTCGGGCTTTCATCGTCGGGAACCAGGCTTTGCGGCTATTGGACGCCTCTGACGCGGCTTTGCTTGACCTTGTGCGGGCGGATTTCAGGCGCCTGATGGGAATCCATTCGATTCCGCGCTTCTCCACGCTCTATCGCTGGCCGCAGAGCATGCCTCAGTATGTTGTCGGACACATGCAGCGCCAGCAACGTCTCGCCGCGGCGCTGCGCAATTGTACCGGGCTCCATCTCGTCGGTAACGCGTATGATGGCGTGGGCGTTCCGGATTGTGTTCGTCTGGCAAAAGACACAGCAAGCTCCATCCTGCTGCAATCCAAGCTGGAAACCCATTAAGCCCTGCTATGCTTACCTGCTACTGTGGCCCATAATTCGTAATCTGTATGTGCAAAGTTAGAACTCTCGTACGTCTCACTAGTTAGTGGGAGCGAATGCGCACGTCAGGAAGTTGAGAAGTGCAAGAGGAGGAGTAAACGAATGAAACTATTGGTTGGAGCGATTTTGGCAGCAACAATGGTTGCTGTTCCGGTATTCGCAAAAGAAGACGTCGATTCGAGGCTGCAGGCCGCAACTGAAACCTTGAACGCCATGACGAATGCGTCTGACAAAGGTATCCCGCAGGATTTAATTAACAAGTCGACCTGCGTAGTGGTCATCCCGCATTTAAAGAAGGGCGGTTTTATAGTCGGCGCCGAATATGGCGCGGGCTTTTTCAGCTGCCGTAAGCCGAGCGGAGTGGGCTGGACCGCTCCCGGATCCGTCAAGATCACTGGCGGCAAGTTCGGTCTGCTTATCGGCGGAGCCGAGACAGACGTGGTCATGCTCGTGATGAACCGCGACGGCATGCGGCATCTTTTGAGTGATAAGTTCACGCTGGGCGGCGAAGCTTCGGCTGCTGCCGGACCGGTAGGCCGTGATACTGCGGCGATGACTGACGCCGAAATGCATGCCGAGATCCTCACTTACTCTCGTCAGCGCGGTATCTTTGGCAGTCTGGATCTTGGAGGGGCGGCTCTCACGACAGATCACGATGCCAACCGTGCCCTATACGGCCACGATATCGACTCGAAAGAAATAGTGACGGGAGATGTGCGCACTCCGCCCGCGGCGCAACCTCTGGTCCATACGCTTGACCGGCTTTCTTCACGCAAGTAGATGGTCAACCCAGTCTGTCTCGATAAGCGCCTGCCCCTGCGGCAGGCGCTTTCTTTTTTGGAGGAATGCCGGCAGCCGCCGAGAGACAATGGGTTGATTGAGCAAACCAGATAAAATCCGAGTGGCTCTGGTATACGGCGGCCGCTCGGGAGAACACGAAATCTCTCTACGCTCTGCCGAATCGGTGAAGCAGGCTCTGGACCATGAGAAGTATCAGGTTTCGGATTATTTCATCGCAAAGGACGGGCGATGGAGCCCCCATCCGCTGCTGCCTGAGCCGCAGGAGGACGCCGGCATCGATGTTGTTTTTCCGATGCTGCACGGTACGTTCGGCGAGGACGGCACGGTGCAGGGGTTGCTCGAACTCGCGGGTCTTCCCTATGTCGGCGCCGGCGTGCTGGCATCAGCCGTTTCGATGGACAAAGCCGTCACCAAGCGCCTGTGCCGCGATGCCGGTTTGCCGGTTGTCGAGCATCTCGTACTCACCAGGGGCCAATTCAATCCAGCCGCGCTGGAACTTCCGTTCCCGTTTCCCGTCTTTGTGAAACCTGCCAACCTTGGGTCGTCCGTCGGCATCAACAAGGCGAAGAATTCCGAAGAACTTCAGCGCGCGCTCGAAACGGCCGCCTCTTACGATCGCAAGATTATCGTCGAGCGCGGGATTATCGGCCGCGAGTTCGAATGCGCCGTGCTGGGGGGCGAACCGCCGCGTGCGTCCGTTCCTTGCGAAATCTTTCCTTCTCAAGACTTCTACACCTACGAAGATAAATATCTGCTGGATACGGCCCGCATCGAGCTTCCTGCGAAACTGAGCCAGGAAACGACGTGCGTCATGCAGCAGCTTGCGATCAGTTGTTTCGAAGCGGTCGGGTGCGAAGGCATGGGCCGGGTCGACTTCCTTATGGACGCCTCGACCGGTCAACTGTTCATCAACGAGATCAACACGATCCCAGGATTCACATCCATCAGCATGTATCCAAAGATGTGGGAATATTCGGGAATTCCGTACCCCCAGTTGCTTGACAAACTGATCGCACTCGCCCTTGAACGCTCGCACTCGCGCCAGGAGATTCGGTACAGCCGATAAGCGCAATCGAAAGCAGGGGCCGTACGTCCGAAGAAGATTAGAAGATGTTGTCGCTTGTAAAACCGTGTGCGTGCCTGTTCGCGCTTGCCTTGATTGCCGGTGCGCAGAAGACTGCGCCCACGCCTCGCGCTCCACTCGGCTCGGCCCCGGAACGGGCGGGCAAGACCGGTGAAGACCCGGCAAACGATCTTTCGCCATTGCTGAAGAAGTTCATTGATGTGCTCTCCGCCGTGCAGGCCGAGTCAGCGGACGCACAACCAATCGACAAGCTGGTCTACCAGGGCGCGATCCCATCCATGCTGCGCCAACTCGACCCGCACACACAGTTTTTCGACCCTGGCCAGTTCGAACAACTGAAACAGATGGAAGACTCCGAGCAGAAAGGGTTTGGCAGCATTGTTTCCGTTCTGCCCGGCCAGGTCATCTTTCTCCAGACCCTGCCGGGCACTCCGTCCAACAAGGCAGGCATTCAGCCCGGTGATGAACTGGTGGCGGTCAATAACATCGCCATCCGCTCCCTGGAACCCCAGCAGATCATCGAGTTGCTTACCGAAGCACGGCAGCAGAAAGTCGCGATCTACATACACCGTGAGGGATCCGAGCATCTGCTCCAGTTCATGCTCACTCCGGAATTAGTCGACGCCCCGAGCGTGGACCGGGCCTTTCTGCTGCAACCCGGCTTGGGCTACATCCGCATCGCAAGCTGGGACCTGCAAACCGCAAAACAACTGCATGATGCCATTGAAAAGCTCGGCGGCGATTCGCTAAAGAGTCTCGTCATCGATCTGCGGAATAATCCCGGCGGTCTTGTGAAAGCGGCGCTGGATGTGGCTGCTATGTTCCTGCAGCCGGGGCAGCGCATCCTGACGGCGAAGGGGCGCTCGAGTGACGTAGATGTTGCAGACGTGCCCAAGAATGCCAAGCCTTATCGCTGCAAGCTCGCCGTTCTCATCAACGAGAAAACAGCCAGCGCCTCAGAAATCCTTTCCGGCGCGCTGCAGGATCATGATCGCGCCGTAATTGTCGGTGTCCCCAGCTACGGCAAGGGGCTGGTACAAAGCGTTATGCCCCTTTCCGACGGAGCAGGCCTCGCCATTACGACTGCTTTTTATTACACGCCCAGCGGCCGGTCGATCCAACGGCCTCTTCGCGAATCTGCCCTTTCAGAAACATTCAGCGCTAGACCGGACACGGATCGCCCGACGTTCAAAACGGATAGTGGCCGCAAAGTCCTGGGCGGCGGTGGAATTGAGCCGGATATCCGGGTGTATCCTCCGGCACTGACGAGATTGGAAACCGTTCTGGATGCCAGCGGGGCGGTAACTTTTTTCGCCACTCAGTACCTCGCGAAGCACTCGCCGCTTCCGCATCCCTTCGAAATAACGCCCGATAATATCGATGAGTTCAAAGTCTATCTTTCCAGCCGCCAGATACAGCCGAGCGTTGCAGAGTGGAGCGCAGACCGCACCTGGATTAGCTCGCGGCTGAAAGAAGAGATCGTCACTCAAGCAAACGGTGTCGCCGCCGGGGATGAGGTCCACGCGCAGGCAGATCCGCAGGTGCGGGCTGCCATCAAAGCTCTCCGCGACGGGTTCCTTTCAGCTGCCCGTTGATGAGTTAGCAGAAGCACCATGCACAGTCTCAATCGCCGCGGGCTGTGACTCGCTAACGCGCGGTTTCCGATAATCGCCGCGGCTGAAATACTTTTCGAGCCAACAGTAAAGGCAGATGAACAGGTAACGGCTCCCCATCTCCTTGATCTTCAGTTTCGGAGTGCCGGTTCTGCGGTTCCGCCAGGTGATGGGCATCACTGTCCAGCTATACCCACGAACGATGGTTTTGAGGGGCAACTCGACCGTCAGGTTGAAGTGAGGCGAGAGCAGCGGCCGGCAGCCGTCGATTACAGTCGTGCGATATGCCTTAAAGGCATTCGTCGTGTCGTTCAGCCGGATGCCGAACATCATCCGAATGAAGAAATTTGCCATCCGGTTGACACGCAGCTTCACCCACGGGTAGTCAATGACGCCGCCGCCTTTAAGGAAACGCGAGCCAAACACGGCATCATAGCCCTGGTTCAGCAATTCCCAGTAGCGAACTACGTCGCGGCAGTCATCCGATTCATCAGCCATCATGATGACCACGGCGTCTCCTGACATGCTGTTGAGCCCGTGGATAATTGCACGACCGAAACCATGCTCACCCAGATTCTGCACCGGTCTCAGCTCAGGAATATGCTCCTTTACCCGCTGAAGAATATTCCAGGTGCTGTCACTGCTGCCATCGTCGACCACGATAATTTCGTGAGGAACGCCGTGGATACGGAGTTCCACATGCAAGTGTTCCACCGTGGAGGCGATACACCCTTCCTCATCGCGCGCTGGTAGCACAATGCTCAGCAGCTTAAGTGGTGGGTTGTTTTTCGGCAACTCGCCTGGCTTCATAATGCTCCGCAACGGGCGAGCCATCCGGGGTTGCCCCGCACGTGCGTCTCAATTTCTTCCAGGATAGACGTAAGCGAGCGTTTTGGCGACCACCCGAAATCCTTCGCCGTGCGAGCGTAATCCATGACAAACCACGGTATATCAAAGGGCCTTGGACGGCTGTCGGGCTGGGGCTGGTGCTTCCCGAACCGGGCGTCGCACCACGCCGTTAACTGCGCCAGTGACATAGCGTTAGCCGCTCCACCGCCGGCATTGTATACGGCATCTGCCGGGGGGTCTCGGTGCATTTGCATTACTACCAGATCCGCCAGGTCATCCGGGTGGAACGCGTCCCGCACCTGCCAGCCGAATCCGCCGAAGCCTATGTACCGCAGAGGCAAGCGGCTGGCGTGCGCATGGAGCCAGTACGAAAAGATCCCCTGTTCGGCGGTCCCAAACTGGCCGGCTCCGGCGAGCACTCCGCAGCGGTCGACCCAAACCGGGAATCCGAAGGTCAGCCCGTACTCGATCGCCATGATCTCAGAGGAGAGCTTGGTGGCTCCGTAGAGCGAGATAGGCTGCCGTACCGCAAAGCCTTCCGCGATGCCCGCCGCGCTGACGCCGTGGCACAGCAGCTTCTCCGAATCGAGCACAAAGGCGCCGTCTCGCTCGCGTACCGGCAGGGAAGCGAGATCGCGCACAGAATAAACGCGGCTGGAGCTGAGGAGCACCAGTCCCGCTTTTCGCTCACGGCAATATTCGAGAACGTTGAGCGTGCCGCCCAGATTGTGTTCCGCGAGTTGCCGGGGACTCGACTTGCCGTCGACGCCTGCAAGGACACTCGGATTCGCGGCTGCGTCGATCACCCAATCGCACGATGGGAGAGCGTCGATGTCGCTGCGCATCCGGAGATCACCGTGCACAAAGCGCACACCCCTGGAGGAGAGTTCACTCCTGTTTCCCTCCGATCCCGGGCGCAGCAGGTTATCGATTCCGAAAACCTCAACTCCAGCAATGCGATCTGTCAGGGCGAGTGCAAGGCGGCTACCGACGAAGCCGCAAATGCCCGTAATCAGGACTTTCACACGTTAACGCTGGCCACGGCCGGAGCACTAGGCCCTAAGCGTGCATGCCAGGAATCGACAATTTCACGGAAAACATCCGGCAGCGAGCGCGTGATGTCCCACCCCGGGTAATGGGTTTTCATCTTGCGCAAATCGCTGTAATAGCAGATATGGTCGCCAATGCGATTCTGCTCAACATAGGTATACTTCTGTCGCTTGCCTGTCAGTTTTTCCACCAGCGCGAACGCCTCCAGAATGGAGCAGGAGTTTTCTTTGCCACCGCCGATGTTGTAAACCTCGCCGGAGCGTGGAGCGTCACAAAACGCCATGATGAAATTCGCCACATCTTCGGAGTGAATGTTGTCGCGAACCTGTTTACCCTTATAACCGAAGACCTTGTATTCGCGCCCCTCGACGTTACACCGCACCAGATAGCTGAGAAAGCCATGAAGTTCGACGCCTGAATGGTTGGGCCCGGTGAGGCATCCGCCGCGCAGACAGCAGGTCGGCATGCCAAAGTAACGGCCATATTCCTGGACCATTACATCGGCCGCCACTTTCGAGGCGCCGAAGAGAGAGTGCTTCGATTGATCGATTGAGAACGTCTCCGGGATTCCATGCGCATACGCCGGGTCAGCATAATCCCAGCGCGTCTCGAGTTCCTTGAGCGCAATGGTGTTCGGCAGATCTCCGTACACTTTATTGGTGGACATATGCACAAAGGGCGATTCCGGACAGGCGCGTCGCGCGGCTTCCAGAAAGTTCAGTGTGCCACCTGCGTTCGTATCGAAATCATCGAACGGGATGGCCGCTGCGCGATCGTGCGAGGGTTGCGCGGCCGTGTGCACAATTGCATCCGGCTTGACCTCCGCAACGAGCCGCAGAACGCCTTCCCGGTTCCGGATGTCGAGATCGTAGTGAGTGTAATTCTTGATCTCCGACCGCAGCCGATGGAGGGACCAGCTTGTGTCACCCTCAGCACCGAAGAACACGGCCCGTTCGTTGTTGTCCACGCCGTAAACGGTGTAGCCGCTGCGCGCCAGATGGATGCAGACTTCGGACCCGATGAGTCCGCAAGAGCCGGTAACCAGAGCTTTCTTCGTCACATGACGAAGTTTAGCGCAGCCCGCATTGCCGGCGCTTATGGTACTACTGTGAAATTGGATGCCGGAGGCATCGCAGCGCACTTCTTGTGTCTTTCACATTTATCGTCCCTGAGCGACTGCGCAGCAAAGCCGAGCGGCTGCGCACAAGAAAGCTAATCGAACATTCAGGACTGTTTGACTCCTCCTGGTATCTGAAACAGTACTCCGATGTGCTCGCTTCGGAATCCGATGCGCTCTCGCATTACCTTACTCACGGGCGCAAAGAGGCGCGACGACCGAATGCACTGTTCGATCCGGACTGGTACAGAGCGCAAAATCCGGACGCCGCGGCGGGCCTCGAGCCGCTTGCACATTACCTGACGCTTGGTTCTTCGGCGGGCCGGCGCCCTAATCCGCTGTTTGATCCTGCCTGGTACCGGGCACAGTATCCTGATGTCATCTCTGCCGGTGTGGATCCGCTCGCTCACTACTTATCCACCGGTTCGATGGAAGGCCGCCGTCCCAATCCACTGTTCGATCCGGCGTGGTATCGGGCACAATATCCCGAAGTTGTTTCGGATGGTTTCGAAGCGCTCGCCCACTACCTCGCGGTTGGCTCGGCAAAAGGGTATTGTCCGAATCCCTTGTTTGATCCGGCATGGTATCGCACCCACAATCCTGACGTAGCCGCAGCGGATATTGAACCGCTCGTTCACTACTTGTCCACCGGTTCAATGGAAGGCCGCCGGCCGAATCCGCTGTTCGACCCCGCGTGGTATCGCGAACAGAATCCCGACGTGGTTGCAGCCGGCATTGAGCCCCTCGCTCATTACCTGATCACCGGTTCGGGGGAAGGTCGCCGGCCGAATCCGCTGTTCGATCCCGCGTGGTACCGCGAACAGAATCCCGATGTGGTTGCGGCCGGTATTGAGCCGCTCGCTCACTACCTGGCAAAAGGTGCGAGTGAGATCCGCGCCCCCAATCCTTACTTTGATCCGGTTTGGTATCGCGAGCAGAATCCGGAGGTCATCGCAGCCGGCTTTGAACCGCTCACTCATTACATCGAGTTCGGCTCCGCGCAGGGCCGGCGCCCCAATCCGCACTTCGACCCGACCTGGTATCGGAAGCGTTACCCCGACGTGGTTGCGGCTGAAATTGAGCCGTTAGCGCACTATATCCTGATGGGCAAGGAGCAGGGGCGGCTGCCTGTTCCGGAGTGGAAATCGTATCAACGGCAGCACCGGCTGCATGCTCTTGGCCTGCTCACCACGGCGCGCTCGGCGCGTGTCGCCGTTGGCATCGTTACTTATAACGAGCCGGCCATCGAATGGCAGAGGTGCTTGCGCAGCGCTCATATCGCGCTGAAGCATCCAGGAGTGGGGCACGGAGAGATCTTTTTTATCGACAACGGGCAACCCTCGTTTATCGATCCAGCTTTCGAATCGATCGTCCACAAAGCCGAGAGTGCCGGCAACATAGGCTTTGCGAGTGGCCACAATCGCCTGATGAAGGAAGCGTTCGCCGCGGGCTTCGATTATTACATCGCCGCCAACGCCGATGGCGCGTTCGAGCCCGAAGCAATCGATGCGCTGGTACGATCGGCGCAAGCATCGCAAGACCTGGCTCTTGTCGAGGCATCGCAGTTCCCGGATGAGCATCCGAAGTCCTACAACCTCTTCGACTTCACCACAGACTGGGCGTCCGGCGCGTGCTTACTGATCCCGCGGGGCGTCTACGAAAAGATTGGCGGCTTCGACGAGCGTTTCTTCATGTATTGCGAAGACGTCGATCTCTCCTGGCGTGCAAGGGCCGCCCATTTCGAGGTAAAGATGTGCCCGCGAGCCCTGTTCTTTCATTCGGTCGAAGGTCGATCGAATAACCCATCCGCAACCGCTCGCTTACTCGTCTCCGGCATAAAATTAGCTCGGAAATGGGGCGGCGATGAGTTTGAGGCGGACCTGATCGCGGAATGCAACCGGAGGGGGCTGGAGATTCCCCCGCACAACGAGTCCGTTGAGCCGCTTGCCAACCGTCATGTCGCAGATTTCAGCAATAAGTTTTATTTTTCGCCCGTTCGCTGGTTAGGCCGCTGATGAACATGTCCGATATCCCGACTGCCGTCCCGCCTAATGGACTCGACGTAATTATCAGAATTCACGATCCCGGACGCGGGTTCGAACTCAGGCGAGCTATCTTTTCTCTCGTTTGCCAGAGCTATCGTCCTATAAAGATTCACTTGGTCACGCAGCGCTTCCCGACTGCGGAAATCGACGCTCTCCGCAAGGCTGTCAATAACATACTTGCCATCGACCCGTCTGTCTGCTTGGAGATGTATAACTACACTGCCCCGGAACCGGAAGACGCGCGGGCTGCCCTGCTCAATATCGGACTCACTCACGGAACTGGCCGGTATCTAGCATTTCTCGATCATGACGATACGATCTATGCGCATGCTTATGCTCGCCTGGTTGAAGAGCTGAACATTACCGAAAGCGCCATCGCCTTCGCTCGAATCGCCGTCAAAGAAGTGGAAGTTTTGCAAGACGCTTTCCTCGTGCAGAAGCGAACCTACAGGCTGATTGGGCAAACGCTCATCGACATGTTCCACGAGAATTTCTGCCCAATTCACAGCTTTATCATCGACCGGACGAAGGTAGACAGCCGGGATCTCTGGTTTGACGAACGGCTATCTAAATTAGAGGACCATGATTTTCTCTTGCGAATCTGTTCGAAATACAAATCCAGCTTCGGACTGATAGACGAACCCGCCGGCGATTACTATCTGAAAACCGACGGCAGCAATACAGCCACCGTTCCGGCCTTGGAATCAACAGAACCGTCGCCGAAGTGGGCAGCGGCACGAACCTTCATCGAGAATCGCCGGCGCGAACTGGTCCTTTCACCAGCGGTACAGAGGTCACTCGGAGTCTATCCGCCGGACCCGAAGCTGACCATTCGAAAGCTGCTGGACACCATCGAAGCTTGATCAGCCGTCAAACCAGTGCAGGCTCAAGAGTGTGGCTGGCGCTTTCGTGATTCTTGGATCGGCTCATTCTGTACACTTCTCCCAGAGCAACCAGGAGCAGGGTCGACCAGCTCACTGCCAGGAGCGCGAAAAAGCCTGCCGGCCTGTACTTAAACTCCACGTAGTTGGCCCCGGCTTCTACCCTTACTGCCCGAAAAATGAAATTGCCGCCGAGAACCTGTTGCGGCTTGCCATTCACGCTCACTTTCCAGCCAGGTGCCCAGCGGTCCGTTACCAGAAGCCACCCCGGCGCTTCCGCAACGTACCGGAATGAAAGAAAGTTTGGCCGGTACGAAACACTCGAAACGGAGGCTTGCGAACATTCCGCCGAGTTCAATGAGGCCTGATCAGAAGCTCCGGGCCCGACGCCGTTCGACCCGTCTTTCTCACTTATCGAAAGCATCTGGGCGGTAGTATGCAGCACAAGAACCGGCCGGCGCAGGGCGTGCACGGCTTCAGAGAATTTCTGGAAATGCGCATTATCTGGAGCCAACCACACCGGATGGGATGAGAACCAGATTCTGTTCGGACCAAGCGCCATGCCGCTCAGCATGGGATCGGCAATAAACTGACTCTGGAACCGGTTGGTCAATGGCGCATAGTTTCGAAATGTCGCGATTTTGAGGGCCAGGTTTCTATTGCTGCCCGGCGGCAGCCCGAGTTCAGCCGGCGAGTCAAGCTGGCGCGCCCACGCCCGGCCCGGTAGGTCGAGCCGCCTGTCCTCGCCGGCGTTCATGGCGTGCCACCACCCCCGCGGAACGTCCGTGTACATGGTCGGCTGAGCGATGTGCAAGGCAACCACAGCGTCAATCGCGGCAAGCACTGCGACGAGCCGAACCAGCGATGTCCTGGAAATGAGGCGCGCACGCAGGAGGATGGCGAGCAGCAGAACTCCGAACCACACCGTCGTCAGGTGCACGACTGCAAGATGATATTCGTTCAAAGTTTTCCCGGCTATGTGGACAACCATGGCGAACGAGGCAGTTGCGCCGGCGGCTAGCGCAATCGACAGAGCCAGCAGCGCACTCCGCCCTTTCCGCTCGTCCGGGGAACATAGATCTTTAGAGCCCAGAGCAGCCAGCACGATGAGGACAAGCATGAAGTAAACCCGAAACATCGCTGGATTCCGGAAGTACCGGGTGGGGATCACGAGATCATACAACCACCCGCGAACGGGAAGCTGATTCCCTACCGCGCAGCAGATCAAAAACAGCGCAACCGCAGCCAGCCACCAACGCCAGGCCGATCTTCTCCGCAATGCGAAGAGCGAAAACAGAAGCACCGCGGAACCGATATAGATGCTACTCATGGATACGTCTGTCATGGCCCATATCGGGTTCGGCGGCATGTTCAACAGCGACAGGTAAGGGCTCGAGAGTGTAGACAGTGCTTGCGCCGGGAATATGTTGGACGAGGTCGATTCAACTCTGGATCGCGGGCCAACACGGTCGCTGTAACCATGCGTTCCGGTGAGAAACGCTCCATATCCCGGACTGCATACGGCGGAGCCAATCCCGACCGTCAGGCAAAGAATTAGAACCGCAGGCAAAATCAGCCGCCGCCACTCGCCATCTATCCTGGTATGGCTTTCGCTGCTGGTATGGCTTTCGCGCCGAAAAATTCTGCCCACCGCCCAAAGAAACAGAAAGAGCGGCGTCAGGATAGTGAACTCAGGATAGCCGCCCAATGCCGACAATCCATAAAGAGCACCGGCCTGAACACCGAACCAATAGTTCCTCCGAAGCAGCGCCGCATCGAATCGCCACAGCACCCATGGAAGAAGCGAAACAGAGTACAGCGACGACGTGTGCTCTGCGTGTCCGGTGTAAAAGCCCGAGGCGATAAAACCGAGCGCAACGATAAGGGCGCCCCACATCGGGCTCCCCAAATGCTTTGCAAGAAGCAGCACCCCGGCGCCGCCTAAAATCCAGACGACCATCCAATAGGTAATGAATCCAGCCTGCGGATTCGGAGACAGCAGCCCCATCAAGAGCATCAGTGGAGAAGTGCTGCCCAACTCCGGCTCCGCTAAATCCGGAGCCCCTCCGCTGACCCACGGATCCCACAGGACAAGCCTGCCCGCTTTGATGTGATCAGCAAGGAATGAGAATTGCGGCCCAAAGAAATCAGCGGCATCCCACTGCGGTACGAGCTTCCCGGTGAGGAGCTCTAAGTTCCCGAGTAATATCGCGAGAATTACGATCACTCCGGCGAGTAGCCAGCCGCGATTTTCTTTTTCGAATAGCGCTCTCAATGGGAAACCGTCTCCATCGATTCAACCCGCGCGCGCGACTCCGCATGGGCATCGCGCAGCAAAGATGCAACGGTGGGTCGGGCCTGGGCGCGCACGATCATTTGATAGCCGAACAGTCCACGCCACATGCGGCATAAAACTGAGTTCATGGATAAAAGTAGTCTGCTGACAAAATTGTCGCCAATAGCCAAAGGAAAGGGAGCGGGGACCGGCCGCACTTCCTTGACATCAAATCCCGACTGTTCAAGCACTCTTTTGAAAGAGCGGAACGTGAACAGCCGCGTGTGGGTCAAGTCCAGAATGCCGCGTTTGCCGTAGTTGAACTGTCCGCACAACAGCATCAAGCGAGTAATAATAAATGCCACGTTCCCCGTGCTGATGATGAGCTCCGCTTTCGGATTCAGCGATAGCTTCTCCCTCAATTGGTCGAGAAATTTCTCAGGCGCCGTAAGATGTTCAAGCACGTCGAGCAGCAGAACAAAGTCGTGCTCTTCTACGGGAATGCCGTCCAGGCCCTCGTTCAGGTTTCGGACATAGAACGCGTCCAGCGTCGGCTTTCGCAGGGGGAAGGCGTCCACACCCGTTACTCTGCAGGCCTTCCATTCCTTCAACGCAGAACCCATGTACCCCGCTGCGCACCCCAGGTCAATCACGGTCGAGCCCTGAGGGATAACGCCGATCACAAAGGAATGCGTACTCTCAAAAGAGAACTTCGGTGAGTATTGGGAAAACCCCGCTGGAACGCAATCGTACCGTCTGTCGTAAAACAGGCTAAGCTCTTGCAGCCGCCCGCGCACCGAAGCCTTCAGAACACTAAGCGCGTAACGAATGCCGTTCACGCGGCAGATTTCATCACCGTAGTAAGTGGGGATGGGCAGCTCGACAATAGGCAGCTTAGCGATCATCAACTGGATGATGATCTCGGTATCGAAGTGGAAGTCGTTCGAGTTACGTTCAAACGGAATCGATTCCAGGGCTCGAACGGAATAGATTCGATATCCGGAGTGGAACTCGCTTAAATGCGAGCGCAGCAGCTTATTTTGTATCCACGTCAGAATCTTGTTGCCGGCGTACTTGTACAGCGGCATGCCGCCGCGCAATGCACCCTTCGGAGTCATCATTCGCGAGCCCAAAACCAAGGCCGCTTCCCCTCCGGCCAGAGGCTCCAGAAGATCGAGGAGGCGTTCCGGCGCGTACTGCCCGTCTCCGTGCAGCAAGGCGACGAAATCGTAGCCGTTTTCGATCGCGTAACGATAGCCGAGCTTTTGGTTGCCGCCGTAACCCTGATTCACCGGGTTGAACAAGACGTGAATATTGAAAGGAATATCCGGCCGTGTTGTCAGCTCGTGGCTTCGTGCAAACGTATTGTCTTCGGAGGCGTCGTCGATGATCAGAACATCAACATCGTATTTATCCCGAAGCGCGGAGGGAATGCGTCGCACAACGTTCGCGATAGTGGTTTCCGCGTGATAGGCGACAACGAAGATCAAGACACGTTTTTTCTTCATCTGCGCCACCCTATCTGGATGCGTTCGTTCAGCCCGGTTCGCGAGCTATGCCCTTCGGATATTCTGGCAAAAACTGTTAGCAATATGATACTTCTATCTCTCATTTCGAGAGGGATTTAGAATTTTACCGCGACCGCCAGGATCAATCCGCATCGTATTGCTCTCCGCAGCGGCTCTGCTTGGCCAGAGCCTGCGAAATCTGGAGCACCAGAATTTCGGGTTCGAAACGCAGGGACGGCATCTCGCGTGGATCAATCCCATGCTGGGCAACTACAAGCCGGAGCAATTGGAGCCGACGTTCCGGTAAATTGACGAAACGTTGCCCCCATTCCCGGTGTGCGGATGGTAGCACCGGCACTTTTTACGCCCATGACGGGTGACAGTTGGAACGAGGGTATTCGCATCCGGGGAAGCCGGAGCCCCCGGCGAGGGAAGACACAGGTGCGCGTGCGCGCGAGTGATGCCTGGATTTTTCGAGACCCTCTAGGCGCGAAGATCGTTCGGGGCCGACCCATTACAGACGGGGACACTGCAGCGTCACGGAAAGTGGCGGTGATCAATGAAGCCTTTGCAACGAGATTCTTCAAAGACCAGAGCCCTATCGGACAGCATTTCGGGATCGACAAAATCAAGTATTCCGCAACCTTCGAAATTGTCGAAGTCTCGAGGAACATGCGGTATCTGACTTCTCGGCCGAACGCTTGCGTTGATTCTACTTGGCGATCAAGTTTTGATGACCGACAAGTGTCAGCAGACAAGACATAGGGCGGCACGGAAACGTGTTCTTATTCGTTCACCACCTATGCCTGAATGAGCGCTGGCCGGCTGGGCAGTACGACGTCTCGCAATTTGAAACCAATCACGATACATTCAGCAGAATCGTACGGAACCTGGTTATATCCGCTGATATAGAACGACGTCACGACATGTCCGGGGATCGAGGAGGAGCTACCGCCGCCCCCAAGCCCCTTAGCAAAGGCGCGCGATTGCCCATTCGCAAGTGTTAGGGAAAGGTATTCGACCACATCGCCGGATTGCACGTAGACCGAGACGATGGGATTGTCCTTCTCAATCGCCATCTGGCCGCCAAGCGGGGGGAACGGACTGCCGTTGCGGCTACCGTTTAAATGGGCCATGGTTGCACCTCCGGGACCTTTGCCCGGCTCGTAGCCGATTTCCATGTTGTTGATGCGATCGCCCGCAAACACACGAATTCCAACGATCGGCCCCGTAGGAGGAGCAGGGAGCGAAATGCCACTGCTGTTATCGCATGTTCCGTGTGGGTCGCTGTACAATTCGCGGCTAAGAAATCCTGGTGGCGGGGGCGACCAAGTACCGTCGTGACCGACTACCGAGAATGGCCAGAGACTGCTAAAGTCGGTCACCATGAGAGTCATATTTCTCATGTAAGCATTAATAGACCTAAAGGGCTCAACCTTGTGTTTGTCATTTGGCGCGTGCGACTTAACGGCATCCAGGCCAGTTTGGTACCACTTGTCGACCCACGCGGTTGCATCCGCCACGGCCGTGCTCAGATCCTCGCGGAACCCCGTAATTTCGTCCTCCGTCCAACCTAATTTCTCAGCGCCGTCAATGATCCCATCCCTCAAAAGCATGATGTAAAGATTAATGAACTGCACGTACAGCGGAAGTAACAATAGTTGATAGGGATCAGCTTGAAAGTGAGGAAGCCTTTGCTCCATGATTGCCTTTGTGGCTGTCCAATACTCTGCCGCATAGCTTTTCCCAGATTTGCCTCCAGGCTCCAGATCCTTTTGACGCACAGCGTCCAGATAGTGTTTGACGTTATTCCTTATACCGTCCAGATCGTCTTTACAATCCTTATAAGTTCTGTCTGCAAGTTTCTGGTCTATCAGTTTCTCTACGCGCTCCCGGATGCTGTCCCAGACATCCGCTGACTTTGGAGGCCAAAGACATCCGAGCAGGGTCCCTAAGACTTTACCCGCCTGCCCCGTGGCGCCGAGTCCAACTATGACGATTTGTCGAAGGTCGGATTCGTAATCGAGGTCCATGGAGTTGTCAGTCGCTAGATGATCTCAATTGCGTCCATATTCAGCCTGTAGCCAGTGCCCCCGGGCGGCTCGTAATGATTATGGCCGCGGAAGAACGACCAGTTAGCAGAGTCATCTCCCTCACAACGCCAGATGCTGCCATCGTCCTGTGCCCCGCTGCCGCGATCGTCCCAAATCTTGGTTCCGATGGGCACGGGTGTAACGCAGTCGAGGGCTACCGCCTTAGGAGCTCTCGCCACACCTTGGGCTCCGAACTCTGGCGGCGTGTGGTAATAGAAAAAGTCACTGAGCGATACATAGCCAGGCGGGAGCTGCTTCGGGGTCCAAATACCGTAATTAGCAGCCTGATTTAGCCGGTGGTGCGTCATTCCCCACACATACTGCCATGAATGCGGCCCCAGGACATACTCTGCGAGGGGCTCCCCAAAGTATTGAGGATGAGGCCGAACCAGGAGATAGCGGCAAGGTAAAGGAGCACTCCCGAGGTCATGAGAGGTCGCCTTTTGTCCGACCCAATACCATCCATCCTGAAGAGGTGGGACGACAACGGCGACGTCCATATGAGCGCCGCTTCCAGAGTCATCCAGAAAGCCTCTAGTAATGTCCACCCAAGTTCCCTGCAGCTTGTATGGCAAATGGCCCTCCTATTAGACAAGAAGATCCGGGTCTGAATCTACCACAATTGACGGATCCCGGAAACTGATAAAGAACCCTATTCTGCAAGTTCATTCTTCCCGCGGCGAGTTGCAACCTTCCACTCGAAGGTAGAGCTTGCCCACATGCTCGATCTGATCGGCTGCACCGCGTGCATTCAAAGATAACTTTGGTGGGGCTGACATCCGCGTGTAGGGCCGAGGTTAGCGCAGTCATATCGGTCCCGTGCACCAAGCCGGAAGCAGGTTCTTATCATGAAAGGGCTAAGTGATAACGTGATCGGCGCCCAGATCAGCCTCGACAGAGAGGAATACCAATTAGCAAAGAAACAGGCAGCAGTACTTGGTATTTCGCTGGTCGAGTTAATACGGCGCGATGCGGGAACATCTGCCTGCGCCACGGCCAAGCCCGTGGATGGAGTACGACGAGAGGCGGGCGACTGAATTCCTGATTTTTCTGGAAGCGCTTCCAGCACTTACCGTTGTCCGATTGGCCGGAAGTTGCGAAGCAACGGCCGATTTTGGTGCGCTTCAGCGACCAGAAACTGACCCCGCGGGCGCTCATGGTCTTGTGATAATGCGTGAGCGGAACATTGTGACGTGTTGTTCGACAGACAGGCACTTAGCGCTGTCTGGAGCAGGGTTCATCAAAGACGCAAAGAGCAGGCGGCATCGACACGGTCTGCTCTCCACTTATCTCGCGAAGATCGCTCGTCTGGGCGGCTATCTTGGTCGTGCCAAGGATCGCCCACCTGGAAATGTCGTCATGTGGCGCGGGCTGTCACGCCTCACTGACATCGAACTCGGCTTCGCTCTCGCCACCCGAGTTGTGGGTAATTGAAAGATCTGACTTACGATTACAAGGACCGTGCGCCCGATGTTTTGGCTGCCGGAAGCACAGACGGTAAAGTACGACGATCCGGCTACTTGAGCGACGAAATCCGGTCGCACTACCTGTACAACATCGTTATCGGGGCGCCGGGCAGCCCGCCGGGCATGGAAAAGCGTGTGCGCAAGGTGCTGGCTAGTGTCGATCCAAACCTGGTGCTCTATAGCGTTGACCCATACACCAGAATCTTGAGCGCGGATTTCCAGCAAGAAAACATGATCGCGACTGACAATGCTCTTTGGTGAGCTTGGTCTGGTACTCGCATCGCTCAGGAGCCAGCTCACTTAAGGTTTAGAAGCAAGCGCAGGCGCAGTTGAACGGCTTCGAGAACGGCTCGGGGTGCTGCGGCTCCCAGGCTTTTTGCATTTCGTTGTTTGAGATCGATGCAGCGGATTTGATCGCTCAGAATGACTCCCGTAACCGGCAAACCGGCCGGCATAGACACTTCGAACGGATATCCTTTTACCTGATTCGTAACTGGACAGACCAACGCCATCCCCGTTCCGTTGTACGCACTCTCGGATAAGACCATAGCGGGTCGGCGCCCGGCCTGCTCATGTCCGGCAGACGGATCAAAGTCTAACTGCAGAAAATCTCCCAGTTCCGGAACCCAGCGCCGGCTCACCAGACCTCATTTCCACGCGGTTTGCCCCAATCCAATTCAGAGTGGCGATTCTTAGGCGTGATCTGTGCCACCAGGCTTTCCAGGGTAACGGGCTCCTTCGCGGCGCGGACCACAATGACACCGGGAGCCTCGACCTCGAAATCGACCGGATCGCCCTCGTGCAGGTTGGCATCCCGCATGACGGATTTCGGGATGCGAATGGCGGGTGCATTCCCCCATTTCGCGACCGCAGTAGCTGATGCTGACGCCATCTTGGTTCTCATGCTTCTCAGTATATACATGTGTATCTACTCCACACAAGTCTTCTCGGGTGTTCGCAGGCACTATCCTCGCCAGATTTCAACGAAGCCTGCATGGGTTGCTGTAAGCCGTTGAAAAATTAGAGAAAAAGAATTTCACGCAGTGGCTATGAACGGCGGGCGCCGACTGGAAGACTACGAGCCTACCAGGAGTCGGTGCGGATGTTCTCCCCTACCAGGCAGTCCGGGAAGGATTTAGTCACCTTGACTCTTTGGTGAAAAAATCGGCATGCACCTATTGCGGAGCAGGCGGCTGGAGCGACATCCTCTAGCTGTGAGGCTGCGTCATGCCGGTTTCCGTGCTTTATTGATCCTTCTGACTTCGACCTTCGCGGGGATTGCTGCGTCCGGCAATTCCGAAGAAATGGAACAGCTTCAGCGTTCCTTCGCGCATCCGCCCGACGACGCGCGTATCATGATGCGCTGGTGGTGGTTCGGGGCGGCTGTAGAGAAACCGGAAATCGAGCGCGAGTTGCGCGTGATGAAAGAAGCCGGTATCGGCGGCATCGAGATTCAACCTGTTTATCCCCTTGAGTTGGACGATCCCGCAAAGAATTTCCGGAATCTGCCATACCTCTCAGACGGCTTCTTGGACGCCTTGCACTTTGCTGCCGCAACGGCAAGACAATTGGGCCTGCGCGTCGATATCACGCTCGGAAGCGGTTGGCCTTATGGCGGACCTCACACGCCGGTCACTGAAGCGGCCGGACGCCTGCGTTGCGAGCGCGTCACAGTTCCGGAAAGTGCGCAATCGGTAGCCGGTCCCGCGCTGGAAAACGGCGAAAAGCTCATCGCTGCTTTTCTCGCCGCGGGTGATGGGCGAACTTTCTCTTCACAGGGCTTGCAGCGTCTAAATGATGTCCCAAACGGGCGGGCAGCCCTTCCGGACGGATTACAAGGCCCGCATGTTGTCTTGTTTTTCGTTTCCAGCCGCACCGGCCAGCAGGTGAAGCGCGCCGCTGTGGTCGCGGAAGGTTTCGTGATCGATCACTACCAGAGAGACGCCATCGAGCACCACCTTTTTACCGTCGGAAACCGCTTGCTGCAGGCCTTTGGCGACACGCCACCGTACGCTGTGTTCAGCGACAGTCTGGAAGTGTTTGCTTCCGACTGGACGCCCGATTTTCTGCAGGAGTTCAACAAACGGCGCGGTTATGACCTGACACCTTACCTTCCTGCGTTGGTCGGCGACATGGGCGTCGACACACCGGCCATTCGCCACGATTGGGGCGAGACTCTCACCGAATTGGCGGAGGATGACTATCTCACGCCTATTCGCGAATGGGCCCACGTTCACCACACATTGTTCCGGTCGCAGTCTTACGGCGAGCCGCCAGTCATTCTTTCGAGCAACGCTCTCGTGGACTTGTCGGAGGGAGAGCACGGACCCGAGTGGCGAGGCTTCAGTGCCGCGCGCTGGGCTTCGTCCGCGAGCCATCTCTACGGGAAGGCGGTCACTTCGAGTGAGACCTGGACCTGGCTGCACTCGCCTGCCTTCCGTGCCACGCCGCTCGACATGAAAGCCGAAGCGGACCTTCATTTCATAGAAGGGATTAACCAGCTTGTCGGACACGGGTGGCCGTATTCGCCGCCTTCCGTCGCGGAGCCCGGTTGGCGGTTTTATGCGGCCGCGGCGTTCAACGATCACAATCCGTGGTTTGAGGTCATGCCCGACATCGCCCGTTATCTGCAGCGCGTGAGTTTTCTCATGCGACAGGGCCGGCCTGCCAATGACGTTGCGATTTATCTTCCAACCGATGATGCGTGGGCCCGCTTCACGCCCGGCAACGCATCAGTGGATCAGGCAATGGATGCCCTGCTGGGACCGGTGCTCATTCCTCAGGTGTTGGACGCCGGATACAATTTCGATTTCATCGACGATCGTGCTATTACGGCCTCGGGCTTGCCGTACAAGGTCTTGATCCTGCCCGGCGTGGAGCGAATACCGCTCGCCACCCTTCAGAAGATTCGTGAATACGCGCAGAAGGGCGGTCTGGTTGTAGCTACCCGCAGGTTGCCGGCGCTGGCGCCCGGTTTGCGGGAGAGCAAAGCCGACACGCCGCGCATCGCCGCTCTCGCTAGCCAGCTGTTCGAAACAGCTTCGAAGAACGTGCGTTTTGTGCAGGACGAACGCATGCTCGGCAGCACACTTGCCCAGATGCTCACGCCCGATTTCGCTGTTTCATCAGATGCAGCTCCCGTGATTGGGTTTGTGCATCGTAAGCTTCCCTCGTCGGAAATCTATTTCGTAGTAAATACATCGAACCGGCCTATCCGTACGGAGGCCCATGCTCGGGTTTCCGGCCTGGATGCTGCCTGGTGGGATCCGTTTAGCGGAGAAATCACGGCC
>JAFAMD010000021.1 GCA_019233755.1 Acidobacteriaceae bacterium | reverse complement strand
AAGTGGCGGGGCTTGCCGAAGCGGTTCGGCAACTGGCACACGATTTACACGCGTATGAACCGTTGGTCGAAGAGCGGCGTTCTGGACCGGGTATTTGAAAAGCTGCAATTGGAGCAGATTGTGCGGATCCGGATCGAGGCCTTCAGCGTAGACTCGACCTCCGTGAAGGTGCATCCGGACGGCACTGGGGCTTTAAAAAAAACGGACCGCAGGCCATCGGTAAGTCACGCGGCGGATGGACTACCAAGATTCATCTGGTTGCCGCGGATGCTCGAACGGCCATAACCTTCGCGCTTTCGCCGGGCAATGCGCACGATGCACCCGAAGGCCGGGAACTGCTCAAAGACCTGGGACCGATGCCCGAAGGTCTGCCCTTGCTGATGGCTCGCGCTTACGAAGGCAATGAGACCCGGCAACTGGTGTTGGAATTAGGCATGGTTCCTGTGGTGCCACCCAAGTCCAACCGGATCGATCCCTGGCGCTATGACCGGGCACTCTATAGAAAGCGGAACGAAATCGAACGGCTCTTTCGCAGGCTCAAGGGCTACCGCCGTATCTTCTCCCGCTTCGAGAAACTGGATTGCGTCTTCCTCGCCTTCCTCTCCTTTGCCCTGATTGTCGAGGCTCTTCGATAGTGTTAACACGCCCTAGTAATTAGTAATGTGAAATCGGCTTCGATCGGCCAAAGTCCAGGCTACCGGATCACGACAGCCACAAGCCCGACGAGTGGCAGTCGAGCTGATCCAAGACGTCGCCCACCGTGGGAGCACTATCCGCCTTTAGCCGACTTTCCCCGCCGCAGCGGCGCGCGGATTCAACCCTACGCCACGAATTCCACAAGCTCGGAACCGACTACAGGATTAGGTACAGGATCAATACAGGACAATAGCCCCGTCTTTGCCGAGCGTTTGGCCCCTAGGCTGCCGATGAAACAGTATAGAACCGCCCCGCCGTTGCCGAGGAAAACCCTCTCCTTTCACAACGAGCAGTGAATTTCTCCCGCCCCTAGAATGCCGAAGTCCAATTGCTCAGGGGCGCATCGCTAAGCGCCACGAGAATGCCGAGCCAATCCTGACGTCCTGAGCACCATGCAGCCACAAACTTAACCGATCACAGCACAAGTAGGTCACGGACGGCTTACTCCAGCGCTTACAGAGTAGGAAGCTCAATGGAGACCAACCAGGAAATCCTCACTATCAAAGAGGTTGCCCAAATACTGCGCTGCTCGAAAGCTCATGTGGCAAACGCGCTTCAGGGAAAGGTGGCTGGTATTCCGCGACTCACCCATGTAAGCGTCGGTCGCCGAAAATTCGTACGGAAGGAATGGCTCAATCAATGGCTGGAAGCGAACAAGAACCGGTAATATCCAGAGATGGTCGGATTCAACGCTAAAGACGCAGCAAGGAAACTTTATGCGCCGAAGGCGATTCTTAAAAGGCAGTCTCCGTGCCCGCAAGCACGGTCGTCAAAAAATTTGGTTAGCACAGTGGTGGGAAGACGGCAGCAGACGCACCAAAATTCTCGGACGCTATTCCGACATTTCGAAAAGCGAAGCCGAGATGATGCTAAGCCAAATCGTGCAACCTCTCAACAAGGGTGCGGGCAAGTCTCAAGTCCCGCTATTCACCTTCAAACACTACGTGGAAAACAAATTCCTTCCGGTGTGCCGTCGTATGTGGAAGGAATCGACGCGAACAACTTCGGAATCGAATATCATTCGCTATCTGCTGCCGGCGTTCCAAAAGCAGCGGCTCGAAGCAATCACGCGAGAGCAGATGCAAACGTTTCTTGAAGAAATCTCGGGCGATCTTTCCGCCAGTGTTGTCGGGCACCTTCGCTGGCACCTGAACGCCATTTTCAAGATGGCTCAGAGTGATGGAATTGTGAGCCACAATCCGGCCGGCGCGCTGTACATCCCGGAATGCAAGCCGTCGCCGACAAAACGCGTGATGTCTCTCCACCAGGTGAGAACTGCGCTCGGTGTTCTTGATTTGCGGCCGCGGGTTATTTTTCGCCTCGCGATTTTTAGCGGTTTGCGACCCGGCGAAATCTTTGCAATCCGGCTCGGGAAGATCGGCGACACCTCGATTACCGTCGATCAGCGAGTCTACGAAGGCAAGCTTGACTCGCCGAAGGGCCGCAAGGGTAAGGACACAACACGTGTCGTTGGACTTACACCCACGACCGCTTCAGAGATTGAATTATGGCGGAGTTTTCTGCAGAATCGGGAAGCGGATGCCTATCTGTTTCCGTCAGAAACCCTCGTCACACCGCTCAGACCAGATAATCTATGGAAACGTGAAATTCAACCGCGGCTGGAGGTGGTCGGCCTTGGTTGGGTCAACTTCCAAGTCCTGCGTCGAACGAACGCCAGCCTGTCACGGAAGGCGAACGTCGATGACAAAGTTTCGGCTGATCAAAGAGGCCACGGCCTCGGCGTCAGCATGAACGTCTATGCGATTAGCGACCTTGAACAAAAAGTCGAGGCCGTAACGAAGCTCGAAGCAGAAGTGACGCGCCCCGAGAGCGTCGATTTTCAGCGGTTGGAGCTTCCTGAAATTGAAAGTCTGGAAGGGTCAGGAAAGAAAACGGAGTAATCGGAGTACAACCGTGAAATTCAATCCCTTGCAAGTTGTTGAAAAGATGGAGCGGGAGACGAGAATCGAACTCGCAACCAACAGCTTGGAAGGCTGTGACTCTACCATTGAGTTACTCCCGCATGGAGTAGCTGGACTCCTTCTATTCTACGCAAGCGGCCTGAGCCGGGTCAACGCAAACCCCAAGTCGCGAAATCACTTTCCATGCGTTATTCGCATCTCAACGCGACCATTGGATCCACTTTCATGGCCCGCCGCGCCGGGATGTAAGAGGCAAGCAGCGCAACAATCGCAAGGAGTGCCGAAACGGTCAGATATGTGGCGGGATCCCTAGCGCTTACGATCAAGAAATTCCCGACGACGCTGGCCGCAGCGATTGCGGCTCCGACTCCAATCATCAAGCCGACGGCGACGATAAGGAGACCCTGCCTGAACACCATGCCCAAGATGTTCGCCGGCCGTGCGCCGAGCGCGATGCGGATTCCAATCGCGTGCGTCTGCTGGCTTGCCGCGTAAGCGATGACTCCATAGACTCCAACAACCGCGAGGATAAGGCCGAGGACGCCGAGCGCGGCAGCGAGGGCCGCCCCCACCTGAAAGATCAGCAGGCCGTTGAGGGTGTAAAGCGCCTGCACCATCGTCTTCACATCAAAAACCGGAAGCTGCGGCGCCAAAGATGCGATCAGGTGTTCGATCTCTGAAGTCATTGGAATCGGGTTAGCGGTGGTTCGCAATTGAAGAGTTTCGAGCGAGTTGGATTCGTAATGCTGTGCAAAAGGCAGATAAAAATAGGGCTCGATTTCGCCGTTCAGCCCCTGGTAGCGTGAGTCTTTGGCGATTCCGGCCACCTGGATCGGGTGTTTAGGGTCGCTGGCCAGCGTAAAGTGCCGGCCCAGGGGATCCTTGTTGGGCCAGAAACGCTTCGCCATCGTTTCGTTCACGATCCCGACATATTGCGATTTCTCGTCGTCGGCGTCTGTGAAGGCGCGGCCTCGAACTATGCCGATCCTCATCGTTTTGAAGTAATCGGGCGAGATGACGTTATAACCGGCGTTTGGAGGAGGCTGACCGGCAACCTGGTGATAGGACTCTATCGTGAGGTTGTCGCCGTTGTTGTAGTAACCCATGGGCACGGAGTTAGCGATGCTGGCCGATTCTACGCCCGGCAATACACGCACGCGCTCGAGTAAGCGCCTATAAAAGTCGCGGCCCTGCGCCTGGCTGTAACCAATCTCGTTCGGATCCATTGTCAAATTCAAAACATTGCCTGGATCGAATCCGAGCTTTATCCGCTGCACCTGTGCGAGGCTACGGGTGAAGAGCCCGGCGATGATCAGCAGCATCAGCGAGCCTCCTACCTGAACCATGACAAGTGCGTTTCGCACCCGGTTCCGGCCGGCGACCACTCCCCGTCCACTCTTTTGCAAGATGTCGCTGAGGTTCCCGCGTGAGGCGCGAATCGCCGGAACGATTCCAACCAGCAGCCCAGTCAGCAGCGCGGCGGCGAACGCAAAGCTGAAGACGCGCCAGTCGAACCCGAAATCGAAGCGAACCGGAAGATCGGTCTGGATATGAATAGAACTAAGGGTCGAACTGGCCCAGTAGCCGAGGAGAATTCCGGCCACCCCTCCGGCCAGGGCCAGTAGAAGACTTTCGACCAGCAACTGTCGTATCAAGCCGCCCCGCGGCGCGCCCAGCGCTGCGCGAATAGCCATCTCCCGCTCGCGCACCGTGGCGCGAACCAGAAGAATGTTGGCCACATTTACGCAGGCGAGGACCAGCACCAGTGAAGCCAGGCTAAGAAAGAGTCCTGCGATTACGAGCATCGTATTCTTCGGGTCAGGATTCGGCCGGGCGCGAAGTTCCGGGAACACTTCGAGGCTCAGGTCTTTGTCGCTGTCCGGATACTGCCGCGACAGCCGCTCTGCAACCACATTGAGCGCTGCCTGCGCGCGAGAAAGGCTGGTGTCAGCCCTCAGCCGGCCGAAGATGAACACATTCCTGAGCGCCCGGTTAGTCATGAAGTCGCTTGGATAACCTTCGATCGACGCCAGGCCCAGCGGCATGTACGCCTGGATATCTGCAAACGGATAGGGTCCATGGAATCTCTCAGGGGCCACGCCAACGATCGTCACCGGTTGGCCATCCACGGAAACTTTTCTTCCGACGACATCCGGGTTTTCGGCGAAATGGGTCTTCCAATATGAATAGCCGAGAACCATGACGGGATCGGCGCCTTTGGTCTCGCCTTCCGAAGGCAAAATGAACCGGCCGAGCGCCGGCCTGATTCCAAGTGCCTGGAAAAAATTGCCGCTTACAAAGGCGCTGACGATTCGGTCGGCTCTTCCGCTCACGCTCAGGCCGTCGATACCGAACTGATAGCCGATCACTGCTGAGAACACGTCAGCGCTCTGGCGCCGAATGTCACGGTATTCGGCGATGGAGAAGTTGTTCGAGAGAGGGCCATGCTGCTGACGAAACGCCAGAACCGTCAATTGCCCCGGGTCCTTTACCGGCAGGGGGCGCAGCAAAAGCGAATCCGCCATGCTGAATATGGCGGTATTCGCGCCGATACCGAGCGCGAGCGTTACAACAGCGACGGCCGCGAAGCCCGGATTTTTGGCAAGCATCCGCATTCCGTAGCGGATGTCCTTCAGCATGGCGTCCATACCTTTCACCTCCGCAGCACTTCGGCGATCCAGTCCGAGCCGCACCCAATATTCCAAATCCGATGCGGCAGAAATACGGCAAAATTGTCGCTAACAGGGCGGGGACGTCGTCGCGTGATCCCGGTTGTGGGATTCACACGTGCAGCAGCGGACACCCGCCGGCGCTTCAAAGGCCATGGTATTGCGTTCAAACGCCCTAGCGCGATACTACAAGTTGAAGCGACCGGTTCCTTATCAATTCGTCTTGTCTCTGCCTGAGCGGTTAGCGCGATCGCTTGGCGCTCTGTCGGGCGGCCTTTTACGTGAAATTGGAATTGTGCTGCTGCCTTCGCGCATTCGAAGAACCGCGCTTTATCGCCTGATGGTTGAAGTTACCCTGCGATTCCTGATTGAAGAACTTGGGCGCGTGGAGGGGATTTATTCGACCGAAGGAAAGCTCGAAAATTTCCTGGCGAAGCGCAGCGCGAGCCACGGCATTGAACTGTTGGGCCTGCTCACCATCCATGTGTCTCCCATCTGGGTGCTTGCCGCGCTAGCGGATGCCACCGGCGCGGGACATTCTCTGATCCAGGAGATCGCTCAGTCACTTAAAGACGAAGGTCTGCTTGACCGGAATTCCAAATTTGAAACCTTGGATCAGCTTCTCGATGGCCTGGAGAAGACGAGTGCGCACCTGGCGGAAACACTCAACCTGCCGCCGGTGCGATTGACAGATTTACGCCGGGAATGGACCCGTCTCAAGGAGGCCCTGCCGAGAATACCGCAACAGAATGTGCCGGCAATGAGCAGGCTCGAGCGCATGTGGATGAAACTCGCGCAATCTTCTGCAGCCGAGGAGCGATCTGTATTCAGCGTCTGCTCTATGCTGGCAATCTCTGCGGTCGAAGAGATTCCCGCCAATATGCTTTGGCTTTCACGGGCCGCTCGTACAGCCGCGAAGCGGACGGGAGAAGTGGTAGGGGAAGCACTGCTTACTCATTACGCGCAATCGCTTGAGGAAATCTCGCGGACCGGTCCCCTTGAATATTGGAAGCGAGAGTTTCGTCCCTACCTTCGTGCAGCCGCGGAGCAATTTGTACCGGAGAATGAATCCTCGACGGAACGTTTGCTTCGCAAGAGAGCGTAGACCCAGCTTCAATCCATTGACAGCGGACGGAATTTCCGAGACGGAGATTCGAGCCATCGCGAAGCGTCACATGAGGCTGCGGTTATATAAGCTGGTTATCCGCTCCACATAATGCGCTAAGGTAAATCTCTCCTCGATTGTGGTCCTGGCACGCTTTCCCATTACCGCTAACTCATCGCGATGTCCATAGCTCCAACGAATTGCATCCGCTAGTTCGTCGATCTTACTGCCTGAGACCAGAAGTCCGTCGGTCCCCGACAAAATGCAGTCGTCGGCGCCGGTGTCCTGGCAGGCGATCACCGGGAGTCCGCTGGACATGGCTTCCAGAACCGCCAGTGGCAGACCTTCATTCACTGAAGGAAATACGAACAGATCCGATTGCCGATACTGGCGCGCAACTTCTACGCGAGGCAGTATTCCCGCAAGCCGGATTGTTGCACGGGGAGACCTGTTGGCGAGTAGCTTAGCGATCTCGGGAAAAACGCGGCCGACCAACACCAATTCGGCGTTATCGAGCGCGAGACGCTCCCATGCTTCGATCAAATAATCCAGGCCTTTCGCAGCCTCGATTCTTCCGACATAGCAAACGCGAAAAGTACTGTCGAAGATCGGATCAGCTCGTGGCGTGAAAAGAAAGTGGTCTATTCCCGGATGTACGCGCACAGTTTTGTGAGCATAAGAAGAAGACTCAAATGTTCGCTGCGACGCCGACGAGTACGTGATGATCTTGTCGCATGCCTCGTATTCCTTTTCAAGCCGGTCGAGCAGAATCTGCGGCATGACATGTTCACAACGTTTTGCCGGGAATCCGCTTCTTCTGCAAGCGGCCAGCACCTCACGATTGAAGACGATTGGATGCAAAGTCGCAGTATCGACAAATGTTATAGCGCCAAGCCCTTTCGCTTTCCGCAACCCTGAGAGACAGACACCCATCATGCCGTGGAAAACGGTGCAGGGTGGGATTGATGTTGAGACTGCCCGTTCGGCAAAAAGAGACAGAGCCACCGAGGGCTGTGGTCCCCGCATGAGCAATGGCACGCGTCGCGACAGCCCCCAAATGGCGCGATTAAAAAACCGGTAAGAGGAAAATCTGCGGAGCATTCTCAAGTGACCGCCGGAATCGGCTTCAAACACTTCGAGATGAGTTCCAAACAGGACCGCACGCCGTAACAAGTGTAATTGGGCGAGAGCTTCAGCGAGATATCTATGATGAGCCAATATTCCGCTCAGGCTCAGCACGACGGAACGGGAATTCAGCAAAGTTTTTTGCTCTCACTCTCGAAATGCGTTGACCTGATCTGCAATATAAGGGCGCGGATCCATATCGCGCGAGACCAAGGTAAATCCAGCGCGCTTAACGGCATCCTGCACAAGCGCTTTTGTTCTGAAGTGTTCGCCAGCACCCTCATTCGCAAGGAAGTCATGACAGGAGATGCAAAGCGTTCGGGTGATTCTCAGAGTCTCTTGCATTCGCCCAATCGCAATTCCTTCGGCGCCTTCAATGTTCACCTTCAGAAAGTCAATGTGGTGAATATTCTCTTGGGCAATGAAGTCGTCTAAAGTAATGCCAGAGATTGTAGCCAAACCTGGCTTATTACTCATTTCGATGCTATTGCCCTGCCATCCTTCGGAGGTTTTCATGGTTACTGGCCCGGACTTATCCATTACTGCATAATGAACCGGGGTCACATTATCGAGCGCATTAATTTCACAGAAGAGACGAAGACAATGGAATGTCAGGGGATACGCTTCCATTGAGATCACCCTTCCGGCAGGTCCTACGGCAGATGAAAAGGCAATTGTATCTTCCCCTTTTCCGGCGCCGATGTCGACGATGAGATCGCCGGATCGCGGGTTATACACGTAAAACCAGTTCTCTTTCGCCCGCAGGTTGCAGCGATCGATTTCGTTCTGCCACCAGCGGAAAGTCGAGGGGTGATAGTCCAAGGTAGGAGAATCAACAAAGACGTAGTTTCCGATCTGATGCATCCACATTCCTCGATGGAAGTAGACACGCACGCCGAGAGCGTATCGCCGAGCGATGTGGGCTATAGCAACCCCAAGGAGCCCTCGTCCACCTGGTCTGTCCAGAAAGCGAATAAGTGCGCGCCGAACTGTCATAGTGTTGAGGGAGTACTCGGTGCGGTGAGGCAGGCGATAGCTGTTATGCTTTTACCACGTTTTACGTGAAAATCACGGAGTGCGGGAACGCTTTTACCCCTTGTTTACATTTTCCCAACACGCGGACCCGCTGAACACTCTAGAGTTTTTGTGCGATCAAGAGTGGACGGACTTGCCGAGCGGTTTCCGGCCTCCTATTTACAAATCTTTCACAACGAGGAAACGAATCCCATACCGATAGTTGACGGGCAATTTCATATCCATTCGCAGACAAAGGAAACGCAATCCTCATCACCCTGGGGGCTTCAAGATAACCGCACGCACGTTACGTTTTGTTTACGATCTTCGAACAACTAAGCGTGATTCCGACCATATACTTCGGCTATGAGCCGGCCGGGTGGTGGCTGCAAAGAAATCGCGGTGCGGCGACGCTAGTTGTTCTTCAGTGCTAGATGAGCAGGGTTGAGAAGATTGGATGTCATCCAAAAAGGTTCTCTTTTTCTTTCCCGCATTCTCAAGCCAGGAAGCCACGGCCCCACTGGGCATTCTGGCCGTTTCGACGCCCCTATTGAGGGCTGGATATCAAGTGACTATCGTCGATTCGACGATTACGCCTCGCTTTCAAGAGCGAGTACTCGAAGAGTTGAGGGATTCATTGTGTGTCGCAGTCTCTCTGGTGACCGGGCCGATGATTCGCGAGACCGCACAGATAGCGAAAGCTGCGAAAGAACTCTATCCTGAAAAGCCGGTCATCCTTGGTGGATGGCATCCTTCTCTGCTTCCGGACCAGACCCTCGCTTGTCCCAACGTTGACGTTGTTGTCAAGGGACAAGGGGAAGATGCGCTGCTCGAAATTGTTCAACACATCGAAGCGGGCGAGCCCCTGAAGGGAATCGCAGGTGTTGGGTACAAGGAAGACGGACGCCTAGTTTTCAATGCTATCCGGCCACTCAAGCCGATTCGTGAGCTGCCGCCTAAGGCGTATCATCTGGCCGACTTCGACGCCTACGAACGCATATGTGGCCGGCGCTGGGCCATGTACACGTCAAGCCTTGCGTGCCCGTTCAACTGCGCTTACTGCACCAACGACGGGCTCTACGGGCGCAAATGGAACGCGCTCGAAGCTGATCAGGTAGTGGAAGAAGTTACCGATCTGGTCACCAGGTATCGCCTGAAGCTCCTTTGGGTTGTAGATGACAACTTTCTGGTGGATCGTGATCGCGCGGTGGCGATAGCGGAGGGCCTGGTGCGCCGCGGGGTGGAGTTCGACTGGAGCATTCAGGCGTCAACCAATCTCGTCACGCGGCTGACTATAGAAGAGCTAAAGCTGTTGCGACGGGCGGGACTATCCCAGGTTGCACAAGGTGCGGACTCAGGATCGCCGAAAGTACTGCACCTGATGAACAAGGATTTTCAAAAGCTCGAGACCATCTATCAGGCCGCGGACATGCTGAGCCAGGCGGGCATTCGACCGTCCTTCAACATCATTTTCGGATTTCCGGGGGAGTCGGAGAAGGAGAGGCGCGAGTCCATAAGACTCGTCATGAATGTTTGCCGCCGTTATCCGCTGGCGGAATTCTGGACGAACATCTTCACGCCATACCCCGGCGCGCCGATCATGAAGCGTGCCTTCGAGCTTGGAATTGATGTGCCAAAGACGTTCGAAGGATGGGCTGATTTCTTCCCGCGCTATACGGTTCTTCCATGGCTCAAGGAAAAAAAGCACAAGCGCGTTCAAACCATGCGTGAGTACATGCGCGTTGCTTTCAACCGGGTTCCGATAGGCGTACAGCGAAAGCATCCATTAAACCGGCTAGTCCATCGGGCTATCAGCATTCCCGCGCGATGGAGGCTCGATCATGACGTGTATGCCGCGCCCGTCGAGTTGTGGCTCAAGAACAAAGCGAACAAGTGGTTTCCGCCTTTGAAGCCCAAGGTCGATGCGCAAAAACTCTCAGCAGAGGTTGTCTCGTGCTGACTGGTTCGGCAGATCGCAAGGTAGTGCTGTTTTCACCACCCTACGAAGGAAAAGTCTTCGGTCCGCCGCTTGGGCTGCTGAGCCTTGCCTCGTCGCTGCGGGCTGCCGGATTCCGTCCGGTGATCGTAGATGGAGCGATAGACCCGAAGTTCCTGAATGCAGTCGCTTGCGAAATTGCGGACTGTTTCGCGTTTGGGATTTCGCTCCTGACTGGGCCGATGATCCGCGATGCGATTGCCGCCAGTCAGGTGGCTCGGCAAATCAGGCCGGAGCTTCCGATCATCTACGGCGGATGGCATCCAACACTCCTCACAGGCGAGACTCTTCGCGAAGGCTTCGTCGATATTGTGGTGCGCCACCAGGGGGAGAAGACATTAACCGAGATTCTTCAGCGCCAGGAAGCAGGAGCCGGTCTGGACATGGTCGCCGGTTGTTGGTTCAAGCGGGACGGGAGGATCTTCTCCAATCAGGACCGGCCGGCATCTCCACTGAATACACTTCCTGCTCCGGCGTACGACCTCGTAGACTTCGAGGCGTATCGACGCCTGACCGGAGGCAGAAAACTGCCCTATGCGACGAGCATTGGCTGTCCCTATGCGTGCAATTACTGCACAGACATGGTCTTCTACAACCGAAGGTTCAATCCTCTGGAGGTGAAGGGCGTAGTGGAGGATGTCGTAGGACTGGTGAAGCGCCTTCAGTTGGAAGAAGTGGCGCTTGTTGATTCAAATTTTCTGGTGGACACGCGCCGCGCCGTTGCCATCGCGCTCGGTTTCCTCGAAAGCGGTGTACGTTTCCGCTGGACGTTCCAGGCCTCGACAGACCTTCTATGCCGGCTCAGTGATGAGGACGCTTGTCTTCTTGCGGCAAGCGGCGTGAGTCATATCGGCTTCGGCACCGAATCCGCGTCTCCGGAGGTCTTGCGCAAAATGAACAAGCGTCATCAGCACATCGAAGATATGTTCGAAGCGGCACGGAAATGCGCCAAGGCGGGGATACGGATCACTTACAACCTGATTTTTGGCTATCCAGGTGAAGAGGAGGCGGATCGGAAACAGACACTTCGCGTTATGGGCGAACTTGCAGACTTATATGACAATGTGACGTTCTCGCCCAATCTGTTCACTCCGTATCCGGGAATCCCAATATGGCAAGAACTGCGCGAGGCGGGGCTGCGGGAGCCGCAGTCGCTCGAAGAATGGGCATCGGTCGGCCTGGGACAAGTGGAGTTGCCATGGTTGAGTGCTGAATCGGGCAGAGTTCTGCAGCGCAGCATGTCTTACTTCCTGCTTTCCAATCAGCTGACGAAGAAATCAAAGAGGTCAGGCTCGAATACGGTAAGAATGGGGATTCGGCTGCTGCGAAGGCCGCTGAATTGGCGGCTGAAGCATTACTTTTTCAATCTACCGTTCGAGCTGTGGCTCTCCATGGCTCAACAATGGCTCGTGATGCGCCGTTCGCTCTTGACCGGAGAACCTCTCGGCCGTCAACTCAAGGAAGTTTAGAAAGCGGCGATGATCGACGTACTGCTCACCCACAGCAATCATCTGTTCTATGACCGCAAACAGGCGCAGAAGATGCAGCCGTATCCGCCGCTGCAAACACTGCTTGGCGCGGCAGTACTTCGTGAATCAGCGTTTAGCGTTTCGGTATGTGATGTCACCCTTAATGATCCCGAGCAAAAGCTGGAAAGATATCTTCAGGTGCTTGCTCCACGTCTTGTTGTAGTTTGCGAAGACGACTTTAATTTTTTGACAAAGATGTGTCTTGTCCGCAACCGGGAATTGGCGTTCTGGACGGCACAATTGGCGAAGAGGCTTGGATGCCGAACCGCGGCGCACGGATCTGACGCATCTGATCACGTTAAGGAATATCTGGACGCCGGTTTCGATTGTGTCCTCGTAGGAGAAGTGGAGGACACGCTTCGCGAGCTGTCAGCACAGCACCCGCCAGAGAGCATCGCGGGGCTCGCATATCGATGTCCAGGAACGGGTCATGTCCAATACAACGCCCGCCGTAAGGTGCGGAGCGACCTGGACGTGCTTCCGTTGCCCGCCTGGGACTTGATCGATATGCATCCGTACCGGGAAAAATGGCTGGCTCAACATGGTTTCTTCTCTCTGAATATGGTTTCCAGCCGCGGTTGCCCCTACAGGTGTAACTGGTGCGCAAAGCCTATCTACGGAAACAACTATCATGTACGTTCGCCGCGGCGAGTAGCCGAGGAGATGCTCCATCTGAAGCGAACGTATCGCCCGGACCATATCTGGTTCGCTGACGATATTTTTGCATTGTCGGGACGCTGGACCGCTGAATTCTCAACTGCCGTCGAAACGCTTGGAGCACAGATCCCATTCAAGATGCAATCGCGCTGCGACCTGATGACACGAGATACCGTAGCCGCGCTCAAACGAGCTGGATGTTGCGAGATATGGATGGGTGCAGAATCCGGTTCACAACGCGTGCTGGACGCCATGGACAAAGGCACCCGCGTGGAGCACATCTACCAGGCGCGGGCCAACCTTGCCCGGCACGGCATTCGGGCCGGATGGTTCCTGCAGTTCGGATACCCGAGCGAAGCGTGGGAAGACATAGAGGCGACCGTTCGCATGGTCCGTGAAACAAAGCCGCATGATATCGGCATTTCGGTCTCGTATCCGTTGCCAGGAACCAAGTTTTACCAGCTTGTTTCATCGCAAATGGGTAAGAAGACCAACTGGTCGGATAGCGGTGATCTGGCCATGATGTTCGGGGGAGCATACTCGAGCGACATGTACCGCGCGCTCGCTGACGCTTTGCATCTGGAGGTCCGCGAGCCTGAGAAGAAAACAGCAATCCAGAACGCCTGGAGCAGAGTGTATGAGCTCAGGAACGGTGCGGTTTCTGCGATTGGAGTGGCCTGATGAGACTGCTGTTAACACATGGCTATTTCCTGTTCGAGGATGCCAAAGAACAGCAGATCATGAAGCCCTACGTTCCGCTGGGAGTTCTTTATCTCTCGTCGCATCTGAGGAAGAAGGGATTCGAGGTAGACATTTATGACTCTACATTCGGATCGAAACAGGAATTGCTTTCCCTCTTGCAGAATGGCCCTCCTGGAGCTATCGGCATCTACGGCAATTTGATGACGCGTCTCAACGTTCTGGAAATTATCCAGTGGGCACGCGAGGCAGGATGGACAGTAATCGTCGGGGGACCTGAGCCGGCCAACTATGCGGAGCAGTATCTCGATTCAGGCGCAGCCATAGTTGTTGCGGGAGAGGGCGAGCTTACGCTCGAAACTCTGCTCGGTACGAAACTGGATCCTGGGAAATGGCCGGAGACTGCCGGCATCGCTTTCCGTGCGGAAGACGGATCCTTCGTGCGAACGGCAGCCGCGCCGCTCATTAAGGACTTGGATGGCCAGCCTTGGCCGGACCGCGAGCGGGTCGACATTCACCGATACCTCGACGTCTGGCGCCGGAACCACAGCCGGGGCTCCGTGTCGCTCATCACCGCGCGCGGCTGCCCGTATCGCTGTAACTGGTGCAGTCACGCGGTGTTCGGAACAACTCATCGCCGGCGGTCACCGACCGCGGTGGTGGACGAGATCGAATGGATCTTGCAGCGCTATAGCCCGGAGATGCTGTGGCTGGCGGACGACGTATTCACAATCCACCATGGATGGCTGTTCGACTTCGCAGCCGAGATGAAACGCCGAGGTCTTCAAACCCCATTTGAGTGCATCACGCGCGCGGATCGCGTGAATGAGCGGGTGGTACAGACGCTGGCTGAGCTTCGGTGCTTCCGCGTATGGATTGGATCGGAGAGTGGATCACAGCGCGTGCTCGATGCCATGCAAAGAGGGGTAACCGTAGAGCAGGTTCGCAACGCCGTGCATCTGTGCAAGAAAAGCGGCATAGAAAGCGGCATGTTTCTGATGTGGGGTTACGAAGGCGAAGAGATTGAAGATATCGAAGCAACCGTGGATCATGTTAAACGGTGCCGGCCCGACGTCTGCTTTACAACCGTTTCATACCCCATTAAGGGCACCCCCTACTTTGATCGGGTCGCGTCGCGACTGGTAACTATTGCCGGCTGGAGTAATAGCACCGACCGGGACCTGCGCATCAAAGGGAGGCATTCAAGGCGCTTCTATCAGTACGCGGATGAGCTTTTGCGAAGTGAAACGTCGCCACACCCTGATCGCGCAAGAATTCTTGCCGCGCGCGCGGGTCTTCAAGCCAGCAGCCATGAGGTGGAAGCCTGAGGTTAACCATGACCATTGCGGGCAGCCCATTCGACAAACTCGCGGCACAATACGATGCGCTCTGGACAAGAACCCCCATCGGTATCAGCCAGCGGCTGGCAGTATGGCGGCGACTGGATGCGATGTTCAGACCGGGCGACCGGATGCTCGATCTGGGTTGTGGAACGGGCGAGGACGCGCTCCACTTTAAGTCGCGAGGCGTTGAAGTCTACGGCATCGATGCGTCTGCCGCGATGGTCGGAGTCGCGCGGAACCGTGGAGTGAATGCGCATCGACTCGCAATCGAATCCATCGCGGACCTGAGAGAGGAATTTGATGGAGCTATATCAAACTTCGGCGCTTTGAACTGCGTTGCGCGGCTGGAAGATGTCGCTTCGGCATTGGCACAGCGCGTTCGACTTGGGGGATGCGTTGGAATCTGCTTACTGGGTCGAGCTTGCATCTGGGAAATGTTCTATTTCGCCATTCGCGGGAATCCTAGAAAGGCATTTCGCCGCTTCACGCGCGGCAAGACTCGCTCGTCCATAGGCGCCGATGTGCGTTACCCATCCCGCAGGCAAGTGGAGCAGGCTTTCGGGTGCCATTTCAAACTTATTGGCTGGTCTGGTATCGGGCTCTGTGTGCCGCCTTCATACATAAATGAATTCAACGACGGGACGATTCGCGGGTTTTCGGCAGTGGATGCATGCATAGCGCATTGGCCGGTTCTGCGAGCACTTGCGGATCACCGTCTGTTTATCTTCAGGCATTTATGACCGTTGAAAGCAGTGCGCGCCAGCAGTTTCTGGAAGAGTACCGCCACATACGTTACGCAGAGGGCCGCGGTTCGGACGACACGGCCTTTTATCGAGCACTGCCCTATTTCGATCTGTCGCGCCGCAACGCTGCAATGTGGGCGATGCGGGCAAGAACCTATCGATATTTTGAACGGAGAATACTGCGACGCTTCGAGCAGCGCACGCAAAAGCCACTGGACATCCTTGACCTTGGCGCCGGGAATTGCTGGATGTCTTACCGGCTTTCCCTGCGTTGTCACCAGCCGGTGGCTCTCGACATATTCAATGACGAGAGGGATGGCTTGCGCGCCGCTCGTCACTACCCGAATACATTTCCCCTGGTGGAGGCGGAATTTGATCATCTGCCTTTTCCGGACGGCATTTTCGATTTAGCGGTCTATAACTCGTCGCTCCACTACTCAACCGATTATCACCGGACTCTGCTCGAAGCCCGGCGCTGCATTCGGCCTGGTGGCGCCTTGGTGGTGCTGGACTCTCCCGTATATAAGTGCAGACAACATGGGGAGCGAATGGTAGAGGAACGGCATGCTGACTTTCTCAAGCGGTATGGATTCCGCTCAGATGCAGTTCCCAGCATTGAATTTCTCGATGAGCCGACGCTCAGGACACTGAGCAGAAATCTAGGCTTGAATTGGCAGATCTATCGTCCGTGGTATGGATTGCGCTGGCACATTCGCCCTTACAAGGCCTGGCTCTCAGGAAACAGGCCGCCTTCGCGGTTCTGGATTCTCGTAGGGAAGTTTCAAGATCGATGATCATTCTCCTTCATCCGCAATCCACCAAGCCGAAGAACCGTCGTTTCCCGCTCGCAGTTCTATCAATGGCTGCCGTCCTGGACGGCAAGGAAGAGTACGCTATTGTAGACGGCAACGCCGATCCGCAACCGGCCATGACCATCGATCGCATCGTTCGCGAGAGCGAAACAACGTTGCTGGCCGTCTCAGTCATGCCTGGGCCCCAGATGAGGGCGGCAATACCGTTGTGTCGAGAGTTCCGTGCGAAGCATCCTTCCATTCCGATCGTTTGGGGCGGTTACTTCCCATCGCTCTACACCGATGCTGCGCTGAACGCACGTTACGTCGATTTCGTTGTGCGCGGCCAGGGTGAAGACACGTTCCTGGAACTGATTGAGGCGTTGCGCGGGAATCGCAAGTTTAATGGCATCCGAGGGCTGTCATATAAAGACGATTTCGGCCTTCACGTGCATAATGCAGAACGGCCGCTCCGATCACCGAACGACTTTCCGTGGCTTCCCTATGATCGTTTGCCCAACGCGGAGAAGTACATTCTTCCAACGTTCCTTGGGCGCAGGACGGCAGTTCATCAGGCCAGCATCGGATGCCCGTTTCGCTGCAAATTTTGCGGTGTCGTCCCGATTTATCAGGGGCGGCAACGGACGGAAACAGCGGAACGGACAGCCGCCGTATTGTGCTATCTGAAGCAGAGGTTTCAAATAGACGCGGTGCAGTTCTATGACAACAATTTCTTCTTGAATGAAAGTCACACGGCGGATCTTGCAGAGCGGATGACGCCGTTGAATCTGCGCTGGTGGGCTGAGGGACGCATCGATTCGGCCCTTCGATACTCTGACGAGACGTTCCGGCTGTTGCGGCGGGCTGGCGCGGCGATGATCTTCTTCGGCGCCGAATCTGGGTCCGACTGGGTGCTAGAAGAAATGAATAAGCACGTTACGACCGGGCAAACGCTCGATCTTGCTGCGAAGATACGCCGCTTCGGAATTATTCCAGAGTTCTCGTTCGTCATCGGGAATCCGCAAAACCCGGAGAAAGATACACGCGATACCATCCGCTTTATTCGGCGCCTCAAACGTATCAATCCCGACGCTGAGATCATAGTTCAGCACTATATCCCAACCCCTCATCCAGATGGGATGTACGGCAAAGTGGAAGGAAAGATCGAGTTCCCGCGGACGCCGGAAGAATGGGCCACCGACCGTTGGTATAACTTCACGACACGTCGCGACCCAAACGTTGCCTGGTTGCCGAGAAGATTGAAACGGCACATCGATAACTTCGAGTTAGTAATTAACTCACGCTGGCCTACCATCCAGGATGTTCACCTTCCGCGCTGGGGCCGGCACATGCTTACCGTGCTCAGCAGTTGGCGTTACTCGCTGGGGTTCTACAGTGCGCCCTTCGAACTGAAATGCGCACAGCGATTTGTTGCGTTGCGCAAGCCGCGCCTCGAGAGCCTGTGATGCGCGTCTCCGGGGAAGCGGGGCAACGCCTCTGGGCATCTGTTTACGACACGATGCCTAATCCTCTTCTTGCACTGGAAGCCGGCGTAGTAGGTCGCCTGCTCGATTCAACCGAACCATTGGGAGTCATTGACGTTGGCTGCGGCACGGGGCGCTGGATGCTTCATTTTCGAAGGCGCGGCACATCGGTGTTTGGCCTGGATCTGTGCGCAGAGATGCTGTCGAAAGCGGAAAAGCATCCGGAGTTACGCGGCCGGCTGGTACTTGGAGATGCTCAGAGCCTTCCTTTTCCGGATAACGCTGCCGACCTGACACTCTGCTCGTTTGGCGCAGCATATATGCCCGATTTGCCCCGTGTCTTCGCCGAAATGGCCAGAGTTTGCGCACGTGGAGGACGCGTCCTTGTCAGCGACTTGCATCCATCGGCGGCAGCGGCGGGCTGGAACCGCTCTTTCAAGGTAGGCGCATCGGCGTACGAACTGGAGCACTTTGTGTATTCCGCCGCGCAGATTCGCGAGGCGGCCGCATCGGCCGGCCTTCAATTTCAGACACAGTCGGAAGCCTACTTTGGTGAAGCGGAACGGCCAATCTTCGAACGAGCCGGTAAACAGCATCTGATTTCGGATCTAAGCACCGTGCCCGCAATTTGGGTTGGTTTATGGAGCAAGCCGTGATCCTGGCTGGTGCACGAGTCGCGACCAGCGCGACCCGGACTTCGCGTCTGGACCTCTTGGTCCGCCAGGGCCAGGTGTTTTTTTCACGTCATGAGATATCCCCGGAGGGCGAGATTGATCTGAGTGGGTTCCTGATTCTTCCCGGCCTCATCAATGCCCATGATCACCTCGAGCTGAATCTGTTTCCCCGGCTCGGCCGCGGACCGTATCCGAACGCAACCGCATGGGCAGACGACATCTACCGGCCTGACGAGGCGCCCGTGAAGCAGCACCTCGGGGTTCCTAAGCGAGTCCGGCTGTTTTGGGGCGGTATGAAGAACCTGCTTTCCGGCGTCACGACAGTCGCGCAGCACAACCCTTACCATCCGGACGTATTCGATGAGGGCTTTCCCATCCGCGTAGTAAAGCACTATTCCTGGGCGCACTCGCTGCGATTCTCCAATGACTGGCAATATCGATATCGGCAAAGGCCAGCAGGCGCGCCGTTCATCATTCACGCAGCGGAAGGGCTGGATGAGGATGCGAGACGGGAAATTTATCAACTCGATGCAGCTTCCGCGCTGGGGCGCTCAACGGTCGTAGTTCACGGCGTGGCGCTTCGGAGGGAGGAGTTGATGCTCGTTCGCAAGCGAGGAGCATCTTTGATCTGGTGCCCAAGTTCGAACGATTTTACGCTCGGGCGCACGTTGTCGGAGGCAGCCTTTTCCTCGGGAGTGCCGATCGCGCTCGGGACAGACTCTGCTCTTACTGCAGAAGGAGATCTCACTGATGAACTTCGGAGAGCAAGTCAAGTCATAGATCCCGTTCGCCTGTACGGCATGGTCACGTCAGGTGCAGCGCGCGTATTGTGCCTGGGATCGGCAGCGGGTTGTATCCGAAACGGCGGCGCGGCGGACTTGCTCGTTGTTCCCGATCGCGGACAAGCCCCAGCCGAAGCTCTACTTGACCTGCGGCCTCAGCTTGTCATTGTGAACGGGCATATCGATCTGATTTCCGAAACAATTACGGAGCGCATGCGTGCTGCAAGCTTTTCCGCGTATCAAGTCATCGAGGTTGAGGATCGCGGGCGCTGGCTGACTCCGTTCAATATCTCCGGCCTGATCGATCAGGCGAGGCAAGCACTCGATGGCGACTTGCGGCTGGCCGGAAAGGCGGTAATTTCGTGAATCCCACTATTCACTCATTGCCGATTCTTATCCTCTATCCGCATAGCCGGTGCAACTGCCGCTGCTTGATGTGCGACATCTGGAAGAACAGCGACAAAAGCGAAATCAGCACGCGCGATCTGGAGAGATACCTCGACGACATTGAAAAGCTGTCGGTCCAATGGGTGGTTCTGTCAGGCGGAGAGCCGCTTATGCACTCCGATCTGTTTCGTTTCTGTTCACTGCTTCGCTCTCGCTCGATTCGGACCACGATCCTCAGTACCGGCCTTCTGCTGGAGCGAAATGCTGAACAGATTGTTCGTCACGTCAGTGACGTGATTGTTTCCCTCGACGGCCCACCACCTGTACACGACCGGATTCGGCGCATTCCCGGAGCTTTTGCACTGCTCGAGCGAGGCATTCGAGCTGTATACGAGCTTGACCCCAGCTTTGCCATTTCAGCCCGCTGCACGATACAGCGGGAGAATTATTTCTGCGTCAGGGAGACTGCAAGGGCCGCGCGGCGGTTGGGTCTGAAATCAATCTCCTTTCTTGCTGCCGACGTCACTTCTGAAGCATTCAACAGACCAGGGGGATGGGGTCCGGACCGTCAGGCTCAAGTCGCTCTGAGCGAGCCGCAGGCGGCCGTTCTCGAACACGAGTTCGACGCTTTGGTCGCCGAATGGAGTGGCAGCGCTTTCATTCTCGAGAACTGGGAAAAGCTCCAGCGGATTGTGCATCATTACCGTGCACATCTTGGTATTTCGAGACCCATCGCACCTCGCTGCAACGCACCTTGGGTATCGGCAGTGGTGGAAGCCGACGGAACGCTTCGTCCCTGTTTCTTTCACCGCCCCATTGGCTCCGTCAAGAGAAATAGTCTGCTGCAAGTGTTAAACGGCCCCGAGGCGGTGCAATTCCGCAGCATGCTGGATGTCGCGAGCAATCCTGTGTGTCAGCGCTGTGTTTGCTCGCTCAATTGGAGTCAGAAGACCACAGGCGAGCGGACGTCACTTGCGAATGCCCTTGTTGAGGGGGACTGATCGCATGAGTTCCCCAAAATGTATGCAAGCCAGATCAAGCACGAAGGGTGACCCGCTATTGCCGCCGCCGCCGGGCGCCCCCTATTACGATTCGGCGATGGATACGTGGGTACTCAGCCGGCATGCAGACGTAAGTACCGCTTTAAGAGAGCCGCGACTGCGCCCCACCGGTCCGCGGAGCGACAAACGATCGCACGGGGAGGACCCGATCATTCAGGCGCGTGTGCGCGCCGAGACGCTTGCGGCACTTTCGCCTGCGAAACTGTCGGCATGGCAGGCAGAAGTCAGACGCCTGCTGTGCGTGCTGGTTGACGAGCTCCCTCGCGACCGACCAGTTGACATCGTTCATGAGCTTGCCGAACCAGGCTGCCTGGCCATTGCCGTACTTGTAACTGGAGCCGATCCTCTAAAGGCACAGCATCTTGGCGATCTTGCTCGCAAAGTGTCTGCCGGCACATCCGACGCAAAGGCCGCGAATGCTGAACTAGCGCAATATTTTCAAAACGCTCCCATACCAATGAGCGGACCCGCATTTGTAGCGCTCTCGCAAACGCTACCCCGTTTCCTGGCAAATGCCTGGCTCGCTTTACTTCGCCACCCTGCCGAACTAGCAAGGTTGGACACCGATGCGAATTTGTTGCCGAAAGCCATTGAGGAGTTGCTGCGGTACGCCGGTGTAGCGCAAAAACTCTCCCGCCAGGCAGGTGTCGATATTGAGCTGGCCGGTATTCGCATTCCGGAAGGCGAACGACTCAGACTGATGTTGGCTTCGGCGAATCGTGACCCCACGCAATTTCCGGAACCCAATAGACTCGATCTGACGCGCAATGCTGCTGGTCATGTCGGGCTTGGGGCAGGCATGCATTCGTGCGCGGGCGGAGCGCTGGTCCGCATGGCCGCCGGAGTGGCGACCGGTGTCTTCGTCGAGAACATTGCGGCAGCAGACATCAGGAATCCGGTTGAATGGCGCGGCGGATCTGGTTTTCGTTCAGCGGCATCGTTGTATGTTCTGCTGCGGCGGTAGGAGAACTACGGCGCGGTATGCCAAGCCCCTGCCGGTCTTCCACTAATGCCTCTCGCCTGTCTTCCGGATCTGTGAAAGATTTGCCGATTGTAGCGTGCAGCCGCTGTTCCCAGCACTTCAACGCCGCATGACGTTCTTCAGGGAGCACTGAGATGAGTTCACTGACGACCGCGTTCATGCGCCGCATAACTTGAATGCTGCCGGCGCCACAGAAGCGAATTTCGTCGAGGCCCAGCCGAAGGAAATCCTCCCAGGCGGGGAAGGGAAGTATCAATCTTAGTTCGCCATCGCCATCGCGAAACGCGCCGATTTCCAATCGGCAGAGGCCGAGGCGGAGCAGCAGGTCTTCGATTTGGTCCAGCGCTTGAACGGCCGTTGTAGGATCGTTAACAGCCGGCGACAATGCCTTGATGGCAATATCAACAAGCAGCCTGATTGCATACTTAGGATCTTGTTCGAAGGTGCGTTCTCCCCCGACCTCAATCGCTTTACTCAAAGCTCGTTCATCAACGGCACGACGAGCACCAAAAACGTGCAGAATGGGAGTCAACTCCATGGCGGTGTCGCCAACCGCTGCAACCATTTCAATGACTCCGCCTGATGCCTTGGCCAGATCCACCAAGGCGTTCACGTCAACAGCCTGTATGATCCGCGGTGGGCCGTTATGTCTCAACGTCTGGGTACGAGGCAACCTACGAAACTCATACGAACTATTCGTACCGGTGGCTTCTATTGAGGGATACATGGACTTTATGATGCCCCGCCCTTGGTTACCAGTAAAAATTAACATCTGGTTGATCTGAAGTAACCCGATTTCGCGAATCAGCGCAATGAACATGGCCACGCTTGCAAAAACGAGAGCCACAGATACCCAAACGCTAATAAGTGGAACCTTCCCGGAACCGCCCCGATCTATCCATGCGAGCGCGGCGAGCGCGTAAAGAAAGGTCGCTGTAAAAACCCCTAGGGCGTGGGACATTACCGGATCGCGCGCTACCCACAGCACCAGACGAGGCGAGTAGGCGGTTGCGCTGAACTGGACCATCACAAACGCCAAGGAAAACACGATGCCGGTCAGAGCAATCATGCCCGAGGCAATAGAGGAGTAGATCGCCATCGCGGCGGGAACACTTATCGAGGACAGGAGGCGCGGCAAAAAGTGCTGCTCAAGCCTTGGAAAACTCAAGCCGGCTGCGATCGCGAGTGCTGAATACAGAACAGGAATAAGCCAGGTCCACAATTGGACCCTGTGGCTTTTGTAAGACATGGCGCCGTCATTCTAACCCAACCTGTCCTCGGAAAAATGGAGGCGCATTGCTGCAGGACAATGCGGGTTTGCGACGACTTCCTAAATTCGGATTGTATTGCGAATCGTAAAGGTGAGCCGAGTCTCCGGCGGAACTTCGGTGTCTCGTCCCTTTACCTTGGAGATAATCAGCCCGGTCCCAGCGCCGGCCCCGGCTCCGATTGCAGCGCCTTTGCCTCCACCGGCTATGGCGCCCACGGCCGCGCCGACTCCAGCTCCAATGGCCGTCTTTGCGCCAGTGCCCATACCTTTCTTCTGCGGAGTCACTCTGGCCCAGTCGCTGTTCACAAGTGCGGTCCTGCCTCGCACATTCAGACTGTAGAGCCGCAAACCCAAGTCGTCCGTCTTGCCCTCTTCCTTATAGAGCCTGATTTGAGCCGGCGTTCCGCGTGGGATGATTTCTCTTCCATTCACGATGACCGGTTCGTCTACGGAAGCTTGAAACGTATCGCCAGCCTTGGTTTCTTTCGGTTTGATCTTGTCAATCGTGCGGACCGTGATCTGGGTACCCGCCGGAACGGCGACAGAACTTGCTCCGGCAAGCATCGGATTCCATCGGCTATCGATCGCCGACAGAGTCAGTATCGGAGCAAAAAGGAAACCGACAACACGCGTTACGGGTTTTATTCGCATCGTTGTTCTCCCCGACAGTCCACGCCCTAATCTTATATCTTGCGTTCGTGCCTAAGACATGCGTTATCCGCTGTTTACAATCTGAGAAGTGGCAGTAAAGAATTCTAAAATCTACAAGGTCGCCGGTCTGAGTCTTCTTGGCTTTTGTGCCGTGTCAATCGGCATGGACAGGGCAAACGTCGGACCCGTCGCTTCCCAGGTCGCGGGGTTTTGCGGCGCCTTCCTTGGAGCGGCGGCTAAGAGAAAAAAACGCCCGCTTCCGCAGCCGCCCGCCGAAGAGACGCCGGCAGCGGAGAAGAATCTTGATCAATCCGCCTCAATCACCAATTTGAGATAAGAACGTCGCACTGTCTCAGTGCAGAGCGCCGCTGGCGACTTCACTCATCTTCGCGAGTGCCTGGTCGATGGTGAAGGAAGCGGCCTTCTGCCGTGGCGGAAAATCCTTGAAGGTCTCCACGAAGGGCGTCACGATAGCCTGTGCGGCCAGCACCAGATAATCATGATCTATAAACCAGTCATAGTAAGTATTCGAGGTAATGTCGGCGCGCTCAAACGGATCAGTCCGTACGTTATACAGCTTCGGAAGCCGCAGCGGCACAAACGGCTCCGCCCAGAGGCGCAACGTTCCCTCGACGCGCTGCTCCATAAAAACGACCTTCCAGTTGTCGTACCGCAACGCGACAAGATTGCCATCGTCGTCAAAGTAGATGAAGCCTTGCCGCGGGCTCTTTTTCTCCTTGCCGGTCAGGTACGGCAAGAGGTTCCAGCCGTCGATGTGGACCTTGAACCTCTTTCCATGCGCTTCGTGGCCCTTTAACAACTTCTCTTTGACGTCCGGCTCGCCCGCCGCCGCCAGGAAGGTCGGCAGCCAGTCATGGTGCTGGACGATCTCGTTCGAAACCATCCCGGCCGGGATTTTTCCGGGCCAGCGCACCAGCAGCGGAATTCGGAAAGCGCCTTCCCAGTTGGTGTTTTTCTCGCTGCGGAAGGGAGTCATGCCGCCGTCTGGCCAGGTGTTCATATGAGGCCCGTTGTCCGTGCTGTACATGACGATTGTGTTGTCTGCGATCTTCAGTTCGTCCAGCAGATTCAGTACGTCGCCCACGACCTTATCGTGATCGATCATCGTGTCGTGGTAGGGCGATTGCCAGCGGCCGGCTTGCCCGATGCTCTCGGGTTTCGGGTGGGTCCGAAGATGCATGTGGGTGGTGTTCAACCAGCAGAACCATGGTTTGGCTGCCGCGTGTTGGCGCTTAATGAAGTCTTTGGCAGAGGCGGCGAAGTCGTCATCGCAGGTCACCATGCGCTTCTTGGTAAGGGGACCCGTGTCCTCTATCTTTTGCTTGCCAACTTTGCCGTAACGGGGATCTACCGTCGAATCGTCTTTATCGGTCGCATGACAGCGCAGAACTCCGCGCGGGCCAAAGCGTTTGTGGAATTCCGGAAAGTCTTTCGGATTGGGGTAGTCAGGGAGTTCCGGCTCCTCCTCGGCGTTCAAATGGTAGAGATTACCGAAGAACTCATCGAAGCCATGAACTGTCGGCAAAAATTCATTGCGGTCGCCCAAGTGGTTCTTGCCGAACTCTGCCGTTGCATATCCGTGGTTTTTCAGTAGTTCGGCAATGGTCGGGTCCTCGGGTTGCAAACCTACCGGCGCGGCTGGGACACCGACCTTGGTGAGCCCGGTTCGGTAACCGCTCTGCCCGGTGATGAAGGAGGCACGGCCAGCTGTGCAGCTCTGCTCGCCATAGGAGTCGGTAAACATGACACCTTCTTTGGCAAGGCGGTCAATGTTGGGCGTACGGTAGCCCATCAAACCGTTGCTGTAGCAACTCAGATTGGTGATGCCGATATCATCGCCCCAGATCACCAGGATATTGGGCTTATGCCCTGCGTCCGTTTTGGGTGGCATGCGTTCTCCTTTGAGCCGAGCGTTAGACATTCCGGACGACGCGTTGGTTTTATTTTTCGGAAGCTGTCGGGCGTCAATCACAGGCAATGCAAATGTTTTATTGATGCTAACCATATCGCGTAACAAATTTGCAAAAATTCAGGCACGTTATTGTGCTAAAAGTGTTGGTGCTGCGAAACTGGCACCACAGCCCGCCATGGCTCCATGGTTTTGGAAAAATCGGACGGCACAAGCAGCACCGGACGGCGACCTCCCGGGGTTCGAGCAAATCGCTTTACCGCACCTGAATGCGGCTTATAACCTGGCGCGCTGGCTTACACGTAACGAACACGACGCGGAAGATATCGTGCAGGAAGCATATCTTCGTGCCTTACGCGCATTCGCAACGTTCAATCCCGATTGTGATGCCCGTGCGTGGTTGCTCAAGATCGTTCGAAACACCGGCTACACGTGGCTTCGCCGTAACCGGCCCAAAGAAATGATGGCCAATGCAAGAGAAAATGCCGGGGAGCAGATCGCTAACTGTTTGGACCCTGAAAGCGCCCTGTTGGAAAAATCGGACTTCAAACTCCTGCGAGAGGCGCTCGGCGAAATGCCGGCCGAGTACCGGGAAGCGCTGATCCTGCGGGAATTGGAAGGGCTATCTTACCGTGAAATCTCTGATATTACCAGCGCCCCTGTCGGAACCGTCATGTCACGCTTGTTTCGGGCCCGAAGAGACTTGTGCGCCCGTTTGAGTCAAGCCATGCGGGGGGTAAGAGGATGAGGTGTCAAGAGACAATGCGGCTCCTCGATGCATACGTTGATGGCGAGCTGGACATTGTTGCGACGCTGGAACTCGAGCGGCACCTGGATGACTGCCAAGCGTGCCGAATACAGCGAGGCGAATACGAAGCGCTGCGACAAAAGTTGCAGGCTCGAGGATTCCTCTTCGAGGCGCCACAGGGCCTCGAAAACAGGCTTCGTGCGCGCCTTCGTACCGCTTCTAAGCCGGCTTGGGGATACCGTGTGCCTGCTCTCGCCGCGAGTCTGGCCGCTCTGGCTCTCCTCGCGGGGATTGGTGTTTTTGTCCTCCGTGGTCTAAACTCGACGCAACTCGTAGCTCAGGAAATCGTTTCCTGCCACATCCGTTCTTTGATGGCCAACCACCTGACGGACGTCCTCTCGTCCGATCAGCACACTGTGAAGCCCTGGTTCAGTGGCAAAGTGGACTTCGCACCAGCCGTAAAAGATCTCGGCGCGGAAGGGTTTACATTGGAGGGCGGCCGGTTGGATTACTTAAGTAGTCGTCCGGTCGCCGCTCTGGTTTACAGCCGGCGGCAACATACAATTAATCTCTTTCTTTGGCCTTCCGGGAATGCTGATTCCGCGCCTCGCGCTTTCACTATCAGAGGCTACAACCTGGTTCATTGGACCCGGGGACAGATGACTTATTGGGCGGTCTCCGATCTGAATGCTCAGGAGTTGAAGGCATTTGCACAAGACCAGCTAGTCTCGCGGTAATTTTTCGGCGACGGCCGCTTCGGTGGGGCGGCGGCCCCGGCTTTTTAGGCGCCATCACGTAAGCGTAGGGATCGTGGGGCGGCTCGGCCTGTCGTCGGAATAGCTGTCGCACGGACCGCAGTCTTTCAGCAACCCACCGCGATCCGCCGGTGCGCCGGACCCTCGCCTCTGTCACATGGGGCCTCAATCGTAGTACTTTGCACCGGACACTATAGATCCGGCGAGTGATTAACGGGTTTTCACGCGAGGCCACTCTTTCTCGTGTGGACCGAAGCCCGCGACTGTACATCAAACGATCAGAAGGAACTAAAAGGAGGTTCCCCATGTTGAAGAAAGTTGGAGTTCTTGCTTTGATGTTGACTGCCGTTGGTCTGCTTTTCCACCCGGCAAACGTCTCCGCCGCTGATTTCGATCATGGCCGACGTGCGGTAGAGCAACAGAAAACGGACGCGCGCTTTGTACGTGAAGATCGCGAACCTGTCGCCCGCCGCGAGGTTCGCGGTCACGACCGCTGGGCTAGTGACCGCGGACGAGATCGGGATAGGCGCGAGACGCGCACGGTCATCGAACGCGGTGATTTCTGCCGTTAAGGATGAAGCTCTGGGATGGGAGTAATCCCGTCCCAGAGAATCTTTCCCCAAGACGAAGGCGTGAGAAGCTTCGCCCCAAGTTATACTGCGCTGCGGCGGCCGGCAAGCAGGCTGATCAGGAAAAGCACGAGGAAAACGACGAAGCAGATTTTGGCGATACCGGCAGCGGCCGCTGCGATTCCCCCAAAGCCAAGAATGGCGGCTAGGATCGCAATCACCAAAAATACCCAAGCGTACCAGAGCATCGATATATCACCTCCGTCCTTAGCTGTGCAAATTGGTGGCCAGTTATAAAGCGGGTTCAGCATGCTCCGTGCGGCTTGTTACTAACACATTGAAACTACCCAATTTAGAGAATGAAACGCGAATGGAATGCGGAGTGACTCTGGCATTCTTGCCCGGAATATTTTTCGCGAACCGGAAGAAATTCAAACTTTGCCGCGAAACAGAAAAACGATCTCGATCATGAGAATAATTACTACCATCAGCTCGAGCACGAACGCCCGACCCTGGTGGAATTCGTTCATCATCGAGTCGTAAAGGTCCCGTGCAGTTGCCAGTTTGTCTGTCACCAGGTTGCGGTAGTCATTCACGCCGATGCGCGCGGCCGCCAGCCGGTATGCCCGTGCGTAAAACATGTCGCTGATGAACTTGATGGCGTTATCGGTCCGCTCCGCCAGTTCGCGATAATCCAGGCGGATTGTATTCAGCTCCTCGGCATGCCGCGCCAGCCGCCACTGTGGCCAAAGGGTTCGTTTGTTCTCCAGCCGTCTATACACATCCGCCAGCACACGGGTCAGGACCTCGTCGTAGTAGCGGAACTCCAGCAATTGCGTATTCGCATACTCGAGCAGGTCAATGGTCGGGGACGCTCCGAATTCCGTGTCGTAGACAAACGCCGCCGCCCAAGCGACTACGAGTAAGTCCGTCGGGTAGTACGACATGTTGGAGCGCAGAACTTCCTGCTGCTCTGCCGCCGAAAGCGGCGCCTCTTCCCCGCGAACAATTTGCGCAATACCGGAGCCGTGGGAAGCCAACAGTTGTTCGGCCGTTAGTACAGCGCCATTAGCGGTAATGGGGTTGATCTGGATGACGTAGTAATCTTCCGTGATCCATCCGTCGGTGGGCTTCTTTAGTGCCGGGCGCAGCAGAGCAAGCCGTTCTCGAAGCAATTCGCCCGCTCTGCGCTCCAACTCCGGCGAGGAAACCCAACGGGTTCCCAAGCGTAGCAGATCCTCCCAACCGGAATTGACGCCCATTTGCATCTCAACACTCGCGACGCCGTAATCGAAGTAACGAATGCGTGCGGTCAGCGGTTGACCCTCGTATGTGCCGCATGGGCCAATGACATCTCCAACCGGGGGACGTTCATATCTCACGTATTCCGGTGCGGGATGGCGGAAGGCCGGCTCCCGTTTGCTGGGACTTGTTCCCAGCAAACGATTCAGGTGCCCTAAGTCAAGCTCTTCGGCTATGTCGAAGAGCAGCAGAGCACGGACCGTGCCAGTGAGCGCGTTGCCGTCGGCCATAAAGGTGCTACGCGACCGCGTTTTGCGATCCGCTGCGATGCACCATGCGCGGGTGCTTTTTGGCTGCCTGGCGTTCCTGCTTCTGCAGTTCGCTTATGCCGGCCGGTTGTTGCTGCCAGGCGTCCCAGAGTCTTTGCATGCTGGCGGTGAACTGCTTTCGCTTCTGCTCATAGATGCGCTGAGCCAGGGACAGCGCATTTTCCCTAAGCTCCTTCTGATGCTGGTCCGCCAGGAAGTCGAAAAACCGAACCTGCTCCTCGCCGCCAAATTTGGCGGGGTCGGCCTCGATTTTCTGGCGCAGAACGACCAGGTTATGCTCGTCTCCGAGCCAGTCCTGCAGCGTATCCAGGCTGCTTTCGTGGGCCTGCTGAACTTCCGTCCAGAGACTCTCGAGCAGGCGTACGTGATACCAGTGATCTTTGGCCCGCCTGCGGAGGTAATGATAGTTCTCGGGCGTCGGGTCTTCCTGCACCTTCTGAAGCGCCTTCCTGCCGGCCCGGTATGTGAGTTCCAAGCCCGGAGCGATCGCTCGGAAGCCATCATTCTTCAGAGGCCAGATTTTCACGTTTTTCGCTGCTGCTCGAAAGGCTCGAACAGCGTCATTCACGACCTTGCCGATGTTGACGGCCTGTTCCGTCTCGGACTTCGCCTGTTCCAGCCCGGTACGAATCCCGCTGAGAGCGCCTTTCCGAAGCGAATTTTTGTACTTTTCCGCGATGACATCGAGAGTCTCGAGAAGCGCTGCGGCATCGCGAACCTCGGATAGCTGGTGCCCTACATCGCGAAAGCGCTGATTTTCCGCCTCATAGGTCTCTCCCAGCTCCGGCCGCATCAGACGCAGCAGGCCGCGGATTTTTTTCACACTCTTCCGGGCTTCGTGGATTGCCTCATCGCGATCGGTGTCAGACTTCGTGAGCCCGTCGACCGCCGATTCGATTTCCTCGATGGCAATTCGCTGCACTGCCTCGGGAACAGACTCGCTTGCCTTGAGACGATACGCCATGTGCCGCTTCGCTGCCCGGTCAGCATCAGAGTCAATGCTAGGGAGGGGAGGGCTTGCACCCTCCTTGTCCATCTATTTTACGAGTGCCCCTCGTGCCCGGCAGTGGGAGCGAAGCCCGCTGTGTCACCGTTGCACTCTTTGGCAGCCTCGTCTAACCGCCCCAGGAGTTGAAGCGCAGCGCATGTCACATGCTCCGCCGTGAACCCGAAATGCTTCATAATCTCGGCGCCGGGCGCGGAGGCGCCGAAATGATCGATGCCGATAATGATACCTTCATCGCCAGCCCAGCGATGCCAGCCGTATGGCGTCCCCGCTTCCACCGTTACGCGCTTTTTACTGGATTTCGGGATTACGCTTTCCCGATATGCCTCATCCTGCGACTCAAAAAGGTTCCAGCTGGGCATGCTAACCACACGCGCTTTCACCCCATAGCCCTCGAGTTTCTCCGCGGCTTTGGCGCAAAGCGCTACTTCCGAACCGGTCCCGATCAGGATCACATCCGGCTTGCCGCCATCTGCCTCGCGGAGAATGTATGCACCCTTAGAGACATCGGCATTTCTTGCCTTGCTCCGGTCAAGGTGCGGAACATTCTGGCGAGTGAGCGAAAAGAGCGTCGGCCCGTTGTGCTGGACAGCGTACGCCCAGCATTCAGCGGTCTCGTTGGCATCCGCCGGCCGCATGACGTTCAACCCGGGAATCGACCGCAGCCCGGCAAGCTGTTCCACCGGCTCATGTGTCGGACCGTCTTCGCCCACCCCGACGCTATCGTGGGTGAATACATAGAAGGCCTTGAGCTGGCTCAACGCGCCGAGCCGGATGCTTGGCTTCATGTAATCCGAAAACACCATGAATGTTGCACTGAAGGGCAGCAATCCACCATGCGCCGCCAAGCCGTTTACGGCCGCACCCATGGCGTGTTCGCGCACCCCGAACGCCATATTGCGCCCCGCATGACCCCAGGAGCCGCCGACGGCGCCCTGCACCTTTTCACCGGCCAGGTCCGGCGGTTGGAAATCGCCGCCATCTTTGATCGCTGTGTTTGTAGAGGGATTTAGGTCTGCTGAACCGCCAACGATGTTGGGGATGTGCTTGGCCAGCGCATTCAGGGCCTGTCCACCCGCGGCTCGCGTGGCGATGGGCTTATCTTGAGGCGTCCACTTGGGCAGGTCCGCCTTGAAACCCTCCGGCAGCTTGCCGGCGAGCAGCATCTCCAACTCAGCCGCTTCCTGCGGGAACGCTTTTTTATAGGCATCGAAGCGCTGTTGCCAGTCCTGTTGTCTCTTCAGGCCTTTGTTGCCGATCTCGCGGAAGAACTTCACCGCGTCGTCCGGAAGATAGAACTTGTCCGTCGTGGGCCAGCCGAGCTTTTTCTTTGCCTCCGCCAGCGCTTCCTCGCCCAAAGGCTCGCCGTGCGCTTTGAACGTATCCTGCTTCGGGCTGCCGTACCCGATGTGTGTGTGCACCAAGATTAGCGACGGCCGCTCGGTTTCCCCTTGCGCCTCCTCAATCGCCTTCTCGATATCGTCTACATCGTTGCCGTTCTTTACGTGCCGCGTGTGCCAGCCGTAGGCATCGAACCGCTTCGCCACGTCCTCGGTAAAGGTGAGGTTCGTCGTTCCCGCCAGCGAGATCAGGTTGTCGTCGTAGAGGAAGATCAGCTTGCCCAATTGCAGATGCCCGGCGAGCGATGCAGCTTCCTGGGAGATGCCTTCCATCAGGTCCCCATCGCCGCAGATGCCATAGGTATAGTGGTCGACAATCTTGTGGCCCGGGCGGTTATAACGTGCACTGAACCATGCCTCAGCGATCGCAAGGCCAACCGCATTTCCGAAGCCCTGCCCCAGTGGCCCAGTCGCCACTTCCACTCCTGGCGTGTGCCCGCGCTCGGGATGTCCGGGGGTCTTGCTGCCCCACTGCCGGAACCGTTTCAGTTCCTCGAGCGGAAGATCGTACCCTGTCAGATGCAGCAGGCTGTACAGCAGCATAGACCCGTGCCCGGCGGAAAGAACGAAGCGATCGCGGTCAAACCATTGGGGATCCTTCGGATTGAACTTCAAAAACTTTGTCCATAGCGTATAGGCCATGGCCGCGGCGCCCATGGGCAACCCGGGATGGCCGGAGTTCGCCTTCTGCACTGCATCTACAGATAGGAAGCGAATTGTATTGATGGCCAATTCTTCTAATGTTGTTTGCGTTTCGGTCGTTGGCAAGTTCTTTTCTCCTCAATTGACTTGTCGCTCTTTCAGGTTATTACTTCGCCCCTTTTGTTCCCGTTCCGTACGGGCTGGCTTTCCTGCACGCGCCGTAACCACGTACACATTTCATTGCTGAAGTGTTTCGGGGGCGCAGCCTTCAAGTACTGGCATAAAATAATTGGCCTCGCTCAGGCGGCTGCTGATTTCAATCGCGTTTATTCGATACAACCTGAAACGACACGAGTAACTCACACGTTATCCTGAACCATAGAATGGTTTTGCGACTGGTGAGCCTTGCGCTCGCAACCCTGACTCTGCTCGCTGCGCAGAGCAGTTCTCCTGGTCCTGAGCCGGATCAGTCCGCACCTGCATCATCTGCCGACGCGACGCAAGCGCCGCCACCGCTTACATGTCCGGCGGGCGCGCCGCTGGGCCCTGTCGATCTTCGTGTGCGCTCACCGCAAGGTGGGGAACCGCTTCCCTTTCAGTCGATCATTCACCTGAGCGAGGGCGACACTCTGCTTTACACTCCGGTGCTTCGCTCACATGAGAAACGGCCGGGCGAGGTAGCAATCGTGATGGTGCCGGAAAAACATGAGCCGAATCAGGCTGGAATCATCGTCACTGAGCCCAAGGCAGCGGACAAGCCGCAGCAGTGGGAGATTCCGCAGACCATCTCGCTCGCGGCACTCGTCTACAGTGCGCAGGGCCTCAATAAAAAGAAGGTGGAAGGATTTCTCTCGCAAGACGACCTGCTCATCGCGCAACTGGCGGATTATGCAGCGAAAACGGCACAGACGGAAGCTCTGATCGAAGCTCTCGAGAACAGCGGCAGTTCTGCGGCCAGCGTGAATGCCGCGCTCAGCGGCTTCGCCTCCCAATATGGCGTCTCGGTTCAGATTGACAAGACGGCGCCCACCGCCGTACAAGCCCAAACACTCTTCTCAGCGATGAACCCGCAGCTTGCAACCTACAATCCGCTGGCGAGCTCCGCTTCGGAACGGGTAGGGCAGACGGCCAGCGTCGCCACTGCCGTCGCTACGCTTTTCTTCGGCAGCCCGATCGGCCTGGCCGCCGGCGGAACTGCGATGCTGCTGGACCTTCGGTCGATCGCGTTTCCCGGAACGCAGTTCCGTTCGTCGTTCACTCAACCGATTCCAAATAAAACCGCGCTGAATCTGTGCGGCCAGCGAGGGCCGGCGCCACCGCACACGCGCGTCGCGTACATATGGGCTGTTCGCATTCCCAACACAAGAGTCCCCTCGGTCCAGATAGGCAAGGCGAACTTTATTCCCCCGGACCAAAAGACTCCGGTTCCCGTTGACGTTCCTGACGCAGAGTGGAAATACCTGGAGCGCGCTCGCCAATGGACTTTGCTGAGTGACAAAGGGCAAAAAACGCCGATAAAAGTCCTGAAGCTCGGCAATCAAAAGGCGATCGAGATGGATCTGGGCAAATCTGTTGCACCAGGCGATTACAAGCTTACAGGTTATTGGGACTGGACTTCCTTTGAAGCTAAAGGTCTGATTCACGTTCGGCCGCTCAGCACGTTTCAGGGTGCAAAGCTGCGCTCTTCCTCGCAGGACACATTGCTTGCGAAATGCGGCAAAGTCGCCGTCACCTTGACCGGTTCGGACTTCGAGTTCACCAGCAAGGTGGAATTGAAAAAGTTGGGCGACGAGTTTGCGACTGCCGAGCCGGCGCGCTTTATTCTGCCTGCGGGGCTTCGTGAAGGCCCGCAGGATTACATGGACGTCCAGATCGACACTACGAATCTTGATCCGGGCAAATATGCGCTACTGGTCTCGCAGCAGGACAACAAGAGCCATCCAATCGAGTTCAAGGTTCTTCCCAATCCGCCCAGGATCGATAATTTTCCAATCCTCGCGAACACAGGTGTCGCCCAGCAGCACTACGTTCTGAAAGGCGAGCGGCTGAGCCTTCTTTCGAAGCTCTCAGCGCCGGGAGTCAGCCTCGATTTAGGCGCCTCGAATTCTGCCGGAACCGAGCGAAATGTAACGGTACAGCTCAAATCCGATCTGAAGGCCGGTGCCACGCTGCCCGTCGAGGAATATCTGAGCGATCGCACCGAACCCTTGAAGCTTGACGATGCGGTGCAGATTACGGGACCTCTCCCGGTCATTGCGAGTTCAAAACTTTCCGTCCCGGCAGCGATGGAAATCACGCTGCATCCCGACGAATTTCCTGCAGGCTACACGCTAACGGCGATGCTTGATGTGAAAAACATTGAGCCGAAGAGCGTGCTGCAGCTCCAATGTTCCGATGAGAGTGCTTCCGTCACCCTGCACAACGGCGAGCAGACAAAGAGCTCCAGTCTGCAGCAGCTTTCGCAGGATCAGATGTTTCTGTCGTACGACACCAGTGAGCTGCCGGCCGGCTGTTCCTTGCAGGCTGTTATCAGCAACGGGCGCGATGGCAGGTCGGAACCCTATACGCTTGCGCACGTTGTGCGGATTCCGTTCATTGACTCGTTTGCCGCCGCGGGTAAGGCACCGGACGGATCCGCAAATGTGTACATGGTTACAGGCCGCAATCTCGAAATGATCCAGAAGGCCGGCTGGGATCAGACGGAAGGTGTTGATAGCACGGAACTGCCTGTTCCAGTTCCGGGGCAGGGCCAGGAGCAGTCTCTTTCAATCAAGCTCCCGGACCCTCCGGCGCCGCGTGCCATGTTATTTGTGTGGCTGCGCGGTGATTCAGCGGGGCGGCCTACAAATATCCCGGCTCCCTCCCCGGGAAAGGCTACGCCGAATTCTCAGATACCCGGTACCGCCGTCAATTCACCCGGATCTGGATCGAGTACTGCCGCGGATGCTGTACAGGGTAAGCCGCTTATCATAATCGTTCCTAGGACGACTGCGGTCACGCCCCTCGCCAATGTGAACTAGCCTGCAAACGGCGCCTCGGTTCCGAACTTCCGGATACAGCGAATTTGGAGTATTATCGAACCGGGGAAGCGGCTAAAGCCCGTGCAGACCGGCGAGGAAGCCGTGCCGCTCCCGGGCCCAGGCACTTCTCCGAGTGGAGGGACGAGGAGGTCTTGCCATGGATCGATTGGAAGTCCGCGTTTCGATAACCAAGCTACTCTTAGGGCTCATCGTAGTCATCGTTCCGCTGAGTGTGATTGGCCTGCTCCTGACCGAGCGCAGCGACAAGGCGCTTGATAATTCTGTCGGAACAGACTTTAAGGTGATCGCGCAACAGCTCGGCAATCAGGTGTCGCAGGGGATGCGCAACCGGGTAGCCGCCGTGAATGCTATCGCGGTGGATCCCGCGGTTGTAAGCGCTGTCTCAGCCGAAGCTAAAGCTGGAAACGCCACTGCTGGCGCCGGGAAGAAAGAAGGAGGCGGGATGCTTGGCTCGAGTCTTTCCCAGCTCCTCCGCGAGCGAAAAACGCTCAATCCAGAGTTCCTATCGCTGGTGGTAACGGACCAGAACGGGAATGTGATCGCAGCTACGCAGCAGCCGCCGAAGGCTTCCTACGCACAGGATGCAGGGTGGCAGGCGGTCTACAACAATGGGCAGGGTGTATCGAAGGTCAGCGATATTCTGGACGACGAGTTCACGAAGTCTTCCTATGTCAATATCGGCGTGCCGGTGAAAGATCCCGGTTCGGCGGCTACGATTGGCGTGGTAAACGGCGCGGTAAATATCAATGACATACTTTCGCCATTCCGCGAGGCGCAGATCGGCAACGGTGCACGCGCGGAACTGGTAAGCGATGACGGCACCATCGTTAGTGGTCCGAATGCCGATGCGTTCTCACACCTGAAGTCGCCGCATTTCGATGCACTCCGGGATTCACTCGGCGGCGGATTGCATGGGACCCAGAGCGGCTGGCTGAGAGCCAATCTGCAAAACGGACCGCACCTCGTCGCTTATTCCGGCACCGGACTCAAGCAGCACTTCTCCAACCTGGGCTGGGTGGTTCTTGTCAGCCAGGATGAGCATATCGCGGCTGCGCCGGTCCGCGGGCTTGAACGCTTCGCTCTGGCGATGGTGATCCTCGCACTTTTCATGCTCACGCTGCTGTTTGTCTACTATTACTTGCACCGCAAGCAGGAGTTCGAAGACATAGAGCACCGGATGCGGGCTGATCAGCTACGTCCCGCAGGCGAGGAGACTCGTTCCTCCGGCGATGAGACCCGGCCAGCCACCGCTCACTGAGACCGAAACTATTTTAGTGACGCTTTTTACTCTTTCGTCTGATGGTAACGATTCGGCCCGGGAGGAGTCGATAGGCCTGATGGACGCGGAACACTTCAGGAAGTTGCTCGTCGAGAAAGAGCAGGAGTTGTTGGACGAGATCCCGCGGCTTGCCGGGCAGGCGCGGGAAGCTCGCGGTGCGGAGGTGGAGGATCGCGCCGATGAGGCGACCGATTCGGAGGCGAAGTTCACCGCTTTCGAAGAGACGTCTCTGGCCAACGAAACGCTCGTTCAGGTGCGGGCCGCATTGCAGCGGCTGGACCGTGGAGAGTACGGCCGCTGTGTGCAGTGCGGCCGTCAGATTGGCCTTGCGCGGCTGGAAGCCGTACCGTGGACGCCATACTGCCTTGAGGATCAGCAGAAACACAAGGGGGTCGGTTGAATCTTCGCCTGGCTGAAAAGCGCCGGCTCATCGTGCTTGGGTCTTCGCCTGGCTGAAAAGCGCCAGCTCATCCGGAGGCCTCCGGCTAATACGCTTTGGCAACGACGACGCGCTGGCTAACGGGTTCGCCTGTCACAATGCATTTGCCTGGCCCGTCGTATTCGTCAATTAACGGAATGTTCCGGATGGTCGCCTTAAATTCTTTGAGCCGCACATCGCACTGCGGGTCGTCCTTGAGATGCGCCATCACGAACTTGCCGCCGCCCTTCTCCGCGGTCACATCGCGCAGGATGTCTTCGACGTCTTCTATCGAATTCGCTAATACGGTGTTCTCTTTTTGACGCGTTTTCGCAGCAGCGAGAAGACTAGTCTGGATGGCGGTGAGGGTTTCTTTCAGCGCATGCGATACGTCGGCTTGGGCAACGGTTTCCTTGCCGCCCGTATCGCGCCGCTTTAAGACGACATTGCCGGAAGCGAGGTCGCGCGGCCCCAACTCCATCACTACAGGTACACCACGCCGCTCCCAATGGAAGAATTTCGCTCCGGGCGTCTGGCCTTCGCGGTCATCGATTTTAATGTTCAGGTCCGCGGCGATTTTGCCGGCGGTTTCGAGTACCGCACTACGTTCGTCATCCTTGCGGTAAATCGGCACCAACACAGCCGCGTTTGGAGCCAGTTTCGGCGGCAGCACCAGGCCCTTGTCGTCCGAGTGCGTCATTATCAAACCGCCGATCAAGCGCGTGCTGACACCCCAGCTTGTCTGCCATACATAATCGAGCGTCCCTTCGCGGGTTTGGAACTTCACGTCGAATGCCTTGCCGAAGTTCTGACCCAGGTCATGGCTTGTACCTGACTGCAGCGCGAGACCGTTTTGCATCATGCTTTCGATGGAGTAGCTGCGCAACGCTCCGGCAAATTTTTCGCCGCTTGTCTTGATGCCTTTGATCACTGGCATCGCCATAACGTTCTCCGCCACATCCGCATAGACATCGAGAATCTTGAGAACCTCTTCAAGCGCCTCCTCGTGGGATGCGTGCGCGGTATGGCCTTCCTGCCACAGGAACTCCGTGGTGCGCAGGAACATGCGTGTGCGCAGCTCCCACCGCACGACGTTTGCCCACTGGTTGATCAGAACCGGGAGATCACGCCAGCTTTGAATCCAGCGCGCGAAAAAGTGGCCGATGATGGTTTCCGAAGTCGGCCGGATAACGTAAGGCTCTTCCAGTTCCTTACCGCCGGCAATCGTCACAACCGCCAGTTCGGGAGAGAACCCTTCGACGTGTTCCGCCTCTTTCTTGAGGAAACTCTGCGGGATGAGCAGGGGGAAATAGACGTTTTGGTGGCCGGCCGCTTTAAAGCGGCTGTCGAGTTCCTGCTGCAGCCGCTCCCAAATCGCATAGCCATTCGGCTTAATGACCATGCAGCCTTTAACGATTTCTGCCGGTTCGGCCATATCGCCCTGGAGGACGACGTCCTGGTACCAGGCGGCGAAATCCTGATTTCGAGGTGTGATTCGCGATTCTGCCATTCGTATCTTTCAATTGTCGCTGTCGCCGCATGCGAGCCTGTGTCTTCTCGACCGCCGGGCGAACGCGAAATGTAGAATTCTAATGATAAATGGCGCCACGAAACCGGCAATTCCGGCTGGCTGCACGGCCGGTTGGCATACCCAGGCGCGCGGATTGGAACTTTACGGAAGAGACGCTTTGCGAGCCTGCAGAAGAGGAATTTCTCGTCAAGATTCTCTATATCTCACTCGATCCCGCGATGCGCCCGTGGATGAACGATGTGGAATCGTACGTTCCTCCGGTGCAGATTGGAGAAGTGATGCGCGCGCTGGGAGCCGGCCGTGTGGTCGCCTCGAAGCATCCGAATTTCCAACCAGGCGATTACGTGACGGGAGTATTCGGCGTACAGGAGTACGCGATTTCAAACGGCGAGCGCGCGACCAAAGTAGAGCCCTCTCGCGCATCGCTCCCGGTCTATCTTTCCACCCTCGGCATGACCGGCATGACAGCGTATTTCGGATTGCTCGAAGTGGGACAACCGAAGCCGGGTGAAACGGTTGTAGTTTCAGGTGCGGCAGGTGCCGTTGGATCTGTAGCGGGCCAAATCGCAAAGATCAAACGATGCCGGGTGGTGGGGATCGCGGGCGGATCCGGCAAATGCAGATATATCACGGAAGAGCTTGGCTTTGACGCGGCGATCGATTACAAGCAGGGAAAGGTAGGACAGGCCCTCGCGCAGCAATGTCCGGACGGCATCGATGTCTACTTCGATAACGTTGGCGGGGAGTTACTTGACGAGGTTCTGCTACAGATCAACCTGCATGCGCGGATAGTGATCTGTGGGGCGATTTCGCAATACAACAATACTGCTCCGGTCAAAGGACCGGCGAATTATCTGTTGCTACTGATCCGACGGGCGCGGATGGAAGGAATGCTCGTGACGGACTTCATCAGCAGGTACCGGGAAGCAGCGCACGAGATGACTGGCTGGATGGCACAGGGAAAGCTCAAAGGGCGGGAGGACATCTTTTCTGGCTTGGAAACGTTTCCTGAAGTTTTCCTGAAGCTGTTCACCGGCGAGAACAACGGGAAGCTCATCTTAAAAGTGGCCGAGGAGTAGGCTGAGCCCGCCGGATGACGCGCCCGCGATAATAGGTCTACCAACCTCATGCGTTTTGCCTTTCCCGGCCTCCTCTCCTGCGCGGAGAGGAAGGCGGTTGTAGTTACTCCAACCCCTCTATTGGCCTCCGTCGCAACACGGGGATTTGCCAGAACTCAACTTGAGAATGAGCGGAGGAGTTGGGAGCGCCCTGCCGTTTATTCGGTTAATGCATGGCTCGCAAACTGCTGGCAGGAGGCACGATTCGGCGAAGAGGACGTTCCCCTGTTGCTATCTGGCGCGCAAGAGCAGGTGCTGTGGCAGCAAATCATCCAGCGCGAGCATCCGGATCTTTTCGATGTGAGCGGAACGGCAAGGCTTGCCGCTCATGCGCTGCGGATTCTGACGGAATGGCAGATTCTTCCCGATGGCGAAGCCTGGAAAGATAACGAGGATGCCCTGCACTTCCAGCGCTGGCTGGAATCATTCCGGAGCATTTGCCGCCAAAACAACTGGATTACAAGGGTGGATGTCTGGCGGCTGCTGCCTGGCTGGATGGCCCACGGGCTGTGCAAGCCACCCGATACCGTGTTTGCGGGCTTCGAGACCATCACGCCGGCGCTTCGCGCTTTAGTAGAAGCCCAGCCAAAGTCGTACGCTGTAATCCCGCTCGACAGGCGCCAGCAGCAAGTCATCATTCCCGCAAAACAGTGCGAGGACTTCGAACAGGAGATCGACCACGCGGCGAGGTGGGCGCGCGCGGAGTTCGAACGGAACCCTTCGCAATCCATCGCGGTTTTTGTGCCCGATCTGGAGCAAAGCCGTTCGCTCGCCCGACGCATATTCGAGCAGGTTTTCTACCCGGCGGCTACGTTTCGCTTCCTGCGGCGGGAGACGCCCGCAGATCGGGTTCAGCCGGCGTTCCATGTCGGTACGGGGGAGCCATTATCGCAGCATCCGCTGATTGCAAGCGCATTGCTGCTGCTTGACCTGGCTCGGCCGCGCTTCCGGCTGGAATCGGCAGGATCCATTCTGCGCTCGCCCTTTATTGCAGGTGCTGCGCTCGAGCGAAGCGTGCGAGCATTGGCCGATGTGCGGCTGAGGGAAAAGCGCGAACCGGATGTCGCGCTGCGTGATTTGGAGCGAGTGACGGGAAACTGCCCTTTGCTGACGCGCATCTGGCCCAGTGTTCGCGCGGTGCTGCGTCGGAGGAAAGGCGTCGCTGAACTATCCGACTGGAGCGAGTTCATTGGAACGCTTCTCAAGGCAGCCGGCTGGCCCGGCAGCGAAGAGCTGAGCGATCGTGAGCAGAAGGCCCTCGATGCCTGGGAGAATTCGCTTGCCGATTTGGCGGCGCTCGGACTGGTGTCGAAGCCGGTAACTCTCGATGAAGCCACCTCGCATCTGTGCAGCCTTCTTGCGATTTCTATGGAGACCGGGGACTGGGATTCGCCGGTGCAAGTGCTGGATGCGAACGAGGCAGCGGGTCTCGAGTTCGACGCAGCGATGATATGCGGGCTTTCCGATGAGAGATGGCCGCCCGGAGTGGATCGTGCCTCGCCTCTAATTCCGCTAAAGGTGCAGCGGGCACATGGCGTTCCCGGCAGTTCGCCGCAAATGGTCTGGGCCGAGCGGGAGCGCATGAGCAGTGCGGTTTTCGCCGCCGCGCCGGTTCTGCGGGCGACTTATTCGGGCCGCGTGTCTCCGGCGGTGCAGCGCGTTGTCGAGCCGGGAGCGCAGACGGAAGGAATTTGGGTCGGCAAGCGGCCATGGGAGTCCTTCCAGCCGGTCGCGCTGGAGGAGTTGGAGGATTCGCTGGCGCCGGCCTATCTCGTGAACGGTTTGGCTAAGGGCGGAACGGGAATCATCAAGGCGCAGTCGCTGTGTCCGTTTCGGGCGTTCGCCGAATACCGATTGAGCGCTCGGTCTCTCGAAGATGCCTCGCTCGGGCTTGACAGTCGGGAGCGTGGCGGATTTCTGCACAGAGCCCTGGAGTTCGTTTGGCAGGAATTGAAAACGTCGCAGCGCTTGCAGAGCATTCTTGCAAAAGATCTCGAATGCCTGGTGAAGCAATCAGTGGAAAACGCGGTTAGCATAAACGAGGCGAGTCCGCTGCATGAGGCGGTCAGCGAGGTGGAGCGCTGGCGCCTGCAAGCATTGATTCTGGACTGGCTCGACGTAGAGCGGCAGCGGAAAAAGCCGTTCACCGTGGAATTGACAGAGCAGGAACGGATCTTCGAGCTGGCGGGGCTGCCGCTGCGCCTGCGTGTAGACCGAATGGACCGGCTGCCGGACGGCAGCATTCTGCTGATCGACTATAAAAGCGGCGCGCAATCGAAAGGCAAGCTGGATTGTCCGCGGCCGCAGGAACCGCAGTTGCTGGTGTATGCATCGGCGGTCGGGAGCGAAGTGGACGGCGTTTATCTTGCGGAGCTGAAGCCGCGTGATCCGAAAGTAGTAGGAGTTGCACGGGAAAAGCACTTCAAGACCGGGACTATCACCGTAAGGAAGGACGATTGGGAGGACTACCTGGCCGAAGCGGATGCGGAAGTCTCGCGGCTGGCGAAACAGTTCGCAGGTGGCTGGGCGGCGGTTGATCCTGCCAAGGGCGCCTGCGATTTCTGCGGCAACAAGCCCTTCTGCCGGGTCAACGAGAACGCGCGTGAAGAGCAGGAGACGGAATGACGGTCTCCGATCAGGCACAGCGTGACACGGCTCTCGATCCATCGCGATCGTTTATTGTGCAGGCGCCGGCGGGCTCGGGCAAAACCGGGTTGCTGGTGCAACGGTATCTGCGGCTGCTGGGCGCGGTGGAGCGGCCGGAATCGATCGTCGCGATGACGTTCACGATTAAGGCCGCGGCCGAGATGCGGGAGCGGATTCATGACGCGCTGCTGGCCGCCCGCGAAGATCAGCCGGTCGAGGCGGATTTTGATCGGAAAACCCGTGCTCTTGCAAAAGCAGCGCTGGCAAACGACCAGCGGCATGGATGGAATCTGATCGAAGACACGGGACGTCTGCAGATACAGACCATCGATTCATTATGCGCGATGCTCGTGCGGCGGATGCCGGTGGTATCCGAATTTGGTGTCGTCGGCAAGGTTGTAGAGGACGCGAACGACTTGTACCGGGTGGCCGCGCAGCGGACGCTGCGCGAGCTGGCGGAAGGCGATCCGGACGAAAAACTGTTACTGCTCACACTGGCGGCTTACTTCGACAATGACCTGGGCCGCCTGGAACGGCAGATGGTCAGCATGCTGGAGCAGCGAGACCAGTGGACCTTTATCGGTGAAGAAGATCATCCATCGGAGATCGCTCATTTTTGCCGTCTACTAAGCCGGGCTCGCGAGACGCTGTCGCATGTGTTTCGCGATTGGGGTGCGGTGGACTTTACCGAAGTGACCCGTGCAGCCATCAAGGCATTGGGGACGCCGGACCGGCCGAGCGATCTTCTGTACTGGCTCGATTACCAGATCGAGCACCTGCTGGTAGACGAGTTCCAGGATACGTCGGTCGCACAATACGATCTGATCACGGCGTTGACGGCGCAATGGTCTGACGGAGATGGACACACTCTGTTCGTGGTCGGCGACCCTATGCAGAGTATCTATCGCTTTCGGGGTGCAGAGGTATCGCTGTTCCTACGCTGCTGGAAACAGCAGCAACTCGGCTCCGTACGGCTGACTCCGCTCAGCCTCACGACGAATTTTCGCTGCACTCCCGCGATTCTGCGCTGGGTGGAGGAAAAGTTCAGCCCGGTAATGTTGGCCGATAGCGGCGGCGACGTGGTGTTCCGCCATTCGCAAGCGGCGCGCGAGGCAGGCGGGTGCGAGCCGGAACTCATCGCGCTTCTGGAAGATTCGGGCAATGAGGAAGCCAGCGCGGTGCTGCAGATCGTGCAGCGCGAAATCAATAACGGGACGGTCGCGATTCTGCTACGCAGCAGATCGCACGTGGCGGACATTCTTCCGCTGCTCCGCCGCGCAGGCATTGCATACGAGGCTGTAGAGATTGCGGCGCTCGCTGAGGAGCAGCACGTATTGGATCTGGTCTCTCTGACGCGCGCGATCTCGCATGTGGGCGATCGAATCTCCTGGCTTGCTTGTTTACGGGCTCCCTGGTGCGGGCTCGAACTCGCGGATCTGGCCGCGCTTGCCGAAAACGAGCCGGAGCGTACGATTCTCGACCTGCTGTCGGATCCGGAGAAGATCGCGCAGTTATCCGCGGCGGGCCGAAGCCGGGCAGTCAGGGTGCAGGAAATCCTATCGGCCGCGGTTGCGAGCGTGGGCCGCATTCGAATGCGCGAACTGATCGAACATACATGGCTGGCGCTCGGCGGCCCCGCCTTGCTGAGCCAGTCGAACCACTTGGAAGATTTTGCGACGTGTTTGGACCTGATCGAAGCGGTCGAAGAAGGTGGTGTCATTCGTGATTTCGCCCGGCTGGACCAGATGCTCGACGGGCTGTTCGCAAAGCCGGGTAGTGGCGACGCCAGGGTGCAGGTGATGACGATTTTCAAGGCCAAGGGGCTGGAGTTCGGGACAGTAATTCTGCCGAAACTGCATAAGCCCACGCAGGGAAACGGCCGCGAACTGCTTGCCTGGAGCGAGGAGGTTGCCGAAGACGGAAACGTCACGTTGCATATCGCAGCCAAACCGCAGAAAGGCGGAGAGGACGAAACATACAGTTCGATTGTGCAGGAAGATGATGCGCGAAGCATGCATGAGATCAAGCGCGTCTTCTACGTGGCGTGCACGCGTGCGGAGAACAAGCTGTATTTGCTCGGCAGTGGAAAGCTCAAAAAAGACGGAGATCTTGCCACTCCGAGGTCGGGCACGTTTCTTCGCCTGATCTGGGACAGCGTTCAGCCCGCGTTCGAGGCAATGCGCCGCAGCCGGGCGCTGGTTCAAAATGTGGCCGCCGAAGCGCAGCCGGCAAAGACGATTTTGCGGCGTGTTCCGGCAACCTGGAAGGCGCCGCGATTGGATCCCTCTGTGCAGTGGGCTCCCGTTATTGAGCGCGTGACTGCCTCGGATCGCAGGGTTACCTACGAATGGGTGAGCCATACGAGCAGGCATGTGGGAACGGTGGTGCATGCACTGTTGCACCGGATCAGCGCGGGAAACAGCGGGTGGACGGCTGACCGTCTTGCGGCATTGCTGCCTGCCATTGAATCCGAGCTGCGGCGGCTGGGAGTGCGGCGGTCTGAGGCAGGCGTAGGTTCAGCGCAGGTTGTGCGCGCGTTGACGAACACGTTGAAAAGCGAGCGTGGCCGATGGATTCTCGCACCGCACGCGGAGGCGCGTTCCGAGTGGGCTATTGGCGGAAAGATCGGGAATGTGCTGATCAGTGGAACGGTAGACCGGTTTTTTCGGGATGAGCGCGGCCGGTTGTGGATTATCGATTTCAAAACGAGCGAACATGAGGGCGCGGAGACCGCGGTCTTTCTCAATGAAGAGCAGCGGCGATACCGGCCGCAGCTCGAGAGCTACGCAACCCTGGTATCCAGGTTGGCGGGTGGTCCGGTCTCGCTCGGACTCTATTTCCCGCTGCTGGATGCCTGGCGCGAGTGGGAGTTCGAGCGGCAAGGCGCTTTGTTTGCGTCTTAGATACTGATATTGATGGCGACCAAACTCACCGCGAATGTAAAGGCCGGCGGCTGTGCCTCAAAGCTCAGCCCAAAAATCTTAGATCGTGCGCTGAAAAGCGTGCCGCATGTATCCAACGAGAAGGTGCTTGTCGGATATAACACCGCGGATGATGCGGGCGTGTACGACCTGACCGAAGCGGGCGGCAGGCCGCTCGCGATGGTGCAGACGGTGGATTTTTTCACACCCATCGTCGACGACCCGTATACCTTCGGCGGTATCGCAGCGGCGAATGCCCTGAGTGATGTTTATGCGATGGGCGGGAAGCCGGTGACGGCCCTCTCGCTCGTAGTGTTTCCTGCAAAGGGCGAGATCAACGATCTGGAGGCGATTCTGCGGGGTGGGGCGGACAAGATCCATGAAGCAGACTGCGTGATTCTCGGCGGCCACAGTATCTCGGAAGAAGAAGTGAAATTCGGGTACGCGGTCACAGGCTTAGTGGATCCGCGCCGTGTGCTGACGAATGCGAACGCCAGGCCTGGAGACGTACTGCTGTTCACGAAGCGAATCGGCACGGGCGTTATCTCGACAGCGCTAAAGAAGGGAATTGTAGAGCAGGACCACATGGATGCTTCCATTGGGCAGATGCTCACCCTGAACCGGTCCGCATGCGAGGCGATGCTGAGTGTGCAGGCGAATGCCTGCACGGATGTCACGGGTTTCGGACTTCTCGGCCATGCGCGCGAAATGGCGTTAGGAAGCAATGTGACGCTCGAAATTACCGCAAGCAGTGTTCGCTTCCTCCCAGGAGCCATCGAATATTCAAAGGCCGGCGCGCATGCGGGTGGTTTGAATAATAATCGAGACTTTGTGGAGAGCTGTGTGAGGATGGCGCCGGAGATTCCGGACGAGATTCAATCGCTGCTGTACGATCCGCAAACGTCGGGCGGACTGCTGATCTCGCTACCGGCAGGAGAGGCGGAGCAGTTGCTTAGCAAATACCCTGATGCATACGTTATCGGGCGAGTAAGCCAACGCGGCATCAAACCGATCGAGGTGAGGGCATGAGCAAGAGTGAGAACCCGCTGATCATTGCGCTTGACGTCGAGAGCACAGCCGAGGCACTGCGCCTGGTCGACAGCATCGGCGACGGAGCCGATTTTTACAAGGTCGGCATGGAGTTATATGCCGTAGCTGGAATGGATTTCGTTTCGCAGTTGAGCTCGCTGGGCAAGAAAGTCTTTCTCGATTTAAAGCTGTACGACATCGGCGAGACGGTGAAGAGAGCGACGCAGCGAATCTGCGACACCGGTAAAGTGACGTTCCTGACCGTGCACGGCAGCCGCACGATCATGAAAGCGGCGGTGGAAGGGCGTCAACGCAGTGCAACGAAGTTGCTCGCCGTCACAGTTCTGACCAGCTTCGATCAGGAGGATCTCGCGGATCTGGGCTATCTCGTACCGGTTTCGGATCTCGTCGAGCTGCGAGTGAAGAAGGCCGCAGAGAGCGGCATCGACGGGATCGTGTGCTCTCCTCTCGAGGTGGCGCGCGTGCGGCTGGTGGGCGGCCCGAAGTTGAAGCTGGTAACGCCCGGTGTGCGCTCGGCGGGTGCTGCGAAAGGCGACCAGAAGCGTGTGGCCACGCCAGCGGAAGCAATTCGCGATGGCGCCGATTACCTTGTAATCGGACGGCAGGTGACTCGGGCGGCTGATCCTCGTGCGGCTTGTGAGCAGATCCTCGCTGAGATTCGACAACCAGTTTGATTCACGGGCACTGATCGCTCGTGCCCCGTTTCAAACGCTACTTGGCAGATTGTTTCAAAACATCCAGGATGGCTTGGCCGTTGGGCGAACCCAGGCCCGTGCATGCATCCCAACCGGATTGAGCGCGGTAGGCGCCGTTCGTTCCGGACGTAATATCATGCAGCGCCCCATGCTGCGAAATGGCGCCATAGAGGGTCGGGTTGAGCCAGCCGAGATGTTTGTCGAGCTCTTCGTTGAACAGCGCAATGAGGCCAGCCCAAAGCGGAGCGACCGCACTGGTGCCCCCAACCACGCCCATCTGACCGTCGACCAGGATTTGATAGCCGGTCTCGGGATCCGCCACCGCCGCCACGTCCGGCACACCGCGCCCCGTTCTTTTCGTTTCCCTCGAGACAGGCACGTTGATGTGCGCCTGATATTCGGGCTTGGCGAAGTGCGAACTAACACCGCCGCCTGTGGCGCCGCCGTTTGTGCCGTCATTCCATACGGTTTCGGATTGAATGCTGCCGTTCTCGCTGATCAGACGAGTTCCGCCGCACCCCAGGACCCAGGGGCTGGAGGCGGGAAAGTCCGCGTGATTCAGGCCGTCCTCCTCGCCATCGGAAGAGCCATTGTCTCCGGCGGCGGCACAGACCGTGATGCCGAGCAACGCCGCATCGTGGAAGGCTGCGTTGAATGCGTTCAATGCCTGCGGCGTCCATTCTTTCTCCGGCGCGCCCCAACTGATTGAGATTACTGATGGCCTGCGAACGGTGTCGTGAATGGCAGCGTTGATGGCGTCGAGAAATCCCTGATCGGTATTGCCTGCGAAATACACCGCGATACGCGCATCAGGCGCCACTGCTCCGGCGACTTCGATATCAAGGACTACTTCACCGTCAGCACTGTTGGGGTCGCCGACAGGGCTGTTGTTGCCACCGTCGACCGAGACGGCAGCAACTGAGACATTGCCCACGCCGACCTGCCGCCAATACGCCTGAAGATCCGAGTTGCGATATCCGCCGCCGAGTTCGATCAGCGCGATGGTCTGATTCTTGCCAGTAGCAGCAGGAAAATGATAGAGTTTCGCCACTTCTGTCGGTGTGTAGGAGACACCGCTGGTGCGCTGGTGAATGTGATGCGTCCGGGCGAGGGGCCGCTGATCAAATCCGAAGACGGCGACGACTCGTTCTGCTAACTCGGCAGGAAGGATCAACTCGCCCTGACACGAACGGAAAGTATTGGCGCCCATTCGGCGCATCTCGACCGATGCCCCGAAGATGGCAATTAGTTCAGATAAGCGGCCGGTAAGCGTAATGACGCGCGATGCCGGGTGGATGCGGCGGATAGCGAGACGATGTGCGGAGGCAAAATCCTCCACGACCTGGATGTCGGCCGGGTCCGCCCCGTGAGCGAGTGCGAACCGGTCACGCGAAAGCTGCTGATGAAGGGCGACATCGGGCACCGGATTGCGACGGCGCACCACGAGATTCACATGGATAACTTCATCGGGGGCGGCTTCGCCAGCAGGTTCTGAGTGACGAGGGTGGTTCAGGCGACTACCGCAGAGGGTGACATGAGAAGACATGAATGTTCTTGCTCCTGCGTAAAGCCTAGCGATGGCTAGCCGGAGAAGTACAATGTGAACCTTGAATAAAAAGATGTAACTATAAGAAGATAAATAAGTTGAAACGAAGCCATGAAACCCGGAAGAAGCTGTGACCAGCTTTCGGGTTTCGCCAGGAGATCCTCGATGGAGAAACTTGTAGGCTAGTTAGGAGCATGGTTTTGTTTTCGAGAGCTGCAACATGCGCTGCCCTGCTGTGGGCGCTGCTGGCGCCGGCAGTGGCCTCCTCCCAGTCGCTCGGCAGTCTACTGACAGGGGCGAAGCCGGCCAGCAATACGCCGACTCCCTCAGATCCCCTCAAAAGGGAGACGCCGCGCAGTTCGATCCACTATTTGCTCGAAGCGTGCCACGGCAATCGGTTCTCGGCGGCTGCGCAGTACCTGGATTTGCAAAGCGTCGCCGCCTCGCAACGTCCAACCCAGGGTGCTGAACTGGCGAGAGCCCTCTGCGTTCTGCTCAATCGCAATCCGCGATTCGAGGTTAACGACTTGAGCAACGCGCCCGAGGGTGATACCGAAGACGGTCTGGCGCCGGGTTTCGACAGCCTTGCGACGTTCGACGTCAACGGAGAAGCGGTCACACTGCAACTGGAACGCGTTAATCAGCAGGGAATACAAGTGTGGCTCGTTTCGGCGTCCAGCGTGGCACGGATTCGCGAACTGAGCAGCCGCATTACACCAAACTCGGCGATCGAGTCACGATTGCCCGAACTGTTGGTCAAGGTCATGTTCATCGGCACCCCGCTATGGGTGTGGATCGCGATGGCGCTGCTGGCGCTGCTTCTGGCGCTCCTATCAGAGTGGCTTTCTGCGATTTTTCTGGCTGCGGCCAAGGTACTGGCGAAGCGCTACGCGAAGTCATTCGATGCCGCGCATCGCTTTCATATGTTCTCCGGGCCGCTGCGGCTGATTCTTAGCGTTCTTGTCTTTAGGGCGGCAATGGAATTCCTTGCGCCGTCAGCGTTGCTGCGCGAATACCTGCTGAAGCTGATGGCGCTTCTGTTTGTGTTCGGGTCCGCGGCGTTGGTGACGCGCATTCTTGACGTTGTTTCGGATCACGTGATCTCGCGAATGAATCCGCGTGAGCGAGCGCTCTCCTACTCAGTGGTGCCGCTCGGTCTGCGGATCGTGAAGATTTGCATCTTCATTCTCGCTGCGCTGATTACCCTTTCCGAGTGGGGCTACAATACGAACGCGATCCTGGCGGGCCTCGGAGTCGGCGGACTCGCACTCGCCCTGGCGGCTCAGAAGACGATTGAAAACCTGTTTGGCGGCTTCTCGCTGATTAGCGATCGCGCCGTGCTGGTGGGCGATGTGTGCCAGTTCGGCGGCCAAACGGGAACCGTAGAAGACATAGGGCTGCGGTCCACGCGCATCCGAACGCCAGACCGGACGCTGGTGACCGTTCCGAACTCGCAGTTCTCGACGATGACGCTCGAGAATTTTTCGAAACGGGAAAAGATGTGGTTCCATCCCTCGCTGCAACTCCGGCCGGAGACATCGCCGGCGCAAGTTCGGGAGATGATGGAGGCGGTGACGAAGCTCCTTGAGGAGCATCCGATGGTGGATGCATCCGGGGTGCCGTTGCGGTTTACGAAAATTACGCCGCAATCACTGCAACTCGATATTTTCGCCTATGTGCTGACTCTGGACTATAACCAGTTTCTGATCGTGCAATCGGAGCTGCTGCTGAAAATCATGGACATCGCGGCGGAGCGGGAAATTGGTTTCGCCGTGCCGTTCGCGGAATCGATCACCATACCGTGGGACGTGGCAATGGCAACGCGCGAACATCCGCCGGTCGCATTGCCGGGCGGCACAGGAGACGGCAGCGGCGTGAGCGCCGGCCGTAACAATAGCTGAAAAGAGAGCCTGTCTGTGCCTGCTAGTCCGCCTTCAAGTTCGCGCCGGACAAGTTCGCAGCATTGCCGTCCAGACGCAATGCGTCCAGCACTGCACCTGCGGCTGGGCTGAGCCGCGGCGGGACCGCTTCGCAGTTTATGGAAGCCTGCAGTTTGTCTCTGAAAGCGACGAGCGCCGGCATGCTGCGGAATACGCCGCCGATATAGGCGACTGGCACCTGGCCGCCCGAAGGGAACAGGTGCCGGTAAACGCCCTCGACATATCCCACGAGTGCTGACGCTGCATAGTTTATAACAGCTCCGGCGATCGCGTCCCCGGCTTCCGCCGCCTCCGTCACCAAAGGCGCGAGCCGCGCGATTTCCGAACGTGGCGTTACATAAAACCGATGCAGGAGCGCATTGGCCGTCTCGGCCCCGGCGGATTCAAGCAGGAGTGCGTGAAGAACGGTTGCCGGGCCCCATCCTTCCTCCCATCGCAGAGCCGCCCGAAGACCGCGGCGGACGAGGTCGAAGGCGCCGCCTTCATCGCCGAACACGTATCCCCAACCGCCTGCACGCGCCGTCTTGCCTTCTGCGTTACGGCCAAAGGCCATGGATCCGGTGCCCGCGATGACGATGATCCCCGGTGCGCCCGCGGTGGCTCCGGTCAGTGCAATTTCGGCGTCGTGAGTGACCTTATAGCGCCCGCTGCGAATCAGCTCTCGCACAAAGGCGTCCTTATCTTCCGCCCCGCCGCTAAAACCGCAGCAGACGGCGGCGAAGTGAACTGTCGCGGCATCCAGTTGCGCTTCCTGGCAGGCCTGTGCGATACAGTCGCCGACGGCCCTGAGAAATTTTGCGCGGGCTTCGGCGCCGGTGACGTGATTGCAAGGACCACCTGTGCCGCATCCCAGAACGCGGCCCGTTTCGTCTGCGATGAGGGCCGTTGTGCTGGACTGGCCCCCGTCGATTCCAAGATATAGGCTTGGCATCAGGCGAGCGATTTGTCCTTGGCGTAGCACAGGGGATCAAGCGGGCAGGAGCCACACCGGGGCTTGCGCGCGATGCAGATCTGCCTGCCGAAGTGGATCACCTGATGCGAGAACAGGATCCACCTGTCCTGCGGAAGAGTCTTCATGAGGTCCTGCTCGATTTTCGCCGGGTCAGAATGTTTCGTGAGATCGAGCCGCTGCGACACACGCTGTACGTGCGTATCAACCACAATTCCGGAGGCGATGCCGTAAGCGGTTCCGAGGACTACATTCGCAGTTTTGCGGGCCGCGCCCGGGACGGTCAGCAGCTCTTCCATTGTTTGCGGCACGCGGCCATCGTATGCCTCGAGGATTTTGCGTGCCGCTCCGATCAGCGAGCGCGATTTATTGTTAAAGAAGCCGGTGGAACGAATATCGTTCGCGAGTTCGTCCTGCGAAGCGTTGGCCAAGTCTTTAATGGTCCGATATTTTTTGAAGAGCTCAGGAGTTACCTTGTTAACGCGCTCATCGGTGCACTGGGCAGATAGGATCGTGGCGACGAGCAATTCCCAGGCGTTCCGGTGATGCAAAGCGCAGGTAGCCTGCGGGAAGAGATGGTCGAGTTCGGCGAGGATCCGTTCGAGCCGCGCTTTTCGCTCCACGGCAGTCTTCGGCTTAGGTACTTTTCGCGAAGGTGTAATGGGATGAGCGGCTGGTTCAGCGGACGTTTCTGTTCCGGGCATGCAGAAACGACCAAGATAGCGCAGGCGTTCCGTGGAAAGATTCCGACTCTCTCCGGCTGTTACGCTGACGTACGAAATCCTGGCAGAATGCTCCGTGCTGGAGACGTTTGCGATGGTTTTAGGAAGGAGCGCCGTGCTCGAGGAAGTTGCGCAGGCGGTGACTGCGGCTGGGGTGGCGTAGTTTCCGCAGCGCTTTTGCTTCAATCTGGCGGATGCGCTCGCGGGTAACAGCGAAGTTCTGGCCTACCTCTTCCAGCGTGTGTTCGCTGCCATCCTGCAGGCCAAACCGCATCTTGACAATTTTTTCCTCACGCGGGCTGAGAGTCTTCAATACTTCCGCGGTCTGCTCGCGCAGGTTGAGATTGATGACTGCGTCGGACGGCGAGACCATTCGGCTATCAACAAGAAAATCACCCAAGTTGGATTCTTCTTCCTCGCCCACCGGGGTCTGCAGAGAGATCGGCTCCTGCGCGATGCGCAACACGCGACGGATCTTGCTGGGTGTCAAATCCATGCGGACCGCAAGCTCTTCTGTGGTGGGTTCACGTCCCAGTTCCTGCTGCATCACACGCTGCAGCCGGACCAGTTTATTGATCGTTTCGATCATGTGCACGGGGATGCGAATAGTCCGAGCCTGGTCGGCAATGGCGCGAGTGACCGCTTGCCGGACCCACCAGGTCGCGTAGGTCGAAAACTTATATCCGCGCTTGTAATCGAACTTGTCCACCGCCCGCATCAGGCCGATGTTGCCTTCCTGAATCAGATCGAGAAACTGCATGCCCCGATTCGTGTACCTTTTGGCAACGGAGACCACCAGGCGCAGATTAGCTTCTATGAGCCGCTTTTTTGCAGACTCGGTTTCGGTTTCACCGCGTTCGACAATCTGCAAGGTACGGCGCAGATCGGTGGCAGTAGTGCCGGATTTGTCCTCGATGGCCTGCAACTGTGCTGAAAGCGACTTCAATTCTTTGCGAACCGCGGCTGCCGAACTGCCTTCGGCGACCGCCGGTTGTTCCAGTTTGCGCTGCAGGCGGGCGATCTCCTGTTCGATCGGCTTCAACTGATCCACCACGCGGCGCAGCGTCTGGCTGAGCGAACGCTGGTAGCGGGTGGAAAAGGATAGCGCGCGAATTTTACGGGAGATGGAGATCAGCTGCCGTGCGTACTCGAAGCGAAGCTTGCGATGCAGCTTGGGCTTCATGTTCCGCGGTGTACTGATCAATTTGTGCTCGGTCTGCTGGATCTTGCGATAGAGCTTCTCGAGTTCTTCCGTGGATTCGATGAAGTGCTGCTTGAGGGTGCAGAATGTGTCGTCTTCCTCCTGCTCCGGTTGCGGATCGGGCGGCTGAAGGATATCGAGGATATCTATCGTTCCACGTTCGAGGGAGTACTTTGTCGCGAACAGCGTTTGGATGACGAGACGCGATCGGGAAAGCGCTTTGCGGACGGCATTTTCACCCCGTTCAATGCGCTTGGCAAGCTCGATTTCTCCTTCGCGGGTCAGGAGGGGGACCATACCCATTTCGCGAAGATAAACGCGAACAGAATCGTTGCTTTTGTCTAACGCGCCCGGTGAAAGATCGAGATCGGAAAGATCCTCTACCTCTTCGTCTTTCTTGAACTCTTTCGGTTCCTCTAAAAGGTCAACGGGCCCACCGTCGAGGTCGGTGAAGAAGTCACTCAGGTCATTCCCGGCCGAGAGGTCTTCGTTCACCACGCTACTGACGTCGTCGTATACAGTGAAGCCCTTGTCGTTGCTGTCTTGCATCAACTGCCTTTGTTTATGACACGACGAACCGACACTAAGAAGCCCGGTTTCTCAGATACTATATCCCAATGAGGGCAGACTAGTGATCCCTTGACTCCTCATAGTACAACACGATTCACACCCCGGTGTCCCGTCTAGCGAGATTGTTTAGCTCATCGGCTAACCGTAGCGCTTCTTCAAAATTTCCTTCTCGTTCGAGGTCGCGGATACGTCGACGCAGCGTTTCCCGGACCGCCTGGACGGACTTCGCCTCGAGGGCTTTCAGGCAACTCAGAGCCAGCTCGGTCGCGATTTCTTCTCGCACTCCCGAGTCTGAAAACGTGATGTCCATCAGAATACGCTGCAGGCGGGCGTCAACGCGGGCGGTGAGCGCCTCCATGCTGAAAGGATCGCCCTCCGAATCGATAGCGATGGCCGCTTCGAAAATGCGCCTCAATTCGAGTAACGGCAGGAGGCTGGAACCGGCTAAAAAGTGCTGAATAGCGGCGCGCGCGTCCGGGCTGACCAGCATGCACGAGACCAGCAGTTTCTCGTTGGGCGCAAGGGCGGAATTCATATCGCGAGGCTTCTGGGGGCGCGGTTGATTTAAGGGGGCCTGCTTCCGGAATGTCTCGGCCACTATGGAGCGGTCCACTTTCAAATATTCCGCCATTTCGCTTGCGATGGCAGAGCGCTCCATGCGGTCGTGGACCTGTTCGATTACAGGCGCGATGAACTTGAAGGCATCGACACGTCCTTCGGCCGATTGAACGTCGAACTTGCTACGCGCGCGGTCCGCAAGCCAATGAAAATACGAACCAGCGTTTGCGAGCAGTTTACGATAGGCATCGGCACCGTTCTTCTGGATGTACTCGTCCGGATCGAGGCCGCCCGGAATTTCGAGCACCTTTACGCGCAGGCCCTCGGCCAGCAGACTAGAGATGTATTTCTCGGTGGAGCGGGCACCCGCCGGGTCAGGATCGAAATTCAAAATAATCTGTCCCGTTCCGGCTTGGTGTGATATCTGACGTTTCATGGCGCGGACCTGGTCGTTGCCGAGCGAGGTGCCGCTGCTCGCCACGACTTCATGAATGCCGGCCGAATATACGCCGATGACGTCCATGTATCCTTCGACCAGAATCATCTGATTGTGTTTGCGTGCGTCGATTTTGGCGCGGTGCAGATTGTAGAGAATTGTGGACTTCTTATAGAGTCTGGTCTCGGGCGAATTCAGATACTTGGGCTCGTCACCTGGCCGGAGAGCCCGGCCGCCGAACGCGATCACCTTGCCGCTCTCGTTGTGAATGGGAAACATGAGCCGCGCGCGAAAGCGGTCAAAGAAGCCGCCGCTCTCCTGGCGCTTGATCGCCAGGCCGGATTCTTCAAGCAGTGCCGGACCGAAGCGTTGTAAACGGTTGAGGAGCTGTTGGCCGGACGGGTCCGAGAGGCCCAGGCGGAACTCGTCTATTGCCACACGTGAGACCCCACGCGATTCCAGGTAACGACGGGCATCCGCTCCACTCGGCCCGCGCAAGTTGCTCTGGAAGGTTTCGGCGGCAATTTCGTGCATCTCCAGCAGCGCCGCGCGCCGCTGCGCCTCAGGGTCGCCGCTGCGTTCGCGTTCCGGCATAGGAATGCCGTAGCGTTCGGCAAGCAGCTTCAGCGTCTCCGGAAAGGTCAGGCTTTCGATCTGCTGCACGAACTTGTAGACGTCGCCCGCGGCATCGCAGCCGAAGCATTTGTAGTACTGCAGGGTACTATGAACCCCAAAGGAAGGGGTCTTCTCGGAGTGGAACGGACAAAGGCCGACGTAGCGCGGACCTACACCTTGGCGTTTCAGACGCACATACTGGCCGACAACTTCGACGATATCGAGCTGGCTTTTGAGGTGCTCAGCGAAGTTCATTCAACACTGCAAAAAGACTCAATCTGCAACCAGTTTCAGGTTAGCAATTGGGTAACAGGGTGGGCAGCGGCGTTGTCATAATAATTGCAGTACTTTGCGCTGACGCGTATGGCCCTGAAAGAGTACGCACGGAAACGCAATTTCGAGAAGACACCGGAACCCGAGCCGGACGAACCGCAGGCGAAATCGGGAGGACGAGGCGGGTTCTTCTGCGTTCAAAGGCACGACGCGACCCGGCTTCATTATGATTTCCGGCTGGAGATCGGCGGCGTTCTGGTGAGCTGGGCGGTGCCCAAGGGCCCGAGTCTGGATCCCTCGCGCAAGGCGCTGGCGATGAAGGTGGAGGACCACCCGTTCGATTACGGAACGTTCGAAGGCAACATTCCCGAAGGAAACTACGGCGCGGGAAGCGTGATGCTCTGGGACAAAGGAACGTATGAGGTGATCGGCGAGCCGGACGCGCAGGGTCAACTCGACCGCGGCGATTTCAAGTTTGAGCTGCACGGAACCAAGCTGAAGGGCGCATTCGCGATTGTGCACATGAAGCACGCGGGGAAGGGGAACGAATGGCTGCTCATCAAGAAAAAGGATGAGTATGCCTTACCCGGCTATGACATCGATCAATACGCCTGGAGCGTGGCCACTAAGCGCACGCAAGACGAGATCGCGTCCGGAATCGATCCCATCCGGCCTGCCGATTTGAAAGGTGCGCGAAGGACGGCGATGCCCGCGAACCTTGAAGCGATGCTCGCCACGGCGGTCAGCAGGCCGCCCGACGGCCAGAAATGGCTGTACGAAATCAAATGGGACGGCGTGCGCGCCCTGTGCCGTATCGATCACGGCGAGCTCAATATCCAATCGCGCCGCGGGCTTCGTTCAGAACAGCAGTACCCGGAATTGCAGGATCTTCCCAAACATGTGAACGCGAGCGCAGCGTGGCTCGACGGTGAAATCTGTGTGCTCGACGAGCAGGGCCGCGCCCGTTTTCACAATATTCAGCCACGAATAGGAGCGAATGCGAATGCGGTTTCGCAACTAGCAGAGACTGCGCCGGCGACTTTGTTCCTCTTCGACATCCTGTATGTGGACGGCTACGATCTGCGGGGTGTTGCGTTGGAGGATCGCCGGAAGGTGCTCCAGTCGATCGTCACGCCGGACGAACACATCAGGCTATCGGAAGCATTCAAGACCGGCGGACACGAGATGTTTGAGGCTGCCCGCCAGATGGGACTGGAAGGCATCCTGGCGAAAGATCGTACGAGTAAGTATGAATCGAGACGGTCGACTTGCTGGCTCAAGATAAAAGTGCAGAATGAGCAGGAGTTCGTCATCGCCGGCTTCATGCGAGGGGAACGCGACTATTTTGGCTCGCTGGTGCTTGGGGTTCAGGAAGACGGCAAGCTACGGCATGTCGGCCAGGTTGGGACCGGTTTCGACCAGCGGCAGATGAAGGCAATCTATACGCGTCTGCAGCCGCTTATGAGCAAGACGAACCCCTTTCCGGACAAGCCGGTTATAAAGGACGTGACCTGGGTCAAGCCGGAACTAGTTTGCCAGGTGCGTTTCCTCGAATGGACCAAGGAGGGCATGTTGCGGGCGCCGGTTTTCGTAAGTCTGCGGGAAGACAAGCAACCCGAAGAGGTGGTTCGTGAGGAGCCCGTGGAAGACCCTCCTCCAGAGACGGCGGGCGCGAAGGCGGAATCGCCCGATTTGAGCGGGCAGGAATCGATCGCCGAACTGGACGGGCATCGGCTGAAGTTCACTAACCTGGATAAAGTCCTTTTCCCTAAGGATGGTTGGAAAAAGCGGGACTTGCTGGCGTTTTACGACAAGGCGGCAAAATGGCTGCTGCCGCATTTGAAGGATCGTCCGCTGTCAATGAAGCGGTATCCGAATGGCATCGCCGAGAAATTCTTCTTTCAGAAAAATGCCACCCATTTCCCTGATTGGTTGCGCTGCGAGCCCATTCAGGAGCATCATCCGCCAAAGCTGAATCACTACCCGATCGCTGAGAACAGGGCGGGTCTGCTGTATCTGGTGAACCTGGGATGCATCGACCAGAATCCATGGATGAGCCGGGTGGGCAACCTCGACCATCCGGACTGGATGCTGCTTGACCTCGACCCGGTAGATGCCAGCTTCGATCAGATTATCGACGCAGCGCTGCTGGTGCAGGAGGTTTTGAAGGATGTTGGCCTGAAAGGATATCCGAAAACCACGGGCGGTGACGGCATGCACATCTATGTGCCGGTCGAGCCTGTCTACACGTATGACCAGGTGCGCAGCCTGGCGGAACTCGTCGCGTACCTCGCTCTCGAGCGCGAGCCTAATCTGTTCACAACGCCGCGAAGCGTCGAGAAACGGAAAAAGGAAAGGGTGTATTTCGATTACCTGCAGATCGGGATCGGCAAAACGATCGCGGCACCATATGTGGTCCGCGCTTACGATGGCGCGCCGGTGTCCACGCCTCTTGACTGGAAAGAGGTGAGGCGTGGGCTGCGGCCCAATGACTTTCGCCTCGATAATGCGATTGAGCGCTTTGAGCGGGTGGGGGATCTATTCACGCCGGTTCTTCAGGGAGGCCAGAAGTTAGAGGATGTTCTGGAGCGCGTGCAGGAATTGCATCAGGGCGATCGCGCGCCTAAGCCCGCAACGAAATCGGCGAAAAAAGTAGCTAGAAGATCTTAGCGACCACGCAGCGCCATTCGTTCAGCGCCAACACTTGGGGGTCCGTAAGCGTCAGGGCGATCGCTTCCACTTCCGCCTCAGTAAAACCGGTGAGAATGAGCCAGCCACCAGTGCACGTAATGCGAAGCAACTCGTCAAGCATGGAGAGCAGAACGGTGGCGTTAATGTTCGCGACGACAACATCGGCGCACTCAGTTGCCAAGCAATCGGCAGAACCGGCTACGAGATTTGCGGGCAAGCGGTTTAGTTCGAAGTTCTCGCGCGCTGCCTGCAGAGCGGCTGTATCGATGTCAATTCCGATTGCGGTCTCAGCGCCAAGCCTCAGCGCTCCGATGGATAAAATGCCGGAACCAGTTCCAATGTCGGCGACAGTCGATCCGGGGCTAAGACACTGCTCTAATGCCATGAGAGCGAGTTGAGTACACGGGTGTTCGCCTGTACCGCAGGCGAGTCCAGGATTATGAATGATGCGCTCGCGCCCTGGCGGAGTTGGGTCGATCGACCAGGGCGGCGCCAGAAAAAAACGCGCGCCTACTTCGCGGGGCGGCCAGGCGGCCTTGGTTTCCTCGACCCAGTCGATGTCGTCTTCGTGCTCCCATTCAGGCGCGTAGGCCGCGAACTGCGCGAGCAGGGCGGCGCGGTTTTCGTTCGTTGCAAAGCCCGCAATCAGGCGAACCGAGTCGCCGTAATCCAGTTCACGAATGCCTTCGGTACCGGCTTCCCAGAGTTCAGCGGAGAGATGGTCTGCCTGCCCGGCTTCGCAAGTGAGGTAAAGCGAGTACACGCGCTACCGCGCCGCCTGCGAAGTTTTGTATTCGCTGAGCACGCCGTGGATCTGCACAGCATGCTTTTCGGCATGTTCCGCAAATAATCTCAGCAAATCAAGCAGGGTCATCGTGCCGCGTCTGGCATGCCGGCCCGTGCGCGAGAATGCTTCCTCGGGCAATTCCTTCAGCAGTTCGTAATTGTCCGCACGCAACCGGCGGATAGTCTCGAGATCCCGCGCGGGCTTTCGCTTGCTGTAGTTGGTTTTCTCCGCCCAGGCATCTTGGTCGAATGGAACCAATGCCGGGTTGTCTTCGGCAATCACGCCGCGCAGGCGTGTAACAGCGATTGCCTCCGTGTCAGCTAAATGTGCGACGATCTGCCGTACGCTCCATTTATTTGGAGCCGGTTTGAAATCCAGTTCGAGATCTGTCGCGCCTGTCATCGCGGCGGCTACCAAGTCCGGACCGCGAAGGTATCGTACCAGCAGATCGGGAATCTCATTCATACCCGTCTTTCATCATCTCGCATCATGTAAGTAGCACACTGAGCATGAATCCACTCCCGCTGCCGATCGATCCTCTGCTTCCAAAGATCGTCCACGCCGTTCAAACGAACCCGATCACCTTGCTCGAGGCCGAGCCCGGAGCAGGGAAGACGACGCGCGTTCCCGCCGCCCTGCTCAGCGCCGGCTTTCACGATATTTACGTGCTCGAACCGCGCAGGCTCGCGGCGCGGATGGCAGCACGGCGCGTGGCCGAAGAGACGGGCGAGCGCGTAGGCGCAAGAATTGGCTATCAGGTGCGGTTTGAGGAGGTCAGCAGCGCACAGACAAAGCTCTGGTTTCTAACGGAAGGGGTGCTCACGCGCAAACTGCTGGGCGAAGGCGGTCTCAAGCAGGCGCGTGTTGTGATCCTGGACGAGTTTCATGAGCGCCATCTTGAAACCGATCTCGCGCTGGCCCTCCTGCGCAAGGCGCAAGAAAAGCGGCCCGACCTTCGGATCGTTCTCATGTCTGCAACTCTAGGGACCAGTCGGCTTGCCGCGCAGTTGGGGCATCCGGAAGTCATCACTTCTCCAGGCCAATCGTTCCCGGTGGAGGTGAGGTACACGCCGGTGTCCGCGTCTCCGCTCGAAGAGCAGGTCGAGTCTGCGGTGAAGGTCGCACTCGAGGAGACCGCCGGGCACATTCTCGTGTTTCTGCCTGGCGCTGCGGAGATCCGCAAGGCGTTGCAGGCTTGTGAGGGCATTGCTCGCCGGTTAGGAGCCAACCTTTTGCCGCTGCATGGCGATCTTTCGGCCGAGCAGCAGGATGCGGCGGTGGCCCCTAGCACGCAGCGGAAAGTCATCTGCTCGACGAACGTAGCCGAGAGTTCCATAACAATTGAGGGCGTTACAGCAGTGGTGGACAGCGGCTTGGCGCGCGTTCTAGCGCACTCGCCTTGGAGCGGGTTGTCACGCTTGCGCGTGGAAAAAATCAGCAAGTCATCTGCAATCCAGCGAGCAGGGCGCGCGGGCCGGACGGGCCCTGGTCTGGCGATTCGTCTTTACACCCGGGCCGATTTCGAGCGCCGGGCTCCGCAGGTTGCTCCCGAAATCACACGATCCGATCTGAGTCATGCGCTTTTGTTGATCGCCGCAAACGGCTTTGCCTGGAACGACCTCCCGTGGCTCGATGAGCCGTCCGTAGAAATGCACCAGAACGCGCGGGAGTTGCTGGGGAGGCTTGGTGCCCTTAACGAACGCGGCTCGATCACCGCAAGCGGGAGCCGGATGGCAAGATTGCCGGTACATCCGCGCTTGGCACGATTCGTGTTCGAGGTCGCCCGCATGGGGCAAAAACGTGAAGGGTGCCGCCTGGCCGCTCAGCTATCCGAAGGCCGCTACCGCCTTGACGAAGGCACGCGCTTGACTTCGGCGTCCGACATTGATGCTCTGCTTGGGGCGGATCTTTCATACACGACCAATCGCCTGGCTGGTCAACTGTCCGACGCGGTCGAAGCGCCGCGACGTACGGCAGCGGATTCAAGTGCCCTCGAGAAGGCTCTGTTATCCGCCTTCCCCGATCGCGTCGCGCGCAAGCGGGGAGATACGCTGCTGCTGGCGAGCGGCGGTTCCGCGAAGCTGGACCGCGCCAGCCACGTTCATGGCAACTTTCTCGCTGCCATCGAAATCGATGATCGGAGCGCTCAATCCGCGCCTCTGGTTCGGCTGGCGGCGCCAATTGAACCCGACTGGCTGCTGGATCTTTTCCCCGAGCGCGTCAGTGCGCGGGAAGAGATGGTCTGGAACCGCGAAAGCGAGCGCGTCGAACAACTCAATTCCATCGTGTACGACCAACTCACGATAGACGAGTCGCGAAGCGCACCCACAGACGCTTTAGCCGCTTCGAAGTTGCTTGCCGAGAAAGTCCTGGAAAGCGGTATAGAGCGTTTTGTCGGCAGGCAGGAGCTGAACGGATTCCTAAGCCGTGTCCACTTCGCTGCCCGTGAGGCGGGCGTGAGTGTTCCCGACAATTTGCTGGCATCCACTGTCGCCGAAATGGCAGTAGGACTCGCCAGCTTTGCGGAATTGCGCTCCGCTGCCTCAAATGGAGGTTTTCTGCGCCTTCTGCGGGCCAGGTTGCCGATGCGGCTCATCGATGAAGTGGCGCCGCTGTTCATCCAACTTCCGAGTGGCCGCCACGCCAGAATCGAGTATCACGAGGATCGCCCGCCGTCGGTCGCCTCGCGTTTGCAGGATTTCTTCGGCATGCGCGAGACGCCGTCGGTTGCGCGGGGTTCAGTGCCGCTGGTTGTCCACCTCCTGGCACCGAATCAGCGACCGGTGCAGGTAACGACGGACCTCGTCAGCTTCTGGAAGAACCTATACCCGCAGGTGCGGCGCGAGCTCAGCCGGCGATATCCGAAACATGCCTGGCCGGAAGTTCCGGCATAGTGTTGGGATACTCTTTCCGGAACACCTCGTCCAGAATTTTCGGAATTTCGAAGACGGCGCGATTGTTCATCTCGGCGATTCGGCCCTTCATCGCTGGAAGCCGCCCGCCTGATAAGAGTTCCCGAACAGCGTCCTCGATGCCGTGGAAGTGATCGAGCACCATCCCGACGCGTTTTTCGCGGATCCAGTCAGCGTTGTATCGCTCCTGCGGTAAGGTCCAGGCATTGCGCTCCACGATTACGGGCAACCGCATCTGTAGCGCCTCTGAAACGCTGCCGGGGCCCGGCTTGCCGATGAAAAAATCGGCCAGGCGCATGTAATAAGGAATTCTTTTCGTGAACCCTTCCACCAGGAGCTTATTTCTGGTTCTCAACTCACCCAATCTCTTTTGGAGCTTGGCATTGCGGCCACAGATCAGGATTAGCTGCAGATCGATTGGACCGTTTCCAAGCCGTTTCGCGATGGGATACATCGCATCCGAGCCCTCGCCGCCAAACAGCACAAGGCCGGTGGCTTTTGTGGGGTCTAAACCGAGCTGTTTTCGTTCCTCGGCGACGGTTTGTTCGAGCGGCTCATAGAATTGAGGTCGCAGAATCATGCCGCTGGTCCGAAAGATATATGCCTCGTCGTGGCCCATTGCCTTCGCTTGTTCGACAGCGCGCTCCGTTCCGCAGATCAGATATTGCGGTTGCCGCTCTATCCAGAAGTGCGGCGGATAATCGGCCAAATCCGTCAGGATGGTGACGAGCGGAACCCCTGGAATCGCGCGTTGGATGCTTTGGTACAAAGCGCGATTAAAGTTCGGCACGAGTGAGACAACCATATCCGGCTGCCGCTCTTTCCAGAAAGCGCTCAAAAGCTTCACCTGCGCCGGGTGGAAGACCCTGATCACGGCGTGCATTCCAGCCAGCAGGGAAGCAGAGCCGAGGGTCCATCCCTTCGCCAGAAGAAGATTGTAAAGATCTTGCAGGCGGAAGCCGGTCAGCTTGCGGAAAATATCCAGCGAATCGAGAACCTCTTGCAGGTTGACCAGGCGGATGTCCCATGGATAACCTGCTGAGGCGATAACAGACTGTAATGCGATCGCCGCGCTGCGATGACCGCCGCCTGCGTCGAAGTACACGAAATCCAGCGTCGACCCGGCTTGCGTTGGCTTGGTTTTCAATCCTTTATCCTACTGGTCTTCTAGGCCCCGCAAAACGAACCCCGGCAGGAAAACACTGAAAACTGACGACTTCATCAATGTTTCGCAAACCTGTCACCGTGCTGTAACTCCTGCGACTTTAGAAAGGAGTCAGAGCGCAGCGCAAACAAATGCTCCATTTCGTAAAATGTCATCACACGGGGGCCCGGCTATGACGGCCCACCAAAGCATGCTGCACTTCATTGCCACCCGCGACCATAAACTGATGCACAAGGTCAACAAGTGGCCTGCACCCCGATGGATCCGGTTATGGGCTATCGCAGCGACCCGCGCCGGAGATGGATGGATCTGGTACATCGCCGGTCTGCTGGTACTGCTGTTTGGTGGCGACGCGCGCCTCACAGCCATAGCTTCGGCGGGTTCGGCGGCGTTGGTCGGCATCGGCATCTTTATGTCTCTCAAGAAGCTGTCGGGGCGCCGGAGGCCGTGCGAGATCGAGCCACATGTCTGGGCCACGCTGCTGCCCCCTGACCAGTTCTCTTTTCCGTCCGGCCATACGATCACGGCGTTTGCCGTTGCCATTTCGCTCAGCGAGTTCTATCCCGTCATTCTTCCCGCGCTTCTCTTTTGTGCGCTGAGCATTGCCATCTCGCGCATCCTGCTCGGCATGCACTTCCTGAGCGATGTTCTCGTCGGGGCCCTGTTAGGAACCGGCCTGGCGCTCACCAGTCACGCCGTCTTTACCTGAAGGATCTGCACGGCCTGGCGGCGGGCTTGGCGCGCCGTCTACGCTGAGGGATATCTCGTTCCAAATGGCACAGCCGCTATATTGGTTTAGGCCAAACGCAACACCACGGCCAAGTGAAGACTACCGTCGGGCGCCCGGCGGTGAACAAACTAAATGCTGCGCCGTACTCTTCTGTACCTATCCGAACAAAGCTGGCTTCGACACTGGATGGAGAACTCGAAGGTCTCGCGGAATCTCACTTCGCGTTTCGTCGCGGGCCAAAGTCTGGCCGAAGGCGTTCGGGTTCTCAAAGCGCTTTCCGGTGAGCACATTTGGGCCACCCTGGACTTTCTTGGCGAAAATGTGCACTCGCTGGAGGATGCGGCTCATTCGCGCGACTCGTACCTCTCCGCGCTGGATGAAATCGAGAATGCCGGGCTGCCGGCAACGGTATCTATCAAGCTCACGCAGTTTGGGCTAGACCTATCGGAAGCTGTCTGCCGGGCGAATGTGTTTGCTCTGGCAAAACGTGCGCAGGCAATGAATAGCCGCGTGGAAGTCGACATGGAATCAAGCGAGTACACGGATCGAACGCTCGAGATCGTCATGGAAATGCATGAGCGTTTCGGAGGCCGTGTGCGCGCCGTGATTCAGGCATATCTATACCGCAGCGAGGCTGATGTCCGCAGGCTCTCGCAACGAGGAATTCCCGTCCGGCTCTGCAAAGGAGCCTACCACGAGCCGCCAGGCGTTGCCTTTCCACGAAAGCCAGAGGTGGATGCCAACTACCTGAAATTGATGAAGTTCCTGCTTTCTGAGGGCACCTATCCTGCCATTGCGAGCCACGATGAGACCATGATTCGCGAAGCGATCCGGCACGTAGAAGAACATAAGGTCGGGGCTGACCGTTTCGAATTCCAAATGCTCTTCGGGATCCGGCGCGATCTGCAGCGCGAGCTCGTTTCCAGGAACTTTCGCTTACGGCTCTACGTACCTTACGGTGACGCCTGGTATCCGTACTTTATGCGCCGTCTGGCTGAACGCCCGGCGAACCTGCTGTTCCTGGCCAAAAACCTGGTTCGCAGCTAGCCGGACCTGCAAAGCTACTAGCCGGGTGGCGGAACCCCGGGCGTTTCGAAAAGAGTCTAATTAGGATAATGAGGTACTGGCTCTACTTCGCCGCCAAGCTTGTGGCCGGCGCCGGTGCCGTGCTCGCTTTGCAGACCGCTCTCGTCGCTCTGTATCCTACTCCACCTCCGCTCCTTCCGGGATTCGGGCCTCCGCCTCCGCTATTCCTCCACGACTTGCTTTTCACATTCCTGACGATGGGTGTCTGGCTGGTGGGTGCTGGCTTGTTGTTTGCCATCATTTGGGATCAACGGCGTCGTTGCCGCACCTGTCTGAGGTGCCTGATTATGCCGATCAACCGTGGCTCCTGGGGACACGTGGTTGTGGGCCGGCCGCGGACCGAATGGATTTGCCCGTACGGTCATGGCACGCTCAGTATCGAAGCACTGCAAATTACGGGTCATCAAGCGGATGACTGGCAGCCGCATGACGACAATATCTGGAAAGAGTTAGAATCGTATCAACGCACCCGGGAGTAACCGGCGGCAGTATTTCGCGTCCTAGGGGTAGAGCGCCAAACCAATCTTTTAGGCTATTCGTTTGCCTGTACGCATTAAACTTCCGGGGAAGTCGGCCTCTGCCGGCAAATCTTTCCCTCTATCCAGTCATCAAATTCGCAATTTCCTGTTAATCGGCGGGGTCGCGGCAATCGCTATTGTCGTGATTATCTTTTCCGTCTACTACGCGAAGTTCGCCCGGCTGACTGATGAGAAGCTCGCGCAAGGGCCGTTCCCGAAGTCTTCTCTCTTATACGCCGCGCCGCAAGTGGTTGGTGTCGGCGACCCGGGAACGCCTCTGGAGTTCGCCGGACGGCTGCGTGAGAGCGGCTACGGCGAAGACGCCCGCACCAATCCCATCGGCTGGTTCCACCTCAGGCCTGATGCGATTGAGATCTTTCCCGGCGATCGTTCTAACAGCAAGGCCGAGGCCGGGGTTATCCGTTTTGAAGACGGAAAAATTTCATCGATCATCGCACTGAGCGACAACACGCCACGCACTCAGTACACGCTCGAGCCGCAATTGCTTAGCGCGCTCTTCGATAAGAATCGCGAGAAGCGGCGGCTGGTCCGTTATGAAGATATCCCTCCCGTTCTGGTTCAGGCGGTGATTTCTATTGAGGACAAACGGTTTTTCCAGCATTCGGGCGTCGATCCTATCCGCGTTGTGAAGGCAATGCTTGTAGACCTGAAAGAGCACCGCAACGCACAAGGCGCCTCGACCCTGACCCAGCAGCTTGCACGCAACCTGTGGCTTGATAGCCGCAAGACGTACACCCGAAAGTTCGACGAGGTGTTGATCACGATCCACCTGGAGCGCAAGCTGACCAAGGAAAAGATTTTTGAATATTACGCCAATCAGGTGGATCTTGGGCGCCGCGGCTCGTTTGCAATTCGCGGATTCGGTGAAGCATCACAGGCGTACTTCGGCAAGGATATCCGACAGCTGACGGTTCCCGAAGCAGCGACGCTGGCGGGGCTCATTCAGGAACCCAGCTATCGGAACCCGGTGCGCTGGCCGGAGAGAGCCAAGGCTCGCCGCAACGTTGTGCTTAAGGCAATGCTGGACAACGGCTACCTCTCACAATCGCAGTACGAAGCTGCGGTTGCGGCGCCGCTGGTGATCGCTAAGCAGGGCGCTGAGTCGGCTGACGCACCTTATTTCGTCGATCTCGTCAACGAGCAACTGAGTGAGGATTTCGAGGATCACAACTTCCAGGATTCCGGTTCGAAGATCTACACCACGATCGATCCCGATCTGCAGCGCGATGCTATGGAGGCAGTTTCCGCCGGCCTGCAAGAGGTTGACGCCATCATCGCCAAACGCCACAAAAAGCAGGGCGGGCCGCTCGAAGATCCCCAGGTTGCACTTATCTGTCTCGATCCTCACACCGGCGAGGTCAAAGCGCTGATTGGCGGCAAGAACTACGGGCTGAGCCAGCTGAATCACGCAGTCGCCAAACGCCCCTCGGGCAGTATTTTCAAACCGTTTGTTTATGCTGCGGCTTTGAACACCGGGCTGTTTGACCAGCCGAATCCGATCACCGCTTCCACCATGTTTGAGGACGAACCGCGGACTTTCATGTTTGATGGGAAGCCCTATGAGCCTGTCGATTTCCATCACGGAGAATGGGCCGGAAATATCACGCTGCGTACTGCGTTTGCGCGCTCCCTTAACGTCCCCGCCGTCGAAGTGGCAGAGCAGACGGGGTATGGTGCCGTTGCTCAACTTGCCCACAAGGCCGGACTGGAAGACATACGCGCCACGCCTGCGATGGCTCTCGGGTCGTACGATGTGACGCCGATGGAAATGGCAGCCGCTTACACGATCTTTGCCAACAACGGTATCGAGGTCGAACCGCGGCTGATCGCGCATATCGTCGATAAGTCCGGTGCGGACCTCTGGTCCTCGCAGCCTGAAACCAAGAAGCTTCTGGATCCGCGCATTAACTTCCTTATGGTGAGCCTGATGGAGGAAGTGCTTCGCAGCGGCACCGGGGCCGGCGTACGCGCTCGTGGTTTTGCCCTGCCCGCGGCCGGAAAAACCGGCACCTCGCACGATGCATGGTTCGCCGGATTCACCTCCAAACTGCTCTGCATTGTTTGGGTGGGGCTCGATGACTACCAGGACATCAAGATGGAAGGTGCAAAGGCCGCGCTTCCTATCTGGACGGATTTTATGAAGCGCGCGCACCAGCACCGCGCGTATCGTGACGTCACCGATTTCGCGGTTCCCGAAGGGGTGGTGAGTGCTCAGATCGATCCTGATAGTGGAATGCTCGCCACCAGCGCGTGCCCGCACGCGGAAACGGAATATTACCTTCTTGGCACGCAGCCTACTCAGTTCTGCCCGTTGCATCAAGGTGGTTCCACCGAAATTGCCGGCTGGGACGCTTCGCCCTCAACTTCGGGAAATGGCGGTCGCGCGCTGCCCCCGGCCCCGAACATTCCAACTCAGGTAGCTACGGCACCTGCCGCGAACGGATTGCCTGGTCAGGGGACCCAGTCCCCGAACGCCAATCCGCCAAAGAAGAAGGGCTTCTTCGACAAACTGAAGAATATTTTCCACTAGCTTTTGGTTCCGCTCATCTCGCCTTAACGGGTATATAGTAGGGAGGAAAGGGGGATCGCCATGGTCTCTTTTTCCGTCATCCGTCTCGCGTTCTCTACCGTTTTTCTGCTGCCTGCGACGCTGATTCCCGGTCAGCAAACCGGCCCGCAAACCCCGCCGCCCATTGACTCCACTTCGCTCCGCGCGTCGGCTACGCATCCCTCTGTGGTGGCGCCGAAACCGGCTCCCCTTACTCCGGAGTTGCGCGGCGACATTTACATGGCTCGCAAAATGTATCGTGAAGCCATCGACAAGTATCGCGAGTGTCCTGATTCAGCGGTGGTTGCAAACAAGATCGGTATTGCATTCCACCAGCTTCTCCAGTTCGACCTGGCGAAGAAGAATTACGAACACTCGATCAAGCTTGATCCGAAGTACGCGGAGGCGATAAACAACCTGGGCACGATCTACTACGCCGAGAAGAGTTACCGCCGGGCTATCAGTTACTACAAGCGTGCCCTGCGCTATTCGAATAACAACAACGCTTCTGTCTATTCGAACCTCGGTTCGGCGTATTTTGCACGGCGGGATTACAAGCGTGCGTCCGAGTATTACGAAGACGCTCTCAAGCTGGATCCCGATGTATTCGAGCACCGTGGTACCTTCGGCACCATCATGCAGGAGCGCACTGTCCAGGAGCTCGCTACCTTCCACCTGTACCTTGCTAAGGTATATGCCAAATCGGGTGCCAAGGACCGCGCGTTAATCTATTTGCGTAAGGCGCTGGAGGAAGGCGTGAAGGACCGCAGCAAAATTCCAGAGATTCCGGAGTTCGCGGCAATGAAGACCGATCCGGCTTTCGTACAGCTTCTTGCGGAAAATCCGAAGCCGCTATAGAGGATCCGCCTGCGACCTAAATCTCGTGCTCTCATCGTGTTATCTCTGTGCTTTCTCGTGAGCTGTAGTCAACGTGAGCAGCGTTCTGTTCGGCGGATGGCGATTTTGCCTGCAAACGTTCTGATAGAAGATTCCACTTCAAAATGGCTGGGCGCGGCGGCGCCAATCATCCTCGAGCAGGATCTCTCTCCAGCCAGGGAGGCGGTGCCTTTTCTTGCTGACAGCGAATCTGCCGCTTTGCAAGGCGGAGCAGCAGAGGTGCTTCGCATGACGCTCCACGTCCATCAGGCCCGGCTCCAACTTACTGCGACGTCGACGGACGGCGCCACCCAGCAGAACCGGCGCGTTCTGACGCTCGAAGCTCCATCGGTCAACGCTATCGTTCCGCTAATGAATGAGCTGGCCAAGCGCCTGGACGCGCATGCAACCGTATTTCCGACGCAAAACATCCGTGCAGTTCAGTGGTTCGCTCAAGCGATGCAAACGCAGGATGCGCGCACCCGGGTCGAGCTTCTGCATCAATGTCTGAATGCCGACCCCGATTTTGGATTGGCCTATATCGCTCTTCTGAATGCAACGGCGTCCGCAGGACAGCAGGCGATTGCCCCTATCCTCGAAGAGGCCCAAGCCCGCTCAGCCTCGTTTACGCCGCTTGATCGGGCGCGGTTCACAGCGCTCCGCCTTCGCGTTTTGCACGCTCCAATGGCCCAGCAGATGCGGGTGGTCGAAGCGGTACTCGAAGTTGCCCCCAACGACGTGGCCGAACTCACCGCGCTGGCATCTGCGCGCTATCTGGAAGGGAATGCCCGTGGCGGTGATCAGCTCATTGAACGAGCTCTCGGGATTAGCCCAGGAAACGTCCACGTCCGGCAACAGTATGCGCAGGGACTGATCGAGACGCGTCGTTTCCGGGAAGCCGAGAAGGTGCTGTTGGAGATTGATGCCAATCCGGGAGTTCAGGCCCAGCTCTCGTTCTGCGTCCTGCTCGAAGGCGACCGTTCTCGTGCGAACTCGCTCTTCGATCAGTTTCTTGCGTCTGTGCCGAATCCCGACCTGAGGACTCTCTTTCATGCATCGTGGCTGGCCCACGCTGGCGACACCCGAAACGCTATCCGCGCTGTGCAGGAAGGCCAGTTCCAAAATCGGGGCGTCCGATCTTTGGCGCTAAGTGAAGCGGCTTTGTGGGCAGCGGCCGCCGGCGATTTCCCAACTGCGCGCAACGCCGCGGTTGCCGCGCAACAGGCCGGCACATCGGAGTTCTCGAGCTTGGCGGGGCTGCTCAGCGAGAGACCGCAAACTCCTGCGGCCTGGCTGAAGCGCGTGAATAGGGTGCCCGCTGCAGGCAATGACATGCACAGTAACGAGATTCACGCCGCTTACGGGTATTTTCTGTTTGGCTACTATTCGGACGCGGTTCAGGCCTGGCAAGAATTGCTTAACAGGTCCGGCGGTGCGGATCTGGCTGCCCGTGCCATGTTGGCGGCCTCACTTGAGCGCGTGGGTCGAGTCGAGGCTGCAAGCAGAGTACGGCTGCAGCCATTCGTTCCGGATCTTGCCAACTTCTACGGTGCCATTCCTTTTAGTCAGATGAGAGCGCTTCTGCATTGACCTGTCTGTCGTTCCCCGGGAACAGGGTTCTTCAGACCGCGAAAAAAAATCCGTAAAAGCTGCTTCGAATGCTTGACGATTTGATGAAACGGTTGCTAACCTAACAATCGTTGGGCAGCGATAAGCGAGGACAACGGGCCGGTAAGAACGAGAGAAGTTGACGTTCTGAAAGCTCGGCTGTGATAGCGAAGCAGTAACCTCCTCAAACCGCGAAGCCAATACAGCTTGATCGATGAGTTGGCGTCATAAGCAAGACAAGACGCAGGCTCAAAAAAGATCGAAGCGAGGCGAACTGCGGTGAATCGTTCGGGCTCCTCGATGTATCAAAAACAGCGGACCCGAAGCTAATCTGCAAGAAAAGCTAAAAGCCAGAAATCAATCATCGGGATAACTGTCCCGGTGCCAGATTTCTGGGGTTTGGCTGAAAAGCTGAATTTTGGTGCTCCTCGTAATGAGGATGTTCTTTGAAAACAGAATAGTTATTGACGGGCAACACAAGTTGCAAAAGCTGTCACGAAAAAAGGATGAGTCGGCGTCTCTCAGCGAGATGAAGATTCTGACAGATGAGTACGCGTTTCTCAGCGAGACGAAGACTCTGACAAAGCTAT
>JAFAMD010000011.1 GCA_019233755.1 Acidobacteriaceae bacterium | reverse complement strand
CTTCGGGTCCATGGCACGTTTGACAAGCGGGCACGCCACGGGATTGCAGGCCTTTCATATACAAGTCCCGACCCTGCACGACTATCTGGCCAGTTGTGGATTTTGCCGGCGCCCGTTCCTGAGCTGAATACCATCGCGCAGCCGCTTTCAAATCGTCTTCAGACAGGCGTTTCGCCATCCCAACCATGTGTTCAGTAGCCGCCGGCGTGAGCGCCGCGTAAGTGCGTGCCCTGCTGGTATGAAGAATGCGCGCGAAGGGTTCATCCACAGTGGCGGGACCAGCGTTCCGGTATGTTGCCAGTCTACTCTCGAGGTACGCGGCGCTCAGGCCGGCCAGCCGTGGCACGTAAGGCAGCTGCGAATTGCCGTCTCTTCCGTGGCATCCCGAGCAGTAGTGGACAACGACGCCGGGCTCGTTCGCAGGCTCTCGTGCGCTGCCAGTGTAATTGATTGTGCAAATACCAAGCGCGATCAATAGTGTGCGTCCAACTGAATGTGGGACAAGCATGATCTTCTCTCCGATTAAAATGCGAAAAATACGCTAAGCCAGAGCGTGTTGTTATCGCTGGCATTTCTGCCGATCCCGTCAACATTGTGCCGGAGGCCATTAAGCCGACCGAATCCACGATACTGCGCCATCAGCTGTACGTTCTGCGTAATGTGCCGGTCTATTTCAAGCGTGTACCCGGTTGTCTTCGGTGACGATGAAATCACATCACCGGAAGGCGACACAACGGCGTAGAGTTGTGCATCACGGTTGCCATTCGTCAGCAGGTACCCGGCACTGAAGGCCCAGTTGTCCTTGTACGCATACGTTCCGCTGACGTTTATCGATCGCAGATTACCGGTTTGCGTTCCCACATTGCCTGCCGAAAAACTTGCATCCCATGCGCGGCGCTCATAGATATAATTCCCGCGCAGCGTTACCTTGTGCGTGCTCGCAAGGTACTGGTATTGACTGTCGATCCCGTAATCCGTAAAGACGTCGGCAGACCCCCTCGGATCTGAGCTGTCCGGATACACGCTCGCGCGGAGGCCGAATGTTCCAACCAAAAACGACTGCGCGCCGCGCGTTTTTTCCCAGTACGCCCTCCAGTAAGGGTTGTAACCACTGAGATAGTGCGGAAACGAAATGCCAGCGCTCATCCACCTGAAAAATCCCGTCGCCGCGCGATACGCTGAAACCTCGAAATAAAACCTTCGGTCCACAAGCGCGTACCCGCCGATCCCAGCCGACTGACTGCCCAAGCCGGTAATCATAGGATTTGCGGGTCCACTCACAGCTTGCGGCGATGAATAGAATGGGTAACTCCAGTCAGGCGACGAATTCCAAACGTCTTGAACGCTTGGGTTGTTATTGGTATCGGCGCCCACCAGGATTTCATGGCGACCCAAATGAAAGAAGTGAACCGCACGCACATCCGCGACGTTCGTTGTGCCCTTCCAACCCGGGAACGTATTGCCCACCTGGTATTCATAAAACAAGCCCAGAAAGTTAGTGATTTTAGTCCCAAGCTCTCCAGTGACCTGATACATCTCAGGGCGCCCGTTATGATCGATTACTGACTGTCCGTTTGAATCATTTGGCTGGGCCGCCCAAGTCAATCCGGCCTGTCCGAAGACGCCCACCGGAATGTGAACACCGCCCTCTTTGTCCTTAAGCGTGGTCCCGGCCGTGTACCCCGACAGTTTGAAGAATCTTCCCCATGGTGTGAGCTGAGGCCAGAATCCTCCGACATGGCACGCCACACACTTTTGGCCAGTTTGGCGGGCAAATGATGGCAGACTGTAGGCTTGCCGAGCCAGCCCGCACCACACGAACAGAGCCGCCAAAGCACGAAATAGGCGCACTCTGGGCAGCACTAGTTTGTTGATCTCCAGTACGACGTGCATAATCTGCTCCTGTAGTTTCCTGCTTGCGATTTGGTTTGCGGGGTTAGGATCAGAATATGCGGACTAAGTATCGTTTCCTTGCGCCAGGTCAATCAGTAATTGCTCCACTAAGTCATTAGATCCTTGGCTTCCCGCGCGTCTCCCTTGTAATCAATCACATAAGAGCCACGATGCCTCTATTGCTCTCAGGTTGTAAATAAATTGTGCCTAAACACCCGTCTTTGTCGACGAACAAATACACGACATCGTGCTCTTCGCATAATTAAGGCCCAAACACTTACAATGGGGGGCTCAGCATGATTCGCGAACAGACGATCATTGATGGATGTACCGATACGCCTGCGTCTGTGTCTGTATACGACAGAAGCCGGCGAAGATTACTGATAACCGGTATTCGCGCCTTCTGGGGCCTTATCACAGCCGCGCTCGGGGTGCCCGCCGCGCATTACCTTTTGTCGACTCCAAAGAGTCGAGTGGCCGACGAATGGGCCGGGATCGGTGATGCGGCGATGCTGCCAGCGGGCCGTCCCGTTGAGGTGGTGTTCCATCGCAATGGCGCCGATGCATGGAAGAAAACCGAAGAGAAGCTTACAGCCTGGGTGACGAGGGGACTTGATTCCAAGGTGCTAGCCTTTGGCCCGCGATGCACGCACTTAGGCTGCGCACACCATTGGGATGATACGCAGCGCCAGTTCGTTTGCCCTTGCCACAACTCCCGATTTTCAATCGCCGGCGACGTAGTTGCCGGTCCAGCTTCCCGGCCACTCGACCGCTATCAGGTTAAACTCGAGAGCGGCAAAGTGTTTATTGGTAAATTGACGCGTTCCGACCAAATCTTATGAAAAGCCTTCGGAACATCACAACTTGGTTGGAGGACCGGACGGGTGTTAGGTCGGCTACCATCCAGTTTCTCAACGAATACATCCCGGGTTCGAGCGGTTGGCGTCAGGTCTTCGGCAGCGTGGCACTGTTTCTCTTGCTGGTGCAGGGATTTACAGGTATACTGCTCGCCTTAAACTATGCCCCTATTCCCGGTGATGCGTACAACAGTGTGCGTTACATCCTTATAGAGATGACGGGAGGCAAGCTCGTCCGCGGACTACATCATTGGGGTTCAAGTTTATTGATCATCGTGATCTTTCTTCACATTACTCAGGTATTCCTTTACGGAGCGTATAAAAAGCCACGCGAGCTTACGTGGATCAGCGGGGTAGGACTATTACTGCTCGCTCTTACCTTCGGACTCACGGGATATCTGCTACCGTGGGACAATCGAGCTTACTGGGGCACCATCGTTACGACACAAATTGCGAGTCACGCGCCCTTAGTCGGACCCTATGTGCTCGATCTAATGGGAGCCAAGAGCGGGGTGGGGGTCCTAACATTGACGCGCTTCTATGGCTTACACGTAATGGTGCTTCCGGCAGCCATTATGCTGCTGGTCCTATTTCATGTTTACCTTGTGCGGCGGCATGGTGTGGCGCCCACACCGCGCGACCACTCGCTCTCCAAAAAGCAATTTTATCCGGAGCAGGTCTTCAAGGATACGGTAGCTATCTTCATCGCGTTCACAATTCTTTTTGCGCTCGCAGTGCTCGTGCACGTTCCGCTTAGCCAAATTGCTGATCAGGCGGATTCTACTTACATACCGCGTCCTGAATGGTATTTCCTATTTCTTTTTCAACTCCTGAAATTCTTCCAGGGGCCGCTGGAAGTTGTCGGGAGCGTGATCCTGCCGAGCTGCGCAATTATTGCTTTGATTCTTGTTCCTTTTGTAGATCGCGGCAAGATAGTATATGTGGCGAAGCGTGGAATGGCGTTTGTCTTTGTTGGACTCGCGTTTGGGGCGTGGACAGCATTGACACTGGCTGCTATGGCGACAACCCCAACCCCATTGGTCTCGATCGATTATTCGCGTTCGACCGATTGGATCCGTGCCTCGCCCGCCGAGTTGCTTGCCCGGTCCGGCTCCGACACGCAGAATGTGCCGGAGTTCGCAATGAGAGGCGCGAGCATATATCAACAACATCATTGCAGCGCTTGTCATCTGGTCAACGGCACCGGTGAGCGCATTGGCCCGCCACTCAACGGACTCTCCAAGCGTCGAAGCCGAAGCTGGATTGAGGCACATTTCTCTGATCCTGCGAAGCTTTCTCCGGGCAGCATCATGCCGCGATTCAAGCTCTCCCGGCAGCAGACGGCGGATCTCACCAGCTATCTGCTTTCGCTAGAAGGCGAATAGTGGCGGCAACCGCTCTGTTATGTACTAGACGCGTAGCCTCCCGTTGGTCCGTTGGAGACTGTCTCCCGTTTCGGTCGTCCCTATGCCCAGGTTGGTGATTGTGAACGTCCCGTGTAACCGGCCTCACTTACACTCGTGACATTTACCCGAGCTCCAACCGGAAGTCATAACGGTTGGTCCGTCATGGCGACAACAATGTTCTCCCCGCTGATCTGGGTAATGTTGACAATGTTAGTGAGTTCTGTCGTAAGGCGAACCGCGCCGTTCCAGGTGAACACTCTGAAGCAGGTATTCGAAGTCTGTTTATGGCGCGTTCACGCCAACCTCGTTTGCCGCACAAGGCATTAATCGGAACGGAGATGTTCTCTCAACCGGTTGAGTTCTCCTTCAATGAACTCCCGCTCCTTAGCGTCAAGCTCCACGATAGAAGCCAGATTCACAATGCAATCAATAAACTCCCGGGCAGCGACTCTATATTCGTGTGCATCCTCGAGATATTCGTGCGCATCCTCGACATGCGGTATCAAGCACGCAACATCGACCAGTCTATGCGCAAGGTCGATGCCCGAGCCTAGAAAGGAGCCCCAGGAGCCCGTGAATGAGTCTGGCTGAGACATGGTTGCGCAGCGTGTTGAAAACAAGTTTAAAGCGATGCTCCCTTCGAACGCTTTGCGCTACGTCATGCTCCAACCCGCTGCACAGAAGCCCAATACGCAGGCTCTTTGAGCGAGCGCAATGATTGGACGAAAGCTTGCCAATAACCTAGACCTACGGTGTCTTGTGACCGAAGATGTCAGTTCTGCTGCGCTGGAAAGATCCGCAGGCTCGCTCTTGCCGCTCTGCTGATCCCCGGGGGAATTCAATCGGCTGACTTGGCTGGACCCAGCGGGAATCCACCCGGCACATGCTCCGTTGCGACTCTCCGCAATGGCTTCAGCATTCAGTATTCGCGCTACGAGCGGGTGGGAGTCACTACGCGGCTATGGCTCTGTACCGGACGTGGGAGCGGATACGTGGACGTTCCCGTTGAGCAACTCGAGAACTATGAGCCAGCGGAAACACAAGTCGTAACTGAAACGCCAGAGCCTGCGAATATAAGCTCGAATGCCGGTATCTCTTCTGAGGATAAGAATCGCTTGGGTGGCTTAATCACCAGCATCGCCACTCGATATCAAATTGACCCGGATTTCATCGATAGCCTAGTGAAAGCCGAAAGCCATTTCAATTCCAATGCCATCTCTCCTAAAGGGGCTCGAGGTCTCATGCAGCTCATGCCGGATACAGCAGCTAGACTGGGTGTCAAAAATCTGTTCGACCCGGCCGCAAACTTGGATGGGGGCGCCAGATACCTGCGCGGCCTACTTGAGCAATATCATGGGGACGCGGCTAAAGCGCTGGCTGCCTACAATGCAGGGCCACAGCGAGTTAGACAGTATGGAGGCATTCCTCCCTACCCCGAGACACTCTCGTACGTGAGACAGGTAATTACAGACTTCAATCGCAGGAAGCTTCAGCAACGCGCGCAGGCGCAGCACACTCCTTGAAATTAAGCACAATAAGTGATCGGCCGGGTAGAAAGGAGTTAGCGCTTAAGAGGCGTAACTCCCCATTATAAACGTGTTGCAGTTCACACGGTGCCGAGTCGCTTGTGAAGATTTACGCTCCAGGAAAAGAAGGGAACGTCAGTTAGCAGTATCGTCCGTATATATACCGCCTACTGCTAAGTACTAAAACCGCATCGCTGTAGCTGTGTAGCATCGTGACTATTTACACTTGCTTTCCAGTCTCGCCTTTAAGTATATAAAAGAATGCCCTGCATCATAAGTCGGACTATGTAGGGGAGGCCTCTGGTTTTCCTCCGAAACCAGCGGCCTCATCTTTCGATCCGCCCTTCCCGTCGGGACCCGTAGTAGGCAGAACACGCTCGACATCTTCGACGGCCAATGACAGACAGTTATATTTTCCTATTCCTAACGTCTTTACCTCAGTCGCACCATCGCATTAACTCGCAAACTCATTTGCCGCATGGGCCGTGAGAATCCACCCTGGGGAGCACCAAAGATCCACGGCGACTTGCTCAAACTCGGCTTCGACATCAGCGAAACCAGCGTGAGTAAATACCTTGTACGCCGCAAAGGGTCACCATCGCAATGGTGGAGGATGTTTTTAGAGAACCACGTGAAGAGCTTCACGGTTCCCACGATTCGCTTCGGAATCCTTTGTGTCTTCTCGTGATGGCGCATGAACGGTGACGAATTCTGCATTTCGCGGTTACGCAAGATCCAACTGCGGAATGGACTGCACACCAACTACCCGAGGCCTTTCCCTGGGGGCAAGGTGCCGCGTTGTCTGTTGCGCGATCGCGACGGTATTCTTGGACAAGAGTTTGTGGAGCAATTAAAGGCGATGGTTTCAAAGGAATCGCGACCGCCTGTTCACCTTTTTGCATCACGGTGGCGTACCCCGGAACAACAACGCAGCGCATGCAGTCAAAGTATTCGCACGTCTTCGAAATATCATCGGTGGCACCAGCACTCCCAAGGGGATTCGCAACTGCCTGATCTTTTTGAGCATCAGCGAGACATGCAGGTGCAAAGGCGTATCCTTTCTCGAGTTTCTCCTTTCGGAAGAGCACGAGGTCGATACATTTATTACCGCGAAAAAACCGCGAAGATCGCAGGACTGAGAGCGATAACGCTGGCTGCCGGCATCCGGTGAGAACGATACGGCGCGGCGATCGTTCTAGCGCCCTCTTCTAGAGGACCGTGGCAACTTTACGGCCGCTGGTACGGCTGCTGAACGTCTAGCCCGGGAATGATTTGAAAGTGTTTCAAGTTGAAAAGGCGAGGTGCTCGCGAGAGAGCCATGGCCGCGATGAGCGAATCTGGAATGCTGAGGGCAGAAGATAAGCGATGGGTTAGGAGCAAGCGATAACTAAAGCTCGAAGTCCGCTGCTTCAGGCCACGCAACGGCGAATGACCGGAGGAACTTCTGGACTTGTTGCAACTCGCTTTGGTTCCGGCACCCAATAACTAGTTCCATGGCCACTACACCCGGAACACAGAACGAATCATCATCGTCGAGCGTGCCTAGCCAATTTTTGGCGGCAGCCGAACCTCGCAGACACTCGATGAGAACGTCCGTATCTATCAGAACCATCAGGCGGAGCGTTTCCAGCCTTCAGATCGCAGTTCATGAGCGAAGTCGACGCTGTCGCCGATATCCGAGCGATCACGCCACATTCCAAAGAACTCCGAGTCGCGAAAGTCAGCCAGGGTTGACCTCCTCGAATCTTTCGACGGAGAAACTACCAGCACGATCTCAGCGGGCCCCTGAGGAAAATCAGCCGGTAGACTGATGTGCAACTCGCAGGTGGCTGGAATGTTGGCAGTGAGATTGAGTGTTCTGACCATGCGGCAAAATCCTCAGTTTGCCCGAATGATAGCAAATCTGTCGCGTTGACATCATTAAAAGCGTCGGCGAGGCACCGGTGATATCGAGACCAACTCGCTCGCCAGCCGATTCGATTGCCATCGCGACATTTCCGGGGAGTTCCTCGGCGCGCTTTAGAGCGGTGCCGCGGCAAGTGCACGCTCATGACTGTCAAGCATTCGGTGGAATAAAGGCGTTGCGCTTTTCTTCGGTTGAGCATGAACGCAGCCCAGGCAAACGAGTCCCCGCGGGCAGTGCTCGCTGGTGGGCAATGTGCAAAGATGCCTTCCCATATCGCGCATGCTGCAACTTCGTTCGAAGGCTGCCCATTCTTCGGGTGTCGGATTCTTCAGGTTGTCCGTGCCGCAGAAGCTGTTATAGAGACCTCGAACCGCTTTTCGATATTCCTCAATCAGATTGCGAGGATAGAGCTTCGCATACACCATGACCGTACAGCCCTTCAACAGCACCGAACATCGCGATGCTCTCTGCCATTGCCTTCATGGGCTGCTCCTTTTCAGATGAGCCCCTCCGCCCGGGGATCGAGGGGCAGCCGTGTCGGCATTTGCCATCCGGTTCGACTTCATGACCGCGGTCGCAAAGCGCTGCGGCATTCTCATCACTGCACAGAATGACTTCGGCGACTTCCATCAAGGTACGGCCGTCTCGTTTCAGATATTCATTAGCAAATTCGTATTCTCCATGTTGGGTTCCTTTCTCTCGCGCCGCTTGCGGCGGGCGCGGCCTTGCCAGCTGCGCACGAGGGGTTCCTTCAAGGCCGCGGCTTCAGCAGCGCCTTGAAGGGCCGAAGAGCCTTTGCGGGGAGAGGCGCTGTGGCTGACAGGAAAGTTGTCAACAACCCTTTCAAACGCGGAGTAAACAGTACAGGACCAAAACCAGCCCGGCCTCGGTCAGCGCACCTACCCGAAATAGCTATTCACCGCACGCTCTAAAGCGCGTCGCGCCGGGGTCCGGATTCACCTTACGCTTGAACCAGATGATGACACGCGCATATACCTCATTCCCAAACGGAGGCGCCGCAATCGGACTTTTACTGCTGAGATTTTTGAGCGGCGGCGGTGTTGCTGAGCAGAGTTGCCAGACTTTGTGCGGGTTACTTACGCTGCCCGATACCAAGACTGGAACTCTCAGCGAAATCACTGCGGCGTGCGCTTTGGTACTCGGCATTCTCATCATCGTCGGCTTGTGGACGTCGCTTGCGACTAGCCTCACCGTGATTCTCGGGCTTACGTCTGCTGCTTTGGGGCTTCAACCGCTCGAGAGCCTGCTCCTGGTATGGCTCGCCTTCGCAATTGGATTGGTCGGACCTGGGGCCTTTTCGCTCGATGCGCGTCTTTTCGGCTGGAAACAAATCCGGTTTCCGAATACGAGGAGTAACTGACCGCTTCAGGAATTTCGCCTTATGTGGATTGTTAGATTAGCTCTCCGGCGACCCTACACGTTTGTTGTGTTGTCGCTTCTGCTCCTGCTCATCGCGCCGGTAGCGCTGTTGCGCACGCCGGTCGATATCTTCCCGGCCATCAACATTCCCGTGGTTAGCGTGGTCTGGACCTACACCGGCCTTGTTCCTACGGAAATAGCGAACCGAATTGTTTCTATCTTCGAAAGATCGCTGACAACCAGTGTCAACAACATCGAACACATTGAATCTCAATCTCTGAACGGCGTGGCCGTAGTCAAGGTCTTTCTGCAGCCGAATGCCAACGTGGATAGCGCGATCTCGGAAATAATTGCGGAGTCGCAGGTTGGAATCAAGCAGTTTCCGCCCGGAACTACACCGCCGTTGGTATTGAGTTATAACGCCGCGACAGTCCCGATTCTGCAATTGGGATTGAGCGGTAAGGGTCTCTCCGAACAGCAGCTAAACGACTTGGGAAATAACCAGATTCGTCCTCAATTAGCGACAGTTCCCGGCGCATCGCTGCCCATTCCTTATGGCGGCAAGGTGCGCCAAATCATGGTGGATATCGATTCCAATCGTCTGCTCGCGCACGGGCTGTCGCCGATGGATGTCGTGAATGCCGTGAACGCACAAAACGTGATTCTGCCGACTGGGACGGCCAAGATTGGACGAACCGAATACAACGTCGAGTTGAACTCAACGCCGGAAGCGATCAGCGCGCTCAACCGTCTTCCAATTAAGACCGTCAACGGCGGCACGGTCTTCATGCAAGATGTGGCCAATATCCGCGATGGCTACGCCGTCCAGACAAATATCGTTCGTCAGGATGGGCAGCGCGGCGTGCTGATGACCGTGCAGAAAACAGGCAATGTCTCTACCCTCTCGATCGTTTCGAGCGTCCGGGCAATGTTGCCGAAAATTGCAGCAACGCTGCCGCAACAACTGGTCATCCGTCCATTGTTCGATCAATCCATCTTCGTCAAGGCGAGCTTGCAGGGTGTGCTTCGGGAAGCCTCGATCGCGGCTGTACTAACGGCCCTGATGATCCTGTTGTTTCTGGGGAGCTGGCGCAGCACTTTGATTATCGCCACCTCAATTCCCCTCTCGATCCTGACTTCGCTCCTGATTCTGAGCGCGTTGGGCGAAACGATCAACATCATGACGCTTGGCGGCCTGGCGCTGGCAGTCGGCATTCTGGTGGACGACGCGACTGTTGAGATCGAAAATGTCGAACGGCACATCGCCTCGGGTCAGCCGCTGGAGGAATCGATTCTCGCCGGCGCGCAAGAGATCGCGGTGCCGGCTTTCGTATCCACGATTTCCATCTGCATCGTATTCGTGCCGATGTTCTTTTTGACCGGCGTCGCTCACTACCTGTTTGTGCCGTTTGCCGAATCGGTGGTTTTCGCGCTGCTCGCTTCTTACTTCTTCTCCCGAACGCTCGTGCCAACGATGGTCAAGTATCTATTGCCGGGGGAAATCGCAAAGCACAGGCCCGACGGAGAAAAGCGCCGGCGGTCGATGCTCGAGCGTGTTCACCACAGAGTCGAGCGTGGGTTTGAGTGGCTGAGGGACGTTTATGAACGGCAGCTTGCGGCGTGCCTTGCGCACCGGAAAGTATTCGGAATCTGCTTCGTTGTATTCTGCGCCGCGAGCGTGGGGTTGCTGGTAACCCGGTTGGGGCAAGACTTCTTCCCGACCGTCGATTCCGGACAGTTCCGGTTGCATTTGCGCGCCAGCACCGGAACGCGGATTGAAAACACTGCCCGTCTCACGGACGAAGTGGAAAAAGTGATCCGGCAGACGATACCGCAGCAGGAACTGCTAGGCATTCTGGACAACATCGGCTTGCCCACCAGCGGGATCAATCTCTCCTATAGCAACGGGGGCACAATCGGCGAGTTGGATGCAGAAATTCTGGTGTCGCTTCAGGCTAGGCACCACCCCACCGTGAAGTATGTAGATGCGCTGCGAAAAGAGCTTCCGCAGTTGTTTCCCGGAACGACATTCTATTTTCAGCCGGCCGATATTGTGACGCAGATTCTCAATTTTGGCTTGCCGTCGGCGATCGATGTGCAGATTGTCGGCAATGACATGCGGTCGAACTTCGCCTTGGCGTCGAAACTCGCCAGCCAAATACGGGCGGTCCCCGGCTCCGTGGACACCTATGTCTATCAGTTGATGAATGAGCCGCGTTTTGTCTACGCCGTTGACCGGAACAAGAGCAACCAGATGAACTTAAACCAACGGGATATTGCGACCAATCTGCTGACATCGTTGAGTTCAAGCTTTCAGACTGCGCCGAATTTCTGGGTGGACCCCAAGAACGGAGTCAGTTACCCCATTGCAATTCAGACACCGCAATACAAGATGGACTCGCTGGATTCACTCGGCACAATTCCGGTAAGTAACAGTTACGGGCAAGCGCAACCAATAGAGCTGCTCGAGAACGTCGCAACGGCTTCAAGGAGCGCAGAACCAGCGGTAGTAAGCCATTACAACGTGCGGCCCGTGATTGATGTCTATTCGAGCGTCGAAGGAAGAGATCTCGGCAGCGTGGCAAGAGATGTGAATAAGCTGACGGCTTCATTGAAACTGCCGCGAGGGACAGCGCTTGTGACAAGGGGACAGGTCGCAACGATGCGGTCCTCCTTTATCGGCCTGTTTGCGGGCTTGGCGTTCGCGATCGCACTGGTTTATCTCCTGATTGTCGTGAATTTTCAATCGTGGCTGGATGCGCTGATCATTATCACGGCTCTACCCGGCGCGCTTGCCGGCATTTGCTGGTGTCTGTTCCTCACTCAAACCACTTTGAGCGTTCCGGCATTGATGGGCGCCATCATGAGCATCGGCGTTGCCACATCGAACAGCGTGCTCGTTATCACGTTCGCGAATGAACGGCTGGCCGAAACAAGAGATGCGTTTCAGGCGGCGCTGCAGGCCGGGGCCACACGATTACGTCCGGTGATTATGACGGCCACCGCCATGATGATCGGCATGATTCCGATGGCGCTGGGCCTGGGCGAAGGCGGCGAACAGAATGCGCCGTTGGGAAGGGCTGTCATTGGAGGACTGCTATTTGCCACTGTGGCCACATTGTTTTTCGTGCCCGTGGTCTTCAGTCTTGTTCATTCAAGGAAGAGATCCGTCGAATAGATCGCAGGCAAAAAAAAGGAGTAATCAATGCTGCATCAGATAGACGAACAGAACAACCTAAGTGCCCGGCCGAATCAGCGGCGGACTGCTGAAGCCGGAGGTAGAAGGCTGGTATGGTTTTTGGCGCCGGTGTTTGCGCTCGGCATCGCCGGAATGTTCACGCTGCGCTCAAGAGCCGCAACCGAAGCAAGAGTGGCGGCAGTCACCAGGACTCTCGCTTTACAGCATGTTAGTGTCGTCCATCCGGCGCGCGGCGCTGGCGCAACCGAATTGAGCTTGCCGGGTACCACAGAGGCCTTCAACGAATCGCCCATTTTCGCCCGCACGAATGGGTATCTGAAATCGTGGACGAAAGATATCGGAGCGCACGTCAAAGCAGGCGAACTGCTCGCCGTTATCGAAACGCCCGAACTGGATCAGCAATTAATGCAGGCGCGCGGAGTATTAGCGCAGGCCGAAGCGAATCTCAAGCTGGCGAAGATTACTGCGGCGCGATATCAGGATCTGATCGGTACGCACTCCGTATCGCAGCAGAATGTCGATCAGGGCAATCAGAATGTGGCCATGCTGACTGGCAGCGCCCAAGCCGCAGCAGCCGACGTGCAGCGTTTAGAACAACTGCAAGCGTTCGAACGAGTCTATGCGCCGTTTGATGGCGTGATCACAGCCCGCAACACCGATATAGGAGATCTGGTCAATGCGGGGAACGGCGGGATGGCTCAAGAGCTGTTTCGCGTTGCCAGGATCGATACGCTTCGCGTTTTCGTTAACGTTCCCGAAGATTACGTCGGCAGCATCAAGCCCGGAGTCGCGGCGAAACTCTCCATCGCGGGTTTTCCGGGTCGCGAATTCCCCGGCAGAGTGGCGAGGTACGCACACGCAGTAGATCCGAATTCGCGCACGATGCGCACCGAAATTGACATCCCGAATCAGGGAGGAATACTTTCCCCGGGCGCCTATGCCAGTGCGTCGTTCACACTGCGCTCTCCTGTCACCTCCTTGATTCTGCCGGCAAATACATTGATTTTCCAGCAAGCGGGAATGCAGGTAGGCGTGGTGGATCAAAATGGCCGCGTTCAGCTGCGCAAAGTCACAATCGGACGCGATTTCGGGGCTTCTGTGGAAGTGCTCTCAGGTTTGCGGCCAACCGATGCCGTGATCACCAATCCGCCTGACTCTCTCAATGCTGGGAGTCGGGTGGTTGTGGAGAATTCACGGGAAAGCGCGATAGGGAGTTAGCCATGCAATTTCCAAAGCCGAATAACTTCACCCTAAAGAGCAGCCTGGTTGTGGCGGCTCTACTGATGTCCGCGGGCTGCATGGTCGGACCCAAATACCAGCGGCCACCGGCGCCGGCCGCTCCGCAATACAAAGAAGGTGCGAGCCCAAACACCGGGCAAGCCAATCCGATCGGATACAGCAATTGGTGGCTGGTCTATCACGACGACGAGCTCAACCGGCTGGAACAACAGACGGATGAAGCGAACTGGGATATTCGCGCGGCGGTCGCGCGGGTGGAGCAGGCACAGCAATACCTGAAGGAAGCCCACTCGCACCTCTTTCCGACCGTGAGCGCCGGAGGATCGGCAAGCCGGAACCGGGAGGCACAGGATCGGCCGAATAACGGGAATACCGGCGGGCTGGCGGCCACGTACAACGATTTCCAGATATCGATGCTTATGGGATATGAGATCGATTTTTGGGGCAGGCTCCGGCACACGGTGCAGGCGGCTGCCGCTACCGAACAGAGCAGCCAGGCAGATCTGAGGTTCGTCCGCCTGGTGGCGGAGACCGGAGTCGCGATGAACTACTTCGGCCTGCGGGAACTGGATTCCGAACGGAACGTGTTGCTGGCGACTGTCGAGGCGCTGGGGCAGGCAGAACAGCTAACGGAAAACCGCCGACGCGGAGGCTTAGCCAGTGATTATGACGTGTATCAAGCGAAAACAATACTAGACCAGACCGAGAGCCAGGCAAAGCAGATAGAAATACAGCGCGCGCAGTACGAGCACGCAATTGCCGTCCTGGCGGGCCAAAATCCGTCAATATTTTCCTTACCTCGGATGCCGCCGAGCGGAGCGCCACCCGTCATTCCGGCCGGGGTTCCTTCTGAGTTACTCGAACACCGGCCGGACATTCAGAGCGTAGAAAGAATGCTTGCGGCCTCAAACGCGCAAATCGGAGTTGCCAGAGCTTTGCAGTTCCCTCAGTTCACGATCTCAGGAGCCGCCGGATTCGAAAGCGTGAACCCGTCATCGGTTCTCGCATGGCAGAACTCACTGGCATCGCTCGGAGCGGGTGTTTCGGCGCCGATCTTCACGGCAGGAAGATTGAAGGCGCAGGTCGAGCAGGCCAAGGCGAATTACAGGGAGACACTGGCGCAGTACGAGCAAGCTGTGCTGACAGGATTCCAGCAGGTGGAAGACCAGTTGGCCGCCATCCGCATCCTCGCGGGAGAGGCTGCGTCCACCGGGAATGCCGTGAACGATGCGCAAAGAACGGAAGAGATCGCCGTGAATCAATACAAAACAGGGCTGGTGGACTATCTCAACGTCGTGAATGCGCAGGCCACGTTGCTGTACAACCAGCGAACGCAAACACAAATCGAGGGCCAGCAGATGGTTGCATCGGTCGCCCTCATTAAGGCGTTGGGAGGCGGATGGCTAAGTACGCCCGACCCGGCTGGCAACAGGCGGTGAAGTTACTACTGAATCGTAGTTGTGAGGAGAAAAGGCAATGAAAGAGAATTCTACAGAAGAACGAAGCCTGGGGCGCCGTTCCATATTAGGAGCGGCGGCCGTAGCTTTGAGTGCTGGCGCGCTTGCATTCGGAAAGAAACAAGAAATCGAACTGGGAGAGCCCAATCGCTCGGCGAGCAATCCTGGTCCGGTAAACAGGGCTCTGGCCGGTGAAAACCCCGGCTCGGAAATGCCACCGGCGTCAAACAAAGGCGACGTCATCCCTGTCTGGTATTCCTTTGATTTGGCACACCGCCGCGTTCAGGATGGCGGCTGGACGCGCCAGGTTACGCAAGAGAGTTGCCCTCCTCAAAGGACTTGGCGCGCGTAAATATGCGGCTGGAGGCAGGCGCTTACCGCGAATTGCATTGGCACACAGCCAATGAATGGGCCTATATGCTCTACGGCAATGCCCGCGTCACCGTGCTCAACCCGGACGGGACGATTTTCATTGGAGATTTTCATTGGAGATGTGGGAGACGGCGATCTGTGGTATTTTCCTGCCGGTTACCAGCATTCGATTCAAGGACTCGGCCCGGATGGATGCGAGTTCCTGCTGGTATTCGATGACGGGGCATTTTCCGAATATGGAACTTTTCTGCTCTCCGACTGGGTGGCTCATACGCCAAAGCAGGGTTCCTTATACCTTTCGCATGAAGGCCATGACGGCGAGCGTCGAAGACGATCTGTTTTTGACTCGTCGGCCAAAGCGCGAACGATGAACTTTAATGCGAACGATGTAGGCTTCGTGCCGGCGGTCGCGGGACACTAGATCGAAAATTTGGAGAATGACGACGTTGTGTTTCTGGAGATGTTCAAGAGCAACTACTACGCCGATATATCCCTCAATCAGTGGATCCGGCGGCTTCCGCCGCTCATGGCGAACGAGCATTTACACCTGAACGGATCGGACCTGAGCCATATCCCGTAATCCTCGGATAGGTTCACCGGCGCATCCGGTTTAAGAGAAATTAGAAGATGTGTGGCTGACCCCGAACGCCAGAAAACTCCAAGCGCGGCTGACGATTGCCTGTCTCATGGCGCTTGGCATGGCAGCGCCCCAGGGGGCGGCTCTCGAGCGATACTTCGCCAGTTCCTGGACCCACAAAGATGGCTTGCCGTCGACCTTGATTCAGGCCATCACGCAGACTCGCGATGGGTACCTGTGGCTCGGCACGTCGGATGGTTTAGTTCGTTTTGATGGGATCAATTTTGTACATCAAAAACTCTTCTCAACCGGTGATTTGATTTTAGGGGCTGTAACGGCGTTGTGTGCGACGAAAGACGGCGCCTTGTGGGCCGGTTCTGCTTCCGGTGTGGTCGTGCGAATGAGCGGCTCCGCTCTACAGAAATACCGTTTGCGAACGGAAGTCGAGGCGATCGTCCAAGCTCCCGATGGTGATGTATGGGTTATTGCGCAAAATGGCCTGAACAGGTTTGGCGAAAGCCGGCGGGGAGAACTGTTCCCCGCAGAGCGGATTGACGCGGTGCACGTCGTTCGCGTGCTGGCCTCAAGTACAGATGTTTTCCCGGTTGGACCAAAGGACGTGGCGCCGGCCCCGAAAGGGCCCGCAACGTACGCGCGCAAGATCATCTTGGGTAATCGCGAGTTGTTCCTGAACCAGGCAGATAGCACGGCGTGGTTGGCAAAACGTTCATTCATAGGCGATCCGAGTCTGTCCGCCGTCGTGCGCGATAGGCGCGGATACATTTGGGCCGGCCGCTCGGATTCCGGGCTGCTTACAGGAAGCGAAGGCCGGGAAAACGAGACTGAATTAGCGGACGAGCGGGTCGAGTCTCTGTTTGAAGATCGGGAAGGCAATATCTGGGTGGGCACGAACTATGGTCTGTCCCGGTTCCGGTTCGGGAAGATCTTTCCATTGACGAAGCGCGACGGACTGAGCACCGATCGAGTTTCCGCCCTGGAGGCTACTGGAAGCACTGTATGGGTAGGAACGCAAAACGGTCTGAACCGTATCGACAACATGCGTGTTCAGTGCTTTTTTTTCGATTCCGACGTGCTGTCTGTCGCGTCTGTCGGAAATGACCGGCTCTGGCTGGGCACAACTCGAGGCGTATTCACGGTGGGCAATGAGCATGGCATTCCGAAGCCTCAGTTGATCACAAGAACGCTCACATCAGTTGTCGAGATAGAAAAAGGTCCAGCAGAGTGCGTCTGGCTCTTGGACGCCCAGAAGGGCCTGTATCTTTGGAAAAATGGTGTGCTGCTTCCTCTGGGAGACAAATTGAACACCGGCGCGAAGACGATCACTGCGATCCGCGGCCAAGAGGACGGCGCGTTATGGATGGGCTTTGCGGACGGCGACCTTGGTGTTTACAAAGAAGATTCGTTTCATGAGCTGTCGACGACCGCGGGCTTCCCCGCAGGAACGGTACACGACATCTATGTGGAGCAGCACTGGATCTGGCTTGCGACGGATGCGGGCCTGTACCGCTTCGATGGCAAACACTTCGCGGTCTGGAACGCTGAGAAAGGACTACCGGGCGACCGTGTCCTTTGGATCCAACCTGAAGGCAAAGACACGCTCTGGTTGGGGTTCAGCACGGGCGTGGCAAAAGTACGGCGCTCGGACTTGTTTGACGGCGACCATGTTTCGTCGCACAAGCTTCAGTGCGATTTCTATGACTCCGGAGATGGACTCTTCGCCAATCCTATTCGGCGATCCCAATCGGCAGCGGTTGTAGACAGCGAGGGAAAGCTTTGGTTTACTACATCCGCGGGTGTTGCGCTTATAGATTCGCGGCGCATCGAGAAGAATTCTGTACCGCCCCCTGTGGTGATACAGCGGGTGATCGCCGACAGTCGCGAAGCGCCGATCGGTTCGCTGCTGCGTTTTCCGCCGCTCACCAGGAATCTCGAAATCGATTACGCCGGCTTGAGCCTTGTCGCGCCTCGCAAAGTGCAGTTTCGGTATCAGCTCGAAGGCTACGACCGGGAGTGGGAGAATGCCGGCCCTCGAAGACAGGCCTTCTATACAAATCTGCCGCCCGGGGCCTACCGCTTCCACGTAATAGCGGCAAACAATGATGGCTTATGGAACGAACAGGGGGCGGCCCTGAACTTCACCATTTTGCCGGCCTTCTATCAGACCGGCCTATTCAAGGCCCTTTGCATCGGTGCCGCGGCGGCTATTGCCTGGGGCTTTTATCGGCTTCGCCTGCAGCAAATGCAGGCTGCGTTGAATGCCAGATTTGAAGAGCGGCTGGCGGAGAGAACGCGGATTGCACAAGACTTGCACGACGAATTGTTACAGAGTGCGATGGGCGTGAGCTTGCAGGTGGAACTAACGGATGCCCTGCTTGAGGAGTCGCACACTGCCAAACCTCACTTGCAACGTGCTCTGGCGCTGGCCCGCGAGTTGATGCAGAAGGGCCGCGAGGTGCTGCGCGACTTGCGCGAAAAAGAGCGCGAGTCGGCGGATATCAGCAGAGCTTTATCGAAAGCCATTGAAGATGTCCAGGGGCAGGCAGGACCCGCTGCCCGCTTAATTATTGAAGGGCATCCGCGGGCCGTGAATCCTCTGGTTGCCGACGAACTCGTTCAGATCGGATGCCAAGCCCTTGCCAACGCGTTCCAGCATTCCACGGCGAGACGGATTGGCGTTTTTCTGATTTATAGCCCCGCAGAGCTCTGCCTGGACGTGGAAGACAATGGCCGCGGCATCGATCCCCGAATCGCGGAGACCGGTAAACCCGGCCACTACGGGTTGATCGGAATGAGAGAACGCGCGGAGCGAATCGGGGGTACGCTGACCATCACGAGCCGCATAGGAGACGGCACGAAAGTGAAGCTCGTCATCCCCGGCAAGCGAGCCTACAAAGAGGTAGCGTCATGATCAGGATCCTGTGCGTCGATGATCACCCGGTGGTGCTCGATGGGTTGTCCGCGATCATTGCGATGCAATCCGACATGGAGATCGCGGCGACGGCAGCAACGGGGAAGACCGCTTTAAAGGCATTCCGGCAGTTTAAGCCGGACGTGACAATCGTGGACTTGCGGCTTCCGGACATGAGCGGCTTGGATCTGATTAAAGCCTTGCGCGAAATGGATGCCCGTGCGAAAACGATCGTGCTGAGCTCTTACGAAGGTGACGCCGACATTCAGCGCGCGCTGGATGCGGGCGCGCAAGGTTACGTCGCAAAAGGTCTTGTGCGCGATGAATTGTTAAACGCCGTTCGGACGGTTGCGAAGGGCGGCAAGCATATTCCCGGCGCAATTGCGCAGCGGCTCGTGGATCACTTCGGGGACGACGCAATCAGCGACCGCGAAGCGCAAGTATTGCGCCTTGTTGCTGCCGGCCAACGCAACAAGGAAATAGCCGCTGAACTCTCGATCGCCGAAGACACCGTGAAAATGCACGTCCGGAACATCTTTTCAAAGCTCAACGTGACAGATCGCACCGAAGCTGTAACGGTTGCGCTGCGCCGTGGGATCATTCACCTCGAACCCTGATGTATGTTTACTGCCCTGATCGCAACCCGAGCGCTTCGAGAGGAGACGGCGCGGCGGCTATCCGCCGCCATGCTGCTGACGGCCGATTTTCCCTCCGGCGGCTTTGCTTGATACGGCCGTTCGGAATCTCGGGATCGGGCACACTCCAGCGAACCCTCCGCCCACCTGAGCGGCCGACCTCGAAGAGCTGCATAAAAGAGGTTGCCTTGTAATAGAGGTGCAGATCCTCGTGCACGAACCGGGGAAGCGCTACACTGTGCGTCCCCCGTCAGCTCGAAAGTTGGCTGCGGACTTACGGGCCGGCGAAGCCTTCGATGAAACGGCACTTGGCCTCATTGCACTGGAATCCGGCTTCCGTGGTGCGGGGGCCGGAAACACTCGGTGAAGACTGTCGAGCGACGGAGCGTGCGATCTGCTCGAATCCGTCGAAACCAGCTCCATCATCGGGCTATCGTGCAGGACCGAGATCTTCTGGTTTTCCGTTTCACGTACTCGGCCGAGCGCATACTGTGCCTCCAAAATATTCCGATCCGCCTGTAATCATTAAGATTGATCAAATATTGCGTGCGCTTGAGGTTGGCCGGCCAACAGCTGCTTGCAGTGCTCGGCGGTTTGTCCTCGTTGTTCAAGACCGCGGCAGAACTGCGGCTCGAGAACCTGGCCTTGAGGCATCAACTCGCCGTGCTGCGTCGCTCTGCGCCGAAGCAGCTAAAACTGACGCCGGCTGATCGCGTGTTCTGGGTCTGGTTGCGTCGTGTTTGGAACGACTGGAAATCTGGCCTGCTGGTCGTCAAACCAGCAACGGTCATTGCCCGGCATCGGAAAGGGTTCCGCCTCTTTTGGAGTTGGAAAATCCGGCGCAGGAAGCGCGGGCGTTCCGCTGTCCCTAAGGAAATTCGTGATTTGATCCGAATGATCAGCCGTAATAACGCGCTGTGGGGTGCACCGCGTATCCACGGCGAGTTGCTCAAACTCGGAATCGAGATTACCGAGCCGACCGTCGCCAAATACATGCTACGCCGGAGCAAGCCTCCTTCACAGACTTGGCGGACATTCCTGGACAATCATGTTAAGAGCATGGTGTCGTGCCGACGCTCCGTTTCAAGTGCTCTACGTCTTCCTCGTATTGGCACACGACCGTCGGCGCATTCTCCAGTTTGGCGTCACCGCTCATCCCACAGCGGAATGGATGGTACAGCAACTTCGCAATGCCTTTCCGTGGGACAGTGCGCCGCGTTATCTGCTGCGCGACCGCGATCGGAATCTTTGGGAGGGAGTTTTGTTGAACAGGTGAAAGCAATGGGCATCAAACAAGTGCTATCAGCACCGCGCTCGCCCTGGCAACGTGCTTACGTGGAAAGGGTCATCGGCTCGATTCGCCGCGAATGTCTCGATCATGTGGTTGTGTTCAATGAAAGCTCTCTGCGTCGCATCCTGTCGGCTTATTGTGCGTATTACCTCCATTGGAGAACTCATCTATCGTTGGACAAAGACGCAGGACTTCAAAAAAGGGCCACGCCTGACCCGGTATCGTGACATCTCTAGCTCGGACTTCCCCGCTTCCCGATCCCCTGGCGATCAAACATCCGCGACTAGGAGCGGACTCATCGATGAATACGCCCTCGCGTTTGTCGACCGTCGCCACACTCTCGACTTTTTTTGCAGGTCGTTAATAAGGCTTGTGGCAACCTTCACACAGTTGACCTGTCCCTTCGGGAGGTACTCCACAATCAAACATTAGCGGCCACAAAGCGCGGCATGTTTTCGATCAATATCACATCGCGTCCAGCAAGCGGCAGAAGTATCTCGGTGAACGCCTAGCGCAGCACCTTTGTGCAAAAGATGCCGAATTGACGGGGGAAGACAAAACCGTCGCTTCAATTGACGTTTGGATATGTCTCGCGAAATGAGAAGGTTAAATGGTGAGCCGGCCGGGACTCGAACCCGGGACCACCGCATTAAAAGTGCGATGCTCTACCAACTGAGCTACCGGCCCGCCATACGGGACATTCACTAGAGTAGCATCCGGGTTAGTTTGAACCGTTTCGCCCGAACTTCTGCCGGATCGGGAGATGGAAACACTCAAGGTCGAAAGGATTCTATTTTTGCAGAGATCCTGACTTGCCATGCGTTCGGACGATGCCCACCGGATGCCCACCGCCCTCAAGAAGACTACCCGTTCGAACGCGGGGCCCTGGTTTGCCGCCGCGGGCCTTTTCGCGGCTGCGTTCGCGGCGCGCAGACTCACCCGCCGTGGCTTCCGGCCAGAGGTCGAGTTTTCCGGCAAGGTCGTCCTGATCGCCGGCGGAACAGACGGGCTCAGCCTGGCACTGGCAAACGAATTCGGCGCACACGGCGCTCATATAGGGTTGTGCGCCGGCGACGGACACGAATTACAATCGGCCCGTGACCGGCTAGCGGCGCGAAACATCGAATCGACGACTTTCGTGGCCGATGTCTCGAAGCAGCCTGAGATTGATTCGCTTGTCGAGCGCGTGCTCAGCCACTATGGACGGATTGACATGCTCGTGAATAGCGGCGGCAAGATCGCGGTGGGGCCGCTCGAATCATTTACGAAGGCCGATTTCGACCAGACGATGAACCTGATATTCCGGGCACCGGTGAATCTGACGCTTGCCTTCCTGCCACTTCTGAGAAAGCAGCGAGCCGGGAATATTATCAATATCGCTTCCGTCGGCGGGCGCGTGAGTCTGCCTCACCTTCTTCCCTATAGCTGCGCCGAGTCGGCGTTCCTCGGATTCTCTACGGGATTGAGTTCGGAATTGAAGCCGCAAGGCATCGATGTGCTCACGGTTGTTCCTGGATTCATGGGTACGGCTTCGTCTCTAAACGCGGAATTTAGAGGATATTCGCGAGAAGACTACACTTGGTTCGAACTGCTTGGCAGCCTGCCCGGTTTTTCCGTCGCAGCAGATCGTGCAGCAGTTCTGGTGCGCGAAGCAGTGGAGAAGCGCAAGCACATGTGCACGATTTCGCAACCGGCGAGACTCCTGGCCGCGGCTGACGCGATCTTCCCGGAAGCGACCAGAGATGTTCTCGACTTGACGAGCAGGTTTCTTCTTCCGGGCTCCACGTCTGAGGATGCCCGCATCGGCAAGCTGTTGAACCCGACACTCCAGCTGCTGTTTCGGGATGCCAGGCAGCTTGGGCGATCCGCTCCCCACGACGTGAGCCAATAAAGCGCAGGCGCCCGGGCGTCAGGCGAACGGGTTCTCGAGAGATGGGCTTTGCGGAGTAAACAGCTCCGCACCGTCTGCGGTAATGTGCATGTCGTCCTCCAGCCTGATACCAAACTCGCCGCCGAGGTAGACTCCGGGCTCATCACTGAACGTCATATTGGGCTGAAGCGGCAGACGGTTACCGCGAACCAGATAGGGCCATTCGTGGCCATCCATACCTATACCGTGTCCAACCCGATGAGTGAAGTGGCGATAATCAGGCCCGTAGCCCGCATCGCTAATCACCTTTCGAGCAGCGGCATCGACGGCCTGGCACTCGACGCCTGGTCTGGCGGCTTCGAGCGCGGCCTTTTGCGCCCGGTGAACGATTTCGAAGACCTGGTTCATTTTGCTGGTGGGCTTTCCAAGCACAAACGTCCGGGTGATATCCGAGTTGTAGCCTTCCACCAGACAACCGTCGTCGATCATGACGATGCTGTTCTCGCGAATAGCCTGCGGAGTCGCAGACCCGTGCGGCAGCGCAGTGTAGGGCCCAACCTCCACACTTGCTTCGCCGCGAAATCCGACACGCTCGTAGGCGGCAGCGATCAGGGCCGAGGCATCATCCTGCGTCATCCCGGGCTGCAAGGCGTGGTAGACGGCCTTATAGACCTGCAGCGTGGCTTGATTGGCGATGCTCATCAATTCCAGTTCGTGCGCGCTCTTGATCATGCGGCAACCGGCCGTCACCGGCGTGGCACTTACCAAACGCAAGGCAGGCGCGGCTTGTGAGATGCCTTCGCTGAAGACGAACGGCGTGCGCTCCTCGATACCCACGTTTCCAGCGGCGATGCCTGAAGATTTCAGGCCTGCGGCAACAAGGCGATAGGGGTTTTCATCCTCGTGCCAGGTCAATACTTCCGCGTTCTCAAGAGGTCCGCGGTTCAACTGTTCACGGGCGCGATCCTCTTCGAAAGAAGGGCATACGCAGAAGACTCTTCCTTTCGCCGGAATCACTGCGGCGAACAGGCGCTCACTATTGCCCCATCGCACCCCGGTGAAGTAAAGGAGCGATGTGCTGCCGGCAAGGAATATGGCATCCATGCGATGTTCCGCCATGAGTTGCCGAGCCTTGGCGATGCGCGCTTCACGCTCGGCGCGGGTGATAGGGCGTACCTTATCGCGCATGGAAGCGAGCGCGGTGATGAAGGGCGGCAACGGTTGGCTCGGGGCCTCCTGGGCGGCGGCACGTTTACTACGCACCACGGTAAGGCCTCCGAGGACAGAGGCCGTTTCGAGGATGCGGCGGCGAGTGAACATGAGTACCACTGTAGCGGCTCAGTGCGGCGCAGGCGAGGTTTTTCGCTACCGTGAGGCCGATTCTGCGAAACGAACTTTCCCTTTGAAGTGCGGAATGGGCGGTGACACATCCGGCAGAATTATCTTTTCGCCTGGAATGAGGTGCTTAGGCGGGATTGGGGCGGGACGGCGGAGGGACCTTGTGCCGATACTCGGGCGGATGGCGAAGGCAAAGAATCCGGGCGTGGGACGAGGCAAAGGCGGCGGGCCGAAGACCGATACCGGCAAGGTGAAGGCGAGCCGCAACTCGACCAAGCATGGAGTGCTGGCAAAGAATACTATCATTCTGCCGGGTGAATCGCAGGCCGAGTACGAAGAAGTCTATTTCGGCTGGTGGAACGAATATGAACCGGAAGGATATGCAGAAGAGCGGCTGGTGAAGCTGCTGATTACGAACGACTGGTTTCTGCGGCGGGCGATCCGAAAGCTGGAGGAGGCCGAGGCGGCGGTGTTCGGCCGGGAGGAGAATCCGCAGGAGTGGAGCGAGGCCGAGCAGGCGCATTTGCAGTGCATGCAAAGGTACAAGACGGCGGCGGAACGGGCGTTTTACCGATCGTTGAATGCGGTGCTGGGTTTCCGAAAGGACCGGATGTGGATGGTCGATAAATTTGCGAAGGCGCGGGACGAGAATTGCGATCTGCGGGCGAAGACGCGGGAACTGGAGTGGGAGTTGGCGAAACGCGAGCGCACCACGCAGCCGAACGAGGTGCCCGGGACGGCGCAGGCGAAGACGGCGGCCGAGCTGTTGTTCCCCGAGTATCCAATGCGAAGAAGCCGCGCGAGCAGAAATATCGAAGTGGTGGCATCGACGATTGAACTGTGAAAATCGGGACTTGACTTTGAGGCTTGAATGTCCGATTGCGCCGTGTCAGATACTCGATTCTGGTGCAAGCTTTCGGAAACTACACTTCAACGGCACTAAAGCGAATCACTTCCGAGTGACTCGTACCGCAAGAACTACGCCCAAGCTATACAAAAGTGTTGACTGACATGATTATCGCTGACAGGTATGTTACAAGGCGTGGCAGTCCAGATCTGCAGAAAGAGGGCTTTCGACTCATTCGTATCGTAAGACTTTCGCCGGATCCGGGTTTGCTGCGCGGACCGCGGGGCCTAATCCAGCGCCAGCAGCGATGGCTAGAAATAGTACAGAAACAGCAGCAAATGTGGCTGGATCGGTCGGGCTGATATGAAACAGATAGCTTGTCACAAATCGTGTCAATGTCATGGCCACAACGATTCCGATGACCACGCCGGACAGCGCTAGCCGAAGGCTCTGGGTTATGACTATCTGCCAAATGCTGGCCTGTGGTGCACCAAGAGCGCGGCGGATACCAAACTCTCGAATCCGCTGCGTAGTCGAATAGGAAATGAGACCGTAGATACCGATTAAGGCTAGGGCCAAGGCGACAGACGCAAAGAATGCCAGCACCTGCGTGAGTATGCGACGAGGCCCGATTTGCGCATCGACTAACTCCTGCATGGGTTTGATGTCAGAAACAGGCTGGGCCGGGTTCAGCGCCTGAACAGCGCGGCGAACAATGGCAGCAAACTGCATGGGATTATTCTTAACCCGGATGGCCAGCATGGCAGTGGGCGGCTTAGCCTGCGCGAACGACACATAAACGCTACGGTTCCAGCCTAAGTTATCTATGCTTTGATGAGCATTGGCGACAATTCCAATCACCTCAGCGGGTTCTTTGTTAACGCCACCTACGAGAAGACGCTGACCAATCGGGTTTCGTCCGGCCGGATAGTCGGGCCAGAAATGCCGGGCAAGATTTTCGTCTATGATGACGACTCGCTTTGTACCTTCACGATCGTGTTCGGTGAAGGTGCGGCCTCGTCTCAGTGGTATTCGGAGCGTTTCGAAGTAATCAGGGGAGACGATGAAAATAGCGGCGAGGAGACGCTGATTGAGAGGCAGGCGGGGTTGACTCGCGTCTTGCACGGGCGTCCCCGGATAGCCGGTCATAGGAAGCGTTAACGAAACAGAGGCATGTTCGATGCCGGGCGATGAAGTTAGTTTCGATAAGAGATCGTCAAAGAAGCCGAGGGAATTAGTGCTGGGTGGTAGTGCAATGCGCGCAGTCAGCAGATTCTGCGAGTCAAAGCCGAAGTTTTGTGAACGTAGGCGTAGGATGCTTTCGATCAGGAGGGCTGTGCCGATTAGCAACACAATCGAAAGCGCAATTTGGCCAATGACAAGCGCACTTCGGAGACTAAAACGATGGGAACTGCCTTGGCTGATACGGAGAACCGTCATCAAGTCCACGCGTGAGGCGCTGAGAGACGGTGCGAGGCCAAAGAGAATGGCAGTAAGTAGTGAGAGCACGACGGCAAAAGCAAGGACACCGCTATCGAATTGAATCTCGTTTGCGCGGGGCAAGTCAATTCCGGCCAACTGACGGATCGCAGATAGACTCACGTAGGCGAGAAAAGCGCCCCCAATGCCGCCCAACGTTGAAAGGAGAAGATTCTCCGCGAGCAAGTGTCTCATGAGACGCATGCGGCTGGCGCCTAAGGCGGAACGGATAGCGAATTCAGTCGAACGCGCAGCGGCCCGTGCTAACAGAAGACCTGCAAGATTGGCACAAGCGATCAGAAGGACTAGCCAAACGGCTCCGAATAAGAGCCAGAGTTCAAGTTGCACGCTGTGTACGATAGTTTGCTGAAGAGGTGTAACAGCAAGCGGCGTCTTCGTTTTGGCGTCGAGCATCGCAGGATGGTCTTTTGCGTAAGTTGCTTGCAATACCTTGATTTCAGCCGTCGCTTGCTCTAAGGTGACGCCAGGGCTAAGACGTCCGAAGACGGTTAGGAACGGGCTCAGAGCGCGAGATTGCGGATTGAATTGCGGTGATTCCTCAGGTCGGGTGAGCCAAACGTCTATACCTGCGGAAGGGAACGCGAAGCTTGGCGGAAGAACGCCGGAGACGGTGTAAGCTCTTCCGGCGAGGTCGATCGTCTGTCCAACAATATGTAGATCGCTGCTAAACAGATGCTGCCACAAGGTGGAGCTAATCAGGACAGCGCTGTCCGATTCGGCGAAGCCCCGGCCGAGCAGCGGAGATACGCCGAGAATCTGTAGAAAATTGTCGGACACACGGATAGTCTTCAGAAGCTCCGGCACACCACGGCCGGTGAGGGCAAGATCTTCTTCCATCGCATAGGCGCCGATGGCTAAAAAGTTGTGAGCACCCGATTTGATTTCGGCAAAATGAGTGGGCGATGCGCCGCCAGAGATGAGGACCAATCGGTCCGGGTCGCGGTATTGGAGCGGTTTCAATAGCACCGCACGAATGACGCTAAAACAGGCTACGTTTGCCCCGATTCCGAGGCCAAGTGTGAGGACGGCCGCAGTAACGAATCCGGGAGCAGTCCAGAGCGATTGGAAAATCCGCATACCACGGAGTGTAAGCCTTACGAATCCAGTATTGGCTCGAATGGCCCCTTCAAGGTATATGGGTGGGCACCAATTTTGCCCTTCGAGCTCCGACAGTGTTTTCTGCCTGTGTTGTGGTCAGAAAAACTGCGGCCTGATCCTGAAGCCCTTCGCACTCCGATTCTCCGAGGCTAAGCGAATCATGAGATGCTCGGTTGGATCGTTGATTTTTATTTTCTTGAAGCGCCTTATGGTGGCGTTGGTGGCGGCAATTCCAATATGACTAAAGACGATATTCAACTGCTTTACAAATACGACCGTTGGGCGAACGGCAGGGTTTTGCAGGCGGCCTCCGCGCTCAGTCCTGAAGAGTTCACGCGCGATCTGGGCGGTAGCTTTGGATCTGTGCGCGATACGCTCGTGCACGTGATAGGCGGTGAATGGATTTGGCTCCAGTATTGGAAGGAGCCATTCCATAGCTCCACTTTCCTGACAGAGTTGAGAGCGCGACGCGACGTGCTGTTCAGCGCCGATGCCTTTCCCGACCTCGCCACTGTGCGGTCAAAGTGGGCGGAAGTCGAGAAAGACCAGATCGAGTTTGTAAACCGCGTAACAAGCGAACTCCTGGAAAAGATGCTCCCTTTTCGCGACGGACACGTCAGTTTGGCGCACCTAATGCAACATTTGGCAAATCATTCGACTTACCATCGAGGTCAAGTCGCATTGATGATGCGGCAGCTCGGCAGCGAGCCCGTGGCCACTGACTTTCACGTGTTTCTGGCGGAAGGTCGCGCGACTGCAAGTTAGACCGACATTTTCAACCTGGACGTTTCCGGCCGGTTCATTCTCGCGATTATTCACTCGTACCGTAACGCCACGATTGGATCGACCCGGGCCGCTCTCCGCGCCGGAATGTAGCTCGCCAGTAAGGCTACGACCGTCAGCAGCAGAGATGCAAGCGCGAGGGTGAGCGGGTCGGTGGATGTGATGCCATAGATGTAGCTCGCCATAACATTCCTCAAACCGAGCGCTCCCGCCAAACCGAGCGCTATTCCGGACAGCGTCACCCCAAGGCCTTCCCCCAACACCAGGCGCAGGACCTCGCCATAACTCGCACCGAGCGCCAGGCGGATGGCCATTTCCCGCATGCGGCGGCTCACCGTGTAGGACATCACACCGAAGATTCCCACCGCGGAAAGTATCAAAGCCAGAGCCGAGAAGATCCACAGCAAGATCATCGGGAAGCGAATAGCGCCGTAGGTTTCCGACACAATCTCGTTCATGGTCCGGACCTGGTTTATAGGCTGTTCTTTGTCGAGAGACCGCACCGCATCGCGCACGGCGGGCACCACGCTCATGGGCGCTATAACTGTTCGGATGACCATGAATGCCGACGGCGCCGGGTTCTGCGCGAAGGGCACGTAGATGGCAGCTTCCGGGCGCCAGAGGTCATCATTGCGAACGTCCTTTGCTACGCCTACGATTTCGAGAGAACGGGAGGAGCCGGCGTTTTGTCCGGAGTAGACCCGGGCCAGAATCGTGAGGTGGCTCCCTAGCGGGCTGGAGTGCGGCCAGCAGCGGCGCGCCACGGTTTCACTGATAACGGCAACCGGCGCAGCGTCCTGATTATCACGCTCACTGAACTCGCGTCCCGCCACCAGGCGCGTGCCAATGCCCTTGAGAAAGTCAGGCGTCACTATTTTGAAGCTGGCAGTGGGCTCCTGTCCGGGGACCGCAGGCGGCTGGCCCTGCGGCTGAAAAAAGACGTTCGCACCTCCGCTTTCGGCACCGGCGGCTTTCACACCGGGTATGGTCTCGATTCTCTGCACCAAATTTCGATAGAAGGCCACCTGCTGCGGCGCGGACGCATACTTGTAATCGGGCAGAGTGAGGCTCATCGTCACGACGTTCGTGGGATCGATGCCGAGGTCGACGTTTACCAATCCGACGAAAGTGCGCACCAGCAGACCCGCGGCGCTCAACAAAACCAATGCCAGCGCCACTTCAGAAACCACCAGCGCGTTGCGCAGACGACGCCGGCCCGCTTCCGCCGTGGTACTCACGGCACCTTCTTTCAACGACTCGTTCAATCCGGCTTTCGCCGTGACCCAGGACGGCGCCAGGCCGAAGATCATCCCTGTAAGCATGGTGATGACGATGCTGAATATCAGGACCCGCCAGTCGATATTGATAACCCGGGCATTCGGCAGACTTAGGTCGTAGCGCGCCATGGCCAGCGTAAGGAGGCGATCTCCCCCGTAGGCCAGCAGCAGTCCAAGCGCTCCGGCGCAAACAGCCAGTAACAGGCTTTCGGTGAGTAATTGCATGAGGAGCTGCCGGCGGCTCGCCCCGATGGCGACCCGAATCGCGACTTCGCGCATTCGTCCGGTAGCGCGAGCCAGAAGCAGATTGGACAAATTGACGCAGGCGATCAGCAGCACGAGCATGACCGCACCCAACATGATCATCAGAGGCTTCTGCATGTTGCGGTGATATGCGGCGTGCAGGGGCTCCACTTTAATTCCCCAACCTTCGTCGGCGGCCGGATATTCCCGGGCCAAGGTGCCGGCCAAAGTATTCATCGCGGCCTGCGCCTGCGCGATGCTGAAGCCGGCGCTGAGCCGTGCCTGTGTTTGCAGATCGCGTGAAGTACCGCGGCCTGCTTCGCTGCGCTCTTCAGGCGTGAGCACCAGCGGAACGAAAACATCCATTTCCTGATCCCAAGTGAAGCGGAAAGAGGCGGGCATCACGCCGACGATGGTGTAGCGTTGCTGGTCGAGATCGATGGACTTGCCCAGAATGGAGGGATCCGCACCGTAGCGTGTCTGCCAAAGGCGATATCCGATGACGGCCGAGCGATCGCGGCCCGGCTCCATCTCTTCGCGGCTGAGAACACGGCCAAGGAGCGGCTGAACACCAAACATCGGCAGCAGTTCGGCCGAAGACTTGATGCCGACTATGCTCTCCGGAAGGCTGCCTTCGGTAATGTTGAAGCGCGACCAGCGATAGTAGGCAACGTACTGGAAGACCCCGGTTTTGGCGATGTCGGCGAGGTTGGGCGCCGAGACGCCGGTCTGAATATAACCTTCGCCCTTCTGATTGCGCCACTGCCCAAGACCTACGAGCTGCTCCGGATTGGGATAAGGCAACGGGCGAAGAAGCACGGCCGCGACCAAACTGAAGATTGCCACGCTGGCTCCGATGCCCAGCGCCAATGTCAGGACGGCCATGGCCGAGAAGCCCCGATTCTTAGCCAACAGGCGGAGGCCGTGACGCAGATTTTGAAACAGTGTTCCCATTGCTCGAGTTATCAGACGCGCGAAGCTTAGCAAAGTTCCGCTTACGTAAGATGTCGAGCAGAGCGCGAGCTCTAACTGAACCAGCCGCCTCAGCCGTGCCACGGGTGGATGCGTGGCACCCATCGGGGGACGTTTCGGCAGTATTCTTCATACTCCGAGCCGAACAGTTTTCGCAGTGTCGACTCCTCGTAAAGCAGCACGAACAGGGCAGTGGCCAACACCACGGCGCACGCCACCGCGATCGCGGTCAGACCGGCCCGCCCGAAGACAACCCACAGGCCGAGCCATCCGACGAAGAAACCCAGGTACATCGGGTTGCGCACGTATCGATAGAATCCCACCACAACCAGCGTCCGCGGCGGCGCAACCGGCGCGGGTGTCCCGTGTCCCGTCCACCCGAAGTCCCAGACGCACCGTACTGCTACCGCAAAACCGAGGACAGAGGGCAGGACTGCAATCCAACGCCATCGCGCCGCACCCGACGTGTCGACGTGGAAGCCCAGCCAAGGCGGCAGCAACCAGAACCAGAGGGCAAAAAATGCAGCGCCTACGGCCAGCGATGTAACTGTCATCAGCCAGTGCATGCTGCAAACGATACCGCGCCCTGCTCCAGCCTGTCGGCTCGACACAGGAACACGTTTTCCCAGAAGCTTTCCCCAGAACACCTTTGCCCAAAGTATTCACTTCAACCGCGTGTGATTTTTTCGCCAATCAAAGGGCATGCGGAGCCGCAGCACTCTCTCGCGGGCGCGCTCGTCGTCGAGATTTCGAGTTCGTGCATGCAGCAAATCATTGAGAGAGACCATGCCCACAAGCCGCTGATCTGTCTGAGGGGCTAAAACCGGGAAACGGGTAAAGCCTGATTCGGCCATTCGGTGCACCACTATGCGAAGAGGTTCGTCGGAGAACGCCACCACCGGATTGTGAGTTGCAATTTCGGCGAGCCTGACTACAGAGGCCACGCCTTGCACTTCTTCAAACAGCCTAAGCAATTGCTTGCGAGATGCTGCCCTTGTGGACGCTCATTAGAGCGGATCAACTCACGCGCCTCCTCCAGCGTTCCATTAGCGGGCAGGACAACGATATTCGTTCGCATCACTTCTCTCACGAACAGAATTTCAAGCGGATCGAGGCTGTACTCGCGGCTCAGGTGATAACCGCGCCGTGAGATCTTCTCGGTGAGGATGGAGCGTTTGAGCGTAAGCACGGTGAACATATGGGCGAGAAAGCTGGCCACAAGAAGCGGCAGCAGCATGTTGAAATCGTGAGTCAACTCGAGGGCGAAGACGATACCGGTAAACGGCGAGCGCATGGTGCCCCCGAGAATAGCGCCCATGCTGACGAGCGGCCAGAATCCCTGGCCAAACTGGGGGAGAAGTCTGCCCTGCAGGCCGCCGAGAGCCGCGCCCATCATCAGCAAAGGCGCCAGCACACCGCCGGAGGTTCCCGAGCCGAGCGAAATGATCCAGATGGCGGACTTTACGATCAGAACTCCCGCAAAGATCTTGAGCGGAGCGTTTCCCTGAAGCAGTGTGCCGATGGTGTCGTATCCAACACCCAGGGCCTGCGGGAAAATGAGACCTCCCAAACCCACGAACACACCCCCAATGGCAGGCCACCACATCCAATGAATCGGCAGCTTTTGAAAGAGGTCTTCGGCGGCATAGACACCGAGGGTCAGCAATACGGAGACGCCGCCCGCGGCAAGCCCTGCGATGACGCAACCGCCTAGTCCTTCGGGCCCGATAAATGCCGGGTGCGCGGGGACAGGGAACAGCGGTCCGAGACCGAGCAGGTAGCGCCTGACCACACAGGCCGTAGCACTCGCAAGCGCAGCTGGAATGGCGGTGCGCGGTTTCCATTCGAATAACAGCAGCTCGACGGCAATCAGCACAGACGCGAGCGGAGCGGCGAAGGTTGCCGACATGCCGGCGGATGCTCCCGCGACCAGCAAGGTCCTGCGTTCCAAACTCGTGAAGTGGAAGAACTGGCTGATCATCGATCCAAAGGCCCCGCCCGTCATGATGATGGGACCTTCGGCGCCGAACGGCCCTCCTGAGCCAATGGAAATCGCGGCGGAGAGTGGTTTCAAAATGGCCAGCCGCGGGTGGACACGGCTGCCGTTCATCAGGATTGATTCGATGGCTTCAGGAATACCGTGTCCGCGGATGCGCTCAGAGCCATAACGCGCCATCAACCCGACGATGAGCGATCCGACAACCGGCACCAGTATGGCGTATACCCCGAGATGATTACCTGCCGGTGAGACAAACGAAACGCTAAGCCGCTGATAGTAGAAAAGGTTTGTAAAGAGGCCTATCAGCTTTAAGAGAAACCACGCGACATAAGAGCTGATGACGCCGACGACAATTGCCATCAACGAAATGGGGATGACACGGATAGTTGTCGTGAAATCGCCAAGTTCCTCGAGGCTGGACTTACGGTGTTTAGCGGTGACCGGCCGGCTCATGCTGATCTCCTCTGGTTTGCCCGCAGTGGTGGATCACGGCCCGAAGGGCTTCAGAAAGAGCAGGACCGGAGACCTGCAGCTCCTGTCAGTGCAGGATAGAAAGCTGATGCAGCATGTCCTCGCCTTCCGGAGTGAGTTCGACGAGTACTTTGCGACGGTCATGGCTGCTCGGCCGGCGTCTCACCGCCCCGTGTCTGACCAGTCTGTCCACGAGCTCGACCGTACTGTTGTGGCGAAGGCAAAGCCTTTGCGATAGCGCCGTGATGGTGGGAAGAGTTCCCTCCGGCAATCCCCGGATTGCCAGCAGAATCTGGTGCTGCTGGGGTTCGATCCCTTTGGATCGGGCGGCTTCTTCGCTGAAATGCAGAAACTCACGGATGCGGCTCCGAAATTCCGCCAGTTGGCGGTAACCCGCGAGCGAGACATCTGTGCGGGATGCATCCGACCGAACATCATGGTCGTTCGAGCCCATTTTGAGGACCTGCGCTATTTAGATCGTATCACGATAGAAATATGGGTGGGCTGATAGCCGGCTGGCTGCTCAGATCCCTAATTGGAAGCCGGCTGATCAGAGGCGGCAGGCGTCGGGCGGCCGAATGTGCTCTCAGATTTATGGCTCGCGTCGCGAGACGAAACCATAATCGTCTTCAGCAAACGATCACTGGATGCCGCGATTTCCCGAATTGCCTGTTCGAAGGCCGCCTGATTGGCTTTCGAAGGCTTGTGGAATCCGCTTATCTTTCGCACGAACTGCAGAGCGGCGCTGTTCAGCTCCTCAGCAGTTGCAGGCTCTCCAGGTTTCCGCAGCACTTTGATGCTTCTGCACATGGATGATTCCAGGTTCGCACGGATCTCTACCCCACGTCGCCGGCCGCGGCTGTTGAACTAGTCATCTCATCGGCTGAGGGCCCATAGACGCCGGGAATGGCGATGCCATTCAGCCTGAGATAGACGCCCAACTGTGCACGGTGATGGATCATGTGATTCATCACCCATTTCCGAAACACCTGCTCGCGCGGGCTGTCGATGATAACCTGACCGGCCCATTCCATCTTCCATGGGTGCGCCATGTCGGCGTCGCCGGCTTTGGCGAGCATGGCACGGGCCTCGGGCAGCTCGCGGTCAAATTTTGCGAGTATGTCGGCGCGCCGCTTCCCTTCGCATGCGCGCATCGCTTTGGCGCCGTCCTCTTCAGTCATCTTCAGAACATCGTCTTTGAAGATATTGCGACACCATTCCGGGAAGTCGGCGAGGTGCCATGCGAGGCGTCCCAGTTCCATCGATTTTTCATGCGGCTTCCAGGTCAGCTTGTCGTCAGGCACACGCTCCAGAAACCCGCGGGTGGCGGCGAATTCTTCATCGAATTCGGATAGCAGCTTTTCGGAAGGGCTCATTCCAGTTTCATCCTCCTGAGCCAGAATACACTCGCGGGAAGCAGGCGATTGCGCACAGGATCTTTGCGGCTTAGTTTTGTGGCAGGGGCGGCGGTGGCGGCGCCAGCGGGACCATGCGCTGGGGATCGGGCGGAAATGCCGGAGTCGCGGCCTTTCCCGTTGGCGATGTTTGCGGAACAGCGCGAAAGGTAAGTTTTGCTATCGGGCCAGGAGGCCAGGGTTGTCCCGCCGTTTTGGCTTGCGCTTCCAGGATTTGACGCACTTTATGGAACCACTCATCGGCTTCGCCTCTAGCCCGCAGACGATCGTCATTTGTGGCGGCTATGTACGCCTGAGCTTTTTTGACAAAGCCCAAGAAAGTCATTGCGTTCCGGCTAGCCGGATCGATTTCGATGGCGCGCAACAGGTTCCGAGTACTCGCATCGAGCAGCGGCGAGATCTGCGTGTGAAGAGACCGGCGTGCCTCCTCATTTGGAAGGGGCCGCGGGTAACTTCCGGAAGATCGCATAAGATCGAAAGCCTTTTGCCAATCGATGGCGCCGCAGACGTGGTTAGCAAACCTGTGCTCCCGGTTCATCTCGAGAATCCGCTCATACCAGTGCTTTGCTTCATCGAGACGGGAGCGCCGCTTGGTTCCTAACCAGTCGGTATTCGGATCAATCCAGGCGTAATAAAGAGCTGCGAGGTATTCCATGACCAGCTCATTTTGAGGGTCGAGCTGCAATGCCTGCTGCAGGTTATCCTCGGCGCGCTTCCCGTTGGTAGCGTTCTGTTCCCCAATGAGAGCTCGTACCCGATCGACCTCTGCCGCCATCTCAGCGCGCTTCGGAGGGCGGCCGCCAGGCACATCGAGAAAGTTGACGTTCACTTCCGAAACTCCGTTTTGGTACAGGAACAGGCTGGTAACTCCAAAACACAAACGTGCCCGTACAGACTGAGGATCAAGTGCCACGGCCTTCTCGAAATTTTGCGCGGCATCGGCCAGGTTCATATGCCAGTAGGCCTCAACGCCTCGATCAATCCAGGCTTGAGCGTCGTTGTCGCCGGAGGACATGCCAGAGATTATAGGCACATCCAAGAGAACCAGGCATATCAGTACCCGACGGCGTTCGGAGGATCGCAATCGGGTCTGCTGATCCGATCTATAATCGCCGCGATGGGCGACTCTCGAAGTTCTTATGGCAGGAGTGGGCCTGGCACTCCGCTCGAACAAAATCACGCCTACCTGCGACTTCATTCGGTCGACATTTTCGTAAAGGATCAGGAGCGCAGCCTGCGCTTCTATCTTGATCAGCTTGGATTTGACCTGGCATTTGATGCCCGACTGCAGTCAGGCCAGCGATTGGTCGGGGTGTCGCCTCCCGAGGGCACGGCGGTGCTGACGCTTATCCAGCCGGCGCCGGATTCCGCCGAATACAACCTGATCGGCAGGGCGACGCGCGTGGTCTTCGTTACCGAAGATGTCATCGGCAAATACCGCGAATGGAGTGACCGCGGTGTCCGCTTTCGTTACACGCCCCGGCTGCGGCGCATCAGATATCAAGAGCAGATGCCCGGAGAACAGCATGGCGATGTTTCGGTTCACTTCGGAGAGCAAGAACCGATTTGGGGGCAAGTGTTCACACGGTTCGAAGACATAGATCGAAATGTGTTCGGACTGGTGAGCCTGGATGAAGTGAGCAAGGCAATCGAGGCACAGCGCCGCGCGAATGCCGAGAGGCTGGAGGCACAACGGCGCATTGCTTACGAGTTGGATATCGCGCGGCAAGTACAGGCGCGGCTGTTTCCGCAACGGCCGCCACCGTGCAGCACGCTCGAATTCGCGGGGATCTGCGCCCAGGCCCGGCAGGTGGGCGGCGATTATTACGACTTCCTGCCTTTGGGTCCGAAACAAGTGGGACTCGTGATCGGCGATGTTGCGGGAAAGGGGATGGCTGCGGCGCTCCTCATGGCCAATCTGCAGGCACATCTGCGCAGCCAGTGCGCTATGACCAGGGATGAGCCGGACAAGCTGCTGCGCTCAGTGAACCAGCTTTTCTACGAAAACACGACACCCAGTGTCTACGCGACGCTTATCTTTGCCGAATATAACGATGAACTGCAAGCATTGCGCTATGTGAATTGCGGTCATTTGTGCGGCCTTGTTTTACGAGGCGATGGCGCCGTGGAACGGCTGGGGTCTACCGGCACGGTTTTGGGTTTGTTTACAGACTGGGACTGCTCGATTGGAGAATGCCGCCTGTTCAATGGAGACATACTCGCGCTCTATACCGATGGCGTGACGGAATCGTTCAATGAAGAGGGTGAGGAATTCGGTGAGGAGCGTATTCTGTTATCGCTGAAGCGGCATCGTGACTTGTCTCCGGAAGGGATCGTGCAAGCGATTCTGGCGGACGTTCAGCATTTCGGCCTTCAGGAGCAGCACGATGACATCACTCTGATCGCGGCGAAGTGCCGCGGGCAGGGTGCTGCGGGTTAGCGGAGGCAGAGGAGAAGGCTAAACGCCTCATGGGAAACCTGTCATCTACCAAGGAGCAGATGCGGGATGCACGCGTAGTTGGATGGCTCGCATCGTGTCTCGAAGATCTGCGGCACGGCATTGTTTTGCTGGGCCGGGATGCGGGGGCGTCGGCCTTGATTGTGCTGGTGCTGGCTCTCGGGATCGGCGGCAATGCGGCCATTTTTACCCTGCTAAAGGCCGCCTTCCTGGACCCGCTGCCGTACCGGGATGCGAAGCGATTGGTCACGATCAGGGAGAATAACGGCTGGGACCCGAGCGATTCCGAATTCCTGGAGATGCGTGCGCGTACGCGTACGCTCGGGCAAATGGCGTTTGCCGAGCACCGCGACATGCAGCTCTCCGGGACCGGCGAGCCCGTACGTGTTTACGCCGCGCGAGTTACAGCCTCTTTCCTCCCGCTGCTGGGCGCGGGTGTGGAACTGGGCCGGATGCTTGTCCCGGAAGACAACCAGGCCGGCCGGACTCCGGTAGCGGTTCTGACTCATGCTTTCTGGCGGTCGAGACTAGGAGCGGACCCCGCTGTGCGGGGGCGAACGCTGCGCCTTGACGGCAAGTCTGCGGTGATTGTGGGCGTACTCGCGCCTGGATTTCATTTCGATTACCCCGCACTGCGTATTCCGGAGCCAGTGGACATCTATGTCTCGTACCCGATGGAGCGGCAAGCTAATGTTCTAGCGAGCCGCAGCGGCCGCGGCACACCGGTGCTGGTACTGGCGCGCCTGCGCGAAGGGGTCACATTTACACAGGCCGTCGGCGATATACGAAGCATCGCGCGGGTTCTGACGCATGAATATCCTTCTGCATTTCCCAATCCTCAGCACGACCCAAGCCGCTTCACCTTTGAAATGTTCCCGCTGCGAGACGCCATCGTAGGCACGCAACGCGGGCTGTTGTGGCTGTTGTTGGGCGGTGTCGGTGTATTGTTGCTCATCGCCTGCGCCAATACGGCGCAGCTTTTACTGGCACGCTCGTTGCGGCGAGGCCGCGAGGTTGCGATTCGCGCGGCGTTAGGCGCAAGCCGCACGCGCCTGATCCGGCAGTTTCTTCTAGAGGGGCTGGTGCTGGCGGTCTGCGGCGGCATGGCGGGCGTGCTGGCAGCGGGCTCGATTGCGCGCCTTCTGGTGGCGGTGCTTCCGGTGCGCAGTCCGCTGTTAGAACCCGCGCACTCGGACGCGCGCGTGATCGCGTTCACTTTGACGCTCTCGCTGTTTTCGGCGATTCTGTTTTCGATCATTCCAGCAATAAAGGGCAGCCGATGGACGCCCGGGCCGGCCCTTACGGCGCGCCTTACTACGGGAGAAGGCAATAAGTGGCGGCACGTGATGACGGCGCTTGAGGCAGCGCTCTCCGTTTTCCTGCTTTGTGCGGCGGGACTGGTCGCGCAGAACCTATGGACGCTGATTTCGACGCCTGCCGGCTTTGATCCGAAGCATGTGCTCGTGATGCGGCTGAAGCTCCCGTCGTCCCGGCCACAGAACTCGATCGATCCCAAAGCGGGCCGCGTGTTTCAGGAATATCTGCAAAAGATCGAGGCCATTCCGGGAGTGGAATCGGCCGCGACGGTGACAGGGCCGCCGCTGCGCCCTGCGCGAACCGGCAATTCCGAACTGGTGGGAGTTACGGACGGAACCGGCGCACTCAAAATCGTGTGGTCTGATAACCACCTGATCAGCCCTGATTACTTCCGGACCCTGCGGATTCCGCTGCTGGCCGGGCGCGCGTTTCGCGCGGATGACACGGGGCCGCGGGTGAAAGTGGCGATTGTGAATGAGGAATTCGCACGGCGCTTTGGCCTCGGAGCAGATGTGGTCGGGCGACAGATCTACGAGCCGGGAGAGCCAATCAGGATTGTGGGAATGGCCGGCAATGTCCGGACACGCGGCCTCGAGATAGATCCCTATCCGGAAGTCTATCTATCGTCTCTGCAGCTCGACTGGGTGAATGTTTACCTGGTTGTGCGTTCGGTGCTCCCGCCCGCACAACTGGTGAAGCAGGTGAAAGCGGCAATCAAATCCTCGAACTCCGATCAGGCGGTCTTCGGCGTTCAGACGATGGACGAGATGATGGCGGAGTCTGTGAGCCAGCCACGGTTCGAGGTGTTCGTGATTGGCAGCTTCGCATTGCTTGCGGTAGCAATGGCGGCTGCGGGAATGTATAGCGTAATTTCCTGCCTGGTGTCGCAGCGAACCGGCGAGATTGCAATCCGCATCGCCTTGGGCGCCAGCCGCTGCGCGATCATCCGGACTGTGATGGGGAAGACTACGGTTTGGGTGGTGGCGGGATTGGCTGTAGGCCTCGCGCTGGGCCTCGCGACGAGGAATACATTGCGATCACTTTCGGGCACTGCCGTACGGGGAGCGCCGTGGATGTACGGCGCCGTCGTGCTTTTCTTCTTTGTGGTGACGATGGCGGCTGCATACGGGCCTTTGCGTCAAGCAAACCGGCTTGATCCAGCGGAGGCTCTCCGCAGCGAGTAAGTACGCTGCCTTGCAGAAGACTCACCTTAACACTTACTTATTGACAGTCACTCCGTTTCCCAGAGCGGATACGGCAACCCGGCGAGCCGGTTGATGCAGAACGCTTGCGCCACCAGCAGCACCACTGCGATCTCCACCATCAGCAAATGAAAAGGCTTCGTCAGCAACCCTAGCGAAACAATCAATGTGGTTGCGCCGGCAGGGGGATGGCTGACGCGCAGCAGCACCATACCGGCCCCTGTAAGAGCAAGAGAGAGGGCCGCAGCAATCACGGTCGGCCAGCCGGTCTCGCGGATACCGTGAACAGGACCCGCTAAGCTCGCGAGCATAAACGCTCCGTATCCGCATAAAATTCCGATACCGTGACCCAGGATCGCGTGCCGGGGGCGTGATGCCGGCGCCTGCGGCGAAAAAAAGAGGAGGTACGCGGTCGGTCCCACTGAAGGAAAGACAAACGGCGTGCGCGTTATGACTGCCAAAATGGAAAGCAGCGCTACCGTCACGAAGCAATTAATGCATACGTAGGCAGCCCAAATTGTGCGTGCCCGGAAGTGGTGCAGTAACCAGTGCATGCGCAGTCTCACTGCAAGATGAAACGCATGCTCAGCACCGTGGCTTCGAAAGAGATCTGCGATTTCGTCGGGGATGCTTCGTGGCATCCGGTTTCTCGCCTCTACAGCTTTGAGCTTAGAACAGAAGATTCAGCGGAAACTGTATTTCGCAATCGTCGTTTGGTTGATGTATTCGCGCCGGGCTGGTTGGACGGTGCGGCTGGCGGCCGATTTACGCGGGGCTGATTTAGCGATCACCGGGGCGCTCCTGGCTTTCATAGGCTGGTTTGTGAAGTCGTGGGTCGAAGAGCCATTCCTGCGGGAACAATTTTGGACCGGGGCATGTAAGAAAGGTCGCGGGCTGACGACTACCTAAGTTGTGGAGATATGAGGCTCAATCCGGCGCAGCAGAGCACTCAACACGAAATGTACGAGCAGGCGGCGGCTGATTACGGCGCAGCGCTGGCGCGCCTGGCGTGCGGTTACGAGGCTGATGCGGAGAAGCGCCGCGACCTGTTGCAGGAGGTCCATCTGGCGCTGTGGCGTAGTTTCGGGACGTTCGATGAACGATGTTCGATGCGGACGTGGATTTACCGGGTCGCTCATAATGCCGCCACTTCGTATGTCCTCCGGCAGAAGCGAGCAAGGCCGCAGGCGATGGTCAGCCTGGAGGAACTGGAATGGAAGCCCGAGGACGCGGATCGCGAAATGGAGGCGAACCGGCGCGAGCAACTGGGGAAGCTCACAGAGCTTATCCACCGGCTCAAACCGCTGGACCGGCAGGTGATTCTCTCGTATCTGGAAGGCTTGAACGCGACTGACATCGGCGAACTGACCGGATTGTCCGCCAGAAATGTGGCGACGAAGATTCACCGGATCAAGAACATTCTTTCACGACAGTTCCACGAGGAGGCACGTCATGCCGAATGAACCGTCCCGTGACAACATGCAACAGCTCTGGCAAGACCAGGAGGTAGAAGCGATGCGTATTCCGATAGAAGAAATCCGGCGAAGGGCGACCGCCTTTCAAGGCAAAATCCAGAGGCGAAATCTCAGGGAGTATCTGGCGTGTGTTGTCGTGATTGTGGGGTTCACTTATCTCTTCACGACGATACCCGAGGCCGGCCCACGAATCTCGTTCGGGCTCATCATCGCCGGGACGATTTATGTTGCCTGGCATCTTCTGACGCAGGGTGCAGCGAGCTCCGTTCCCGCCGACATGGGCCGGGTGAGCTGCCTGGAATTTCACAAGCGGGAACTCGAGCGGCAGCGAAACCTGCTGGGCAGCGTCTGGCGCTGGTATCTGGGGCCACTCATCCCCGGTATCGCAGCGATGATAATCGGGAGTATCATTTCTTCACCACCAGAACGGCGATGGTTTCAATATGCTTTTGCCGCGTTCGCCGCAGCTTTGTTCTGGGGGATTGGCGACATAAACAAACGCGCGGCGCGGCGGCTGGACCGGCAGATCGAGGAGATTAGAAGCCTGGAGGAGAACGGGGGGTAGAGTGTATGGAGGCTTCCGCAACGGGCGGTTTCGGAGTTTCGCAGAAAGCGGTCACGATCCGTCGCGCCACGCCTGAAGATGCCGATACTTGCGGGCGCATTTGTTACGAGGCCTTCGCAGATATCAACCGCCGGCACAGCTTTCCACCGGACCTTCCGTCCGCCGAGGTGGGGGTGGGCCTGCTCCGAGTGCTATTTTCCCATCCGGGCTTCTATTGTGTAGTGGCGGAATCAAAGGGCCGGATCGCCGGGAGTAATTGCCTGGATGAGCGGTCGATCATTGGCGGTGTGGGGCCGATAACAATCGATCCCGGTGTTCAGAACCGGGGTATCGGGCGAATGTTAATGGGGGCCGTGATGGACCGGGCGCACGAACGGCGCTTGCCAGGAATCCGTCTGCTTCAGGGGGCGTTCCACAACCGCTCGCTGGCGCTGTATGCGAAGCTCGGCTTCGACGCTCGCGAGCCGATCTCCATCATGCAGGGACCGCCAATCAAGAGAACCGTTGACGGATGCGCAGTCCGGCCCGCCAAAGAGGACGATATGGAGGCGGCGAGCCGAATTTGCGAGAGAGTGCACGGCCATAGCCGGGCGGGCGAACTGCGGGACGGCATCGGGCAAGGTACGGCTTTTATCGTCGAGCGAAACGGCCGAATCACCGGCTATACTTGCGCGATTGGATTTTTCGGGCATTCAGTGGCGGAATCGAACCTGGATCTCAAGGCGTTGATCGCGAGTGCCGGAGCTTTCAGCGGGCCCGGCCTCCTCATACCCACCCGCAACGCCGATCTTTTCCGCTGGTGCCTGGAAAATGGTCTGCGCCTGGTTTATCCAATGACATTAATGACAATCGGTCTGTACAACGAGCCCGTGGGCGCGTATCTACCCTCGGTCTTGTATTGACTCGATCGCTAAGCGCGCACGGCAGCCGTGCTGTGTGCCAGCGGTTTTACTCCGATGAGGATGAGCGAGATAGCGAGAGCCAACGCCAGCAGAGACGACACGAACAGCACCACGCCCAGCCAGTGCGACGAACTCCAAAAGAATCCTCCGGCTGTGCCTACGATACTGGAGCCTAAATAGTAGAAAAACAGGTAAAGCGAAGACGCTTGTGCTTTTGAATGGCGCGCGCGCATTCCCACCCAGCTGCTGAGCACGGAATGTGCCCCGAAGAAGCCGAATGTTAACAGCGCGATGCCAACAATAATCCAGGCAAGAGGATGCGCGAGCGTAACAAAGAGACCCGCCAGCATCAGGACGACATTGGCCCAAAGTACGTTTCGCCGGCCGAGTCTTCCTGCCAGATCGCCCACCCACGATGAACTGAAGATCCCTACTAAGTAGACGAGGAAAATAGCGCCAATGGCCGTCTGGTTCAGAAAATAGGGAGGCGCCACCAATCGGTACCCGACATAGTTGTAAAGGGTGACGAAGCTTCCCATTGCGAGGAAGCCTACACTGAACAGCAGACACAGGCCATAGTCGGTCAGATGTTCGCCATAGGTATGGAGAGAATGCCGAATAGAAAGAACCCGTCTGTGGAAGTGCCGCGACGGCGGCAGGCTGCGCCAAAAGATAATGCCTGCTACGAACGAAAAAGCGCCGATAGCGCCCACACCAATGCGCCACGAGCCCAGATCGGCCAGCACGCCGGCGATGAAACGTCCCGACATGCCGCCCAGGGCGGAGCCGCCGATGTAGAGCCCCATGGCTAAACCAACCGAAGCGGGATCCATTTCCTCCGCGAGGTAAGCCATGGCCACGGCCGGCAAGCCGCTGAAGGCGATGCCCTCGATCGCGCGGAAAACGAGGAGCGCCGGCCAACTCGGAACAAGGCTGGAGACGATTGTCAGAGCAGCGGCGGATAACAACGAGGCGGTCATAACCATCTTGCGGCCGATCATTTCAGACAAGGCACCTGCAACGAGCATGGAAACGGCCAGCAGGCCGGTGGTCAGAGAAAGCGAAAGGCTGCTGTCGGCTGCGCTGATGTGAAACTCTTTCGAAAATGCGGGCATCAGCGGCTGTACACAGTAGACCAGGGCGAAGGTGGAGAATCCTGCAGAAAAGAGAGCTAAGTTCGTTTTGTAAAAGGCTGCGGTACCGCGCGGGATTCGCTCTTCGCCAGACCGATCAACAGCTATCGCTCTGCGCTCATGCCGGAGCGGCGATATTTCTTGCACAATTCCAGTTTCGCAACTGAGCGAAAGAGTAATATATTCCAAGCAGCTTACGTCAAGGAGAATCTCATGAGGACTTTGCTATCGGTTTTGGCTATTTTCTTCTGTCTCGGCCTGGTGTTACCGGCGCGGGAGGCGGCAAAGAGCGACATTTCGGGCACCTGGCACTTTGTATTCGAAACAGACGATGGCGGCCGCGCGCGCGATCTCGTTTTCAAGCAGGACGGAGAGAAGATCACCATCAAGCTCGCGGACGGCGAACATGAGGGCACGTTCTCGGACGGTAAGTTCAGTCTCGAATTTCCCTACTCGGATGACGAAGCGGGCGCGGGAACGTTGAAGCTGAAAGGCACGCTGGTTGACGGCGCGCTAAACGGCACCTGGCAGTTCCAGGAATACGACGGCGCCTTCAAAGCTACGAGGGCTGCGGCGGCGCAGCAGTAGCTCTATTCCGAAGCTTTTTCAGAAACTCCGGCGACGAATTTCAGGACCGCAGTTCCCAGATGAATTTCGTCGCCGGGCTTCAGCACGGTTCCACGCGAGCCGCGATGAACAGGCTGGCTGAGCCCTTCCCTGACGATCCAGAGACCGCAGTTTGCCTCCCCTTTGTACCAACGGTCATTGAACAGCCGGCACTCGCAATCCTTTTTGGAGCGGAGGATGTGTGCGTGCTCACGGGAGACTGTTCGATTGATTTCGTTTTCTTCCGTGAAGGCCAAGTCATTTTTTCTGGACGGCCCTGCGGGACGGAATACTTCCGCCGTGCGACCGATGTTGATCCTGGGCTTCGAGATGATGAATTCCGAACAGTTTGCTGTCCCGTTCTGTACGACCAGACGGGCGGGGCCTGCGCTTTCGGCTGCATCCCTGACCTGATCTGCATCTGCTATCCGAGTCTCAACGGAGAGCCACGCCTCGCCAGGCGCCGGCAGGCGGGTACTGGTCTGAATTTCCAGGCGGAGGTTATGCGGAAAGCGGAAGCTGGACCGTGCCAGACCGGTCTTGATCTCCTCCGTTAAGTACTCCGTCAGGAAGCCGCCGGTGAAGACAGGAGCCTGCTCTTCAGGAATGCCGAGCAACTCGACGCGAATCAGGTCAAAGGGGAACACGTTTTTTCCACCGGCCCGATGGCTCTTGGCTTTGACGGCATCGAGAACCGCGAGACGGATCTCAGCAAGTTCGGGAGCATCCCTGGCAATCCGATTGACGCCAAAGGGCGATTCAAAGATCGCACGACCCAGTTTTTCGAGCACATTCGGAATCGCCATTTGTTTACCTTTCCTCGGAAGAATTATTTTTGATCACGCCCAGTTGTTGAGCGGCTTCCACCACTTCGCGGGCGATGGGCGCGGCCGTCTGCGCTCCGTAACCGCCATGCTCCACGATGACGGCAAAGGCAATGCGGTTTTCGGGCGGAGCATCATAGGGTGCAAAGCCGGCGAACCAGGAATGCGGCTCGCCGGAATCGAGCTGCGCGGTTCCGGTCTTGCCCGCGACGTTGACGGCGATTCCGAGCATGGCAGTACGCGCCGTGCCGGAAGTGACAACCGAACGCATGGCACGCGCCAGGAAATCGGCAGAGGGTTCGGGAACAATCTGGGCAGGCGGTGAAACGCGAGCGTTGCTCGAATCGAGCACCCACCGGCCTTGCGGCATCCACCCGTTGTTTGCAATAGTAGCGGCTACTCGCGCCATTTTGAACGGCGTGATCACAACCGGTCCCTGACCGTAGGAGGCAAACGGCAGCATCTGGCGTACTTCTTTCTCGCTGCCCGTATCAATGCCGAGAATGCCGCCCGTTTCACGCAAAGCGGCGGTACCAACGTTGTACACGCCGAGTTGGGCGAAGTATGCGTTACAGGAAACGGTGATCGCCTGCGCCATCTTCAACGTGCCATGGACGCGGTCTTTATAGTCGTCGCGGATGGGCCGCCGCCAGCCGGGAATAATGGCGCCTACGCGGCCATCGGGCAGCCGGCGGCAGGAGTAAGTTCGTTCCGTCGACTGCGGATCGAGGCGCAGAGCGGCAATCGCGGTGACAAGCTTGAAGGTCGACCCGGGAGGGTACTCGCCATAGCGGGCACGATCGAGCAGTTCATCGGGTGTGGCTTGCCCGGCGGCGGGCGGTTCAGGCCGGCTCACCAGGCTCAAGACATCGCCTGTTCGCGTGTCCATCACGACCAGAGCGCCTTTCCTTCCCGAAAGCTCCAATCGGTTTCTGAGAATCTCGGTCAACTTGAGCTGCAGCCGAATGTCGATGGTGGTCCGGACATCACGGTCACGAGCCATCAAGGTTTGCATGATCGGATTGGCGCGCTGGTGGCGATAGCGAACAAAATTTGCCAGGTCCGCATAATCTGCGTAGCCCTGCAGTTTCTTGTTCGAATCGTGCTCGATCAGCGAGGCGTTCGTGGCATTAAAGTTTTCTCCGGAGCGCAGGTCGCCCAGAACGTGAACCATCGCGGGACCAAAGGGATAATGACGGGTTTCAAGCCTGGAGCAGACCTGATCTATGACGATGCCGAAAGGCTGATAGTCAGACTCATGGCGCTCTAATTGCGCCCAATCGCTGGTTGCGAGCAGGATTCCGTTGCGGTCATAGATGTCGCCCCGCGGGATGCTCGCGGCGAGAGAATTCAACCGCGGGTTGTGCTGGGGACGCTTCACGCCGTCCGCGGTGAAGACGAGAGCGTCTTTGTTTAACAGCTCGCGGTCGTGCAGTCCCTGGATGTAGACGGCACGGCCGACGAGTGCGCAGGCACAGCCGGCAATACAAACCGACAGAATATGCACGGGGCGGGCGAAAGGCTCGCGGAGACCGCCGGCCGGCGATGGTTCTTCGGCCGCCGGTGTGCTGAACCGGTTGCTCACGTTCGAGACACTGAGCAGGATGGCGAAGATCAAAAAGTTCGCCAGCATCGCGGTATTGCCCGAACTCAGAAAGGGAGAGACTACGCCGGACAAAGGAATGGCACCAAGTGCGCCGCCGGAAATGAGCAGCATTTCGAGCGCGATCAGGACTCCGAGGCCGATGCTGAGAAACAACGAATACTCATCGGGCGCGCGCAAAGCGATGCGAAAGGCGCGCCAGAGGAGCAGCAGAAAGAGCAGCGCGATGCTGAGCACGCCGGGCAGTCCCCATTCCTCGGCGATCGAGGGCAGAACCAGGTCGGTATGGCCTGCCGGAATCAAGCCGGGGTCGCCCCAACCCGGACCGGAGCCCCACGGGCCGCCGGTGGCGAAGGCCCAAAGAGAGTGAGCGAGCTGGTCGCCGCCGCGGACGTCGTTATTCCAAGGCGAAAGCCACATGGAAACGCGATCTACGACCGTATGCGGGACGCCTAAGTGATAGCCGACCGCAACGCCAGTAACCAGAACGGCAACGCCGAGCAGCGCCAGCCCGGCACGCCGGCGGGCCACCGCATACATCGCGAGAAACAGCATGCCGGTCACCAGCGCCGGGCCCATGTCTTTCAGGACGAAGAAGAGAACCAGAGCGCAAGACACGCCGCACACGACCGGAAGAACCTGATTCAAGCGCGGCAGTCTCAACCAGCGAAGCGGCGGAGGCACGAGCTTCTTTTGCTGGAGGTCGCGCAGACGCTCCCAGTTAGTGGTGAAGTAACCCGCCAAAAACAGCACCAGCAGCACCTTGATCACTTCGACCGGTTGAAATGGGCCGAGGTTTACTTTCGCATCGCTGCCGGTGGGACCTGATCCGAGATAGAGCAGCGCGAAGAATAGTGCAAGTGCGATCAGAAGAGGAGTGTAAGTCCAGCGTGAGAAGGTTCTGTACTGGAAGCCCCTGAACAACGGGAGCAGTAAAACCGCGCAGCCGGTAAGCACACCCCAGGCGAATTTCTTGAACTCGAGAGTATCGCGCAGCGGATCGCGAAGACTGACCATCAATATCAGCCCGATGCCGGTGAGAAGATGCAGGGCGGGCAGGATGACGGGATCGCCGCGAAATTTCCGCAGGCGCCAGGCCAGATGTACCACCCAGAACCCGGCGATGTACAGCAGCGCCCAAACGGCGAACGTGTGCAGGAACTCGGCAGGGCTTCTTACGATGAGTAACGGCTTGAGCTTCGCGAGAGGAATGAGAACTGTTGTTGCGGTGCGGTTCCTGGAAGCTTCTGCGGTTTCGGTTCGCGGAGCGCGCAGCCGGGCAAGAGCTCCTACATTCGGCAGGGGCCGGTGGCGCTCCATGAAGTCAAAGAGACGTTGCGCAACGGAGTCACGCTGCGCAGGATCACTAAACACCTCCAACGCAGGAGCGAGTTGCTGCGGTGCGCTGACCGCATTGACATTCAACAGTTCCCCGGAGGCAAGCCGGGCTTGCGTCTCCGGGAAATCCTGCGTTTTCGCGAGAAAGACGAGAAGCAGACCGCAGGAAACAACAAGAGAGGCGCCCAACAAGCACCAGAACTCCTGCCTTCGCTCGCGCGGTTTGAATTCCGCGGCGCGTGCGAGCTTAAGCTCGACGCTGGTTGCCCAACTCCTGGTTACTGCCATTTCCGTTGTGCCGCACGCTTGGCGTATCGCTGCTTCGGAGGAGATGTTTCGAGGGACGCGGTCTCCAAACTGGCTTGTTCAGTTTCGTCCTGATAGACACGCTCAAGGCTTGTGCTGACGTTTGAAAATCCGGCGATCGGCTCATACAGGGAGCGGGCCCTGCCGGTATCGGCCCGTGCGAGCTGGAGCCACTTTGTCTCCTGAGCCTTGTTCGCGACGCTGCGCTTGGCACGCGCGAGCTCCCACTGCGCGCGGTAGAGAAAGCCATCGGCCTCTTCCTCGGCTTCGCGAGGACCAAGCTGGTAGCCCAGGCGCTCGGCCTCGTGGAATTCGCCCATGGCCTCGCCGATATTTTTCAGCGAATACACGTAGACGCGGGCCAGCCCCAAGTGCGGATCGGCTGAACGCGGGAGATACGACTCGGCCTGCCGGAAGCTGTCGATACTCAACAGCGCCTTTGGCGCCTTGGGGTATTGGGAGAGGTTCTTGTAGCCCTCGCAGATGGCGAGCTTGCCTTTCAATCTGGCATCGGACGGCCCGATGTCGAGCGCATGCCGGAAACAGAGGCTCGCTTTCGCCCAGTCAAAATCGCTGAGGTTGGCATCCGAACTACCGCGGAAGGTATCGAGTATGTTGTCACCGGCAGCGATCAAATTGGCCCGCATGTGGCTATCGATGGAGAGACTTGGCCAGAGACGGTTCGCGAAGGCGTTGGTTTTTCGAAGCCGGGTGTAGCGATCCCAATCCGCGGTGAGCACGCCGAGGTCTTCATGGGCATAGTCTTTCGACACGCGAAGCGGCCGCGTTTCTGACCGCGCGTGATAGTAATAACCCACCGGAATGAACAGCACGAGGCCCGCCAGGATGCCGGCGAGCAGAGCAACGGTAAGCGTGCTCCACTCGGGTGACAGCTTCAGGCGAAATGCCGCCTTCCGGCGCGGCTGAACGCCTACAGCGTTTCCGACCGCTTCCGTACGCGGCCGTTCAACCGTCTCGTTCGACAGCCAGGAGACTGCCTGTTCGCGGGCGGCAATGGTAGGCCGATCCTGAACGAACGCGCGAAGATCGCTCTCAAAGGTTTCTGCTGAACTGTAGCGGCGGCGCAGATCGGGCGCAAGAGCTTTCCCTACAATGGCCTTCAGCGCGTCGGGGCAGTGATCGGGCAAAGCACGCGGCGGCCGCGCAGACTGGATTAAGTTTTCGAGCTTCCGCGTATCCTGCGCCTGATAGGGCGGCGCACCCGAAAGCATTTCATAGAGGCTTATGCCAACCGCCCAGAGGTCCGCATGCTGATCCACCTGAGCACGGCGCAAGCGCTCCGGCGAGCAGTAACTCGGGCTCCCCAGATTGTGGCGCGTGAGGTTGTGGGTAGCGGTAATGACCTTGGCTATGCCGAAATCGAGCAGGCGGAGCTCGCCGCTGGCGCCCACCTGAACATTCGAAGGCTTTACGTCACCGTGCACGACAGCCGTCCTTCGGCCGTCTATTTCAGAAAGGAACGAATGCAGCGTTTTGAGCTGATCGCAGATTTCGGCGGCATACAAAGCAGCGCGCTTGGGCTCGAGCGTTCGCTCCTCGCGCAGGATTTCGGCAAGCGTTCTTCCTTCGAAGTACTCCAATGCAACGAAGAAGCAGCCGTTCAGCTCGCCGAATTCGTACACTTCGAGAATCCGCGGGTCGAGAAAACGCAACTGCTTCTGGATGAGTGCTCCGCGCGATTCGGCTTCTATGGCGAGCTTGGTGAAGTCGTCCCCAGAACGCTCTATGATCTTTAACACCACCGGCCGATCCAGCACGCTGTCGCGCGCCAGATAGACGTCGGTCATGCTTCGGCTGAGCTTGCGGAGGATCTCGTACCTGCCGAATTTTTCCGCCTGTACCATAGCGCCGTGGTTTCCTTAGAGCATCACGCTACTGCCGCGGCGCGGCCAGATCGCCCGGCTTCCCTTTCGTCTTCGGTTTCGGCCCATGCGCATCCTTGAGATCTGAGCCGTTCTGCGACACGACGTTGTTCGCGAGGACCGGCTGGGCATCCCCGCTGATTTCTATGCCCGAGCGCCCGGACTCCGGGGAGAGCGAATTTGCCGTAATTGTGTTGCCGCTGAGACGCGGCCTGCTCTGGCCGCGAATCACCACGGCCGGCCCCAGGTTTCCATGAATCACGTTAGCCAGCAGCAACGGGCTGGAGGCGCCATCAATCAGGACTCCGGCTTCGATAGCGCCTGAGATGTCGATCTCATCCGCTTCTATGGAAGAGTTCTCGATCAGCATGCCGACGCGCAGCGGATGAGCCTCGTCTCCGCTGATGGCGAGTCCGCGTACACGCGCGTCGCGAATACCGTTCGCAGCGATGGCGATGCCCGGGTAGGCAGCCGATTTCGGATCGCTTTGAACCACCGCCTGACCCGGCTCTTCCGCCTCAATATTGACGTGTTCTTTCAAGTTCAGCGGACCGAGATACTGGCCTTTGGGAACGTCAATCGTATCACCAGGTCCGGCGGCAGAAAGCGCTTTGATGATGCCGAGCGAGTCTGCCCCATTCACGGCAATGTGTTCCGGCGAATGTTGCGCGGCCGTCACTGCCATGGGCGGGACGGATCGCGACTGCACCCACCACTCAGCCAGCAGGAATGCCGACGCGCCGAGCACCACACCGGCCAGCAGCAGCGCAGCGCTCTTTAACCAGTCGGGCCATGACCATGCGCCGGCGCGCTCGCGCGTAATGGCGTGACGGGCACGTCCGGTGGCAAGCGCGCTCGCGCCGCTTCCCACGAAGTCGGAACCGGCAATCAGAATCACACTGACGTTGTCGATGCCGCCAGCAAGGTTTGCCGCTTCGACAAGCTCCTGGGTGGTGCGTTGGGGGTCGCCTTCGAAATGGTCGAGGATGCCGGCTATCTGCGCTGACGTGAGCACATCGCTAAGGCCGTCGCTGCACAAGAGCAGCGCGCCGTCGGCGGGAAGGGCGAACTTCTGCGTGTCAATAAAATGTTCGTCGTTCGACTCACGCGGCGCCGATCCGACGTCCCGAAAGACCTCGTTACGGCGCGGGTGGCGCATCGCATCGCGCTCCGTGAGTTCTCCATGGTCCTCCTGTTCTCCGACCGGGGAGTGATCGGCTGTGAGCTTGCGCAAGCGGCCGTTCCGAAAGACGTACAACCGCGAATCACCCACATGGCCGACCGTGACATAGTCGTCATGAATCATAGCGAGCGTGAGCACGCATGCCATTCCCTGCCATGCTGCATTGCTTTGCGCCGCTTCATAGATTCGGTTGTTGGCGGCCGTGATCGCCGTGCGTACTTCCGTTTCAATGTCGTTTCGTTCACAGGTACGGAGATGTGTAGCGATTTCGCGCACCGCAATGCCGGCGGCATGCTCACCGGCTGCATGGCCGCCCAAGCCATCGACGACCAGGAAAATGCCCAGTTCTTCATCCACGAAGACGCGGTCTTCGTTCTCGGTCCGCTGCAATCCGGTGTCGGAGGCGGAAGCAGCCCGCCAGGCGGCAAGGGCCTTCATGGTCTTCTCCCTGCGCGCCAACTGAAAAACACCAAGCCGATAGTAAACACGAGAAAGAGCAGCACGAATGGGATGTGCGCGAAGTATAGAAATGTCATTCGCGCGCCTCAAAGCTCATGGTGAGGACCCCGCCGACTCCAATTTGAGCGCGTTTCGGAAGCAGTTCTTCCGCTCCTTTACGGAGACGTTTTCCATTTACCCAGGTTCCGTTTGTACTGGAGTCAACGATGAAGAAAAGCCCGGTCGCCGGGTCGCGGCGGATGGTGAGATGCTCGCGCGAGACCTCATCGGAGGCGTACAAAGCCAGGTCCATGGGCTGTTGTTCGCCGCCGCGGCCAACGCGCACCCGGTTCTGCGCCACCAGGTAGACCTGAACGCCGGAGTCGTCCTCATAGGCGATCTCCGCATAGATAGAGTCAGAGACCAGGCGAGATTCCGCTACTTTGGTGGACGTCTGCCGGCCGGCTGTGGGCTCGCGATCCATGAGGGTGGTCTTCATGCCGCGGAAACCCGGCTGCACAGTTTCATTCAGCTCGGAGTGAATTTCGACATCGCCTGATGGAACCTCCGGGTCAGGGAGAAATTCGATGAACCAGTCGCGGCAAGCGATTTTATACTCCTTCAGAGTTCTCCGCTTTCGCAAAGACAAACGCGGAGGTATGGCGTTAAGTTCCGCCACGCGAGCACGCAACGCGCGCCTTGCGTCCTCGATCACGTGGGGGAAAACGCCGCTCAGGGTGGCGTGATCCTGAGGATTCAGATAGACGGTGAACACACAGGGCAGCAAGACGCTGTAGGCCATTTCAAAGCGCCCCAGCTCCATGTTGCGAATAAGTTCGCCGATGACGATGTTCCCGTTCAGCTTGGGTTCGCTAAGCTCCTGGCTTTGGTGCGTCAACACCCCGCGCGGCCTCCCGCATGCTTCGACAGACGTTCTTCCCTGCCCCGGGTTTCGCTGCTTCTTTTTAGGGAAGCCCGAGAACGCCACCTTCGTCCAGGCCCGAGGGCGCTTATTCGTCAAGATCGTATCTCAAAAAAGTTGAGAACTGTCCGGGACTTCAGACATCCATTAAAGATCCGAGCCTTACCCGTCGTTCCGGCAGGCCGGTTCCGGAACCAGCCTGAAGGTAAAGAGGTGCTTGCCGATGGGTTTGGTGTGTCCGGTTTTGGAGGCCGGAGTGCACGTTGGATGATGCTCGTCAAGGGCTTGACAGCGTTGTTAGACTGAGGACTTAGGAGCTTTCAAAGTCCTCGATTTGGTAGTACGATACGGACTTAGCAGAACGCAGTATGATTGGCCGCGAAGATCTCGATCCTCTCGCCCCGCAGCGCGAAGCAGCCATTTTTTACGGTCTCTTTTTGCGGGGACACTCGGCAGAGGACCTGCGCCGGGATATTGACGTGCCACGTCCACTTTTGCATAAGTGGTTGCAACCGCAGCGGTACGAGGAAGACTTCCGCGACTCGCTGCGCCGCATGTACACCTATCGCAAGAAAGTGCTGGCGATCTTCGACGAGCTGGTGTTGAAAGAAAAACACCGGGTACAGGTAAACTAGGTTCTTCTCTTCGTCAACGCGCGCGTCGCAAGCAGACGACTGGCACCTCGCATCGCCTATGAACATTCCCATTTTTCAAGTCGACGCCTTTTCGAGTGCAGTGTTCGCCGGCAACCCCGCTGCCATTTGCCCCCTCGAGGCCTGGCTCCCGGATGCGACCATGCAATCCATAGCCGTAGAGAATAACCTCTCAGAAACGGCATTCTTCGTGCCGGATGGCGATCGGTTCCATTTGCGTTGGTTCACCCCGGCCTGCGAGGTCGATTTGTGCGGGCATGCAACACTCGCCTCCGCATACGTGGTGTTTCACGAGTTGGGGCATAACGAAGACACCGTGAGATTCCAGACGAAATCGGGAGAGCTGGCGGTCAGCCGCGATGGCGAGCGTCTGGTAATGAACTTCCCCTCGCGGCCACCTGCACCTATAGAGCCGCATCGCGCGCTGCTGCCGGCTTTGGGAGGAAATCCATCGGAAGTGCTCGCCGCGCGCGACTATCTCGTCGTTTACGCTTCCGCAGCAGACGTAAAGGCCCTCAAACCGGACATGCGCGAGTTGATCAACATCGACCGGTTTGCCACCATTGTGACAGCACCCGGCGATGACTGCGATTTCGTCTCGCGCTTTTTCGCGCCCGCAAAAGGCGTCCCGGAAGATCCGGTAACCGGTTCCGCTCACTGCACGTTAGTTCCTTATTGGGCGAAACGGCTCGGCAAAACAAAACTACGCGCGCGGCAAATTTCCGCACGCGGCGGCGAACTTTTCTGCGAGCTGCTTGGCGACCGGGTGGCGATGGCGGGATATGCAGCGCTGTTCCTCAGAGGCCAGATTTCCATCTGATGGCTGAAGCCGTTAGCAGCGACAATTGAGGATAGTGTCCGAGACTCGAAAATCCGTCTGCGCCCTGGATTGCCCCGATACCTGCTCGCTGGTTGTGCAGATCGATTCGTCAGGGAGAGCAAGCAAGCTGAGCGGCGATCGGGATCATCCCATCACGCGCGGGTTCCTGTGCGGTAAAGTCGCCAGGTACCTGGAACGGCAGTACCACCCGGACCGTTTGCTGCACCCGCTTCGCCGGATCGGGGAAAAAGGGGAAGGCCGGTTCGAGCGCGTAAGTTGGGACTCGGCGCTGGACGAGATCGCCGGCCGATTGGAGTCAATTGCTCAAAAGGATGGCCCGGAGGCGATTCTGCCTTATAGCTATGCCGGCACCATGGGCTTGCTCAACGGATCCGGAATGGACCGCCGCTTCTTTCACCGGCTGGGCGCCTCACGGCTGGATCGTACTATCTGCTCGGCGACGGGGGGAGCGGCTCTGATGCTCTCGCAGGGCATCAAGCTCGCAACCGAAACCGAACAGTTTGCGCATTCGCGATTGATCATCGCCTGGGGCGCAAACGTCCTCGGCACAAACGTGCACCTTTGGCCGTTTATCGTGGAGGCGCGGCGCAGGGGCGCCAAGTTCTACGTTATTGACCCGGTGAAGAATCGAACCGGTAAGGCGGCAGACAAACACTTCGCGATTAACCCGGGTTCTGATCTCGCACTTGCGCTGGGGCTGATTCATGTAATCCTGCGCGAGCAATGGCACGACGCAGACTACATCGGTAAGCACTCACACGGTTTTGCGGAGTTCGCGCAACTGGCGTGCGCTTATCCACCGGCTGTGACTGCCACTCTTACGGGCATCCCAGCGGAGGACATCGAGGCGCTTGCAAGAGACTATGCCCTCAACCAGCCGGCAGCGATCCGGCTGAACTACGGTGTTCAGCGCAGCGAGCGGGGCGGCGCCGCGGTCAGGGCGATTGCCGCATTGCCGGTGATCACGGGATCGTGGCGTCACGCCAGCGGTGGATTGCAGCTCACAACCTCCGGCGCATTCGAATTCGACCGGAACGCGCTCGAACGGCCCGATCTGCAGCTCCAGTCTTCGCTGGGACGGCCGGCGCGCATAGTAAACATGTCGCGGCTCGGCCATGCACTAACCGAATTACAGGATCCGCCAGTGAAGGCGATTGTCGTTTACAATTCCAATCCGGCCGCCATTGCACCCGATCAAGGCCGGGTACTTCGAGGACTGCGGCGAGCCGACCTCTTTACTGTCGCGCTGGAGCAGTTCCAAACCGACACAGCCGATTACGCCGACATTGTCCTTCCCGCGACAACGTTTCTTGAGCACACCGACCTTTACCTTGCATACGGCCATTACTTCCTGCAGCTTGCGCGTCCGGCGCTGCCTCCGCACGGTGAGGCAAGAACGAACGTCGAAGTGTTCCGGCTGGTCGCCAGACGGCTGGGATTTACGGACCCCTGCTTTGACGATACGGAAGATGACATGATTCGGGCGCTGCTGGCCACCGATTCTCCATTTCTCCGTGGGATCACGCTGGAGCGGCTGGATGCCGAGCGATCGATCCGGCTGACACTCTCTTCCGGAGATCCGTCCGGAAATGAACCGTTTCGTCCATTTGCGGACGGGGGCTTCCGTACCGCGAGCGGCAAGTTCGAATTCGGAGCGGAAACCCTCGGCTACACCCCTCCGATTGAATCGCGGTTCGGTGACGCATCGCTCGTCGCGCGCTTTCCGTTGGAGCTTGTCTCAGGAAAAAACGACGACAGCATGAATTCGACGTTCGGCCATCGGACAGATGTCGACGGGCAGACAGCACGGCTTGCTATTCATCCGGATGATGCCGGGCCAAGAGCGATCACAGACGGGACGATTGTTGAAGCATGGAATGATCGCGGAAGGTGCTTTTTCCAGGCTGAAATCAGCCGCGACGTTAAGCCGGGGACTTTGCGCGCCCGCAGCGTTCGATGGAATAAGCTTTCGCCGCAACAGCTTGGAATAAATCAGCTCACGGCCGACCGGTTGACAGACATCGGGGGCGGACCGGCTTTTTACAGTTGCCTCGTGCAGGTTCGGGCAACTGCCGAAAAAGACGATATTTCGGCAGACAGCCGACAGCTCTGAGACGAAAATACGCAGTTTACGCCTGGTAGTCCAGACTTTACACGCCCTAGTCTTACCTTCTTTCAATGCGCTTGAGAAGTTTGCGAACGAGATTACACGTAAACACTTCGAGATGTCCCGATGACACCGGAAGAAACACGATCGTCCGGCGGATTTGCCTCTTCCCGGGGATTGCAAAAAGCACCAAAACACGATAACGTTTCACAAACAAACTCATTGCAACAAAAGGCGTTGAGAGGCAGTCGACCGGCCGGGGAGGAGGCACAGAAGCTTGATTGGGGAACGTAGCAGATCAGCCGGCAACCGTTCCAAGTTTGAGCCAAAGTTCGAGCCAGAAAAGTTGGCTCTTGAATTGCTAAAGGGTTGTGGTATGATTCGGAGATCCGAAAAGCGTCGGCTTATCGGAGTGGAAGCGCCCGGCAGCAGGTACTCGGTCTATCAGAGCAAACTCGCCAGGCATCTTCTTCAGCCTAACTCCCCTGCGTACGGTGCCAGAAACTTTCATGCTGCCGTTGTCAGGGAAAGGTCGCTACCGTTGTTGAACCTTTTTGAAAACGCCTACGTCTAATCGGACATACTTGGCTGCTTCGAATTTTTTGAGTGGGCAAAGCTAGTCGTAATAAGGAGAACAGAAATGACGAAGACCGAACTCAGCAAATTCAAAAAGATCCTGGAGAACAAACAGGACGAGTTGGAACGAATCGTTCGCAATCGCGATGCAATCACCATCGAGAAGAGTGCAGACGCGTTAGACGAGGTGCAGCATGCGGCCGAACGCGAGCTCGCAATTCGCAACCTCGACCGTGAATCGAATTTGCTCCGCAACGTGCGCTCGGCTCTTCGCCGCATTGAGGACGGCTCATTCGGAACCTGTCTGCATTGCGAAGAGGAGATCAGCCCGAAACGCCTGGCCGCGGTGCCGTGGGCGCCATTCTGCATACAGTGTCAGGAGCAGGCGGACCGCAATCAGGAAGAAGGCAACGAGTTGTTCGAAGAGATACTTGTCAACGCAGCTTAGGCCGCGATTCCGTCTTCCAAAATTGCTTTTTGGGCGCATGTGATCTGGAGAAGTCACATGCGCCCAATTTTTTTCCGCTGAGAGCTATCGGCAGGCGCGTGCTTTTCGTGAACGCGAATCCAACAAACCGCGTAACCTCTTTACAAGCCCTTGCGCCCTCTTCTAATAACTAACGGGCGCATAACGCGCTCAAACACATACGAAGCCTATGCCGAAGTCTTCTGCGGTTCTGCTTGCCGCCATCTTACTTATTGGAACCGCCTCCGGACAGGAGACGCCGACAGCAACCGCTAAACCGAGCGAGCACGTAATCGGCACGATTACGGCCGTCGACACCACGGCGCATACCATCACGGTGAGGGAGGATAAGACCGGCGCGCAGGATACGGTTCAACTCGCGAACACAAAAACCTTAATTAAGGTTGCGCCCGGCGCGAAGGATCTGAAGAGCGCCACCCGCATAACGGCCGACGATCTGGCAGTTGGGGACCGCGTCGACGTACGCGGTTCAAAGCCGGAGGACGATCCTAATGCGATCGCGGCGAGAAGCGTCGTGCTGATGTCGGCGCGCGAGCTTCAGGCCGCTCACCAGGCGCAAGCGGAGGCATGGCGCAACAGCACGGCAGGGATAGTAGATTCCATTGATCCATCCACCGGCAAACTTACGATCACAGTTCGCACTCCGGAAGGCCGTCAGCCTGTCACGGTCGAAACGTCAAAAGCGACTGAGTTTACCAGGTATACGGCGGAAACGCCTGGTACACCAGCCCCCTCCAGCCTCGCCCAGATCCAGCCTCACGACCAGGTCCGGATCATCGGGGAAAAGAACGCAGATGGTTCTACGATCACTGCGGAGAAGCTGTACTCGGGAGCATTCCGAACGCTCACGGGCACCATTCTCTCCATAGCGCCTGACGGCAAGCAGATTACGATCAAGAATCTTGCCACCAAGCAGCCGGTGCAGATCCTATTGAACGATGAAAGCGCCATCCGCAAGCTGCCGCCGATGATGGCGATGACGCTGGCGCGGCGACTCAACCCGAATTTCAGAAGCGGTGCGGGCGCTCCTCCTAATAGCGGCAGACAGGGGGAGGCCGCGGCCAACTCCGGTGAATCACCCAATAGTTCATGGCAGCGCGGGAGCGGGGAGCAGGGCCAACCAGCCTCTGCCGCCGGACCCGGGATGGGCATGCACGCCAGGGGAAATGGCGACGTCTCTCAGATGATTGAGCATCTGCCCAAAATAAATCTCTCGGATCTGAAACCAGGAGACGAAGTTGTGGTGGCGGGGGCCGCTACGGGAGCGGATGACTCACGCCTGTTAGCTACAAACATCATCGCCGGCGTCGAGCCGATCCTGCAGTCCGCTCCAACCCGGCAAGGCGGGCAGTCGCTCGGCGGTGACTGGGGTCTGGGCGAAATGGCTGTGCCGCAGTAGGCGCAGGCCGGCCAGTTCGTTTTCAAAGAATCGAGTTGCTTTCAGAGGTTAAATGGCTTTAAACACTACGAGTGTATTCGCCGCCTGGCTTGGGCTGTTGTGCTTGTTTCCCGCCCAAGGCGCAGCGGCACAAACCGCACCGGCCGCACAAGCGCCGGCTCACCGCGCAACGCGTTCTACCGGCATCGTGCAAGGCACGGTGAAAGACAACACCGGGGGCATCATTCCCGGCGCGATGGTAACGCTGGCGGATGCGCAGGGCACAGTGCAGACGACGACAACCGGCGCCGACGGCGCCTACACGTTCCGCGGCGTTGCTCCCGGAACGTACACGGTATCGGCGACTTATTCGGGGCTTCAACAGGAAGGCATTACGGCGGCAACGGTCGCGGCGGGCCAAGCGGCTACCGCCAATCTCAAAATGACTGTGCAAACTCAGCGCCAGGAAGTAACTGTCACCGATACGAGTACAAACACGGTCAGCACCGAGGCTGCGAATAACCAGACCGCCCTCGTGCTCAAGCAGGAAGATCTTGATGCTCTGCCGGATGATCCGGATGATTTGCAGGCCGACCTTGAAGCCCTCGCCGGACCCGCGGCAGGTCCTGGGGGCAATCAAATTTACATTGATGGCTTCACCGGTGGCCGCCTTCCACCCAAAGAATCCATTCGTGAGATCCGCATCAATTCCAATCCGTTTTCAGCCGAGTTCGACAAGATGGGTTTCGGCCGCATCCAGATCTTCACAAAGCCGGGAACGGATAAGTTCCATGGTCAGGCGTACTACGACATCAGTGACGGCATCTGGAATTCACGCAACCCGTTCCTGGTGACACCCGGCTTCGATGATCCACCCTTCCGGACGCAACTCTTCGGCGGCAATTTCAGCGGACCGGTGAACAAGCACGCCAGCTTCTTTCTGGATGTCGAGCGGCGGCAGATTGACGATAACGGCATCGTGAACGCAACCATTCCCGCAGAAAATTTTCTGACCTCGGTGCCCTACCAGATCTACCACGCGACTCCACAAAGGCGAACGACGGTGAGCCCGCGCCTCGACTATCAGCTTGGAGCGAATAACACCCTCAGCTTGCGGTATGCGTATCTTGAAAACGACCATATCCTTACGGGAGTCGGTGCCTTCAACCTACCAACCACCACGGTCGGAAACATAACCCTGCCGAGCAGCGGGTACACTCAATCCACTAATGAGCAGACAGCACAGGTAGTCGAGACCGCCGTGTTGAGTCCGCATGCGGTTAACGAGACGCATTTCGAGTTCGAGAGAGCATACGAGACCACGAAGAGCCAGACAACCAGCCCCACACTCGACGTTGCGCAATCGTTCGTGTCGGGCGGTTCCGGGTATAGCGCACCGGGGTATCCGAGCAGCTACGATCTGGAGAACTATTGGGAGTTGCAAAATTACACATCACTCACGTACGGCGCGCATTCGATTAAGGCCGGTATTCGTGTGAGAGCAACTGCGCTGTACGATTCCAGTCCTAAAACGTTCAATGGCCAGTACTCTTTTCTGGGCGGCCAGTTTCCCTATCTTCCGCAGCTTCAGCCCGACCTGACGCCCCTAGTTACGGCAAAGGGCGCGTTCGTAGAACTCTCCTCGATCCAGCAATATCTGTACACCGAGCAACTCTTCGCCATGGGGAAAAGCAGCGGGCAAATCGCTGCCGAGGGCTACGGGCCTTCGAAATACACGGTCAACACCGGCACCCCTTACGTTGGGCTCACGCAGTTCGATTTCGGCCCGTTTGTTCAGGACGACTGGCGAGTGAAGCCGAATCTGACACTGAGTTTCGGTTTGCGGCTCGAGGCACAAACGAACATTCCCAGTCCCATCGCCTGGGCTCCGAGATTCAGCTTCGCGTGGTCGCCTGACAGCAGGGGCTCAAACAGCCGCCCCAAGACCGTGATTCGCGGAGGATGGGGAATCTTCTATGACCGTTTTGCCGTCACCAATGTCCTGACGGCGGAGCGTTACGGACTCAATACGAATAATCAGGTCGCATACACGCTAAACAACCTGAACAACCCGGCACTGCCGCCGATCGATGCTGCCTTCTCGACGCCCATTCCGATTGCCGATCTCCAGGCCGTAACCACCAACGTGCCACAGCATTATCAGATTGACGGCGCGCTGCAGGCGCCGCGATTGATGCAGACGGCCGTTTCGCTCGAACGGCAACTCTTCGCTCACACTACGTTCACACTGAATTTCGTGAACTCGCGCGGAACTCATGAATTGCAGACTGTTGACATCAACGCACCCTACCCAATTCCCGGCAAACTCCCGCCAGGAGCGCCGGGAGGAGTGAGCGGGCCCCGCCCGTATGGCAATATCGGCGATATCTACAACTTTGAATCTGACGGGATATTCAAGCAGACGCAAGTTATAGCCGGCGTGAACTCGCAGGTAGGGAAATGGCTGACTCTGTTCACGCGCTATTCCTGGAACAATGCGCATAGCAACACGGACGGTGTGGCAGCTATGCCGGCCGACCCCTATGATTTTGCGGCTGATTGGGGCCGTGCTGCGCTCAGTATCGAGCAGAACTTCTTCTTCGGCGGATCTTTGGCCGGACCGCATGGCTTCCGTTTGTCACCGTTCTTAGTAGCGCACAGCGGGATTCCGTATAACGTCACCACGGGAACGGATCTTTACCTGCAAGGGCAACCCGATTCGACGGCCCGTCCCAGTGTGGTGAACTTCACGACCGCGTACAATACGCCTTTCGGTTATCTCAACCCTGTTCCCCTCGTTCCGGTGCCAGGCAGCTCCAACATTATTGAACGGAATGCGGCAATCGGCCCCGGTTACGTTGGCCTCAATGTGCGGGTCAGCAAAACGTGGGGATTCGGCACCACGAAGTTCTCCGGCCCCAGTGGAGGCGCACGATCCGGTGGCGGCGGAGGCTACGGTGGTGGACACGGTGGAGGCGGCTTCAGGAGCGGACCGGTCGAGACGTCGGAGCACAGATACAACCTGATCTTCTCTATCAACGTGCGCAATATTCTCAATCACGAGAACCTCAACACGCCGAATGGAGCGCTTACGTCTCCCTACTTTATGGAGTCCACCGGAATCACGGGAGGCTACGGCGCGGAAGCAACCGCCAGCAACCAGCGCCGGATCGACATGCAACTCCGCTTTACTTTCTAGGTCGGCTAGCGGCTTTCAGCCGTCAGCTCTCAGCCAAGCTGATAGCTGAACGCTGAGCGCTGAAGGCTATCAACAGACTGGTGTAGGCTTCCAATATGGACAAATCTCTCGGTCTCAAAGCGGGGGTGGTTTTGCTCGCAGCTGCCGGCCTGCTCCAGGCGGCGCCCGGCGGCGAGTGGAAGCAGCTCTTCAACGGCAAAAATCTGAACGGCTGGAAGCATGTGGGGAAAGGCGATATGACCGTAGAAAACGGCCTCATCCAGACCCACGGCGGCATGGGCCTGCTTTATTGGACCGAGAGCAAACTGGGGGACTGTGTCATCAGAGTCGTGTACAAGATGCGCGACCAGAATGACAACTCCGGAGTGTTTATTCGAATTCCTGTTGCGCCTACCGAGCCATGGATGCCCGTCAACTACGGCTATGAGGTGCAGATCGATAACGTAGCTCCGGGCGAAGACGAGTACCACGTTACCGGAACGCTCTATTCCCTCACCAAACCGTTAGCGCGGCCCGGCAAACCGGGGCCTGAATGGAACACCATGGAGATCACCCTCGACGGGCCGCGGACGATTGTTACTGTGAACGGCGTGAAAGTCACGGACTACACCGAGGGCAACCCGGTGCCGCCCAAGAAACTCGACTTCGAACCGGAAAGGGGGACTCGCCCGAATTTCGGATACATCGGTCTGCAGAATCACAGCGACAACGACATCGTGTTCTTCAAAGAAGTAGCCGTCAGACCTCTCAAGTCCTCCAGCGTGGGGCAATAAGCTCTGCAACCCGCCAGACCCCAGCCCGCGATGCCGGGCGCCGAAGAAACGCTCTCGCTCGGTTTGAAGCGAGGGATGGGCCTGTTCCCCGCCCTCGCTTCAAACATGTTGAACATGGTGGGCGTGGGACCGTTTCTCACCATTCCGCTCATTCTCCAGGCGATGCACGGCCCTCAGGCGTTGCTTGGCTGGATTCTTGGCGCGTTCATCGCACTTTGTGATGGATTGGTCTGGGCAGAACTCGGAGCGGCGATGCCCGGGTCCGGCGGATCGTATGAATACCTGCAGCAGGCTTTCGGGCCGCAGTCGCTGGGTCGCCTGATGGGCTTCCTTTTCCTGTGGCAGGTGATGCTGGCAGCGCCGCTGACAGCCGCATCCGGAGCCGTCGGCTTCGCGGATTACGCCCGCTTCCTGATTCCTTCCCTGAATGTCTACGAGCTGAAGATCATCGCCATCGTAATCTGCCTGCTGTGCACGGTTCTTCTCTATCGGGATATTCGTTCGATCGCAATCATTTCGGCCATTCTGTGGGTCGGCCTCATCGCCGCGATGGGAGTGATCATCTGGAGCGGTCTGGCGCACTTCCAAGCAGCGCGCGCATTCCATTTTCCTGCCGGCGCCTTCCGTCCGACGTCCGCCTTCTTCATGGGCCTGGGCGCCGCCACGCTCATCAGCATGTACGACTACAGCGGCTACTTCAACGTCTGTCTGATCGGGGGGGAAATACGAAACCCATCGGTTAATATCCCGCGCTGCGTGCTGCTCTCGATCGGAATCCTGGCCGTGCTGTACCTGACGATGAGCTTTTCAATCGTCGGTGTCCTTCCGTGGCAGGAAGCGATTCACTCGCAGGCGATTGTGTCTGACTTCATGGAGCGGATGTATGGTTGGCATGCCGCCGCGCTCATGACCGGCCTGATTCTCTGGGTCGCGTTCGCCTCGGTTTTCTGCGTGCTGCTCGGCTATACGCGCGTGCCGTTTGCCGCCGCGGCGGAGGGCCACTTCTTTTCGCGCTTCGCCCGCCTCCATCCGACGCGGAACTTCCCTTCTTTTTCGGTTGTATTCATGGGCGTCGCATCGGCGGCGGCGTGCCTGCTCTCGCTTGACGCTCTGATCAAGACGCTGATCATCATCCAGATCGTGACTCAGTTCGCGGCGCAGTGCATCGCGGTAACTCTCATCCGGCGGCGGCGAAAAGATATCGCACGGCCCTTCTCGATGCCGCTTTACCCTATTCCGGCACTCGTCGCGCTGGCTGGTTGGCTGTTCATTCTGGCCTCCAGCGGGAGCATCTATATCCTGAGCGGGTTTTTCCTACTCGTGTTTGGAATCGGAGCTTATCTCTGGCGCGCGCGGCGCATCGCGGTATGGCCCTGGGATGCTCCTATTACCAAACGAACGGAATCAGCCCTTTGACCTCGCGCTTGTAACGGCCGTATTCAGTTCCGAACTGTTCTTCCATCAATGATTCTTCGGTAAGCGACTTGAGCTTATAGCCTGTTGCCGCCAGAATTAACCCGACGAGCGCACGTACTTCGCCGATATCGATCGCTGTTCCCAGAAACGCGAAGCAGATACCGGTGTAGATGGGGTGGCGCACCCATTTGTATGGCCCGGAGCGTACAAGTTCGTGGTCCTGCTTTACGGTAACGGCAGCGCTCCAATTCGTACCCAGATAGAACCGGGCCCAGATAGCGAAGAGGATGCCCGTGACGGTGATCGCCAAGCCGGCAATTGCGGATGAGAGCGAGTGGGGAAGAAACCGCCACCCCAGCGGACCGATGGCGGTATCCTCGTCAAACAGCAGGAAGAAAGCCACGACTTCGAGCGCCACGTGCACAGCCCGCGATGCGCTCGACTGCCTGCGTTTAGCCGCCTTGGTATTGAAGCTTGCGATCAGCCAAACGCATGCGAATACCACCCAGCAGGCGATGATTGCCAAATGAAGGCTATGGCGTAAAACGATCCTCATTGAGGCCGTTGATTAAGCGATTCCGAACTTGCGCTGCATGGCTTCGAGAGTGACACCCTTCGTCTCGGGAAACGTGAAAAGCACAACGAAGAACTGAAGCATCATCATGGCGGAGAAGAAAACGAAGGGAGCGCCGCGGGAGGTGCTCGCCACAATCGGGAAGGTCCACGAAATAAGTGCATTCATGAACCAGTGCGTAAAGCTGCCGAGGCTTTGCCCCTGACCTCGAACGCGATTCGGAAACACTTCGCTGAGATACACCCAGATCACGGCGCCCTGCGAAAACGAGAACGACGCGATGAAGCCCATCAGCAGCCACACAAGCGACGTCTCATGCGTACCGGTCAAGAAGACTGCGGCCACGCCCGCGAGGCAAACCGCGCACCCGATGGACCCGATCAACAACAGCGTCTTTCTGCCAACCCGATCGATAATCGACATCGCAAGCATGGTGAATACCAGGTTGGTAAAGCCGATGACAACAGCTTGCAAATCACCGGAGACCCTGCTGAACCCGGCCCGCGCGAAGATATCGTTCAAGTAATAAAGAATCGCGTTGATTCCCGAAAGTTGATTAAACATGGCGATGGTGACAGCCAGGAAGATCGGGAACCGGTACTTCGATTGAAGCAGCGACTCTTTCCCGTGCCCGTGCTCCACATCGATGGAGTTGATGATGTCCTGCAACTCGCCTTCGACGTCTTCTTCTCCGATGATCTTCAGCACGTTGCGGGCTTCGTCGACACGGGATTTCGATACCAGCCATCGCGGGCTGCGCGGGATAACGAACAGCATTAGGAAAAACAGCAGCGCCGGAATTCCGGAAACACCAAGCATCCAGCGCCAATCCTGCGGTCCAAGTGCCGCCTGCGTGATCAGATAATTCGAGAAATACGCTACCAGGATGCCGGCGACAACGTTGAATTGAAAGAAGCCGACAAGGCGGCCGCGGTACTTCGCCGGCGCGATTTCTGCGATGTACATTGGGCCCAAAACCGAGGATCCGCCGATACCAAGGCCGCCGATGAAGCGGAAGAACACGAGCGAGTACCAGTTCCACGCAAAAGCGCACCCCACGGCCGAGATCAGATAGAGCACGGCCATCACGCGCAGGCTGTCACGCCTTCCGTAACGGTCGCCCGGAATGCCCGCCAGAAGCGCTCCGATCACGGTGCCGACAAGCGCAACTGCAACCGTCATCCCGAGAGTATTCGGTGTGAGTGCGAATGTTCGAGTGAGTCCGGCCGTCGTTCCGGCAATAACGGCGGTGTCGAAGCCGAATAGCAGGCCTCCCAACGCCGCGACAATAGTACTTCGGAGCAGCGCACCGTTGAGCGTCATGCGCGGCCACCCGCGATGGAAGCCTTTTCCGCCACGGCGGATTGGGCGAGGGCCAGCGAGCCCAAAATTCCCGCTCTCGAGCCTAATTGCGGGGGTTGAATGAAGGACGCAATCCGCTCCATTACTTCCGGATGGTGCACGTATCCGTTCAGCAGCCGCCCGAGCTGCTCCCGGATCATGTCAAAGAGCTGTGGTTGCTGCATCACTCCGCCTCCTAAAAGAATTCGCCGCGGTGAGAGGGTCACGGTCAGGTTCACCAGTCCGAGGGCCAGATAATGCGCTTCAAGCGCCCAGGCTTCGTGCTCGGGCGGCAAGACGCCCGCGGGCGCTCCCCAGCGCATCTGCATTGCCGGTCCGCACGCCAACCCTTCCAGGCAATCGCCATGAAACGGGCAGCAGCCAGGGAACGGATCTCTTGTCAGATCGTGAGGAATGCGCAGGTGCCCCATCTCCGGATGAACCAGGCCGTGCACAACCTGCCCGCGCACCAGGGCGCCTCCACCGATGCCGGTACCTATCGTCAAGTAAACGGCATCGGAGAGCCCTCGTGCAGCTCCCCAGCGGGCTTCGCCCAGGACCGCTGCGTTCACATCGGTATCAAAAGCGACAGGCACGTCGAAGGCTGACCTGATGGCGCCCACCAGATCGAAGTTAGACCAGCCCGTCTTCGGCGTAGAGGTGATATGGCCGTATGTCGGCGAAAATAGATCAAGGTCCACGGGACCAAACGATCCGACACCGAACGCTTCGAACCGCTGACCTGAATCTTTGAAGAATTCGATAACGCTTGCGAGAGTGACATCCGGCGAGGACGTCGGAAATTGAGCCGTGACAAGGTCATGCGGACCAGTTCCGATGCCGCAGACAAACTTGGTGCCGCCTGCCTCGATAGCTCCAAACATGCTCTTGAGTATATGCAAGTGCGGCTGCGCTCGGCAGTCCGGCCATGTTTTCGCCTTGCTAGCGGTTGGAGATCAGAGTTCGCTGAGCTTCTTGCCGACCGCACCAGGGCCGAAGTTGATCCGCGCTTCCTTCACGCTGAGGCCGACCACCTCGATACGATTGAGGTCGGCTGTTCCGATGCCGGCCGCCTCTGCCAGCTTCAGCGAATTGTCGCCGCGAATGAAGGGAAAGCTTCCGCGATCTGCGCGCGTGTCGTAGCCCATAACGGCCATTCCGACCGCATCGACACAGACAGGGTTGCGTCCGACGATGATCACTCCGGGAGTCATCCTCTCCAAACCCGGCAGCCAAGGCCCTTCACCGCCTCGCACCGTCTCCACACCGTCCACGATCGCAAGGTCGATCGGTCGGATTCCGGCTTGATCCACCAGGATGCGCGGCACGCGATACCCGGGGTCGCGCGGAGAATCGGGGTTTAGCTCAGGGTCCACTCCCGAGGGGGCTTTAGTAGTGCCTTCATGAAGAACATCGCCGCGCTCTTTTGTCGGGTGTTCGTTTCCGCTTGCGCCGCAATCACTGCCATAGAGCGAGCAGGGAGTATCGCCGAAGTTGTTCTTCATGGACATGGTGACTCCGGCGATCCAATGATTTTTCAGCTTCGAGAGCGAGGCATACACGTCGCACTCCGTAAAGGCCTGGTTGAGGTAGTAGGCGGGATACATGTAGCCGCCCCATGGCACTTTCAGGCGCACGTATTGCTTGTATCTGCCAAGGTTTTGAACATTCTCCCACTCAACTTTAGTCCCCAGATTGTTTACGGCGTTTACATCGATGCCGTAGCGCGCCCAAAGGCTGAGGTCCTGGGTAGCGGGAAAAAAGCTTTCGATAATGCGCACGCGCCTGGCGCCGGCCCTGGCGAGCAGATGCACCGTGTTCGCTACGGTATCGCCGTTCGTGCGGTAAGGCAGGTCAGGCGTGAGCGGAAAATGTTTGGGGTTGCCGGTCAGGTTCAGCTTCAACGCAACCGTTTTGCCGCGAACCAGACCCTCAATACCGCCGATCTGGTTGAACCCTTCTGACAACTTCGCGGAATAGTCACTGTAACTGCGGCAACGCACAATCGCCACCGTGCTCGCTGGTGCGCTTGCTTTTGAAATAGTAGGTAGAGCCAGACTTGCAGCCGCTGCGGTTCCTGCTGCGATTAGTTCCCGGCGCGTCATGTCACGCCGGCCTGTGCATCGCTTCATGGTGTCCGTTCCTCTCCTTCATCCTAGCTGTAAAGTCACCAGTTGGTAACCGATCCGTCAGGCCGCTCGAAGATCGGGGTAACCCGATAACGATCCTTTTCGGTGATCTCCGCCGCCAATTGCAAGGGTTTTGCGTCCAGCGTAACGCCCAGTCCCGGCCGCTGGTTTGGATACATCTTACCGTTGCGAAAATCAAAGCTCTCGGGCAGGTGCGGTTGAGGCGCCGGTTTCTCGCCCACCATCTCCATCATGACCGGACCGGAAAACACGCCGCATGCATGCACCAGCGCGGCCTCTGCGATCGGGCCGGTGAAGTGAGGAATCAAGCCGACATAATGGGTCTCGCAAAGGGCCTGAATCTTCATGTACTCGGTGATTCCTCCCACATTCGGGAGCGTCATTCGCGAGTAATCGATCAACTGGTTCTCGATCAGATCGTTGGTATCCCACTTTGACCCGAACTGTTCGCCAACCGCAATGGGCACCTTCACTTTCTGCCGCAATTCCCGATACACGCCCGGGTTCTCCGAGCGCACGAGGTCTTCGGCGAAGTAGGGCTCCAGCGGTTCGATCAAGGTGCTGAGGCGCACCGCATCGGAGAGATCCAGCCGCGTGTGATAGTCGAGCGCCCAGTCGCCGTTCTTTCCAACGCCCTCGCGGATCTGAACGCACTGCTCGTAGGTCCGGCGCACGATCTCATGCGATTGAAACGGCTGCCCACTCGGCGGATCAACAACGGACGAACGGTAGGCCCGGAAGCCTGTTTCGATGCAGGCTTGCGCGCTTTCCCGCACCGAACCTTTATTGGGGAAGCCTGTCGAATAGCACTCGACGTAATTGCGCGCCAGGCCGCCCAATAATTCGTACACCGGCACGCCCAGGACTTTCCCCTTGATGTCCCACAGTGCCAGATCAATAGCGCCCAGAGCATCCAACTTCTCGCGCCCCGCCGGATAGAAATATCCGCGAAACATGATCTGCCACAGTCGGTCGATGCGAGACGGATCTTCGCCGACGATCATGGCCGCGCACTGCTCCACGGTATCCGGCGAGCCGCCTTCTCCGATGCCGGTGATTCCAGCGTCGGTTTCGATCGTGACAACGTGATAACTCTGGTTGAAGATCGGCCTCGAACCCGGGTTGTGATAGAAGCGGATGCGCGTAATCTTCATGCGCGGCGTGGGAGCGCTCACGGCTGCAGCCAGCTTGGCCGCGCTAAAAGCTGCCGGCACGTTGGCACCGACGGTTCTCAGGAACTCTCTGCGTTGCACCGCAATAGAGTCTATCGTGTGGCCTGCTTCAAACCCTGTTCGTGAGCGAGTAGTTTCTGTTTGCGCTCGAGTCCCCAGCGATATCCGCCCAAACCAGAGTCGCCGCGCAGCACCCGATGGCATGGAATGACAATTGCTACCCGATTCGCCCCGCAAGCGCGCCCCACCGCCCGCGCGGCATTTCGTTGGCCGATGCCTGTTGCGACGTCGGCGTAAGTACGAACTTCACCGGCCGGAATGGACTGCAGATATCGCCACACTTTCTCTTCAAAAGCGGTGGCGCGCACATCGAGAGGCAGATCCAGCCGGCTCGAGTGGCCTTGAAGATACTCCGTGAGCGCCGCCATCCAGGCGGAGAATTGCGATGACCCATGTCCGCTGGTCTCCTTGAGCGCAGCGGCCGGAAGTTCCTGGCGCAGCCGCTTCAGGAGCTCGCTTCGGGAATTGCCAAACTCTACGAAGCACAAGCCGCGGTCAGTCGCTGCGAGCATGATGAGGCCGAATTTGGTCTCCATCGACGCGTAGGAGATCTCAACACCCTTGCCCCCGTTGGCATACGCTTTCGGCGTCATGCCCAGCCGGCTGTCTGCACGTTCGTAGACGCGGCTGCCTGCACCGAAACCGGATTCATATACCGCCGTGGTGACCGAATCCTGGTTGCGCAGATTGTCTTTGAGATTTTCCATCCGGCACGCAGCGGCATACTCTTTCGGCGTAACGCCGACCGCGGCTTTGAACTTCCGTTGAAGATGAAACGCGCTCATCTTCGCTCTTGCGCTTAGTGCTTTCAGTGTCAGAGGCGAGCCGCTGGAACTCTCAGACCGGATGAACGCGCACAAATCGCGAATCAGGGCGGCGTCGCGATCGGTCTCATCCGATGGACGGCAGCGGCGGCAAGCGCGCAAGCCGTCCCGCTCTGCCTCTCGCGGCGTTTCGTAATACCGGACGTTCTCCGGGCGCGGCCTGCGCGCCGGACAAGACGGGCGGCAGTATACGCCGGTTGTAAGAACGCCAAAAACAAATCGGCCGTCCTGTGTTTTGTCTTTCCTCAAAACGGCTTGCCAGCATTGATCCTTGTTGAGCATCACATCACTCCAGTTCACAAGCCGATCGTAGAACCGCACGCGCGTTGAACACTATCCGCTACTTGCTCTTTAATTGTCCGTTATGATCGAGAACAACGTGCCCCAAAATCCGCTTTCACGACGAACCTTCGAAAAGTCTCTGATTGTGCTGCCAATCGCATCCGCACTCGCCAGCGAACGGCACATGTTCCTTGCGCTAAACAGCGTACTGGTTTCGGGCCGGGTAGCCTGGCCGGATTTCGCGCGCCTGGCGGCCAAAGTAGGTTTTCCGGGAACCGATGTGATGCTGGGACCGGCGATGAAAGCGGGCGCAGACGACACCAATCGCCTGCTCAGCGGCCTGAAGCTTCGCCCGGCTGCTATCGACTTCCCCGTCGAATTTCGGAAAGACGATGCCACGTTTCAGGCCGGCCTCGAAAAACTGCCCGCGGCCGCCGAGTTCGCAGCGGCCATCCAGTGCCCGCGCATGGTTACCTACATCATGTCTTCCAGCGATACGCCGAAGGAAGAACTTCGCCGCATCTATAAGCAGCGATTCAGCGAGAGCGCCCGAGTTCTTGCAAAGTGGAACGTACGCCTCGGACTCTAGTTCCTCGGCCCGCTGCATCTTCGCAAGCAGTTCCGCTATGAGTTCATCTGGCAGATGAACGAGATGCTCGAATTCGCAAAAGAATGCGGTCCGAATGTGGGGCTTCTGCTGGATGCCTGGCACTGGCATCACGCAGGCGCGACCACGCAGGACATCGTCAACGCCGGCCGGGATCGCATTGTCCACGTACACTTCGATGATGCCCCCAATCTTCCGCCCGACCAGATACGCGATGACGAACGACTGCTGCCCGGGGAAGGTGTCATCAACCTGGTGGGCTTCCTGCAAGCCCTGCAGGAGATCGGCTATACGGACGCGCTCAGCGTCGAGGTTTTCGGCCGCGGCCTGAATAAGATGACTCCGGAGCAAGCCGCAAAGCTCGGCCTGGATGCCGCTTTGAGCGTCTTTCGCAAGGCCGGCGCACCCCAGGGTTGATCACACCCGTTTCGCTGCCGCATCGAGCGGGCTCTCATCACACGTGACACAGTTCAATTGCGTGCCGAGAAAACGGTTGCGGCCTTCTTCAGTCAAGACCCAGGCGCGGTTCTGCCACGGAGGATCATGCCGGACATGCCGGGTATGGCCGCACTCCAAGTCGGCGACCCAATGTCCTTCGTCGTCCTGATGGAATCCGGTGATAGCTCGTTCCATCAAGCCTCCGGAACCAGCGCCATCTCGGTTCCGGCTACAAAGGTCTTAATGAAGCGCAACATGCGCCGGTGGTGCGAGCCCTTCCAATAGATCCGCCCGCAGCGATGACAGCTTTTGAATTCGTTGTGAAGTTCGGCAGTACGCGGCGGAAGGTGCTCCAGCACTTCTTCTTTCGTGGCGGCCTCCAGGATTCCATTGCAGGCCATACATCGTGAAAACGGCCGCAGGCCGTCCGCCAGATCGAAGCGCCGTATGACTTCCGCGGCTTGCCTCCGGCTGTCCGTTTCCCTCAGCCAGTAGCCATGAGTGACGAGTCCGCGCTTGAGCAGACCGCGATCACGGGTAAGCAGAATGCGGTTCTGTTCCAGCGAGATTTGGGCCAGTTCGGCATCAGTGAAACAGTTCTGATAAAGCGTATCGAAGCCGAGCATCCGCAGATAGGCCGCCAGCTTCCCGAGGTGCACATCCAGAACGAACCGGGAGTTACGAAGAGCGTACCGCCTGACGCGGAGCTCCGGCCGTATGTCGAAGGCTTCAAAGACGGGATAGACACCGATCCGGTCGCCATCCTGCACGAGATAAGAGAAATCGACAGACTCGCCGTTCGCCACAATCAGCTCAACTTCGGTGTGCGGGACGCCGAAACTCTCGATGATGTCTTTCACTGTGCCTGGGGTATAGAAGCGCTTCTCGAGGGTTTGGAACTTCTGTCCGGGAGGTAAATGATCGTTGAGTTCGGCGAAGAAGCGGAGGTGTGCGGAATAAGGACTCGACGTGGAGACCACGACTTCCATGGTAGCGCCGCGGGGAACGTGTCACTTTCGGAAAGGTGCCATTTTTACTAACCCTAGTACTTTTACCTAGCCATATGCCAGACTGGGAGGCTGGAGTACCCGGCTCTCATGAATGCCGCAACGCAGGACGTCCCGACCTTAATCTCTGCAGAATCTCTCGCGACTCGCCAGAAAGCGCTAGGCGCGCTGCTGCTATGCATATTGGTGTTGCTGGTCGCCGTCGATTTCCGTGCGCCGACGTTTATCGATGAAGGCCTCACGATGGTCGAGGTGGCGGGTCAGGAGGCGCAACCTTTCCCGACAGGCGTCAGAAGAACCGACGATCTGAGAGACATGCGACTCGAATCGAATGCGCCGCTTTCCGAGGTTCTTCAATCGCTCGGACGAGTGGATCGTCACCCACCTCTCTACTACGTTCTGCTCTGGACGTGGACGCGCCTCACAGGGCTCGGGCTTTATGCATGCCGCGCGCTTTCAGTGGCGTTCCTGATCGCGACAATTTACCTGTACGCGAAATGGATGCGCTCCGTACTCCATACGGCAATATTTGCATTCAGCCCGCTGACACTCCTTTTCGGAACGATCGCGAGAAGTTATATGCTCGCAGTCTTTTTCACGGTTTTGACTCTGTATCTGCTGGATTCCGCTGTCCGGAAACGTCCTTGGGCGCCAATAGCGGCAGCGATCTCGGGCGCAGCAGCAGTCTGGTGTCACTACTTTGCCGCTTTCCCTATAGTGATTGCGTTCTCGGGGCTGCTCGTCCTGCACTGGCGGAACGAAAGATCACGCCTGATAAGGAGCCTCGGGCTCTTCGCCCTGCTGATTGCGCCGGCCATGTGGAGAGCGTCAACGCAGGCGTCGACAGCGACCCCGACCGTCTACAAAGGCTGGCCGACGATTTACGAAATCGTCCGCTCTTTCTTAAGAGCTCCAGTAAATGCCTTTCAACTATTCCCTGGACCTCTCGATTTGGTATTTTCTGCTCTGTTTCTTGCTGTACTGGCTGGGGCGGCATGGACTTTTCGCCGGCGCTCGCCGCGCGTGCAAATCTCGCTTGTCATTCTTCTCGTTCATGCGCTCATGCTGATCTTGATCTCTGCAGCAAAACATCAGAGCCTTAGCACCCCAAGATACCTAGGCCTGGTCTCGCCGTTCTACTGCATTCTGATCGCGGATGCCGTCACCAGGGCCAAGAGATTTCGAAGAGCCGCGACTATCTTCGTGTTCGTAGCTATCGCAGGTTCGTCCACTCTGGAAGCGGGAAAGCTCTTTCACATCGGGAAGCTTCAGCAGCAAGTCTTCGGCCGCAAGCCTAGCCGGACACTGATTGTCGCGGGTGGAGGCATGATGAAGTGGGCTATGCCTGAAACGCTCGTAAGCGACTTACCTCGCGAGACATCGTTTCTAGTTCTTCAGTCTCCGCAAGATATTCGAAGCGCGGTAGCGCTGCTGGGCACTTACGAGAAAACATTTTTCTGCCCCACCCCCGAGGATACCCACATAGAGGGATACGACCGGTTCAGCAGCCTATTCCCGCCACCTCGCACTCGTTTGTTCAGAGAGTTTTATTGCTCTGCCAGACCTGCAGAGTGATTTCGGCGCCTCACAATTACGAAAACAACGAGAGCTGCGAATCGCCCGCAGAACGCCCCTCTTTCCGGTCATCAAAGACCGAGCGCCCGCCGAGCGAAGGGGAAAGCGCGTTTTCATGTTCCATAACGCGCTCGAAGTCAGCCTGAGGCTCGCAGCGCTGCTCCACCGCACGAACAAGCCGATCCAACCGCTTGAATCCATCCATCTTCTCGGTTCGTCCCAGCTTCGCGGCATCGAGCGACCGCCGCAGCACAGCGAGCGACTCATCATACGTTTTGAGTGGCACGGGGAACGGGTGCCTGTCTTTGCCGCCGAGCGCAAACGAGAACCGGGCCGGATCGGAAAAACGGCTGGGTGCACCGTGCACCACCTCGGCTACCAGCGCGAGCGTCTGCAGGGTGCGCGGCCCGAGGTTTTCCAACAGAAGCAGGGACGCGAAGTCTCGCAACTGGCGTTCATAGCTGACCGCGAGGACTGCACCGAGCCTTTTCAGGTCCACATCCCGCATCCGCACTTCATGGTGGCGCGGCATAACGAGCCGCTGCAATTCCCGAACGGTCGTCTCTGGCCTGTCGCTTGCAATCGTAAGAATGGCTTCTTGCGCGGGCTTGGCGCGCCGATCGGTCAGGTTGAGAATCGTTCCTTCGTTCCTTCCCTCGATCGCTGTGTGCGGCTCGCAGGTGAAGTCACGAACCGTGGGCGAATGCCAGTGGTAGCGCCGCGCGAGACCGGTGTCGTCGTTCAAGCCCTGTTGGATTACCGCCCATTCGCCAGTCGAAGTCAGAACGAAGGTGTGCAAGTAGATCTGGAAGCCATCCCCGACGGCGTTGTTATCCACCTTGGCCGTCAGCCGGCTGGCTCGCACCAGCGCGGCGGAGTCCAACCCGGTGCGCTCCGAGATCTGCGTCAGTTCGCCCGGCGTTTTCCGCGATTGCTTCCCTCTCCCGCCGCACACGTAAATCCCCAGTTCGTGCGCCCGCGGATTCAAACCGCGCTTCAGCGCTCCCATCACCGAGGTCGTGATGCCGGACGAATGCCAGTCCATCCCCATCACCGTTCCAAAGGCCTGGAACCAAAACGGATCGGTCAGGCGCGAAAGAAACTCCGCGGGCCCGTAGTGGTGGACGATGCTCTCCGCCATCGCCGTCGCCAGCTTCTCCATCCGCTCAGCAAGCCACGGCGGTACACGTCCACCGTGCAGCGGCAAATCGGCAAACCCGGAACGCCTCACACTTCCATGGTATTCGCGGGGCGCCGTTCTAACCTGTGACTGGATGGATCCGCTTCAGGAATATTCAGCCCGGCGGGATAACTGGGCAGCGCGCGAGGCACTGTTTCAGAAACAATTCATACGAATCGGCAACTGGCGCCTGCTGACAGCGATCCTCGCCGCCATCCTGGCCTGGTTTGCCTTCGGCAGAGGCGCGGTCAGCGGTTCGATCCTTTTATTCCCCCTGGCAGTGTTCATCGCACTTGTTGTCTGGCACCAGAATGTAATTCGCCGCCGAACCCTCGCGCAGCGTGCCATCCGCTTCTACGATGACGGATTGGCGCGCCTGAACCCCATCTGGATGGGTCACGGCATCGCCGGCGAGAGCTTTCGCGATCCGTCCCATGTCTACTCGGAAGATCTGGATCTCTTTGGAAAGGGTTCGCTCTTCGAATTACTGGCGCGTACCCGCACACGCAGCGGCGAAGATATGCTTGCAAGCTGGCTTCTTGCTCCCGCAGCGCGCGAAGAGGCATTAGCGAGGCAAGAGGCCGTTCGCGAACTTCGCCCCAATCTGGAACTTCGCGAGGACATTGCGCTGCTAGGCGAAGATATACGCTCCGAAGTGAACACGGAAGCAGCCACGAAGTGGGGTCGCGCGCCGGAAATCCGTTTCCCGCGGGCACTTCGTCCTCTGTCGCTCATTCTCGCCGTCGGCGGAATAGCGACCTTGCTTGCCTTTTTCGCAAAAGCACTGCCCATCTCGCCTTTTGCCGCCATTCTCGCCTGCGACTTCGCCGTGATCTTTCTACTAAGAGGCCGAGTTTCGCAGGTGCTGGCGGGGGTCGAAGCGTCCGGGCGGGACCTGACCATCATCTCCCTGCTGGTAAAACGTCTTGAGAAGGAAAGCTTCGAGTCGCCCTGCCTTCAGCAGCTTTGGGCCGCCCTGCAGACTGACGGGCAGCCCGCATCGCGCCGCATCGCCAAACTCGGTCGACTGGTGGACATCCTCGATTCAAGCGATCACGTTCTGGTTCGCGCCATCCGTCCGGTACTGCTCTGGAATGAGCAACTGGCTATGGCGCTCGAAGCCTGGCGCCGCGATTCGGGCGCGCAGATCGGCTCATGGCTTCACGCTATAAGCGAATTTGAAGCGCTGTCCTCACTCGCGGCGCTCGCTTTCGAACGGCCGCAATGGTGTTTTCCCACGCTCGTCGAAAGCTCGTCCGGATCGTTTCATGCCGAAGCGCTCCAGCATCCGCTGATGTCTCCCTCCCGCTGTGTACCCAACGATGTCTCATTCGGCAACGGCGCCACTCTCCTGATCGTAAGCGGGTCGAATATGTCGGGAAAGAGCACTTTGCTGCGCGCTGCCGGCCTCAACACGATCCTCGCCTGGGCGGGCTCCTGCGTGGCGGCCGCGCGCCTTGAAACCTCTCCCCTTCAAGTCGCCGCATCCATTCGCGTTACTGATTCGCTGCAGGAAAATCGCTCCCGCTTCTTCGCGGAAATCACGCGAATCCGGCAGATTGTCGACCTTACCCGCAGCGGGCCGCCCGTTCTATTTCTGCTTGATGAGCTGCTGAGCGGAACGAACTCTCACGACCGCCGGATCGGCGCGGCCGGTATCGTTCGAGGGTTGCTACAAACCGGAGCTATCGGATTCGTCACGACCCACGATCTGGCACTCACCGGAATCGAAGAGTACGATCACTCGCACGTAAGGAACGTTCATTTCGAAGACCGGATCGTAGAGGGGCGAATCGAGTTCGATTACAAATTGAAACCCGGCGTGGTGCAGCGCAGCAACGCGCTGGAGCTGATGCGCGCTGTCGGCCTGGAAGTCTAGTGCGACTTGCGGCGCAAATGCGAGATCGCCTTGATTGCCTCAGGAATCGTCAGCGCAAAGATCGCGGCATTAGCAATCGCGCCGGTGATGCAATATGGGCACCACGCTTTCTCTTTCATCCGCATCTCATAGAAAAATCTGCCGGCGACGGCCGCTTCTACCCCTGCCTTTGCGGCCGCGACAATGGGTACCGCGGGCATTTTTTCCGCACGGTTCTCGCCGCCGTAGGCCGCGAGCGGAACGTTCACGGCAAGCGCTGCGAGACTTAGCGTTCCATCCGGCACGCCGAGTTTGTGCGCCGTCTTCGAAGAATTCACCCGATCAGACTCGAAGCCATCCAAAGGCGGATCGGGCAGATGCTTCACCAATCCAGCCTGCAGCAGTGAAACGGCTGCCATACTCGCCATTCCCAGCAGTGAGAACCCGATGATGCCGCGCCTGCGGCGAACGTCCGGGTCCTGGCTTTGCTGAAGTTCAGTTCTAAGTCGCGTCGCGGGCGAGCCGCAAGGGCATGTTGGCATGACTCCATTTTCTTCGATGCCCTGTGCGGTCATAATCGAATTGATGAAACGGACGGCGGTCGTCATCGGAAGCGGTCCGAACGGGCTCTCCGCGGCGATCGTTCTGGCGCGAGCGGGCTTGGACGTGGAAGTGCGCGAGGCCGCAGATGCCGCCGGCGGTGCGGCGCGATCCGGCGAACTCACGCTGCCGGGCTTCGTGCATGACCTCGGCTCCGCCGTTCATCCAATGACCGTAGCATCGCCGTTTTTCTCCAAGCTGCGGCTAGAAAATCACGGCCTTCGCTGGATATGGTCTCCGGCGTGGCTGGCGCATCCCTTCGATGACGGCTCGGCCATAATCGTCGAACGCGACATTCGCGCGAGCGCCGAACAGTTCGGCCCGGATGCGCGCGCCTATCGCCGCCTGTTCGAACCGCTCGTCAGGAACTGGAGCCTGCTTGCAAGCGAAGTGCTCCAGCCCCTTCTTCATGTGCCCAGGCATCCAGTTCTGCTCGCGAAGTTTGGCCTGCGCGCGATCCAGCCCTCGACCGTCCTCGCGACGGCGCTCTTTCGTGATGCGCGTACAAGAGCCTTTTTTGCCGGTATCGCCGCTCACTCCGCGTTAACGCTGGAAGCGCCCTCGAGCGCCGCCTACGGCATGATACTCGGCGCCCTGGGCCATGTGATCGGCTGGCCCATACCGCGCGGCGGCGCACAACAGATTACGAACGCATTGACTGATGTTCTTGCGTCACTTGGCGGCCGCGTCGTGACCGGATCGCGCGTGGATCGTATCGACGATCTGAGCGGCCGCGATCTGGTTCTCTGCGATATCACACCGCGCCAGTTCCTGGCTATCGCGAAGCATCGCCTCCGCCCGCCATTCCGGCAGTTGCTCGAACGGTACAAGTACGGTCCGGGTGCTTTCAAAGTGGATTGGGCGCTTCGCGAGCCGATTCCATGGAAGGCGAAAGACTGCCGGCTGGCGGCTACCATCCACCTGGGAGGTTCCCTTCAGGAGATCGCGGCGTCCGAACGCGCCGCTGTTCGCGGCGAAGCGCCTCAGAACCCGTTTATCCTCGTGGTACAACCAACCCTGTTCGATGCCACGCGTGCGCCTTCCGGCCACCACACGGCTTGGGCCTACTGCCACGTCCCAAACGGCTGGAACGGCTCCGCTCTCGCGCAGATGGAAGCGCAAATCGAGCGTTTCGCCCCCGGCTTTCGCGAATGTATTCTGGCGAGGGCCGTTCATGATCCGGCGGCGATGCAGCGTTGGAATGCGAACCTGGTGGGCGGCGATGTCATTGGGGGCGCAGCCAATCTCACGCAGTTCGTTTTCAGGCCTACGTGGCGTCAATACGCCACGCCCCTCAAAGGAGTCTACTTCTGTTCCTCCTCTACACCCCCCGGGGGGAGTGTACACGGCATGTGCGGATATTGGGCCGCACAGTGGGCCCTCGATTATCTCCGGAAGATGGGCGATTAGCCGCCGACGTTATCGCGCTCACAGACCAGTTTCATGTCCACTTGTCCGTGCCCGGTCTCAATGTGACTTGTCCGAGTCAGCGTTTGCTTATTCTCTGAAAGCTGCCACCGATCCTCGATCACCTGGTCTTCACCCTTCGAAGTTTTCATTTTGGTGCGAACAACCAGGTCGGCTCCGTCCCAGAACGCTTTGCTCTCCGCGTTGCGTCCGCTAATCACATTGTTCGACGGGGTTCCGTCGGTGAAATAAGAAACGTCGGCCGTGGTCGTCTTGTCACGCGTCGTCTGAATGGTGTGGACATTCAGCGTCGGATCGTGTTGGTCGATTACCTGGACAATGATGTCGGGCATGTCGAAGCCCGCGAAATCGCTCTGACTCTTCACCATTCGCCAGCGTCCGGAAAAGTTGGTATGGGCCGGTTCGTCCGGTGTCTGCTGCGAGGCGAGCGCCGGAACAAGAATCGCTCCGCATGCCGCGGCAAGCAGCAAGCCACGCCGGGTCAGACGGCTTTTCAAATCAAAAAACATCATCTAAGAACCTCTCTAACCGATTACGCACATCTTTGATTGGGACGTGTATCCTTTGAATTGACGGGCTTTAATGAGCTGAACCGCGCTCCACTCACGTTATTTTACTGTGACCATCATTCGTTCCCACTTCCTGAGGGTCACAAGTTCCCCGTTTCGAAGTACCGCTTGCTGCGAGAAGAGCTCGCATCGGATTCGCGCTTCTTTCTCCAACCCTCGCGATTAGTTGAGCGGGACGAGATTGTTCGCATTCACGACAGTGCGTATGCCGATGCATTCTTATCCGGAACCCTCGATCCGCAGCTCATGCGGCGCATCGGGTTTCCGTGGTCGCCGGAGTTAGTCATGCGGACACGGGCCAGCGCCGGGGGCACTCTGCTCGCGACAGAAATGGCCATGGCGCGTGGTTTTAGCGGCAGCCTGGCCGGCGGCACACATCACGCATCTCGAAGCGAAGGCTCCGGGTTTTGCGTATTCAACGACATTGCTATCGCAATCGCCCGCGCTAAAGCACATTACTCCCTCGAACGCTTCGCCGTCATCGACCTTGACGTTCATCAGGGCGATGGAACGGCCGCTATCTTCCTCGACGATCCGTCCGTTTTCACGCTATCCATTCATGGATCGCGCAATTTCCCGTTCCGCAAGCGGCGCAGCGTTCTCGATATTGAGCTTGCCGATGGCACAACCGACGAGCCCTATCTGCAGGCGCTCGAACAGGCGCTGAGTCAGGCTTGGAGTTTCCGCCCGCAACTGGTGATGTTCCAGGCGGGCGTCGATGCCCTGGCTACGGATCGTTTGGGACGCCTCGCCCTCACTCGAGAGGGCCTTGCCCGCCGCGATCAAATCGTACTTCAGCAGGCGCATGCCCGCGACATTCCTCTGGTTGCCACCATTGGCGGCGGCTACTCAAACCCCATCAGCGAGACGGTAGCGGCGCATGCGCAAACGTTCCGCACAGCCGCCACGATCTATTGCGCCGGCGGCTAGCTTGCTCCTGCGGACAGCGGTTATTAAGCGGATACCATGCCTGCAACTCGCGGCTATGGGTCTACCCTGAAGGATATTGGGAGACACCTAAACGCATGTTCGAAGGCGTCAGCCTCCAAAACCCGATCTTCGTAAATACGGCCGCGAATATCTGTGGCGTCCTGCTTTTTGGACTGTTGATTGTTCTGCTGATTTCTGGCTGGGAGAAGAACGAAGACCGGCAAAGAGGCGCCTCGCTCACGGCCGCGTCCTTCGCGTTTATATGGAACCTCGGCTCCCTGATCGGGTTGGCTTCGAGTCACCCGGACGGCCAGGTTGCTGACTGGCTCGTGGCCGTTAACTTCTCGGCGCTCAGCCTTCTTCCGGCAATTTTGTTGAAGATCGTGTTGCGGCAGAAATATCGGCTCTTGGCCTACGCCGGGTATCTGTTGAGCGCAGTCTCTGTCGTGCTGCATTTTGCAGAGCTTCGTTTCCGGTCTGAAGGTCTGCACGAAGCGGCACTCCTTCTGATCACTTTCGGGTTCGGCGTCCTGATCGCCGGCGTGCTTGCTCTCTCGGGCTTTAAGCAGGACCGCTCCATATCGCTGACGGACGTGATCTGCCTGTTGCTGTTCACGATTTCATTCCTGCATTTCGGATACGGCCACTCAAACACCGCCTGGACGAACGAAGTCGCATGGCACCACGCGAGCATTCCTTTGGCTCTTATTGTTCTGCTTAGGGATTACCGCCTGCTGCTTCTCGAAACGTTCATACGATTTGTCGTAAATTTCGGTCTCGCCGGTCTCTTCACTCTCTTACTTTATTGGGCAGCCAAAACCGGCTACTTGCTCGAACGGGCAAGAGGAAACGCGTTTGCTGCCGGCGTCTTATTCATATCGTGCTGCTTCTCTCTAGTGCTTTTTGCCTACCTCCGAAGTTTGCTCCAGAAGCAGTTAACACGTGCTGTCTTCCGGCGTGGCGACTTGACGCTGTGCTCGAGCCGCATTCTACAGATTTCGTCGGAAAGCCACTCCGAGAAGGAACTCCTGGATAAAGCGGCCGCCGAGCTCTGCAGGTTCGTTCAGGCTGAACGGTTTCTCGTGGTGAGCAATTCGGGAGCCGAGGGAACTGGCCGCTCGGACCACTGTTGGGCGGAAACCGAGCTCCCGCTGCGATTTTCGCGAGGTGACTCGGTGAACGTGCTGCTCGGGCCCAAACGCGGCAGCGGCCGCTACTTACCCGAAGACATACAGGCTTTAACCCAGCTATCCGGTCTTCTGACCGCGCAAGTCGAACGCTTTCGAACCACCGAGCTTCAGCGGCTGGCAAACGAAGCCGAACTCCGCGCTCTGCAAGCACAGATCAACCCTCATTTCCTGTTCAACGCGTTCAATACGCTATATGGAACGATCGGCCGGGAATCGTTTCAAGCCCGCCGCCTGGTATTGAACCTGGCTGATCTTTTCCGCTACTGCCTGCAGCGCGACCGGGCGTTCATCCCGCTGGGTGACGAGCTTTCGATCGTTCAGGCCTATCTGGAGATTGAGAGCCTGCGCCTGGGCGATCGGCTGGCGACTGAAGTCTCTGCGAGCGAGAGAGCACGGGAAGTGATGATCCCCATACTCTCGGTTCAGCCGCTCGTCGAAAATGCCATCAGGCATGGCGTCTCGCGACGCAGTGCAAAAGGCGAATTACGTGTATCGGCTAAAGAATTTGATACTTTCCTGCAGATCGTTGTGGAAGATAACGGGCCAGGCTTCGAGGGGCAGGAAAAGACAAATGGCCTCGGCATGGCTCTCGATAACGTGCGGCAGCGGCTGCATCTGTGCTACGGCTCATCATCGGGTCTGGACATCCAGTCGAGTCCCGAGGGAACTTCCGTGACACTGACGATCCCGCTGGAGGGCCGTGGGGACGCGAACGTCCTCTTACTCCCGCTGGCAGGGCGCCCCACGACAGCCGGAACACTTTCTTAGATGCGCGTCCTGATCGTTGATGATGAACCAATTGCCCGCCAGGTTTTGCGGCAGGAACTGGAGCTCGTCGAGGATGTCGAGATCATCGGGGAAGCCGAAAACGGGCTGACTGCTCTTGAAAAAATCTCGACTGCTAAGCCTGAACTGGTGTTCCTGGACCTGGAAATGCCGCACATGACAGGGTTCGAAATGATCAACCGTCTGCACGAAACGCCGGCCCCCGTCATTGTCATCGTCACCGCCTATGACCAGCATGCGATACGGGCCTTTGAAGCCGGCGCCATCGATTACTTATTGAAACCGGTGAGCCAGCCACGCCTGGCACAGACCCTCGAGCGCGTGCGGCGCCTGGTCAAGAACCCGCTCCAGATCGCCGAACGCATCGGGCAACTACAGGCCATTGCTCCAAACTCGGCTTCTCCACCTCAAATCCGGAAGGTGGTCGGGAAGCTCGGTGAAGAATACTTTCTTTTGGATATCCAGGAAGTGCTTGCCTTTCAGGCGGAAGGAGATTTGACCTGGATCATAACGGCGAAGCAACGCTATCTGGCAACGCAAAACTTGAAAGCAATTGAAGACCGGTTGCAGAACTCAATGTTCCGAAGAATTCATCGGAACGCGCTCGTCAACGTAAATCAGATCCGAAAATTAAGCATGCTTTCGAGCCAGCGCTGGCTGGTCACTCTGACAAACGGACTGGAGCTCATTGTCAGCAAACGTCAGGCGAAACAGGTACGGCCGTTCTTGACCTGGTAAGCGCTTATCGATCGTGAACAGCGCGCTCTGCTCCCCATCCTAACTCCGCACCGGAGCCATACGTAAATGCAGACTGCAGCACGCTGCCGTTCTCATTCACGAGCGCGATGCAGTGGAACCCACCCGCTCTAAGAATTCCAAACCGCAGGTCTGTCACGTCAAATCGCTGGCCCGTGCCGGACTCCAATGTGACGGGCTCCACGGACCAGGCGGGGAACCGCGCGAAGTAGCGGAAGTATCGAAACGGCGGAGTCGCTTCCACATTCAACAGACCCCGCGTGATCTCCGGCTTATAGAAGACACGAGCCGCCTCGAGATCCAGGTTCCCCGCGACATCTACGTCGAGCAACCGGTACGCCGGCGCACTTTCCACCACCCCGCTCCATCGCAGCGGGCTGTATGCGTCCGGCAGCGCAGCAGCCTGCAAAGGCGGCGCATCGTCATAGAGCCGCGACTCGAGTTGCGCCATCGCGCGCGCATGGAGCACCGCACGAGCCGCATCGAAAAGCAGAAAGAAACAGAGCGCGGCCACTGCGCTGGCGCGTCCGGTCGGGGCCCGGGCGCCGATCTCGCGGCTCACCAACCGCGCAAACAGCGGCCAGAGCGCCGCAAACAGGAGTGCTGCCAGAATCCAGACGTCATACAGACCGTTCAGATCGAGGTAGAACCATCGCGAAGAGAACGGCAGCAGCAAGCGCGTACCGTAGGTGGTGGTCAGATCTAACAGCAAATGGCTGGCGACTCCGATGCTGCACAGCAGCCATGCTCGGAGCCAGGGCAGTTTCTGCCGGTAGATCGCGGCTACCACCAAGACGCACAATGCAGCCATGGCCGGCAGACAGACCAGTGAGTGCGTATAGCCGCGATGCACCTCCAGATAGCGCAATTGCCCCTGGCTCAAACCGAGGAGGTCGATGTCCGGCACGTTGGCCGAAAGAATCAGCAGCAGCGTCGCTCGCGGCGACACGCTGTGCAGCCCGGCCCGGGCAAGCGCCAGGCCGGTCAGCGAGTGCGTGACGTTATCCATTCGCGCACGTCAGGCGCAAGCCGGTACCGAGATCAGCGCTTGCTCCCGCGCGAGAAATTCCGGAGGAACCAACAGCGTCAGCGCGTCCGGCACAATCTCTGCCGTCATGGACAGCCGTCCTGCGAGTTCTCCGTCTGCCTGCACGTACACGTCTTCCCCGGATTTGGGCTGACGGCAGACCACAGATCGCCCGCGCAGAACGGTAACGCCTTTCAAACGCGCCACCTGTCCCAGCGCCACTGCGGCGAGGTAGGGCAGGTATCGGATACTCTGCGTTCCGCGAAACAATACCACCTCGAAATCGTTCCTCAGCAGCGATGCGCCTCGCGCAATCTCCAGATCGCCGCCATAGTTCCTGACCCGGCTGATCAAAGCGAAGCTAGCCTCGAAACGCCGGTCGTCCACTATCACTTCGAATTCGGTAAGCGGCCGCCAGATGTGGGAAAACCCGGCAGCATAGTAAGCGAGTTTACCCATCACGGCCTTCAAGTCCAGGTTGAGCCGGCAGATGATGGCAGCGTCCAGTCCCGCTCCCGCCATGCACAAAAAGGGGCGTGGCCGGGATTCGTTCAGGCGAAGCCGGCCCATCGCAATCCGGCACGGCTTCAGTTTGGAAATCCGCTCAGCCGCGGTTTCGAACTGTGCGGGCAAGCGCATCTCGCTGGCGAGCACGTTCGCGGTGCCGCCCGGCAGGATCGCCAGCGGGACGCTGCTGTGGAGCATTCCCTCCGCGACTTCATGTATGGTGCCGTCGCCGCCGGCTGCAATAATGAGATCGGAACCGGCATCGATCAGCCGGCGCGCCTGCGCTCCGGCCGTTCCGGGCGCGGTTGTGCCTACCAGGTTCGCTTCGATTCCCTGGCGCGCCAACGCTTCGATGGTACGTTGAAGCAGGTGCCGGGTGCGCGATACCTTCCTCGCAACAGGATTGTAGATGATAGCTGCGCGCTTGGCGTGGAACGATTCCAAGTTCACCATTATAGGTTCTGAAATGAAAGAATCTCTCTCCAGTCGCGCGGAAGAACTGCGCAAACAATTGGAACACCACGAGTACCTGTACTATGTTCTCGACCAGCCGGAGATCTCGGACGCCGAGTTCGACCGCCTGATGCGCGACCTTCGCGAGCTGGAGGAATCGCATCCGGAGTTGCGCACACCCGATTCGCCCACGCAGCGCGTTGGCGGCCAGCCCCGGGAAGGCTTCGTCAAAGTTCCTCACAGTTCGCCGATGTTGAGCCTGGACAACGCCCTCAACGAAGGCGAACTGCGCGACTTTGATGGCCGCGTCCGGGGCCTGCTCAAATCGCAAGACTATCAGTACGTGGCCGAGCTTAAACTGGACGGGCTTTCGATGGCCGCTCATTATAACGGCGCACAGTTCCGCCAGGCGGTCACCCGCGGTGATGGCCGGGTGGGCGAAGATGTGACGGAAAACGCCCGGACCATCCGTTCTTTGCCGCTGCGTATTCGCAAATCGCCCGCCGGTGCCGCACCCTTTGAGGTTCGCGGCGAAGTCGTTATGCAGCGCCGCTCCTTTGAACGGCTGAATCAGGAGCGCGAGCGTGCCGGTCTCGCAGTCTTCGCTAATCCGAGAAATGCCGCCGCCGGAGCGCTGCGCGCACTTGATCCTTCCATCACCGCCGCGCGCCAGCTCGATTACTTCAGCTACTTCCTCTTAGAGGACGGCCGGCCGCACTTCGACTCGCATTGGAAGAGTTTGGAAGCCCTCGCTGCCGCCGGCTTCAAAGTGAATCCGCATCGACGCAAATGCGCCAATCTGGACGAGCTGCTGGAGTTCATTCGCGAATGGGAAACCAAGCGCGACGATCTTCCTTACGAGACCGACGGGGTTGTTGCCAAAATCGATTCGGTCCCGCAGCAGGAAGCTCTCGGCTGGACTGCAAAGGCGCCGCGCTGGGCCATCGCTTTCAAATACCCGCCGCGCCAGGCGTCCACCATCCTGGAAAATATTGAAGTGCAAGTGGGTAGAACTGGCGCTCTTACGCCTGTTGCCCATCTCAAACCGGTCAGCCTCAGTGGCGTGACCGTCTCGCGGGCCACCCTTCACAATGAAGACGAAATCGCACGGCTTGGCGTCGAAATCGGCGACACCGTTCTGGTGGAGCGCAGCGGCGATGTTATTCCGAAGATCGTGCGCGTGGTCGAGCACGGCGCTCATCGCCGGCCGTTTCGCATCCCGAAGGCCTGCCCGGTCTGCGGCGGCCACATTGTCCGGGAAGAAGGCGAAGCTGCCAGCCGCTGCGTGAATACAAACTGCCCTGCGCGCCTGCGCGAATCGCTCCTGCACTTCGCATCGCGCGGCGTCATGGATATCGACGGCATGGGCGACGCCCTGGTTGATCAACTGCTGAGCCGCGGCCTCGTACATAACATTGCCGATCTCTACTCCCTGACTGTCGATCAACTGCTCGAGCTCGAGCGCATGGGCAAGAAATCCGCAACCAAGGTCATTCATAACGTCGACGCCTCCCGCGCTCAGCCCCTCGCCCGCGTATTAAACGGATTGGGAATCCCCTTTGTCGGCGAGCGCACGGCACAGTTCCTTGCCAATCATTTCGGCGATCTGGACGCCATTGCCGCCGCTTCGCCGGATATTCTCCAGGAAGTGAACGAGATCGGGCCGAAAGTCGCGGACTCGATTTGTGAATTTTTCTCGGAACAGCGAAACCGAGATCTCATCGAACGCCTCCGCGCCGCCGGCCTGCGCTTTACCGGACCAAAGCAGGAGCGCCAGGAAGGCCCGCTCAACGGTTTGACGTTTGTGCTTACCGGAACCCTCCCTACGCTGAAGCGCGAAGATGCAAAACAACGCATCGAAGCCGCTGGCGGCAAGGTCACCGGATCGGTAACCGGCAAGACCAACTACGTTGTTGCCGGCGAAGATGCCGGATCCAAATTAGACAAGGCGCACGCCCTGAACATCGCCATACTCGACGAAGCCGGTCTGCTGAATATGTTGGATTCGCAGGCTGAAGGCTGATCCCGGAGCTCTACACTGGTACACCGTTTTCTTGATTTCTGGCGCCACTCCGCCGGCTTCCTGTTGGCTTGGGGGCCGGTCGGCTTACTCTTACTCGCGATTCTTGACTCCGCCGGCCTGCCCGTCGTGGGCGGCGTGGATGCGCTCATTATTGCTTTCTCGAGCACTCATCCTGAGGAAGCTTACCTGGGCGCTATGTGCGCCATAGCCGGCTCGCTTGCGGGCAGCTTAATTCTCTTCTATATCGCGCGCAAGGGAGGCGAGGTGTTGCTTGCTACGCACATCAGCAAGGGCACCGGCAAGCGCCTCCATCGCTGGTTTTCCCGCTACGGCCTGGTCACGGTTTTTATACCGGCGCTTTCTCCCATTCCCATGCCGATGAAAATTCCGGTATTCTGCGCCGGCGCGCTGCGCGTGCGCGTAGGCTATTTCGCTGCTGTGGTGCTGGCGGCCCGCTCCATTCGCTACTTCGCGCTGGCTTACTTCGGCGCAAAATACGGCGCCTATACCTTTCATTACATGAAGTCTCACGGCGCGCTCTTTGGCTCCGCTGCGGCCGGCCTGGCCGTGGTTGCCGGTGTCGGGGTGCGGCTCTATCAGAAACACGAAGCCAGCATGTACAAGGTAAGTGGATAGGATGTAATTCAGGCGGCCTTATGAGGCGACTCGGCATCCTCCTGGTGGCGGCGGTCTTCTGCCGCGCCGCCGACGATCCGCAGCAGGTCCTGGAAGAAATCCGCCAAAAAGTCCAACAGCAACTATCCAAATCCGCCAACTACGCCTGTACGGAAACCCTCTACCGCAACTACTTTCTGAGTACCGTCCCCCTGTCCGCCGCATGCGCGGCGAAATCATCGCCCGCGCAGCGCAAGGAGTTCGCGCATGACCGGCTGCGGCTCGACATTGCGGTGTCGGAAAATGCGGAACTTTATTCCTGGCGCGGCGAGAACAACTATTCATCCAAGCAGATTGATGAAATCGTTCAAAGCGGGCCTATCTCGTCGGGAGGGTTCGTCGGCTACCTCCAAAACATCTTTCTGGGCAAAGACATCGAGTTCCGTTACACCGGCAGGTCTACCGCGAACAGCGTTGAGACCTTTCATTTCGAGTACACCGTGCCGAAAGCCGCATCGCAATACGAAATCATCATGCCGAACGGTCGGTCCGTCGTCCCGTTTCACGGTTCGTTTTCGGCCAGCGCGGCCAGCCTCGAACTCGTCAGTTTGAAGGTAATAGCGGACGACATTCCGTTTGGTTCCAATATTTGTTCGGCGGAAACGGAAGTCACATATCAGTTGCTTCCCATCTCCGGCCGTACCGAACTGATTCCTGCCACCTTTGAGCTGAGCCTCGATGACGACGAGCACATGTTCACCGTTAGCCGCGGGGAGTACTCGCACTGCCACGAATTTCGCGCCGAATCTACCCTGCGATTCGATTATTCAGACACAACCGCCTTGCCTTCCGCCGCAAGATCCGCTGTCGTCGAGCGCCTACCGGCCGGCCTGGTTCTAAAGGTTTCGCTCGCGACACCCATCGACGAGGAGACCTCCTTCACCGGCGACCCGGTCGACGCCGTTCTGGCGAGTCCTTTGAAGATTCCCCGCACCGGCGAGACTATCCCGCGCGGCGCCAGGCTGCATGGTGTTATCACCCAACTCGAGTCGCGCTCGCAGCCGGGCAATCACTATTTCGTGAAGATCGTTTTCGAGCGCCTCACCTGGGGAGAACGTTCGTACCTGCTTCGCGCCATTCACAAACCCTCAGACAAGGAAATCGACCACATGTCATCGCCCTATGGCGGTGTCTTACCGAAGTCTTATTCAAGGCAAATCAATGATGGCGTCCTGATTATTACGGCCGGGCATTTGCATTTGGACCAGCGTTTCACGGGGGATTGGCGAACCACTCCCATTGCCGCGCCGCAGATCGCGACACCCGCGCAGTAAGTGCGGATAGTATAGAGAACATGCCACGCATAACCCGACGTATGTTCGTTGCGCAATCTGCTGCCCTGTTGCCTGCGGCTCATATCGCATTTGCAAGAGATCCGCTCCGCCGCGAGAACCTCGGCGTTCAACTCTACACCGTTCGCAACATCATCGAAAAGGATCCAGCGAAGGTCCTGCACGCGATACAGGAGATCGGATACTCGGAAGTGGAAGCCACCTATGAGAATCTGCATCAGATCTGGCCGGCACTGAAGGAGACCAGCTTGCATGCCGTCAGCGTACATGTCGGGGGCCCCGAATCTGCCGCGAAGTTCGAGCCCACGCTTGCAGATGTTAAGAAGCTCGGCTTTGAGTATGTAGTTGTGCCGTGGGCGGAAACCGCAAAGGGCGGTGAGGAGGGCGTGAAGAAAATTGCCGCAACCCTCAACAAAATGGGCGAACAGGCACGCGCCCAGGGCTTGACGCTGTGCTACCACAATCACGCCCATGACTTTACGCCTATGGGCGGCAGCAATGCTCTCGAAATCTTGCTCGGCCAGACCGACCCGGCCAATGTCCAGTTGGAGATGGATATTTTCTGGGTCACTATCGCCGGTCTGGATCCGGTTAAGCTGCTGCAGAAACATAGCGGACGCGTCCCCCTGGTGCACCTCAAAGATAAGTGGAAGAGTTTCACCAAGACGCAGTTCAGCGAAGACGTCCCTGTTAACACGTTCAGTGCGGTCGGCGACGGTTCCATCGACATTCCAGCGGTCTTGTCTGCCGCGGCTGCCTGCGGCGTGCGCCACTACTTCGTCGAACAGGATCACACACCCGGCGATCCCATTGCCGCGCTACGCGAGAGCTACGATAACCTCAAAACGCAGTTCAAATAGAGAGAACACGTGGGACCGTTCAGCGGCCCCATCCTCCAAAGTTCCAGCGGGCGGATATGGTCGTGTAAAGCCCCAGAGGCCCGTTCTTGCCCATATCTGCCTTGCCCAGATAGGAATTGTAATGGCCGAACCAATCGACATGATAGTTCGTCAACCTTAGCTCGAAGTTCTTGGGCAACTGAACCCCGACACCAATGAGTGTGGCGAATGCCATCGGGGCGGCCGAAGCTGTATAGGAGAACTGCGGAACGTTCTTCCCGAGAAACATCTGCGGCTGGGCAAAGAGGAAAAAATGCTTGAGGGGACCAGAGCTCATGGGCTGAAGCTCGATGTAGCCGCTCAGCACGTATCGGGCAAATGCCGTGCATGGGGCGTGCGCTCCGCCATCGCTTCCCGCCCACGAAGCGCATCGATTCAGATCGGGCTCATTATGCGGTGGAGCGACAGCCCCTTCAATGTATCCGCGCACCCAATTTCGCGGGAAGAAGTCGCCGTCCGGCTGGTCCGCCTGACCAGCGGATTGCCCCGGCGCACCGAGTAAAAGAAGGCAGAACAGTCCCGCAAAGCGCAGTTTCAACGTCATCGCTCCCCCAACACGTACCCGATGATCCGGCAGTGGACCGCCGTACTGAGTCAGAACCCTCGGCTGGTCTTCAGAGCCGGCCGTCTGAGATGGCTGTTCCGAAGGAGCCCAATGAATTTTGAACCCGCTGTGCAGACACGATTGCAGATTGTTAACGTTATCCTGCCGCAGCCGCCGAAGCGCCCGCATAGGCTTCCGCAACCGCCGCCGTGTCGTTCAGATTTACGAGCCGCGCTATCTTGCCATCGCGAATGGTGAACATGTGGGCAACCGGAGTGTCGAACTGCTTTCCCGTCGCTTTTACCGTCGCCTTGTAGCGCCCCAGTGTCGCCACCTTGTCGCCTTGCGCAACGAACTCATCCATTGTCAGCTTCATGTTTTCCTGCGTCCCCGTCAGGCCGTCGAAAAACCGCTGCCGGACCTGTTCCGGCCCAGCCATCCTGCCGTAATATGCAACCGTCGATGGACCCTCCGAGATCCAGTCGACATCGTCAGTGAGGTTATTGAGGATCGTCTGGATGTCTCCCCTTCCAAACGCCTCGTACACTTTGCGGATGAGAAGGATGTTTTCCTGCGCGTTCATGCGTGGCACCCCAGCAAGGAATTATATGTAAAATTCTTATCCTGCAAACTGGCCTTCGCTGAGGGCCGCACCCGAGGCCGGCTAGACGAAATATACTATACCCCATGGCAGCTCAATCACAAGCGAGGGCGGTCGATCCCGACAAACTGAACGCGCTCCTCGGCCGCGCGGTGCAGGACATGGGTGCCGCGCTTCATTCTGCGCTGATCCTTATCGGCGATAAGCTCGGCCTGTATCGGAGCATGGGCGACGGCGTCCCCGTCACGCCTGCCGAGCTGGCGAAGCGAACCGGCACGACGGAGCGCTATGTCAGGGAATGGCTGAACGCGAACGCCGCCGGCGGGTACGTCGACTACCACCCGGAAACAGGAACCTACTCGATGAATCCCGAGCAGGCGCTTGCGTTCTCGCTGGACGACACGCCGGTTCACTTGCCCGGTTTCTATCACATGGTCGCCTCCATTATGAAAGACGAGGACAAGCTTTGCGAGACGTTCCGCACCGGAAAAGGGTTCGGCTGGCACGAACATGAGAAGGGCCTCTTCGAAGGTTGCGAGCGCTTTTTCCGGCCCAACTATCTTGCCAACCTGACGACAAGCTGGATTCCCTCGCTCGAGGGAGTCGAACAAAAACTCGAGAGAGGCGCGCTAGTTGCAGACGTGGGCTGCGGCCATGGAGCCTCTACCATCCTGATGGCCAAGAAGTATCCGAAGTCGCACTTCTTCGGTTTTGACTATCACGACAAATCGATTGAAACGGCAAAGAAGAAGGCCGAGGCCGAGGGTGTATCGGACCGGGTCACGTTCACGGTGGCGCCTGCGAAAGAGTTTCCAGGGAACGGCTATGACCTGGTGGCCTTTTTCGATTGCCTGCATGACATGGGTGATCCTACGGGCGCGGCAGGCCATGTGCGCCAGGCCTTGAAGCCTGACGGCACATGGATGATCGTGGAGCCATTCGCTTCAGACGACCTGCTATCCAACCTGAATCCGGTGGGACGCATCTACTATTCGGCTTCAACCGTAGTCTGCGTTCCGGCATCGCTATCGCAGGAGGTCGCCCTGGGGTTGGGGGCGCAGGCCGGGGAGCAGAAGATACGCGAGGTGGTGACAGCCGGCGGTTTTACGCGTTTCCGCCGCGCCTCCGAGACGCCTTTCAACATGGTTTTCGAAGCTCGGCCTTAACTTGAAAACGGCAGCAGGACCGCAGCCTTACGCCCGTTCCAAATAGCTTCCGTCGGCCGTGCTGACCCGAATGCGCTCGCCCTGGTTGATAAACGGTGGAACCTGTACCACAAGCCCCGTATCCATCTTCGCCGGCTTGGTGACGTTCGAAACCGTCGCGCCCTTCAAACCAGGCTCGGTCTCCGTCACCGTCATTTCCACGCTCGGCGGCAGTTCCACGCTGATCGGCTTGCCCTCGTAAAACTCAACGTTCACTTTGAGTTGAGGAATCAGGTACAGCACGCCGTCGCCCAGGATGTCCTTTGTCAGGTGCATCTGTTCGAACGACTCGATATTCATGAAGTAGTAGTACTCGCCGTCGTCGTACAGATACTCCATCTCGTGCTCGTCCAGCGCCACCCGCTCGACCTTGTCTTCCGACGAGAACCGGTGCTCAATCATCGAGCCTGAGCGCAAATTCCGCATTTTCGCCTGAACGAAGCCGCGGAGATTTCCGGGCGTTCTGTGGACCATGCTGAAGACCGAGTGAAGCTCGTTGTTGAACTTCACCACCATGCCGGGGCGCAGTTGTGTTGCTGCAATCATGAAATCGAAATTACTCCCTTTTTGCGCATCGGACGATGCACCTGCGGAACTATTAGTTTATCAGCGGTCACCGTTTGCCCTCCCGCGCTGCACACACTTTGCCGTTGGCATTTGACGGAACCTCCCACATTCCCGCCGTATCGGCCTGCATGGAAGTGTCTCTCTCATCACCCCGGAAAATCACGCTCTGCCCGGCTTTCAGATTCCACAGGATCATCTCGTCGTGGTTTCCCCGCGCCGGCAGCAAAATACAGGGGAGGGTCATCTTCGCCAGCCTCAGGTTCCCGAAGGTTACCTCCTTCAGGTCGGGGCAATTCGCCTGATCGACCCGTCCAGGCGCCATCGCAACCCAGCAGGCATCGGCCTCCCATCCCGTGCGGGCAAACAAGCGCCCTGCCGGATCGTACACCCACGGCTCCATGTTGCGATAAGCGATTCCCGGCAGGTACGGGTCCGCCCACAGAAATTCATACGCGACACCCGGGCCCTGGGTAATCGTCTGATTCTCTTCCATCGCCCACCCCTGCAGGAACTGCGAGGTGTCGAGATTCGGGTCCACCGCGACCAGCGCCAGCGCGGCCGTGTGTGCCATCCAGTCCGGGTGCTCGACCTGGCCCGGCTTCAAGCCGAGCAGAAATTCTTCCGGCAGCAAACGAAAGAATGTCGCATTCTCCTGCCGCAGATCCACGCGATTGACCATGCGCATCGTCATCAGAAATTCGCAAAGCGCGTAGAGTTCCGAAGGCTGGCTCAGGACCGATGCCTCCATGTCAGGACGCAATTGCTTCCACTCGTTCCCGTAGCTGGCGCCAGCTTCCCCGCCGTCGGCCACTGACATAAATAGCGCGTTGCGGGCGCGCGACAAGGGGCCGTCACTGGAGGCGCCCCCGCACGAACTGCTGTGAAGGATGCGCTGGCGTTGTTCCTTAGAGACCAGCTCGCCGGTCCAGTCCATGATGAGCGCCACCTGGCGTTGCTCGCAGGAATGCGCCGCTGCCCACGCAACCGCTTCCCTGCCCCGCGCCGGATCATGCGTCACCGCATAATAAAGCGCCAGCTCAAAGCCGCGCTCCGGTGAATCCGGCACTGTCTCGACCCGCCGCTCGAAGTTCAGCCAGCGCACCGTCTGGCGCTCGCGGTCGCGCTCGAGACGCCTTAAATGCTGCGGTGTAAGCAGGAGCGTATGGCCGTGCTCGGAACTCTGTGCCGGAAGGCTCGAAGCACCCAGGCTCAGGAGAAGGCAGACCGCGGCGATACTGTTGCGCAAACCGCTATTTTTCCACACAGTACTTTTGCATCACTTTGTTACCCTTAGAGTTCTACCGGCTGCAATCGCTCGGCACCGGCGAAACCAGTCATGCCGGCTCGGGTAAGTGAAACTTATGTTCTGCGGACCTACCCGTTTCGTGAGTCGGATTTGATCGTCAGTTTTTTTACCCGCGATCAGGGCAAGCTGCGCGGTGTGGCGCGCCGGGCACGAAAACCGAAGAGCAGCTTCGGCTCAGGGCTGGAACGGCTATCGCTCGTGGACTTATCGTATTCGCAAAGGGAGACTCGGGAGCTGGTCAATCTGAACTCCTGCGATCTGCTGCAATCGCAGTTCGATCTGCTCGACAGCTTCGAAGCCGGTGTCGCGCTCGACTACCTCGCTGAAGTGAGCGACCAGATGCTGCCGCCGCACGAACCTAACGAACGCTTCTTCCGCCTGCTGACCGCCGTCCTTGACTATATGCACGAGCGCGCCCCCGGCTGCACCTGGGCCGCCATCACTTATTTCTCGCTGTGGGCCACGCGCCTTTCCGGCTTCCTCCCCGATCTCGCGCACTATCCGGATCGCAACCTGTCCGACTCGTCGCGCGAGCTCGCAGCCGCCATGCTCCGCGCCCACATCGCCGATCTCCCCGCGCGCAGCTGGACCAAAGACACTGCGCTCGACCTGCGCCGCTTTCTCATCCGCCAAATGGAAGATCATGTGGAGCGCCGCTTTCATACCCCACCTCTTCTCGAAGCCCTCTGACACGCGTACATGGATTCTTTTCAAGACACGATTTTCAAATTGAAGCGCTACTGGGCTGACCGTGGCGCCATCATTCAGGAGCCCTACGATCTCGAAGTCGGCGCCGGCACCATGGCGCCCGAGACCTTCCTGCGGGTCCTCGGCCCCAAGCCTTATAAGGTTGCCTACGTCCAGCCGAGCCGCCGTCCCGCCGACGGCCGCTACGGCGAGAACCCGAACCGCCTCTACAAGCACCAGCAACTGCAAGTCATCCTCAAGCCGACTCCCGATGACGTCATCGAGCAATATCTCGGCAGCCTCGAAGCCATCGGCATCGATCTCCGCAAGCACGACATCAAGCTCGAAGAAGACAACTGGGAATCGCCCACGCTCGGAGCCTGGGGTATCGGCTGGCAGGTGATGCTCGACGGTCTCGAAATTACCCAGTTCACTTATTTCCAGCAGTGCGGCGGCATCGACCTCGACCTGGTTCCGGCCGAAATCACCTACGGCCTTGAGCGCATTATCGCCTTCCTGCAGAATGTCGAAAGCGTCTACGACATCGAGTGGGCGCCCGGCGTCAGGTACGCTGATGTGCGGCTCGCCGACGAGCAGCAGTTCTCCGTCTACAACTTCGAAATCGCCGACGTCCCCTCGCTCTGGCAGGAGTTCGAACTGCATGAGCGGGAGGCGCATCGCCTCTTGAATCTGTTCAAATCAAGCAAGCAAAAGGACCGCTTCCCCGTCCTGCCCACTTATGATCGCGTGCTGAAGTGCTCACACCTGTTTAACCTGCTCGATGCGCGAGGCGCCATCAGTGTTACCGAGCGTGTCGGCATCATTGCCCGCGTCCGCAAGGTCGCCGTCGGCGTCGCGGAAGCCTGGAATCAGCAGCAGAATTCCGAAGAAAAGGCGGTAGCCTGATGCCCAGCCTTCTTCTTGAAATCGGAACGGAAGAAATCCCGGATTGGATGATCCGGGAAGCTCTCGAGAGTCTTCGCACCAATTACGAAAGTTCACAGGCCGGTAATCTTCGCGGCTCCATCGATCTTCTTGAAGGCACGCCGCGCCGCCTCACCATGCGCGTGGTGGAACTCGACCCGCGCATGAGCGATCTCGAAGAAATCGTTGCCGGGCCCTACGTCTCCGCGGGCGAAAAAGCCGCCCAGGGCTTTGCAAAGAAGCACAACACCACTGTCGACGCGCTCCGGCGCGAATCCGATGCTAAGGGCGAACGCTACTTCGCCGTCGTCATGCACAAAGGCGAATCCGCGGCCGCAATCCTCGCTTCTGCGCTTCCTGACATCATCGGCCGTATCAATTGGCCCAAGACGATGTACTGGACCGGCAAAGGCGGCGTCCGCTTCATTCGTCCTGTCCGTTGGCTTGTGGCTTTGCTAGATGACCAGGTCATCCCGTTTGAAGTGGCCGGCATTCCATCCGGCAATACGACCCGCGGCCATCGCGTCCTCGGCTCAAAAGATCCCATCCCGGTCGCTAGCGGCACTTACGAAGATCTGCTGCGCGATAATTACGTCCTGCTGCGTGCCAGCGAACGCCGTACTCGTATTGCGGCCGGCCTCGGCAAGAGCGTGCAGCCGGACAACGACCTTCTGAACACGCTCGTTTACCTGACCGAGTACCCTACGCCCATTCGCGGCAGCTTTGATCCGTCTTATCTCGAGCTGCCCAAAGAAATTCTCATCACCGTTATGCGCCATCACCAGCGCTACTTCTCGCTGGTGAATGACAATGGCTCGCTCGCGCCGGAGTTCGTCGCCGTCACCAATACCGCCGGTGATCCCGACGGCCTCATCCGCCAGGGCAACGAACGAGTTCTGCGCGCCCGCTTCAATGATGCCCGCTTCTTCTGGGAGGTCGATCAGCACAGGCCGCTCCCGGCCCGTGTTCCCGATCTCGAAAAGGTCACGTTTCAGGCGAAGCTCGGCAGCTACCGCGATAAAACCGATCGGGTTCTCGCGCTCGCTTGCGAATTAGCCGAGCAAGCCGGCGCCAATAAGCTCACCGTCCAGCGCGCCGCGCTGCTCGCCAAGTGCGACCTGACCACCGACATGGTCAAGGAGTTCACCGAACTGCAAGGCATCGTCGGTGGCCTCTACGCGCGGGCACAAGGGGAAACCGAAGCCGTTGCCACCGCCATCTACGACCATTACAAGCCCGTCAGTATGGACGACTCCATTCCGCGCACGCTGGAGGGCCAGATCGTCTCCATCGCCGACAAGCTCGACACCCTTCGCGAGTGCTTCAAAATTGGCCTGATCCCGACCGGTTCCAAAGACCCGTTTGCGCTCCGCCGTGCTGCCCAGGGAATCGTCAAGATCCTGTTCGAAGCCAAGCTCGGCCTCGACATCCAGCCCTTCGTTGAGGAAATTCCGGAACTGCCGAACTTCCTCAAGGAGCGCATCCAGTTCTATCTTCGCGACGTACTCGGCCTCGCCTATGACGAAGTAAACGCTGTGCTCGCCACGCGCATCACGACGCTGCCGGACCTTGCGGAACGCGCTGCCGCCATCCATGACATTCGGCCCACTGCCGATTTCGAACCGCTGGCAGCCAGTTTCAAGCGAATAAAAAACATCCTCAAACAGGCGCAAGTCGAGCAGACCGGCCAGCCCGACCCGAATCTGCTTGCGCCCGGCCCGGAAAAGGACCTCTATCAGGCCTTTCTGCGGGCCTGCGAAACCACTCAGAAGATCGCCGGCTATCGCGAGAAACTCGCAGCCATCGCATCGCTCCGGCCGCAGGTCGATCTCTTCTTCGATAAAATTCTTGTGAACGATCCAGATCCAGCGATCCGGCAGAACCGCCTGGCTTTGCTCTACAGCCTGCTCACGGAGTTCTCGACCATCGCTGACTTTTCCGAAATCGTCACGCAAGGCGCAAGCGCCTGAAACTGTAACTACGCTGGTATCCGAAATCAGGAGACAACACTGGAAATGAAGAAATACGTTTACTCGTTTGGCGGAGGCACGGCCGACGGCGACGGAAAGATGAAGGACATCCTCGGCGGCAAAGGTTCCGGCCTCGCTGAAATGAGCAGAGCTGGCGTGCCCGTCCCGCCCGGCTTCACCATCTCGACAGAGGTCTGCAATCTCTTCTTCGAGAACAAGAACAAGGTCCCGAAGGACGTCGATGAGCAGATCCACGCCGCTCTCGAGAAACTGGAAGCCGAAATGGGCAAGAAGCTCGGCGGGGTGGATGATCCGCTGCTTCTCAGCGTGCGCTCCGGCGCGAAGTTCTCCATGCCGGGCATGATGAACACCATCCTCAACCTCGGCCTGAATGACAAGACCACCGAGGGTCTGGCCCGCAAAACCGGCAATGCCCGCTTTGCTTATGACTGCTACCGCCGCTTTATTCAAATGTTCGGCGAAGTCGCTCTGCACATCGACATGGCGAAGTTCGACCACATCTTCGATTCACGCAAAGCGCAGATCAAGGCCAAGCTCGACACGGACCTCGATGCCGCCGATCTGAAGGCGATCATCGCCGAATACAAAAAGCTCGTTAAGAACGAAACCGGCAAGGATTTTCCGCAGGATGCCGTCAAGCAGCTCATGCTCGCCCGCGACGCCGTCTTCAACTCCTGGAATACCCCGAAAGCCGTGTACTACCGCCGCATGGAGAAGATTCCTGATTCCATCGGCACCGCAGCCAACGTGCAGGCGATGGTGTTCGGAAACATGGGAGACACCTCCGGTACGGGCGTCGGCTTCACGCGCAACCCCTCCACCGGGGAAAAGGTTTTCTACGGCGAATTCCTCATAAACGCGCAGGGTGAAGACGTCGTCGCCGGCATCCGCACGCCTCAGCCCATCGCTGAACTGGCAGAAGTCATGCCGGAAGCCTATAAACAGCTTCGCGAAATCACCTCGAACCTCGAGAAGCACTATCACGATGTGCAGGACTTCGAATTCACCATCGAAGAAGGCAAGCTCTACATGCTGCAGACCCGCAACGGCAAGCGCACGGGTCCCGCCGCTGTTCGCGTGGCTGTCGACATGGTCGAAGAAGGCCTGATCTCGAAGAAGGAAGCCGTCCAGCGGGTTGCGCCGGCCCAGCTCGATCAACTCCTGCACCCGGTCCTCGATCCGGCCGCCCGCAAGAGCCTGCAGAAGATCGCCACCGGCCTTCCCGCTTCACCCGGCGCAGCGGTCGGCCGCGCCGCCTTCTCTTCCGAAGACGCCGTCCATCTTTCGGCCAAGGGCCCCGTTATTCTCGTTCGTAAAGAGACCACGCCTGACGACATTCACGGCATGGACGTCTCCAAAGGCATCCTCACCGCTGTTGGCGGCCTCACCAGTCACGCTGCTGTCGTCGCCCGTGGCATGGGCCGCCCCTGTGTGGTCGGTGCCTCTACGGTCGCTGTGGACGAAGCCAAAAAGCAGGCGGTTATCAGCAGCAATGGCAAAAAGCTGATCCTCAAGGAAGGCGATTGGGTCTCCCTCGACGGCACCACCGGCGAAGTCTACCTCGGCCAGTGCAAAACCAACGAGCCCGATCCGAAATCGCACTACTTCGCTGAATTCATGAAGTGGGCAGACGAGTTCCGCGGAAACTTCGGTGTGCGCGCGAATGCCGATATCCCGCGCGACGCCAAGCAGGCGCGACTCTTCGGCGCCGAAGGCATCGGCCTCTGCCGCACCGAGCACATGTTCTTCGCCGAGGACCGCATCCCGCACATGCAGGCGATGATCCTCGCACGCGACGAAAAGACCCGCAAGAAGGCCCTGCAGAAGCTTCTGCCCATGCAGCGCAAGGATTTCGCCGGTCTGTTCCAGGCAATGAACGGATTCCCGGTCGTCATCCGCACGCTCGACCCGCCGCTCCACGAGTTCCTGCCGAAACGCGAGAACCTGATGGTCGACATCGCCCGCCTTTCGCACGCCACGCCGAAGGAGAAGAAGGAGATGTCGAACACCTATGGTGTTCCCGTTCCGCAACTGAAGAAGCATCTCCCCGAGCTGCTGCACCGCGTCGAAGAACTCCATGAGTTCAACCCGATGCTCGGCCACCGCGGCTGCCGTCTCGGCATCACGTATCCAGAAGTCACCGAGATGCAGGCTCGCGCCATCTTCGAAGCGGCCGTTCAGGTCGCCAAGAAAGGCGTCAAGGTGATCCCCGAGGTGATGATTCCGCTCGTCGGCAACGTTAAGGAGCTCGAAAACCAGAAGGCTCTGGTTGTCCGCGTTGCCCAAGAAGTCCTCAGCGCAGCCGGCTTGAAGAATCTCAAGTACTACGTCGGCACCATGATTGAGATTCCGCGCGCCGCCATGACCGCCGATGAAGTGGCCTCGGAAGCCGAGTTCTTCAGCTTCGGCACCAACGACCTCACCCAGACAACTATGGGGCTTTCCCGCGATGACTATACGAAGTTCTCGCGCCAGTACGAAGACCTCAAAATCTTCAAGGCCGACCCGTTCGCCGTCCTCGATCAGGAAGGCGTAGGCTTGGTCATCGAGCATGCCGTCAAGCTCGGCCGCAAGACCCGCCCCGACCTCGAAGTGGGCATTTGCGGTGAGCACGGCGGCGAACCGAGCTCTGTTGAGTTCTGCTATCGCGTCGGCATGAACTACGTTTCATGCTCGCCCTATCGCGTGCCGATCGCTCGCCTGGCAGCCGCCCAGGCCGCTATCGCGGGCGAGGGCAAGGCCGAAATGCAGCGCACCGCTTAACCCTCAAAATGAGGAGAGACGCGAATTTTCGCAGCGAAGATTCTTCGTCTCTCCCCATTTTTCATTTATGGCCTCTTCTTTCATCGAATCGCGCTCTGCTGTCGAATCTCTCGGCGTCCTCGGTCTCCCCGCTCCGGTGCGCGAACTCGCGTCCCAGCGCTGGGACGCCATCCTTGTCGGCGCTGGCCATAACGGCCTTACCTGCGCCGCGTATCTTGCTCGCGCCGGCAAACGTGTTCTGGTTCTCGAATCCCGCGAGCGCATTGGCGGCGCCTGCACTATTGAAGAGCCATGGCCCGGCGTCCGCCTCTCGCCCTGCGCCTACCTCGCCGGCCTGTTGCACCCGCTGGTAATCGAAGAACTCGATCTCCCCGCCCGCGGCTTCCGCTGGACTCCCGCCAGTAACGGCCTCTTTGTTCCCTTCGAAGACGGCGCCAGCATTCAGCTCTACGATGACGACGATCTGTGCGAGGCCGAGCTGCGCCGCGTCTTCCCGCGCGATGTCGAAGGCTGGCGCGCCATGTCCGATGTCATCACCCGCGCTCGCGACACCCTCCGTCCGCCGAACGAAGACGACATCTGGATCGGGGAGCCGCCCACGCGTGCAGAAATCGAAGATCGGCTTGGCAGCGATCACGAAGCTCGTGCCCTGCTCTTTGATTGGTCTATGGCCGAATTCGTGGAGCGCTATCTCTCAGACGAGCGCCTGCAAACCGCCTATCTCGGCCAGGGTGTCATCGGTACGAATGCCAGCCCGTTTCATCCCGGCACGGCATCCATCCGCTTTCACCATTCCTCCGGCCGCCTCGGTGGCTTGCCCGGAGCTTGGGGCTACGTGCAGGGCGGCATGGGCATGGTTTCGTTCTTCCTCGCGGATGCCGCCCTCGAAGCCGGCGCCGTGATCGCCCCCGATCTGCCGGTCGCGCAGATCCTTCCAGGCGAAGGCGTGCTCCTGGCGTCCGGCGACCGCATCCGCAGCCGCATCGTGATCTCCAACGCCGATCCGCGCACCACGCTCCGTCTTCTCGATAACGCCGCTGATCCCGGCTGGCGCGCCCAGGTTGAATCCATCCCCATCGAAGGCTGTACTCTCAAGCTCAATGTCTGGCTGCGCGAGCTCCCTGATTTCCGCGCGCGCCCCGGCGCCTGCCAGCCCCACCACTTCGGTCAGATCAACACTCCGTTGACAAAGGCTGAATGGAGATCGGGTTACGCTGCCGCCCGCGCCGGCGAACTTCCGGAGCGTCTCTGGACCGAACTGTATTTCCAGAGCGTCCACGACAGCTCCGTCGCGCCGCCAGGCACTCACACTATGAGCGTGTTCTCCCAGTACGTGCCTTACTCTTTTGCTGACGGCGCTTCCTGGGACGCTAATCGCGAACGCGCCAAACAGCTCGCCCTCGACGCTCTGGCGCGTTTCTGCAGCAATATTCCCGGCGCCGTGATCGATGCCGAAGTTCTCGGCCCTCCCGATATCGAGCGCAAAGTGGGCCTGACCGGTGGACACATCTTTCAGGGCGAGTGCCTGCCGCCCTATATGTGGAGCAATCGTCTGAGCGCCCGGACGCCCATGCCGGGTGTGTATCTCTGCGGTGCATGTACCCACCCCGGAGGCAGCGTCATCGCCATCAACGGCCGCAACGCGGCTATGGCTGTGCTCGCGGACCTGCGAGCTCTCTCCTGCCGCGCAGCCATCTATTAAACAAGAAAAGCAGAATCGCGAACGGAATCACCGAAAAGTACGGCCAGTAGGTTTCGACCGGGGGTGCCTGCGGCAGTACATTCAAATCTGCCGTGACGCCCGCTGTCTCGGCTCCCGAAGTTACCTCCGCGGACAGCCGCCATAGCCCGGGGAACGGCAGCGTCACGTTTGCGGCATACAGGGTCTTATTCGTCGCCTTCGCGTGCGTTGCCGGTGCCACTACCTCGGTTACGTCGCCCGCGGGCGTTCTTGTCGTAAGCCGCAGCATCACCGTCGCATCCATCACCGCCGATTGATCGGACGCCTTCTGCACCATCACGCTCAGGTCGGATGTCCCAATCCTCACCGGCGATTCCCCTGAGAAGACGCTCACCACCAGCGAGCCCGTCTGCTTCCTCACGATCAGCGACCCGCCATCCGCCAGGGCCGTTCCTGTCGCGGCAATCAGTGCGGCAGCCGCCAAAACTACTCGAAGGCTCTTGCGCATTAATGCATCATTCCGCGCATCTGCATCGGTTGCAATAGAATCCACGCTCCTGCCAGGTACAGCCCGACCGAAACCACTGCCCACGGGCTCATCAGTGCCACGGCGGCGCGCACTCGTCCGGTGCTCCCGATAGCCACTCGCCACACAACCCACAGAGTGAGCAGCAAGCCCGCATTCAAAACCAGAATCTGGGCCGCCGTCAGCCAGTCTGGCACACTCGGCATCGCGAACGCCGTAGCCGTCCCGGCAACTACCCGCTGCACCGCGGGCCAGGCCGCATCCCAGCCAATCGAAAAATGATAGAGCAGATGCGCGGCCCACATTCCGAATCCAACCGGCACCAGTGCAAACACGAACCGCCGCACCGTCTCCATCACACCTCTACCACCGAGTGTGAACAGGTTCAGTCCACCCGCCAGCACCATCGCCAGCCCCGGCAAGATCACCGCGCCCGCCAGCACGAACAGCGCGACCACCAGCGGCATCGCGTGTGCGCCCAGCCGCGCATGCCAGCCGTGCTCCCACATCATTACCGGCGTCACCATACCTGCCGCATTCACGAACGCGCCAAACACAAACAACAGCACGAGCACCGCCAGGTCCGTCCGCTTCGACAGCCGCCCGATCGACGACCGGTACGGGTCTGTCACCAGCGTCTTAGCCGGCATGATCGAAAGCAGCCCGACGTTATCCTGCGGACACGCCGTCACGCAATCCAGGCAGAACGTGCAATCCAGATTGCCTGCTTTTTTCGGCTGAAAAAGATAGAGCTCGCAGCCGCGCGATCGTTCATTGCCTCGCAGGCAGTCGTACGTCTGGCAGCTCTTGCATTTTTGCGCGTCCTTCACTCCTACTTCTTTCGGTGACACCAGCGAGCTTACAAAATGAAACTGCCCGATGGGGCAGACGTACTTGCAGAAACTGGCGCCGCGAAACAATCCATCCACCACCAGCGCCGCCACAAAGTATCCGGCGATAATCCAAGCCGTCACCCACGGGCTGTCCCACAATCCGAACGCTTCATACGCCCACAGATACACGAGCAACAGCACCGCCGGAATCCATTTGTTCCGCAGTTGCCGGGGCCATCGCAGCCTGGCTGGAAACACCTTCCGCCCAAGATCGCGCACGAACGTAAAAGGACACGCCATGCAGAACAGGTTGCCCACCAGCAGCAGCGCGAAGATCGACAGCGCCCGCCAATGAATCCACGGCAGCACTCCCGCCAGGTTCAGCGGTGTAATCTGCGGCCCGAAGAATCCATCCGCAACGACCGCGACCGCCACCGCCAGCATCGCGATTTGCAGCGGTCTGCGCCACCGCGCCAACAGCAGCAATCGGTTCGCTCCGGCTTCAGCCAGAGCGCGGCGTACCCGCGTCACTCCGTAGTTATGTCGCGTTCGCGATCCGGTAACTACCTGCACCGTGATCGTAAACGCCGGAATCAGGTAGATCATCTCCCCCGGAATCCACATGACAAGCCCGGCGAGTGTCTGGTCCTTCAGCGTCTCCAGTTGGCTGCCATGAATGGCTGCATAGCTAGGGTAGAGAATGCGCCCGGAAAAGACGAAGGCTGCCGAAATCGCGGTATTCAGCAGGTCCGAAGTAAGCAGGTAGGGAATCGCCACCCAGCGCGGCCACTTTGATTTGCCTGGTCCCGGCTCCACAATCAGCCACCAGAACACCACCCCTGACCAGAAGAACGACGCATGCTGAGCTCCGTGCCAGAACCTCGAATGCAACGCCAGCTCATAAAAATAAGGAAGATGCCAGAAGATCGTGCTGAATGAAAAAACGCCCCACGCCACCAGTGGTGAACTCAGCAGCTCAAAGAATCGTCGCAGCGGACGCCACGTGAGAAACGGACCCAGCCCTTCCTTCACAAGGGGCTTCGGAAGTCCGCGCAGTAGCGGCAGCACCGGGTGCCCCAGCAGCACCAGCGGCGGCGCCACCATCATCAGCAGGAAATGCTGCGTCATGTGCGCAGCCAGGTAGAGGTTATCGAATGAATCGAGTGGTGATTCTGTCGCCAGGAACACCACCCCTAACCCGGCGAGGAACGCGATGAGGCGCGAGTCGTCGCGCTGATCCCGAATCAATCGCCGCCCGCGGCGCCATCCGCGCACATACACCAGCGCGATAACAAGCAGTAATGCAATCGCCGGAACGCTCAGGCTCCATGACGCCATTACCGCGCTTGCAGCCGAATTCACTTCTTCGCGTCTGCCTGTTCGGCCGGCGGCAGCACTACCGCGAAATCCCTAGGCAGCTTGTTCATCGGCGGCGCCGAGTCTCTCGATGGCGGCGTCGATTCCGGCCGCAGCGTTGTCATGAATGACACCATTGCATCCACCTCCGGCGGCGTCACCTTCTTGCCGTAAGCGGGCATATTGCCGCCGCCTTGGATGATCTGCCGGACCATCTGGTCGGCCGTCAACCGCGTGGCCACGGCATCGAGCGACGGGCCGCGCTCTCCGCCTTCCCCGCCTAGCGAGTGGCAATTCCGGCACTGCTTGTTCTGCAGCAAAGTCGCGCCGTGCATCTGTAGCGGGGTTCGCCCCTTCAAAAACTTGACAGGAACTGCAGCCCCGCTCCAGGCCACCATATCCGGAGACCATGGAGACGTCTCGCCGTACCATGCCAGCGTGACAATCACCAGGACGATGAGGATGACCGAAAGCACTGCCACCGGTCTGCGCCGCGCACTCTTTTCTCCGGTATTCGAAATGAACGGCAGCGCCAGCAGGTACAGGAGTCCGATCGCCGGTGCAATGAACATGACCAGCATTTCCATCCAGTCCGGCAGCAGCGCCAGTGCCGCGAAGATCGAAAGGAAGTAGAAGTCCGGTCTCGGATTGGTGTCCACAAGCGCCGGATCCGGAATGCCTTTCGGTCCCTTCGGCCCGAACACAAGCGCTAAAACCAGGATCAGCACGATAACGAACGCCGAAAAAATCAGGTCTTTGTCCACCGCCTTCGGAACAAACGGCACGCCTTCTTTCCGGATAATATCGGCATAATCCGCGTCGTAAGTCGCCCGGTGAACCTGGTATCCCGGCCTCGGATATTCGTTGATGCCCTTCGCCAATACCAGGCGCAGGTGCATGACGATAATCGCGATAATCAGGCCCGGAATGATAAACACATGCAGCGTGAAGAAACGCGATAGCGTCTCGCCCGCGATGATGGGTCCGGCTAAAAGAAGGTGTACGAGTTGTCCTCCAATTAGCGGAATCCGGCCCATGATGGACGCGCCGATCGACAAGCCCCAATAAGCGTCCTGGTCCCACCGCATCACCTGTCCGGTGAATGCCATCCCCAATGTGCACAGCAGCAGGAAAAGGCCGCTGATCCAGGTCAGCTCCCGCGGATACTTATAAGCTCCGAAGAGAAAGACTTGAATCATGTGGCACGTCATGAATGCCACCATGCAGTTCGATCCCCAGTAGTGAATCGCGCGCAGGTACCATCCCCAGAACTGGACGTGGTTCAGATACTGCAGGCTTGTGTACGCTTCACTGGTGGAGGGAATGTAGACAAACGCCAGACACGCGCCCGTGATTACCTGAATGATGAAGCACAGCAGCGTCGCACTCCCGAATACGTACCACCAACTGCCGGAAGTCGCCGGCACTTCATGTCCGGCCGACGATGCCCACAGTGCCGTGAGGTGCAGTCGTTCGTCAAGCCACACGGCCATGTTTCTAAGCGTCTTCATTGCTCTGTCTCCGGCCTAAACGGGGTTCGCCAGTGTGGGCATTTCCCCGCCCTTGACCCACAATTCCCCGTTTTCTACCTTGTAGTCGTACTCGAACAGGCCGCGCGGCGGCGGGCCCGACGCGCGCGAGCCGTCTTCGTAATACACTCCGCCATGGCACGGGCACATGAACAGCCCCGATTCCTCGAACCACCGCACCGGACAGCCCAGGTGCGCGCAGTTGATCGCAAACACTTGGAACTTGTTCCCCGTCAGCCGGCGCACCCAACATGGAATGTTGGCCGTCTTTCCGTCCCACGGCCGTGTGAAGGGGTTCTGGTAGGTTGCCAGGCGCGTAGATTTCTCGGGAAAGTTCTCGAGCGCTCCGAGCGAAATCCAGGCGCGCGGGTCCTTCTTTTCTACAAAGCTCGAAAACACAAACCCGACCAGCGGTACTGCCAGCAGCAATCCCGCCGCCGCGTTCACCGCCACTCCGGCCAGAAAAAGCCAGTCACGCCGGGTAGATTCCTCTTTCGGCTGCTTCTCCGCCACGTCATGCTTCGGATCCGTTACGCTCACTGAGTTCCTCTCTCGCTGCTGCTTCCTGTTGATTTGTTCCCTTCGTTCCCCGCACCCGGTGCCGGGCCTACGAGCGCGGCCGTTACTGCCGGTGGCCGCTTCTCCGCCAAATACGCCACCAGGTCCGAAATGTCCTGATCGCTCAACGCATGTCCCAGGCCGAGGACCCGGTAATCGGGCATGCCGAAATCCGGCCGCCCGACGATGATCGAAGTCCGTAAAGCCTGGTCCGTCACAAGCGAAAGAAATGACGCATCTGTCACTGATCCGATGCGCGCTCCCGGCCCATGGCACATGAAGCAGTCCCTTCCGAATAGTTTCCTGCCGTTGTCCGCGTTGCCGTTAACTCCTTCGCCCGAGTAAGACGGCACGGCCGCGCCGTGGAAATTTACCGGCTTAGCCCAATTCTGCTCTATGCCATTCACTAGCGCAGTTACCTGCTTCGGCGTCAACGGACCACCCTGGCTCTGTGCCCACGCCGGCATCGCCGTTCCCGGCCTGCCCATTTCAATCGTCTCTTGCAGTTGATCTTTTGGAATGACCGTCAGATACAGCGGATCATTCAGGATTCGTGCCGCCCCGTTCTTTCCATCTACGCCGTGACACCCCTGGCAATTCGTGGCGTACAGCGTAGGAAAGTCCATCACATCTTCTGCCGAAACCTCACCGGCTCCCGGTTTGCCCGGGGGTTCGCAGCCCGCTACACAAAGCAATAGGAGTACGCTGCTGAACAGGGAAATTCGACGTCGAGTTTGCATGCTGTTCCGCGATTTGCTCACTGCGGCTCCTTCTCCGGGTGGCTTCCCGGAAATTCCAGCCCGGCTCTTTCCACGAAAGCCTTTGATTGAAAGGTGCGGATATTGGTGCTGCGCGCGATCACGTAGCCCCCGCACAAACCGAAAGCAAGCTGGCACACCACAAACCAGGGCCAACTGATGTGCTCGCCCATCGCCGGGTTGAGAATACCTATCAATGGATACGTCAGGCCGGTCCAGAACAGTGGAACCAGAATGCCCGCCCACAGCGCCGCATATTTTGGAAACATCGGCATGATCGCGGCATAGACGATTCCAACCAAAATCGAGATGCAGATGTGCCCGATTAGCGCTGCGCCAAAAACTCCCGCGTTGAACTGCCGCAGTTGCTCCGCAGTCGCGTTTCCCATTCCGGGGAGGATGACGCCCGCCAGCAGGTTGATGGGGTACCAGATGCTATGTTCCCTGACCAGTCCGTATAAGCAGGCCAGAATCGCCATCGCCGCACCGCCCACCAGCCCGCCCACTGCGCCCGCCGTGTACGGATGCACTTCCACCGGCAGATGGGCACGATGGCCCTCCTCGCCGACCGTCAGCCGCACCACAGATCGGTATTCCACCAGGATCGGGGCCGGGCGGTGCTCCGGCTCGATTGCGACATACTCATGTTCCTCGTGCGGAATCACCGTGTGCCACCAGCCCCACACCGCGCGCAGAACTATGATAAAGCCGATTAAGCTGACCGCCCAGAATGTCACCAGTCCCGCAAGCAGCAGCGTGACGCCGAAGGCGAAAATCATCGGCCAAAACGTCGGCGCGGGTAATTGAACGTGTGTCTCCTGGGTTCGTTCGCCCGGTTCGCCGTGATGTTCTTCAACTGACATACGTGCGCCCTCTCATCTCGCGCTGACGATATACACCACAGTGAAAACGATGACCCAAACCCAATCGACAAAGTGCCAGTACCACGATAGGAACTTCACCCGCCGCTTCTGCGTTTCGATCGGAAATCCCAGCAGGCTCACCGTAAACACAAGCAGCAGGAAAGTCATCCCCACGGTTACGTGACTCGCGTGCAAGCCGACCAACGAGTAGAAAGTCGTACCGAACAGGTTCGTGCTGATCGTCAGGTGGTCTACATAGATGAGCTTTTTCCATTCCAGTGCCGTATCGTACAGGAAGTAAAGGCCAAGCAGGATCGTTATCGCCCACCACAGCCTGAAAGGCCCTATGCGGTTCTTCTCGAGTTGGTGTTCGGCCATGACGATCGTCAGGCTGCTCGAAAGCAGGCATACCGTCGCCGCAATCGGCATTTCCAGTACGTCTTTCGGATACGGGCCCACCACGCTCTTTCCGATATAAACGAGGTACGCGAGAACGAAAATTAAGAAGAGCGCCGACTCTGTAACAATCAGGAAGATGATCCCGACCGTTCCCCGGTCGGGTGTCTTCCACTCGCGCTCCATGGTGAGCGCATCTGCCGTCAATTCAAGTGCCTCAGCCATGTCCCCTCTATTCGTACTTCCAATCTGGATCATGCGGATGTTTCATATCCCAAAGCGGTCTGCTGCTGCGCACGACCGGTAGCTTCTCGAAGTTGTACTCGGGCGGAGGGGAGGTCGTCGCCCATTCCAGCGTCCAGCCATCCCACGGGTCATCACCTGCCGGTTCACCGCGCAGGGCCGAATGCACCAGGTTCCAGACCAGGCACGCAACGGCCACAAACTGCACCATGGCGCCTAGCGATGAAAGCAGGTTCCACAACTCCCAACCGCGTCCCGGCGCGTACGTGTAGATACGGCGCGGCATGCCCAGCATGCCGGCGATATGCTGCGGAAGAAATGTCAGGTTGAAGCCGATAATCATCAGCCAGAACTGCCACTTCCCGAGTTTCTCGTTGTACATCTTGCCGATCGCTTTCGGAAACCAGTAGTAAATCCCGGCAAAAATGCCCATAACCAGTCCGCCCATGAGGGTGTAATGGAAATGCGCAATCAAGAAGTACGAATCATGCAGCTGCCAGTCGAAAGGCGCGACCGCCAGCATGATTCCGGTCAGGCCGGCCACCAGAAACTGGAAAAGAAACGCGCAGCAGTACAGCAGCGGCGTTTGCAGCCGTAGCTTTCCGCCGTACATCGTCGCCGTCCAGTTGAAAATCTTGAGGCCTGTTGGGATGCCCACCAGCATGGACGATCCCGCGAAGAAGGTATTGGACCACGAACTCATCCCCACTGCGAACATATGGTGCGCCCAAACCCCGAGACTGATGAACCCGATGGCCACTACTGCGCCCACCATCGCCGCGCGCCCGAAAAGCGGCTTGCGTGAAAACACTGGGATGACTTCTGAGAGAATCGCGAACGCCGGGAAAATCAGAATGTAAACTTCCGGATGCCCGAAAATCCAGAAGAAATGCTGCCATAGAACGGCCGATCCGCCCTGTTGCGTATTGAAGAAATTAGCACCCAGGTACCGGTCGAGCATCAGCATGATCTGCGCCGCCGTAAGCGGCGGCAGCGCGACCAGGATCAGCCACGAATCCACCACCATCACCCACACAAAGAGCGGCATTCGGGACAGGGTCATACCCGGGCACCGCAACGAAAAGGCCGTGGCGATCACGTTGATCGCGCTCGCTATGCTGCCGACTCCGGAAACCAGGATGCCAAGCGCCCAGTAATCGGTGGAATGCCCCCGTGAGAATGCCTTCTCTGTGAGCGGCGCGTTCGCAAACCACCCCACGTCCGGTGCTGAACCGGCTCCATACAGCCCGCTTCCTCCGATGTAGCTGTAGTACAGCAGGAAACCGCCGAAAAGAAAGATCCAGAAGCCGAACGCGTTTAGTCTGGGGAACGCCATGTCGCGCGCCCCGATCATGAGCGGTACGAGATAATTTGCAAAGCCCGCGACCAGGGGCATTCCCACCAAAAACACCATCGTGGTGCCGTGCATCGTGAACAGCCGGTTGAAAGTGTCCGGCCCCACGACATGCCCGTTCGGAAACATGAGTTGCAAGCGGATGACGAACGCCATCAGTCCGGCGATCACAAAAAAGAGCAGGGCCGAAACAACGTACATAAGCCCGAGCTTCTTGTGATCCACCGTTGCAACCCACTCATATAAGTGCTGTGCGAATCCTTTTTCGAGGCTTACAGCAGGTCGTTCAAGCGGATAGTCGATCGATGCCATAAATGTTCCCCGCCCTAGTGCAGCGACTCCAGGTAAGCGACCACCTGGTCTAATTGTTCATTCGTAAGTTGCATGCTCGGCATGAGACAGCCCGGCTTAATCGTTTGCGGATCGTCAACCCACTCACGCAGGTGTTCGTGCGTCAGAGTGGTCACGCCGGAGCCAATAGTTTGCCGGCTCATCAAATGCGTCAAATCGGGGCCGAATTTGCCCACCGCCCCCGTCCCCTTGATCGTGTGGCAGTTCACGCACGCCAGGGATTCAAAGATCTCTCTTGCGCGCGCCAACGCCGGATCCGGATTGGCCGCCCTCTTCTGCTCGTCCGCCCAGCGGTTGAAATCCGCTGGCGGCTCGGCGATCACGCGCAGCAGCATGTTCGCGTGCTGCGTCCCACAGTACTCGGCGCAGTTCCCTAGGTAGATCCCGGGCTCCTTGGGGTCGATCCAAGCGTAGTTAGTGCGATTCGGAATCAAATCCGTTTTCCCGGCCAACTGCGGAATCCAGAAGCTATGAATGACGTCCACGCTTTCCAGTTGCAGGTAAGTGGCGGGGCTCCCGTTTGTCGCAACCGGCACATGAATTTCATTTGCCGAGGTTACGCCGAACTGCGGGTATTCCACTGTCCACCACCATTGATGGCCGATGAGTCTTACCTTCACCGTGGACGGCGGCGGGCTGGCGTTTTCTATGGAGCCGATTACACGGGCGGTAACGCCGATCAGCACGAACACGATCAGAATCGGAATCACCGTCCACGCCGCTTCAATCTGATTGCTCCCATAAACCTGCGCCGGCTCCTGCGTGGAGACATCTCCCGGACGCCGCCTGTATCGCCAGATCCCGTAGACGATCAGCCCGCCGACCACCACGAAAATCGCGCCTGTAATCGCCAGGGTTAGAATCGCTATGTCTTTCTCTTGCTGTCCGGGTGACGCAAGCGGTTTGAAGGTATTCGCCACCGGGTGCTCAGGAAGATTCGAAGTCTGAGCCTGTAGAAGCAATGCGATTACAGCATTAATAAACAACGGCGTCCCCTCCACACCAGCTCCGCCTGCACTGATCCGCCTGCCGGCATTGCCCGATCGTGTACAAGGTCGGCCCCGCAATCACCGCGAAAATCGCGATGATGATCGCGAGGCTTGAAAGCGCTACGCTTCTGTCTGCTTCTGCTGACGTCGCGAGCGACCTGAAACTATCGACCCCTCTGTGCTCGGAAAGGCCCGCAGTGTGAGCCTGAAGTAATGCGGTTACAGCATTGATAAACAACGGCTTCCCCATGAGCGTTTACTTTCCACTTTAACGTGAGCAGAGGTACCACTTCTGCACGGAAACCCGAACTTGCGATGTGCTATGGAGCGCACCCGTTTAGAGTCATTATCCGTCCAAAGCGGTTCATTTTATTCGCCCGGAGCGTTACAGTGAAAGCACCATATGCCACTGGAATTACACCAGCGAGAAGTGGAAGGAATAACGATTCTCAGTTTGCGCGGACGGCTCGTTGCCGGCTCGTCCGCGGAGGTTAGCGAACGTTTCGACGCGCTGCTTGCGGAGGGCGTTCGCAATCTCATTGGCGACCTTGCCGATGTCTCTCACATCGATAGCACCGGCCTCGGCCTTCTTGTCAGAGGCCACTCCATCATGAAAGCCGCCGGCGGCGCGTTCAAGTTGCTCAATCTCTCCCAGCGCAGCGCACAACTCCTGGTCCTGACCAAGCTTTCCACTGTCTTCGAAATCTTCGATGACGAGCAGGCGGCAATCAACAGCTTCTTCCCCGAGCGTGACGTCAAGCGCTTCGACATTCTCGAATTCGTCAAAAGCCAGGAAAACCAGAATCAGCAGTCCAGCGATAGCGGCGCAGACAAAAACGAACCGCTTTAGGCCAGGCATGCCTCGCCCGCGGCGACCCGTTGAGAGGACGCCGCGCTCACCGCCACTAAGTCAGTAGCCGGCCCTGCCGATAACCCCTTCGTAATCGAATGGACTTCGGCTAGCGTCTTACCGCTGTCATACACAAGTAGTACGGCAAGTACCGTCGCTAGAGCTTCAGTTCTCTTTACCGTTTTAAGCTATTAGTCCACAATCCGTAGTACGAGAGGAGTAATACTTTCGCACCGGTAACTCGGAATGTGAAAAACGCGCTTGAACCCGTCTGCGCTGCTCACGAGCGGGCCACCCAAGAGTCTCCGGAAAGTGGAAGACTGAAAGCAGTTCGGCAATGGACCGCCGCCTTCGTCCTCGTCTCCGTGCTGGCGTATGCGTGGGCGCTGATCGTGTGGCGGTGCCTAATCGATCGCGGATGGTCTGGTTGAAATCGTCTGGTGAAATGGTCTAGCTGAACCCGCCAGTAAATTACTCCCGGGAATGTGCCTTCCGCACGAATACTGCCGCGATTGACGGCGGTTGACTCACCTCCGCTAACTCGTAATCCGTCCACCGCACCGGCAATTCCCGCCGCAAACTGTCACCGGGAGTTGCCTTCATATCTGTCAGCACGATGTAATCGAGCCTCTTCCCTGTACGAGCTTCAAAGCGCTCCAGCGCACCTTCGAAGTCTCTTAGGGAAGAGGGTGCAAGGTAGTTCTCGTCCAGAAAATAGCCCGGGCGAAAGTGCGTCCAGAACGCCTTTCTGCCTGCCTCGTAGTCCCGCACATCCACGACATTCTTTGCGGCCAGCAGGTCGACCGCGTGCTCCATTGGATACACAAACCGGCTCGGTTCCGAAAAGTCGAGCTGGCAGATAGTGCTGCCTGCAGCCACCTGTTCGGTGGCTTTCACGAACTGTACAAGATCTCGATTGAACATCTGCCAGTAAGGAAGGCGTGCCGCCATAAGCCAACCCGTGAAGCCGACCGCCAATGCCGCAAGTGAAATTCCAGCCGCACGCGCCGGAACTGTAGCCGCCAGCCAAAGCATCCACAGCAGATACGCAAACAAAAAAAGCCTGACTTGCAGATATGTTCCTTCTCCTACGCGCGCCGGACTCCACATGCCCATCACAATGAAAACGGCTGCACTCGCAAGTAGCGTATCGATCCATCCGATTCTTCGCCCCCGCACACGCAGCAGCAGATTGGCCGCCGATACAGCCATCAGTACCAGGAACAGAATCTTCACCGGCCACACATCACCCTCGAACAGTTGCAGCGCCGTCATGTTGTAAACCGGCCAGAACCGTTCGCGCAAAGAGCTGATGTGATCCCAACGCAGGTTCTCGTTGTGTGCTGCAAACAACAGGTTCGGCACGATGAACGGTACAAACACGGCCATCGGCAGTGCGATCTGCATGACCGCGCGCCGGCGACTCGGCCCTGCCGCCAGCCTGGGCGCGTCATGGGCAAGCACAATCAGCCCGGTCACCAGCGCCGACGCCGCCCACGAAATCGGATGACAGGCGTATACCGCGGCCGCCGCCAAGAGCAGTTGCCACGTGTGCTTCGCGTCCCAACGGCCTGCATACCGCAGGCACAATCCTGCGCATACCAGCACAAGAGGAACGCCCAGGCTGAAACTCCAGAAACCCATCTGTAGCGGCCAGTTATACAGGAACGGCAGAATGAGAAGCGCATTGGCTCTCGGAGCGGTCGTCACGCCAGTAAGCGCGTAGTAGAAAGCGGCCGCCAGTCCGGCGATACAGATACTGGCCAGAATCTTTTCGCAGTCCGCGGCCGGCACGCCGATCTTGAGAAGGAAGATCGCCAGCGCGTGGCCGGTGAGATTCCCGGCCGGCGGAATCTGCGGGCTAAAGGCCTGCTGAAAAGCGGGTACCTGCGAATAAGCCAGAAACACGTGCGAGTTGAACAGGTGCGAGGGCCCATCCTGCGATGGGAAATACGGGAAAGCCCAGACGGGAACCAGCAGAAGAGCCACCAGGGCGGCGAAAAGCGCCGCATCAACGGCGCCCTTCCTACTTTGAAAATCACGCCCCGGCCCGGTTACCGGCAGCATTGCCCGCAAGTCTCGTGCAGAAAGCGTCGTCATTGGGAGTTGCTGCCGCTGACGTCTTTGATATGGATCGTAATTTCCGCACTGTGGCGCGCTCCTTTCGCACGGATGACCGCAGTTTCCTCACCCGAGTCTTGCTTTGCCGGCGGAATGTAAGTTTCAAAGCCCTTTCCCGGTTTTAACGAGCCAGGGCCTTTCACAATCGTCCAGTTCGGCGTCGTCACGTCTGCGTCGCCGGTGAACACATCCACCACGTACAGATTCAACGAACCGCCCGGCGGCACCGTGTTTAAACCTCCCGGCGTGCCGGTCGTGTTGTATGCAGCAGTCTGAAATTGGCCGAACGGCAGCTTGGTAAACGCGGCATCAATCACCCAATGGGGCGCCGTCGACGTATCCGGACTGATCACCACGCCCGAAAGCATCGGATCATCCCGCGTTTTGTCTCCTTGGCTTCGATGGCTTCGCAATGCCACGTATAGGATGTTGTTCGTCACCCGCGCCGCGATGTGAGCATCCTGCGGAATGCCGGGCATGTAATTTGCCGCGGCTTCAAAGCTGAAATCGTGAATGAAAATCTGCCCGTTCGACTCCAATTCCGTCGGCGAATGGTATTCGTGCTTGGTGCAGTTCTGTCCGCAGTTGCCTCTGTTTTGACCGAACATCAGCCGGATCGAGTAATTGCCGTTCGGCACAATCAGCTTGTAGACCAAATCATAGCCGTAGTCGTACCCCATCGTCTGATACTGCGCTCGCTCCACGGCACTGTGGCCCGGCATATCAAACCATGGCCAGTTCGGATAATCGCCTAACTGCTGGTAATAGGCTGCCTCTATCAGCCCGGCGTCCGCAAGCCATGCGTTTCCGTTGCCGTCCTTCGTCGGAACCTTTGAACCTGTATCGATCCGGATCGTCCCGCCCGGAATGACACTCACGTATACGTCCACCGACTGGTGTGGATCCGCTGCGCTTGTGCCCTTGAGCACGGCCGCCGTGCCGCCGTCCGTCGTCGCCGGGGGCCGATACGCACCGTTTGTACTCACGCTCCCTACGCCTGAGACCAGCGACCAGTTCACCTTCTGGTTGCTCGTGCCGTTCACCCACCACACCAGTTGATAGGCGCTCATGCCGGCCTGAATGATGAGCCTCGGGCCGGTCAGGACCCCAATCGTGACCGGTTGCACCGCAATCGGTACCATCACGGCGTTGCTTTTGCCCTGTGTCAGCGCCAGCACCGCGTAATTCACCGGCGGGTTGTACTCGTTCGCCGGATTCACCTCGATGCTTTGACCGCCCGAGTTCGGCATGATGAGCGAAGATTCGTCCACAACGTCGAAAGCGGTCGTGGGCACATGCAATTCCTTCAGGGCTGCCATCGCAACCGGGTCAAGATTCAGATCCGTATCCATAGGGATTTCGAAATTACTCCCGATGTCGGAAAGGAACATCCCGTAGTCTGCGAGCGCGGTCAGGAACACCTGTGCACCTGGTGAGAAGTTTGCCTTATTTTTGGCGTACCAGTCCGCGTTCAGCCGGAGTCTCGCGCCGTAAGGCGGCACGCGTCCCCAGCTCTTCGGATCGGTTCCGGGAGCAGGATTGTAGCTCGGCCAGATGGCGCCGCTGTTGCAGCCTACGCAGCCCGTGAAGCGCATCGCGTGATGGATTGCGCCGGACTTGAATTCCGACAGATGAGGAATCAGCGGCGCGAGCGGAAACCCGGCCGCGTCGGTCCCCACTTCGCGCGTCACTGGATCTACTCGCTGATAGTTGCTCCAGGTGTACGAAATCCCGCTGCTGGCATTGCAGATAGTCCGGCCATCGCTGTGGCACTTGTCCGTTACATCGTCCAGCAAGTCGTTATAGCTTTCGTAGAACCAGCACTTGTCCCGAAGCACCGCCATGACATGTTGATCAACCATCCCGGCCGGCAGAAAATTTCCGTTTTCGCGCTTCATCATCGTTCCATCCAGATTGCCCACTTGCGAAAACGGGTAATGGACGGTAGGCGTGTTAGCAGGCGCGTAGTGCATCGTCAGCGCCTTGGTCGGGCCGGAAAAAGTAGTTACGGTTACCCCCCACGCCGCGGTCCCATAGACAGTGGCTGGTGTGGTCTTGTGCAGATTGTCTATCCACGTGGCGCTGTTCGGATGTACCGGAAGCTTGTCGATCGGCGTGTTCCAAACGGTGTCGTTGGGCAGCACCGGACATCCGCCTACAGAGACATTTTGTGGCGTGTACGTTACAGGCGCTGTGTACGTAACCGATTCGGCGGAATCGCAGTTCGGAGAGCACGTGAGCGAGCCGCTGTTACCCACGAAGTGAACGCTGGTCCCCGGCTTCACCGCCCACTTGCACGTCTTCCCGACGGGGCACGTGAGTGCTTCGCCGTTATTGATCAGCCCGCTGTTCCCGTAGGCATGTACCCCGACCGGCAATAAGAGAATACAGGTGATATTCCGGGTGACTTCCCAAAAGTTTCGTCGGACGCTCATCGGAGAGAAGACGTCGCCACAGGCGATTCTCATACATCGAATCATGCGGCCGGCGCTGCGGAGAGGCGGAGCCGGCGATTGGTGTGTGGCAGCGTTTGGTAAGCGGGCCTTTCCCTATTGCTGCAATTTCGCCATCCCCTAGTGCATGTCTAGCGACATATTCACCACTTCAAACTCGAAGCGTTCGGGTGGCAGCGAAGAGATAGGGCTCGGCGTCATGTTGTGCCACGTCTGGTAGGCACTCTGCGCCACTGTGTTGTTGAGATAGAACAGAAACTGGTCCGAGCAGCAGCGAATCGGCGGCATTTGCCGGAATGCCAGTCTCAGCCCCACGGCCTTCTCGAGTTGCACCCCGGACGTTTCCACGGCTTTATCTTCAAGCAGCGTCACGAAACTGCTGCGCCCGGCGTGCGGCCAGACATCGCTGCGCAACAGGTTTCTCAGTTCCACGCGGGTCCCGAACGTGATTTGGCATTGCCGGATCCACTCGACAACCGCATCGCCCCAGTGCCAGTGACTCAGCAGCCCCAGGTATTGATCGACCAGATTGATCGCCAGATCCATCTTTCGCCGCTCCACCATCTCCTCGGCTGCCAGCGTGTCTTCCGGAAGAGAGGGAATCAAGTCCTCCTGCTCGATAATCTCTCCTGCGATGCAAACCATCTTGTCGAGACGTTTCACTCCGACTACGGTCTTTACAAGAAGCGGCGGTAACTCGTGCCTTTTACCCCCCGGTACCTCAACAAACTTGCGATCACCAACGATGTCCATAAGCAGCCTCGCTGTCCCTATCGACAACCCGGTCGACTCACTTCCCCACCCGGCTTATTTCCCGCCGTGTGCAGTTGGGATTCTTGGTATTCCCTCGATTGTAAAGACGTTCGTCGCATGTAACAAGTTGCTGAACCACCAATTCTCGTACTTTTAGTTACAAAACTTTCATGTTCGTTTTACTGTGATGCAGCTTGGCAGCAGTCGGCTCTGAATGCTAGTCACAATGTTCTCGAAGCTGCACGATATTCTGGGGCTATGCGTCTCGTGGGCCACTGTTTCGGTGCCCTGTGTGTGCTTTGCGCTAGCCTTGTCCTTGCCACTCCCTTAAGTGCCGCTTCTGTACCTGCCTGTTCACAGGGAGCTCGCACGTTTTTGCCGTGTGAGCTTACTCTGAGTTATCAGAACAGCGATCTTTCGCCAGGTGTCTCTCCCTACAAGGACGATCTGCTCACGGTCGAATTCAGGTCCCCGGAGCATGCAACATATGCCGCCCACGCCTTTTGGTCGGGCGGTCAGACTCTGCATGTGCGCTTCTCGCCCACCGAACCCGGAACGTGGACCTATCGCCTCTCGAGCTCGCTGCTGAAGCAATACGACAACCAGGAGTCAACTTTTTCGGTAGCCGACAGCGGCAACCCCGGGATGGTCAGTGTGGCGAACCTTCGGCATTGGCGGACAACCAACAAGCAGCCGCATCTCTGGCTCGCCGCCGGCGCCCCTTTCCTCGCCATGGACGAGGCGGCTTTCGAAACGTGGCTCGACCGGCGAAAACACGACGGCTTCACTCATATCCGCGGCGTCATCCTTACACTTAACGCCGCGGAAAAGCCGTTCAACCAGGAATTGCAGCCCAATCTCGCGTATTTCGCCGCACTGGACGATCGCATTCTGGCCGCCGCCAATCGCGGCTTCACACTCGATCTCCTCCTGGCTGATCAGTCGTTCGTCCGCTCCGGAGCTCTCAATGAGCACGACAGCCGCGATCTGGTAATGCGCTACATCGTTGCCCGCTACGGCGGACTCAATGCAACTTGGCAAGGCATCGAACGCTTCGAGGACATCCCGAACTCCCGCGCCCTGCTGCAAGACCTGGCTTCGTTGCTGCAAAAATACGACGGCTTCCGTCATCCCAGGTCCACCGATGCTCGTGACTCCTCCTCGCCGCTCCTGCCGGACGGCTGGATGAACTATCTGATCGAGGCCAGCCCCAATCCGCAGCTCGGCGCCGTCGAACACCAGTTCACTCAGCAGCCCGAGATTCACCTCGTCAACGCAACCGATCCGGATGCCTTCCGTCACGAGCTGTGGAACTGCACCACCAACGGCGAGTACCCCAGCATCTCCTACGAAAGTTTAAAGAACGAAGCCAACGCCCGTGCCGTGCACACCTGGTATCAGGTGCTGTCCAACACCCGGCATTGGGAGCTCGAACCCTACTTCGATGTCGACGGCGCCAGGGCGATTGGCCTCACCGAGGTCGAATATCTCGCCTACGCGGACAAGCCCGGCATCGTCGAAATCAACCTCCCCAAGCACAAGTACAACCCCGTTTGGGTGAACCCGGCTACAGGCGAGGAGATCCCGCTAAAGGATTACAAAGGCGAGGTTTTTTCCCGGCAAACTCCTGATAACAGCCGCGATTGGATCCTCACCGTTCCGCGCGAAGGGCACAAGGAATCGATGCTGAAGTACTACTACTTCGAATCGCAGGATCCACCGGTACAGGAAGTTGAGCTTAATGACGCCAGAATCCCGTTCGAAGTCATTGAACCCGCAGGAGATACAATCAATTCAGCTATTCCGGAACCCTATCGCCTCAAGATTACCCGCGCCAACCGGGCCAGCCGCACCATGCAATACGTCTGGTGGGGCGAGGTCGTTGCTGGAGGTCAGGGCGCGCGCCTGCTCGGTCTGGGTCCGTCTGGCAATCTTACAATTCCAAAGGAACTGCTGAGTCAACCCGGTGCCAATCTCAATCTCCGCGTCCTTGCCATTAACGCCAACGGCAAGGCATACGAAGTCGACAAGGTGTACCGCCTGACCCCGTGACCATCCTCGCCCTCGATACAACTTCGCAGCTCGGTAGCCTTGCCATTCACCGGAACGGCAAAACCGTAGCCGAAACTACACTCCACTCCAGCGACGGCTTCGCCCATCTCCTCTTTCCAGCAATCGAGCGCATTCTGGCAGAGGGGAAAGTTCGTTTGGCAGAAATTGATTGCTTCGCCGCCGCGAGCGGTCCGGGCTCCTTCACTGGTGTCCGCGTCGGCTTGTCCGCCGTTAAAGGACTTGCCGAGGCGACGCATAAACCCGCCGTCGGCGTCTCCAATCTGCGCGCCCTCAGTTCGTTTGGGAAATCGCCCTTCCGGGCCGCCATCCTCGACGCCCGCCGCGGCGAAGTCTACGCCGGTGTGTACAACGCAACCCTTGAGCCCGTTCTACCGGAAACGGTGCTGCCCCTACAGGCTTGGCTCGAACGGCTCGACCCTGCTCATGAATATGAGTTCATTCGGCAAAGCGGGAGTTCGATTGAGCTGCCTGGGCCGCACGTCATTGAAGCTCCGCAGGCATTGGCTCCTGCCATTGCCCTTTGCGCCGGACTGGATCGGTGTCGTAACGGCTGGCTTGATCCGGCGCTGTTGGATGCCAACTACGTTCGCCGCTCAGATGCCGAGCTGTTCTGGAAAGACGCTTAGACCGCCCGGTGCAAAAGCAGTCGCGTCATGTTGAAGCAGTACCAGCTCAGCAGTCCGTTGGCCGCTGCAATCGCTATATACGCGAACGCGATGCCCTGCCGCGGTTCCAGGGAGAAGTCGCGCTTCCAGATACGGTATCCTGCCCCGAGCGCGACAAAGCCGAACGCCCACTCGTGCAGGATGAATGCCAGCGCGAGGCAGGTAACCAGGATCATGAGCCGCTGCTGCCTGCCCAGCGCACTTATCGCCGCGCCGCCATCAAAGATGCCGACGGGAATGAGATTGATCAGGTTCAGCCATCCGGCGAACTGCGCTACCGCAAGCCAGACCATCTGGTGCGTAGTCGAATACAACGAATAAGCCAGCAGTCCCGAGACAAAGCCGAACAATGGACCGGCAAGTGAGATCTGTGCTCGCACACCGGGATCCACATTCGCGCCGTTCCATTTCACATATGCACCCAGCCCGGGAAGAAACATCGGCAGCTCCGCTTTAAACCCAAACCGCTTCACCGCAATGTAATGCCCCATCTCGTGCAGCAGCACGGAAGCCGACAGACCCACCGCAAACCACCAGCCGAACAGACTCCAATACACTCCCAGGAATGCCAGGATGCTGAAGAGAAACTTGCCCTTGGTGATCAGCAGAAGCAGCGCGGTTTTGAACTTGGCAATGAAGGCCGCAACCACCCCAAGGGGGCCCAACCGCTTTGCCCAATCCGCCTTTTTGGGCGGCGGCGACATGCGCTTGTCGAGCTTTTCGATCTCGCGCAGCACGCCCTGCCGCTGCGCCGCGTCAGGCGGCAGGAGCGTCAGAATCGCCTGCCAGTGCTGGCGCGCGGCGGGAAGCTGGCCCAATGCCGTAAGCTGCCGCGCCCGGTTGGCAAGCTGCTCCATCTGGTCGGCGTGTGTAAACCGCCGGCAGTTGCTGCAAATGAGCGCGCCCGGGTCGAGAGAGGTCCCGCAGTTGGCGCAGTATTGGCTGTGCGGTGAAGAGTATGCTGCCAAGATTCAGTCTAGCCTTCGGCGGCCTCTTCGCTCAAATCAGGGAGATCGTCTGTCATCTGAGACGCGAGAAAAACCGAAGCGATAGATTCGATCCCTTCACGATCGTCTTCATCGAAACGGTTCAGGCTGGCGCTGTCGATATCCAGAACGCCCAGCAGGCGTCCCCAATTCAGCAGCGGAACCACAATCTCTGACCGTGACGCCGTGTCGCACGCGATATGGCCGGGGAATTGATTGACGTCGGACACAACCACGGTGCGCTGCTCCGCCGCCGCTGTCCCGCAAACACCCTTGCCAAATGCGATCCGGACGCAAGCGGGTTTGCCCTGGAATGGCCCCAGCACAAGCTCGTCGCCGTCCGCAAGATAGAAGCCGACCCAGTTCACATCCGGTATTTGATGGAACAGCAGAGCAGCGGTATTGGCTGCATTCGCGATCGGATTTGTCTCATTTCCCAGCAGTTCTTGCAACTGTTCACATATCTGCTGGTACAGGGCGGTCTTCGAATCAGCGGCATCGATACTGGTCAGGCCTTGCATGTTGAGCTAGTTTATCTTTATTCCCGGGTTTTTAACAATAGTCAACCCGAAACCCGCTTGCGGCGATATGGATTCGAGATGTAGCCCTGAGCCTCCTGCGCAGGTTCGGATTGCGGGGCGGTCTCGACCGTCTTGCGGTAGGCTTCGATTGCGTCACTGCGGCGCCCCTGCAGATCGTATACCTGTCCCAGACGCAGCCATGCCATGACCGCTGTACTGAGGTCGAGCGAGTTCGCCTTCTGCGTTACCTGCTTGAAAGCCACTAGCGCGGGATCTAAATCGCCGTACCAAAACAGCAGATTGCCCTCCAGGTACCGGATCTTTTCGGGACAGATTTCTCTATATCCAGGCGCCCCGCTGCGCCGTAAATCTTCAATCTGCCCGATCACGTCCAGAGCGGCGCGCTTATCACCCATGTCGCTATACATCTGGACTTGCTCAAACCGGAAGATATAATTCCGCGGGAATCTGCCGGCAACGTCCTGCAAAATGGGAATTGCGTCCTTGGGACGGCGCTCGCGGCGATAAATTGCGGCCAGCAGCACCTCTGCGTCGTAGCGGTTGAGCACTCCCTGTTTCGCCACCAGCTGAAGTTCCCGTACGCCGCCCTCTTTGTCTCCGTGAAAGCCGTTCACGCTCCCGAGGGCGCGAAGGTAAAACGGCAGGCAGCCCACAATGTAGTGGCTTACCCCCGAAATCAGGTGTGCATCGACGAAGTTCGAATCGATTGCCAGCAGCTCATCATTGGCACGGCGGCCGGCTATCGATTCGTGCAGCGCCGCCATCCACTTTTTTTCCACGAGAAAGTAATAGTTCGCGCGCAAACCGTGCGCAACCGACGACGCATAAAGGGCCTGAGCGTCGCGCGGATCCCGCTTTAATATTGCGTCGCTGAGCCGAATCGATTCGTCGATGTTTTGATTGAACTGTTTCTTGTCCGCCGCGCTGACCTCCATCTTTGCCCGGCGCAGGAACGGATTGGTGCCGCTCACCAACTGGCTTTCGAGTGCGCCGTCGCGGTACATCTCGCGATAGAGGATCGTCTGCGCAACGTGGTTGTACGCATCCGGGTCGTCCGGGTGCGCCTTCAACTGGGCGCTGAAGTCGGCAAGCGCTTCATCGAATTCAAGATTGTAAAAATGCACGAATCCCGGGTTCTCAGCCGGGTCCTCCAGCCGCATTGGCGTGGAAGCAAACGAAAGCAAACCCCACGACAGGGCTAACGCGATCAAACTCACTCGCCGGAACCGCATGGCACCACTGAGACATCCTCTAATGCGGTTTGCCTCTGTTTGAACCGGAATAGGGCTTGTGAGGCGGTGGTCGCGACCAACGGATCGGGGTGAGCGGCAAGCTTTTCGAGCACCCGCGCCGACTCTGGTTCGCTCGAATTCCCTAACGCAACTGCAACGTTCCGAAGGAAACCGCGATATTTCGCTCGCCATACGGGCGAATGTCGGAACATTGTTCGAAACTCTTCTTCGCTGAGGTCCGCGAACAGCGTCAGCTCCGGCGCCATTTGCCCCGCTGCGAACGCCGGCTCCGAGGTAATCGGCCCCCGCCGGTTCCAAGGGCATACATCTTGACAGATGTCGCAGCCGAAAAGATGATTCGCCATTCGTGGCGCAATTTGGCCCGGAATCTCTCCCCGATTTTCAATTGTTAAGTACGAGATACAGAGCCGCCCGTCCAGCGCCCATCCTCCCTTGCTATTCGGCACGATTGCCTTGCTATTCGGCACGATTGCCTGGGTCGGGCACGCGTCGATACAACGCGTGCAGCTTCCGCAGCGAAACGGCGCAGGACTGTCGGGATCAAAGGGAATAGAAAGCAACAACTCGCCGAGGAAGAACCAGGACCCCTGCCGCTGGTTGATAAGGCACGTGTTTTTACCGATCCAGCCGAGGCCCGCAGCCTGCGCATAGGAACGCTCCAGCAAGGGGGCGGTGTCGACGCAGATCCGAAACTGGAAGGGCTCCGGGCACCGTTCTTTGATCTGCTCGACAAGCCTTTCGAGACCCTTGCGCACGACGTGGTGATAATCGGAGCCCCAGGCATATCTTGAGATCCAGCCCCGGGCAGAATCTTCGATGTCGCTGGTATGCGGCGCATCCGTGTTGTAAAGCTTGCCCACGCAAATGATGCTGCGGGCCTCAGGCAGCAGATTTTTCGGGTCAGCGCGAAGGTCGCCGCGCCGGTCCGTCAGATAGGACATTTGCCCCGCCATGCCGGCGGTCCGCCAGGTCTCGAAGCGCTCGAAATCTTCCGAAGACACGGCAGCGGCGACACCGGCCAGCTCAAAGCCGCAGCCTTGTGCCAGTTGCTTTACTTCCGCAGCGGTAATGGCCAAATTCCTGTCCTGCTACTCTCTGTTTTTATTTTGTCCACACCTTTACTCGAACTGGAAAACGTTTTTGTCCGGCGTGGCGGCCGCCTTGCCTTGAACGGACTCAATTTGACGATCCGGTCAGGCGAACACGTTGCCATCCTTGGCCCGAACGGCAGCGGCAAGTCTACCCTGATCAAGACCATCACACGGGAGTGCTATCCGCTTTTGCAGCCGGAAACGAAGCTGCGGATCCTCGGCCAGGCAAACTGGAATATATTCGACCTTCGGGCGCATCTTGGCGTGGTCAGTAACGATCTCATGGCGCAGTGCAGCCGGGACATCACCGGCCGCGAACTGGTGCTCTCCGGATTCTTCGGATCCATCGGCATCTGGCCGAATCATCACGTTCTTCCTGAAATGGAAGCGGCGGCCCGCGGCGCGATGGAGAGACTCGGCGTCGCACACCTTGCCGACCGCTGGGTAGACGAACTTTCGTCGGGTGAAGGGCGGCGGCTGCTGATCGCACGGGCCCTCATCCACAATCCGGACACGCTGCTCCTCGATGAGCCCACCACGAGCCTCGACCTGCCGGCACTGCATGAGGTTCGCTCGCGCATGCGCGATCTGGCAGACCACGGGGTCGGACTGCTGCTCGTAACGCATCATCTCGACGACATCGTCCCGGAAATTGACCGGGTGATTCTTTTGCGGCAGGGCAAAGTCCTCGTCGACGGGCCCAAAGAGGAGATCCTCACGTCGGAACAGCTTTCAACGCTTTTTGGCGTACCCGTCGAAGTAATCCGACGCGACGGGTTTTATCACGCCTGGTAGCGGTTGCAGGTTTAAATCGCTGAAAGCGAAGAAGTTTCAGAATTCTTCGGTGTTCGTTTAATTTCTCTAATCTCCATACAACCGCTAATCGGCGCTGTTCGCTTTCAATCCGTTTGTCAAGCCGGGAGGCGCCCCTATACTGGCGTTAGTCCGGGAAAGGGCTTCGTCCGCTCGGATATTTGGGAGGAGAAAAGAACGCAAAGTTCAAGAGCAGCATGCACAAACCAGTCAAATATTTCGAGAAAGCGGTAACGGTCGGCGCCAACGCAGCCTGGCAAATTTTCGATCGCCTCAATCAGATCAGCCAGAATCCCTCCTTCACCCCGAAGTGGTCGGATAAGCCGCTGTTGAAGAGCTATCAGAAAGTTAAGCCGCCACTCGGCTGGCCGCGTGAAACCGACTCTCTCTGCCCGAAGTGCATTCCCGAGATCCGCAACAAGATTGTCGACGGCGAGGTCGATTACAAGATTCTGCTGAATGAGCCCGTCGGCGAGATCAAAGCCAAGATCATCGAGCGCGATGGCAAGATCCTGATGGTGAAGGAATGTCCGAAACACGGACAGTTCGAAGACCTGATGTCGATCGATCCGGCCTTTTCGAAGCACCTCGAAGATGTGTTTCCGGGCCGCGATATCCGCGCGCATAATGACAGCAAACTGCACAACCACGGCAGCAGCACCATTACCCATGGACGCGGCTCGGTTCTGACGATCGATCTCACCAACCGCTGCAACATGATGTGCGACCCGTGCTTCATGGACGCCAACCAGGTTGGTTTCGTGCACGAGCTGAGCTGGGAAGACATCAAGACGCTGCTCGACAATGCAATTTCGATCAAGCCGCGGCGCCAGATGTCAGTACAGTTCTCGGGCGGCGAGCCGACTCTTTCTCCTTATTTCCTTGATGCTGTGCGCTATGCCCGCAAGGTCGGCTACAACAGCGTCCAGGCGGCGACCAACGGCATCGAATTCGCGAAACGGCCGGAGTTCGCCCGCGAGGCGGCGGAAGCCGGTTTGCGCTACGCCTATCTGCAATTTGACGGCATCGGCAATGCAGCCAATTCCCATCGCGCGGTCGGCAACCTGTTCGACGTAAAGCTGCGCGCCATCGAGAATCTCTGGACGGCCGGCGTCGATATCGTGCCGGTCATTACGATCGTCAACGGCATCAACAATGAGCAGGTCGGGCACGTGGTTCAGTTCGCGCTCGAAAATCCCAAGAAGATCCCGTTCCTCTCGTTCCAGCCGGTCTCCTTCACCGGCCGCGACGAAGCGGTTACCGACGAGCGCCGCCAGGCGCAGCGTTACACGCTCTCGCACCTGGCGCACGACGTGAAAAACCAAACGGGTATCGGCGAGCCGGTTCGCGACTGGTTCCCTATCAGCTTCATGAGCACCTTCTCCGACTTCGCGGACCTGGTACACGGGCCGAATGCGGACTGGGGTCAGTTGAGCTGCGGCTGCCACCCGAACTGCGGTATCGGTATGGCCGTGATGTGCGACAAGGAAACGAAAGAATACGTTCCCGTCACCGCGTTCCTGCATGCCGACCAGTTGGCTAAGGACATTGCGCGCATCAATGACGGCGCGCGTGGGCGCTTCCTCTCGGTGCTGGGCGTAACGCTCGCACTGCTGCGCAACTACGACCCGTTCAAGGCTCCGACGCATTTCAAACTCTCCGACCTGGTCGCGAAGTTCGACAAGTGCTTCGGCATGAGCAAGAAGGCGGTCGAAGGCGGATACGGCAAGGTCACCGGCGACCGCACTATGGCCGATATTCAACAGCGGCGCTCAGACCGCTGGAACTTCCTTTTCATCGCAGGCATGTGGTTCCAGGATCTCTTCAACTACGATTTCCGCCGCACCGAGCAGTGCATCATTCCATACGCGACGCAGGAAGGCGAAATCTCATTCTGCGCGTACAACACCGGTGTGGGCTGGCGCAACATCATCGAAAAGATGCACATGACCGCCACTCTGACCAAGTGGTACGAAGAGCATGGACGGCATGAGATCTTCGCCGGCAACAAGAGCGTTCCGCTGAGCAGCAAAGAGCACAACCTGGTGCTGAACCAGGAACACGTCAACGCAGACCGGCAGCATGACCTCGAAGTGAAGGGTATCGCCAAGAATGCGCGCGAGGAGAAGATTCGCGCCCGCGATGAGGCACTGAAAAAGAAGCTCGAAAACGATCGCATGATGCGGATGTACCGTGAGCATGTCCTCGGCGAAAAGAAGGTCGAAGGTTTCGTTCCGCTGGATGGCCTGCTTGCTTCAAGTAAACCTGCCACACAAGAGAAGCAGGAAGAAGTTGGCGCGATGGGCGACTAACAACTCACCCTTCTTCAATTGGAAGCTCCTTGCCGCCGGGCCTCGTGCCCGGCGGTTTTTTATTTCTTGGAAGCAAAAAGCCCGCTCGATGAAGAGCGGGCCTTTTAATTTCGAATTTTCGGAAAAATTACTCAACCTCGCGAGGGCGCTTCTTGCGGTTGCGCTTGCGGGCGAGGGCTTCCTTCGTGCGGCGTTTTTCGCCTGGCTTCAGATAGAACGAATGGCGCTTGATCTCTTTTACAATGTCTTCTTGCTGGACCTTACGCTTGAAGCGGCGCAGTGCGCTTTCTAACGTCTCGCCCTCTTGCAGATGGACTTCTGCCAACTAAACTTCACCACCTTCCGGTGCGGCCCGGAGACGGGCCCAGGTATACCTCTCAGTATAGCGCGGAGGCTCCGAGCTTTACGCAAACCTACCCGGTGCAACATACGAGCAGAACCGGAAGCTATCGTACGTTACGCGATTCATTATCGCCCGGGGACCTAACCTGCTTCGCCTGTTACAGTGAAAGTTCGCAGAACGCTTTTCGATCCGTACAGGCCTGCTCCAACGGTCCCTTTACGGTCCAATTCACCCTTCAGGACAAAACACAAATGGAAATTGTCAAGGTACTCGGCAGAGAGATTCTGGATTCGCGCGGCAATCCCACAGTGGAAGCAGACGTTTACCTGGCGGACGGCACCATCGGCCGTGCAGCGGTTCCCTCAGGCGCATCCACTGGCGAGCATGAAGCGGTGGAGCTTCGCGACAACGACAAATCGCGCTATCTCGGCAAGGGAACGAACAAAGCAGCGGGAAACATAACCAAGCTGATCTCGCCCGCACTTGCGGGAATCGACGCGGCCGACCAGACGCTGGTCGATCGCACCATGATCGAACTCGACGGCACGCCGAACAAAGGCAACCTGGGAGCCAACGCAATTCTCGCGGTTTCCATGGCGGCTGCACGCGCATCGGCCGAATCCGAGGCAACTCCTTTGTACCGCTATATCGGCGGCGTGAATGCTCGCGTTCTGCCGGTCCCCATGATGAACGTGATCAACGGCGGCGCGCATGCGGATAACTCCGTCGATTTGCAGGAGTTCATGATTGTTCCGGTGGGCGCGCCCAGGTTCTCCGAGGCGCTGCGCATGGGCGTCGAGACATTCCACACCCTGAAAGCTGTGCTCAAGAAGCGCGGTTACTCGACAGCGGTCGGCGACGAGGGCGGATTCGCACCGAGCCTGAAATCGAACGAAGAAGCACTCGAAGTTCTCATGGAGGCAATCGGGAAAGCGGGCTTCAAGGCGGGCGATCAGATTGCGATTGCACTCGACCCGGCCACCAGCGAGTTCTACGACAAAGACAAGAAGAAGTACGTCTTTAAGAAGTCCGACAAGAGCGAGAAGACCTCCGAGCAGATGGTCGAATTCTGGGCCAAATGGGTGTCGCAGTATCCGATCGTCTCGATTGAGGACGGCATGGCGGAAGACGACTGGGATGGCTGGAAAAAGCTCACTGACGCGCTCGGAAAGAAGATTCAGTTGGTTGGCGATGATCTCTTCGTCACTAATTCAGAGCGCCTGCAGCAGGGCATCGACAAAGGCATCGCGAATTCGATCCTGGTGAAGGTGAACCAGATCGGATCGCTCACCGAGACACTTGAAGCCATGCGGTTGGCCGCGAGCGCGAACTACACCGCTGTGGTTTCGCACCGCTCCGGGGAGACCGAAGATTCGTTCATTGCAGACCTCGCGGTCGCAACCAACGCCGGGCAGATCAAGACCGGATCGGCCAGCAGAACGGATCGCATTGCTAAGTACAACCAGTTGCTGCGTATTGAAGAAGAGCTCGGCAGTGCGGCCTCATACCCCGGCAAGCGCGCCTTCCGTCAGTAAGAGAGAACAATGGCGAAACTGAAACCGCTGGTCTTGACCATCCTGGACGGGTGGGGATACTCGCCTGCAACCGATGGAAATGCCATCGCGCTCGCGCAGAAGCCGACCTACGACTTCCTGCTGAAGACGTACCCGAACACGCTGGTCCATACTTCCGGCCCGTATGTGGGTCTACCCGACGGGCAGATGGGTAACAGCGAGGTCGGGCATATGAACATGGGCGCGGGACGGATCATTTACATGGACGTCACGCGCATCGATATGCAGATCAGCTCCGGTGAGTTCTTCGAGAATCCGGCACTACTGAATGCCATGAAGAAGGCGCAGGGCCATCGTCTTCACCTTTTGGGACTGTGCAGCGACGGCGGGGTGCACGCCCAGCTTACCCATCTCTATGCGCTTCTCAAGATGGCGAAACAGCATGGCTTGAAGGACGTCTTCGTCCACTGCTTCATGGACGGCCGCGATACGCCCCCGGAAAGCGGCGCCGGCTTCATCGAGCAGTTGGAGGCGAAGATGAAAGAGCTCGGCCTTGGGCGCATCGCCTCGGTCGCGGGCCGCTACTACGCCATGGACCGCGACAAACGCTGGGAGCGCATCGAGCGTGCGTTCGGTGCGATGGTGCTCGGCAACGGTACGAAGGCGCAATCCGCTGCAGCGGCGGTTCGGCGCTCATACGAGCACGGCGTCACGGACGAGTTCATCGAACCGGTGACAATCGTCGATGAACGGAACGAGCCGATCGGGCTGATTCGTGACGACGACAGCGTGATGATGTACAACTACCGCGCGGACCGTGCGCGCGAGATCACCATGGCGCTAACGGATCTCAAGCTTGAGAAGCCTTCACGTTCCTTGGTTCCGAAGAACCTGACGTACACGATGATGACGCAGTACGACAAGACCTTTACTCTTCCCTTCGTGCTTCCGCCGGAGCACCCGGATAACATCCTGGCCGACGTGATGGAGAAAGCCGGGTGGAAGAATCTGCGCGTCGCTGAAACAGAGAAATACGCGCACGTGACTTACTTCTTCAACGGCGGCAACGAAAAGCCATATAAGGGCGAAGAGCGCGAGCTGGTGCCCTCACCGAAGGTGGCGACCTACGACCTGAAACCGGAAATGAGCGCAGCCGGGGTCACCGAAAAGGTTGTGCAGGCGATTGAGCAGGGCAGCTTCGAAGTGATCGTCATGAACTACGCGAACGCGGATATGGTGGGACATTCCGGTAAGCTCGAACCGACGATTCGCGCCTGCCAGGCAGTGGACGCGGGTTTGAGCGAGGTGCATAAAGCGCTCAAACGCTGTGGCGGGTCGTGGCTCATTACCGCAGACCACGGCAACGCGGAAATGATGATTGATCCGGTGACGCACGGGCCGCACACCTATCACACGACGAACCCCGTGCCGTTCATCTTCCTGACGAACGATCATGTTGAGCTTCGGCCGGGCGGCGCGCTGAAAGACATCGCACCCACGGTTCTCGGGATCCTTGGCATTGAGAAGCCCAAGCAGATGAGGGGAGAAGATCTCCGGATTCTGAACCAGCAGAAAGCCTAGCGCTGCTGCGCGCCGGTCATCGAACTGATACCGGCGTTATTGGCGGGAGGAAGCGACCGGACCACTCGCACGATACCTCGGGAATCCCGCGGCCAATGGCGGGCAACAAGTTCGATCCTCACGTCATCCCCGGTGCTCTGGACGCTCAGCTCACCGGCGCTTTTTTCCTCTTGTGAGAGCACGACGGGCTGACTGTTACCGACCTGAACGGTGGCATCCGCGACGTGCTCCGTCTGCGCCGCGGGCCAGGAAAGCACCAGACTTCCAGCCTGCGATTTCACTGTGATAGGGATAACGGCGGGAGGAAGCTGCAGGTAGGCCAAGTAGCCCACGCAGCAGCCAAGCAGCCCGGCCAGCAGAAAAACGATGGCGAAGCGCGGCTGCGCGGTAGAACGCGTCTCCTGGTGGCGCCGCCGCGCGGGGGGCAAATTGGGCGCAGCCGGTCTGGACGGCGCCACTGGAGCAACGCTTTCCACACGCTGCCGCCAGATCGCGTCGGGACGGGTCAGCGGCCTGTGGCCGCTGGCCGGCGCCGGTTCGTCCGCAACCGGAGCAATGCTCGGGGTCACAGTCACCTCGCGCGCATTCGGGTGGAGGAGTGATTTCGCTGGAATTACCGGAATTACCGGCGGCGCGCTGGCGGCAACGGTCGGTTCGGAAGCCGGTTCGGCGGCCTTTTCGGCCGGCGGAGCTTCCGGAATTGCCGACGGCGGTGGCACATTCGAAGCTTCATCCGGTTCGGGAGCAGTTACCGGAAGAAGCGGCGGTTCGATGGCTTCCGCTTGCTGTTCACTTATTGCCGGAACCGGAGCGTTCGGAACCGAGGGGTTCGCAGCTGGGGGGTTTGGAGTCGGAGTGCTCGCAGCAGGAAAGCTCGGAGCAGGTTCAATGAAAGCGGGCGCCGGCTGATGGATTGCCGCCGGCATTTCGACTGCTCGCCCGGTCTGATTCAGTGCAAGCGGTTCCGCTGGTTGCGTGCCGGCCGCGCCAGCGGGTTGCTTGTTCTGCTGAAATTCAGGAACCGCTGCAGGCGGCTGCGGCCGGGGGTTCGCTGGGCTGCTCCGCACGGCAGGCGCGTCTGGTGCCGGAATTGAGGGCGCCGCACCAGAGTTCGGTCCGCCGGCGGCTGTCGGGCTACCGCGCCCCGGCAGCGGCAGGATGATCGCCTGTTGCGCGGTCTCGCGTTGCAACTGCCCGTCAGCACGGCGAACCACGAATGCGAAGCGTGTCGGTTGAAAACGCTCCGGCTTTACCAAAACAGCAACGCTCGGAAATGAAGGAAAGAAGCGGTTGAACCAATCGGCCTCCCGATCGGTCAACTCCAGTGCTTTGCGGGTGTGAGCGACGAACCATCCGACCGGTTCCAGACCGGCGAGGTCGGAATCTGACCGGCTGGCGGAGAGTTGGGCTTCGATTCTCTCGAGATCGCGATCGGACAGTACAAAGGATGGCCCGAAGGCGTGCTCGCATTCAATGGAACGGTACGCTTCTATGCGGACCGCTTGCGCTTCGATACGCCCGAAGAGCAGGCCCCCGACTTCCACTCCGCCGTGCGGAATGCTGCGATAGCCCTCGTTCACCACGAAGTCGATCTCATGGAACAGCGGCAGCGAGTAAGTGACGGTAAAATCCGCCTCCTGGGTTTGCCAGAATGCGTATTCAGCCGAAGATTGTCTGTTAGCCGTGCTCATGAAACCCCGGGCGATGGCCGTCGAACCGTGTGAGTGAACGACACCGTGCCGTTCTCATCGGACTCACCGGTATCCACTTGCAAAGCATAGTAGTAAGTCACGACGCCCATGGCCAGCAACAAGACGATAATCGCAGTCAGCCAGCGCGCTGCGCGCAGCGACCAGATGCGTTCTTCCGACAAGAGAGCAGCCGTGTAGGCAAGGATCGCCGCCGCAAGAGACACGCTCAAACCCAGCTTCCATGCCCAGTGCATCAGGTCCAGGGCAGCCTGGCCGCCGATTTCAGACCACGACGTGAAGATGGCAACCAGTGCGAGCAGAAACTCGCCGACATATACCACTCGCAGAAGTTTAGGAGGCATCCTCAGAGCCTTCTCATTCTACGATGGGACTATCGCATGAAAGTTTCCGTAGAGGGAATCGAACTCCATTTGGCGCACCCGGATGAGCTCAGCGTCCGGTGGGTAGGGCAGGAAGACGCCATGCGCCAGTTGATGGCCGCCTGGATGGTCATCGATGAGCGGGATTTGCCGATGAATCCGCGGCTGCTTGGCAAGCCGGGGGTTGGCAAGACCACGATGGCGTATGCCGCGGCCAAGCGATTGGGCCGTGACGTGTACATTCTGCAGGCCACCGTCGACACGCGGCCCGAGGATCTGCTGATTACGCCCGTGATCGAGGGCTCGTCGCACTTGAAATACGTCGCTTCACCGCTGCTCACGGCCATGATCCGTGGAGGCGTCGCCATTCTCGATGAAGGAAACCGCATGAGCGAGAAGAGCTGGGCGAGCCTTGCTCCGCTGCTTGATACTCGGCGGTATGTGGAATCGATCGTGGCCGGCGTGAAAATCAAGGCGCATCCGGATTTCCGGCTCGTCGCCACCATGAATGAAGACTCGTCCACTTTCGACCTCCCGGAGTACATCCACTCGCGGCTGCAGCCGCAGATTCTGATCGATTTTCCGGAGCGTGAAGAAGAGCTTGCCATTCTGCGGGAAAACCTGCCGTTCTCACCGGACGATGTGCTCCAGTTCGTTACCGATTTCCTGCAGCAAGCGCATGCGGCAGATGAAAGTTACACCGTGCGCGATGGAATAAACATCGCGCGCTACGCATTGAAGCTGAACGGGACCGGCAAACAACCGGTTCGCGCGCTTTTGAGTGCTGCTATCCGGTCTGTTTTGGGAGACGAAGCGCTGCGGTACAACGTCCGCTTGTAGTGAGCCATGCAGGAAGATTCCGCAAAGATCCGGCGAGGGAAACTGACCTACCTGCCGGTAGTTCCGGGGCGTCTGGAGTTTGCCCTGCATGTGCGCCGGTACCTGCTGGCCGCCCGGCCTGCAGCGGTGGCCGTGGAACTTCCGCGTCCGCTTGTGCGCCACTATGAAGCCGCAGTCGAGCGCTTGCCGCGCATGTCGGTCATTCTTATTCCCGAATCCGGCGGCCTTGACGAAGAACAAAACGGCACGTACATCCCTATAGAACCCGGGGATCCGTTCGTGGAGGCGCTGCGAACCGCTCACGAGATCGATGCTTCCATACTCTTCCTGGAATCGGAAGCTGCCGGCAAGCCGCACCTGGTCGGCACGTATCCAGATCCGTATGCGGTCGAGCTGATCGGAGTACATAAATATGTCGAGACGTACCGTCTCCATCCGCAACCGCGCACGCCGGAACTGGAAGCATACGCGGCGGCAATGGCGTGGAAACTCCAGGGAGCGGATCCGGATGCCGAGACCTGCGTCGTGGTTTCTCTGAACGCCCTCGATCCTCTGCTCGATGCCATGGAAGCACCGCAGGACGAACCCGCCGCGCCGCGGACGCAGCTCTTCGACACAACCGAGCTGTTCAACCTGCATCCCGACTGCCTGGCCGAGGTCACGAACGAAATGCCGTTCTATCAGGAGCTCTACGAAGAGCTGCGCGATGCTCCCGAAGTCTCGCGCATCGACCGCCCCAAATGGCAGCTTCGCCTGCTTCGTGATGCGGAGCGGGAGTATACAGTCAACACCGGCGATCAGATGCACGCGTGGCAGCGCATCACGCTCGCCAAGTTCGGGCGCAACCTGGCCTTGCTCGATGAGCAGCTTCTGCCCGGCGTGTATGACTTGACGCTGGCGGCACGGTCCGTCGTGGACGACAATTTCGCCTATGAGGTCTGGCAAACCGCCAACCGCTATGGGATGCAGCTCACCGAAGACCCGCCGCTCGAGACGCTGAATATCTCCGGCGAAGAAGTGTGGCTGCGAACGCGAAAGCTGCGCATACGGCGGCGGCTGCCTCGCATCCGGCAGCGAATGATTCCTGCGTCGCTCAAATCGCGCAAGCGGGAGAAGCGGGAAGGCGACTGGGCGAGCCAGACAGATGGAACCGCCATCTGCTCCTATCCTCCCGAGGATCTGGTCATTGAAGACTACGGCCGGTTCCTGAAGCGCTACGCCAAGCACCTGTTATCGGAAGAGCGTTCGCGAGTGGAGCCGTTCACAACCTCGACCCTCGATGGCATCGATCTGCGCGAAACCATCCGCAATTGGCATGAACGCAAGCTTTATGTCCGGGAGCTGGGTAAATTTTCCGGGGAGGTAGGCGCTCTCGTGATCATCTTCGACGAAGACCGCCAGCACCGCTACCGCTACCTCACCACCTGGCTGGGCGAGCACCAGAATGAATCGGATATGGCTTTCTATTCCACCGAACCATTTGAGCACCTGGTCGGCCCCGGCATCGGACGCGCGGAATATGGTGGACTCCTGATGACCTTGCCTCCACGCCGCATGTACGACGTATGGAACGACTATGAGTACGATGCCGCGGAAACCAAGGCCGAACGGCTGTTAATGGCCGCGTTGGATTACTCGGTTGAGCGGCATGTCGTCTATGTAGCAGCCAAGCCGCCGCGGTCGGCCTTCCGCCAGCTTGCCACCCGCATGAATCGTAAGATCGTCTATGTCCCGCTCGGGCAGCTCTCGCCATCGAAACTGAAGAAGATCCGCGTCGTGCACGTTCTCGATAGCTACGCCCGCCGCGCAGACGCGAAACAATACATCTGGTAAACCCGTAAGCCAATTTTTGATTCGCCGAGTACGGCATGCCCCAAAGCAACGACACTGATCGCGTTGACGGTGTTTGTGCCGCCCTACGATGCGGCAAAAGCTGCGCCAGCTTTGGTATTTTGGGGGCTATAGCGCTTGAGAGAGTTTTAATTGTCCGCAATACGCACGACCAGACTACCGCTTGCTGATCAAAAGGTCCTGTGGCGTGCCGTGACTACTCTGGAACGTGAGAGCTTTATAGCGCGCATCTCCGAACTCACTGGCGAGCCGATCACACAGCTGTTACGCCGCTTGCCCTCGCCCGTGAGCCGCCGGATCAACGGCGCGGTGCACAGTGCATTAGAAAAGGCGCTTGACGTTGCGCTTTACAATTTGGACTCCGGGCTTCCAGAACCGGGACCCGCCGCCTTCAAAATTGCTTCCGGCGCTACCGGGGGCCTGAGCGGCTTCTTCGGCTTAGCCACGCTTGCTGTCGAGTTGCCGGTAACCACCACTTTAATGCTGCGCAGCATTGCCGGCATCGCACGTCGTCACGGTGAGGACCTAAGCCGCCCGGCCTCGCGCCTAGCTTGTTTGGAGGTGTTCGCTCTTGGACCCACCCAGCAAGGCTCGTGCAGCGCCGCCTCGGCTGAAACCAGTTATTACGCGATCCGCGCCTTTTTGGCGCGTACTGTCAGCCAAGCCGCCGAGGCTTTGGCCGAGCGAGGATTGGCGCAGAAATCGGGGCCGATGATCGTCGAAGTCATCAGCGCCATTGGTTCGCGCTTTGGCTTAGTGGTGTCCGAAAAAGCCGCTGCCGGAGCCATACCAATTCTCGGGGCCGTGGGCGCGGCGGCCGTAAACCTGGCGTTCATGGATTATTTTCAGAAGTTGGCGGATGCTCATTTCGCTATCCGGCGCCTCGAACGCGAGTACAGCCGGCCGGAGGTCGAGCGCATGTATGCGGCGTACGCGCCCCTAGTGACGCGAGTGCCACTAAAGAGTGGTTGGGAACCACAACGGACGCGGTTGCGACCGAGTTGAGCTATGATGAAGATAGTCCAGGTTTATTGGCATTTAACATGGACATGCTATTGTCCCGCCGCTGAGCCATATGTCAAAAAAATCGCAAACGGCTGATGAGGATCATCCGCATGATCAACAAGCGGACTCCTTTGCTTCATCTCCTCACACAGAACACGAAGCTGTGTTTCCGCCTGTCTCGAATGGCGATTCCGGGTCTTTCGGCGAAGTCAAGAATGATGACATAGCGGCCAAGGCGGCCACCATTGCGGTGGTTGGCGTCGGGGTGGCTCTGATCTCTGCCGAACTGCTCCCCGGAATGCTAATCGGCGTTGCGGCGGCATTTCTGCCGGGAATCGGTCCCAAGTTACGTCCGTTTTTTAGGGCGACTGTTCGCGCAGGGTATTCTGCCGTTCGCAAAACACGCGAAGTTGTGGCCGAGGCCGGCGAGCAAATCCAAGACATAGTCGCGGAAGCGAAAAGCGAGAAAGTGCCGCCGGTTCCGACACCGCCTGATCCTCATACAGTTCCGCACGCGTAATCCGTCTTGAAGCACAAAAAACGCCATTTCGCACATGTGGCGCATCAGTCCGAAGGGAGAATGCGGATCAGGATCCCTACGGCAAAGGATGATCCCGACGCATTGGAAGAGATCCGCGAATCTTTGTGCTCAATCGCCTGTGTGAGCAAGGTCAAGGTAAACGAGGCGTTGGGAACGGCGACGATTCACTATGATCACCAATGTCACGAGGAATTTCTGAAGCATCTGACGTCGGAGGCGCCGGAACAGACAATCGCGTTGAAGCCGTGCCCGACCTTATCCGATCTTTCGAAAGTTGACGAGATGCTTGCGAAGGAAACGGAGTTTCTGGCCGGTCATTCGCACGCAGCGCAAGCGCTTCTTCGGGTTGTTGATCGATTGGATGAAGGGGTCAAACGGGCTACGGGGAACACGTTTGATCTTAAGGTCATCGTGCCGCTTGTCCTGGCGGTGGGCGCCTTTACCGAACTAGGAGTCACCGCGGCCACTCCAGTGTGGCTCACGCTTGGCCTGTTTTCCTTCAACCACTTCATCGATCTTCATGCGCATCATGAAAAGAAACCAGCCGAAACGATGGAAAACAATGGCGAGCCACCTGGCCCCGTCGCTCCTCGCAAGTTGACAGCTTCCAACTAGCAACCACCATGCTTGTTGATATAAGGCACTTTCTGCCTGGGCGAGTGCGTCTGTACGCGCCTGATCTCTTCAAGCTGGAGCAAGACCCCGATCAGTTTCTGCAGCATATCGCCGCGCCTGGCTCCATTCTTAGGCTCCGAAGCAACAGGCACTGCTCGTCAGTGGTCATAGAGTACCAGCCAGACTCCCCCGGGCCCATTGCCGATCTGGTGCTAGCGCTGCGGCGTCGACCACTCAAACAACTGCTGGATCGCTGCGCGGAATCGGCGGCGCTCCCGGCCGCTGATAAGCAAGTTTCCGGCGTTACAGCGCCGCGCCGGGAGTGGTGGAGACTGCCACTGATCGCACCGACAATCTCACTGGCAATAGCATTTTCCACCAACGCGCTGATGGTGACCGTCAACGTACCTTTGATGCTCTGGAACTCCCGGCCAATCTTTCGGCGAGCATGGCGGGTGCTGGCGCGTGAGCGGCGGCTCAATGTCGATTTTCTTGACACCCTAGCGATCTCAGTGTCGATGCTGCAAGGCGCTTTTGTGACGGGTGGCATTATCGTCTGGCTTATCCGTCTGGGCGATTGGATTCGCGACCTCACGGCGGCGCGATCCAAGCGAGCAGTCGGCGAACTTCTGGAGTTTCAGAAAAAGATGGCTTGGGTGCTTCGCGACGGCACGATCGTGTCCGTTCCCGTTTCATCTCTCGTCACCGGCGATTCCGTCGTAGTGCACTCGGGCGAAATGATCCCGGTGGATGGAGAAGTCCTCGGCGGCTGCGGCACCATCGATCAGAAAACGATTACCGGAGAATCTCTTCCCGTTCTGCGTTCGGAGGGCGAAGCAGTTTATGCCGCCACGGCCCTCCGCGAGGGCTATATCACCATCCGGGCGACTCGCGTCGGCCGCGAAACCACGGCGGCGCAGATTGTGCGACTAGTGGAGTCGGCGCCAGTGGGCGAGACTCGCATTCAAAATCACGCCGAGATGTTCGCGGACCGTCTGGTCTCGCCTACTCTGGCGCTCGCTGTCGGCACTGCGATAGTAGCGGCTGACATAAACCGATTCACCTCGATTGTGATCGTCGATTACGGAACCGGCATCCGGGTTGCGGCGCCGACATCTGTGCTGGCATCGATGACGCACGCTGCCCGTCAGGGCATCCTGATCAAGAGCGGCGCGCACCTCGAGAAGCTCGCGGCAGTAGACACCATGGTTTTCGACAAGACGGGCACACTCACCTCGGGCTCGCCGCAAATACTGGATTTGCTCTGCTACAACGAAAGGTGCTTTCCCGCACGCCAGATGCTGGCGCTTGCAGCAGCCGCGGAGACTCGTCTGCAACATCCGGTAGCGGAAGCTATTCGCAGCCGCAGCGAGCAGGACGATATTCAAGTTCCCGAATGCGCCGAAGTGCAATATCGCGCAGGCCGCGGCGTGGAAGCGCGCATCAACGGCTATTATGTGCATCTCGGAAGCGAACGCTTTCTGCGCGAGTGCTCCATTAATACAGCCGTGGCGCGCCGGGATCAGCGGCGGCTGAATGAGGAGGGGTATTCGTCGATGATGCTGGCCATTGACGGCACGGTAGCGGGGTTGATTCCATACGCGGATCAGATTCGCGCCGAAAGCCAGGAGGTCGTGGCGGCGCTGCACAATCTGGGGATAAAGAATACCGTGATGCTTACCGGAGACAACGGCACGGTGGCGCGAGCGGTTTCAACGCGCCTCGGGTTGCGGCAATTTGTGGCCGATACGTTGCCGGCGCAAAAAGCGGAGTTTGTTCAAGAGTTGCGCCGCAAAGGACATTCGGTGGCCATGGTGGGCGACGGCATAAATGACTCGCCCGCTTTATCGTTTGCCGACGTCGGCATCGCCGTAAAACACGGCGCCCAGGTAGCGCACGAATCAGCCAATATTGTGCTGATGGAAGACAATCTCTGGAAATTGATTAAGGCAATCGAGATTTCACGTGACGGAGTCGGCTTAATCAAGCAGAACTACACCGTCGTTGCAGCGATGAACACTGTCGCCTTGGCACTCGCTTTGCCCGGCGGCGTAATCAGTCCGCAGATGACCGCATTGATAAGTAATGGTTCGGCTATCATCGCCAGTCTGAACGCCATTCGCCCTACGCTTCGCTATTGATCATGACTTCAGACGCCTCTTGCGAAGGCCCCTTGCGGTTGGCCGTTCGGCACCTCTTCAACTCCGATTTAAGCGCCAGCCAGAGGCTGCTCAAAGAGTACGTTGCAGCCAAGCCGCAAGATCCTCTCGGGTACAGCTTGTCCGCGGCGGTTCCCTTCTACAATCTCGTTGCGAACCAACTGTCCACCCATTACGCGAACTCCATCAGGAGCATGATCAGTGGCGGAAGAATCGGCGTGCCGCCGGCGATGCTGCTGGAATTGGGTAACAATCTGCAGCGCTCTAAGACGCAGGCACAATTGGATCTGAGTTCGAATCCCAAAGACGAGAATGCGGCGTTCGCGCTCTGCGTTGCGGCAGGTGTGGAGCGTGACATTGCGGCACTAGCGTTTAAGCGCTGGATGGTCAGTTTCCAACACGCGAAAACCGCCACGCTGCGGGCCCGGCACTTGCTAGCTTTGAATCCAGAAGCCTATGATGCCTACTTTGTCATTGGTTTTAGCGAACATCTGATTCAGGAGATCCCCATGATTTTCCGGCCCTTCGCGAAGATTCCCGGCATTGTGGGTCAGACCAGCCGGGCGATTCAGTTTCTTGAAGCGGCGGCGACCGGCGGCCAATACTTCCGGGAATTCGCGCGCCAGACGCTGCTCACCGTGTACAGCGAGGCAGGCCGGCAAGACGACGTCTCGCGCATACTGTATGGTCTGACAAAGGAATTTCCGGGTAATGATAGGTATCGCGCTGAGTGGACAAAGCTCCGGGCCGCAAATCGAAACGTTAGTTGACGGCGGGCCTTAATCATCCTGCCAGCAGACGCTCAGTCCAGGACACCTTTTGTGGAAGGAAATTTCGAACTGCAGCCACCAGGTATGGGCGGGAGTGTCTGGCCCAATAAGCCGCGAAGCCAGTGGTTGAAAGCTCTCTGGACGCGGAAGCGTAGTGCTTGAGTAAGGATTCGCCAACCACTGCTCCGGTGGTGTGAGCGCTGGTGATGACTGAACGGGACAGCCACTGGAGATGCGTTGGCACGGACGAGAGGACCGAAATCGACATAGCGGCTGAAACGCTGAAAACAGACTTCTTAAGTCTCGAACAAGCGGCTTGAACGCTGTTCCATGCACGCATGACGTCATCAGCAGTTGGTAAATCAGCGGCCGGCAAAGTTGCCAGATTTGAGCGAAACTGTTCCCATTCCTGACGCAGTCCCTTCACATCCAGTGGAGGCATATTGACGGTTAGTGCGAGATGCGTGCTAGTGCGCTCCAGGCCATCCAGCAACCGCGCTATGGTCTCGAACTGCAGATCCTGATCGAGTAATCCTTCCGCCTTCAGTGCATCTCCAATCTCGGAAAAAAGGGTCTTGCTGGCGCGGGTTGCATCGCCCAACGCGGCAAGCACCCAAACTGGTGAGAGGTAGAACATTAGGATGCCCACCATCTCTATGCTGCCTCCCGTGGCATAGCGAAAAACGAATTTTCTGGATAAACGATCGTAGGGATAAATGCCGTCGACGGCGCCGAGTTGTTCGATGAGGAAGCGAAGACCGATGCCGGCCGTGGCGCGATAGAGCGCCGTCTCCCGCACCGCGGCAGGCAGTGCGAGTTGAGTTGCTTCCCGGAGCAACCCACCGCCAAGGGCGCCTACGGAACGGACGGTCCGTTCTGGCAGCGACAGCGCGTAGAGATAAGAGGCTGCTCTCATTTTTCAAGTATCATCCCACGCGGGGTGCTCGCGCGTTCACGCCGATTACAGTAGAGCCATTGAACTCATCAGCAGCTTCTCTAGGATCGTTTCCACCAGAACTGACACCGCGAACCGGCCGGCTTTCCTGGTCAAGCTTCCGTTCACCGGGCGGGACAGGGATTCGCTGAGAGCCATGCGAGCGAGTGGTTCCAGGTGCGCTGCGATCGCATTTATGGTTGCTTTCTTTCCGTCGTGAAGGATCAGAACGCTGCCAGTAAGCAGATTGATTTGCACCGAGCGCACACCAGAGATCTTCCCCAGCCCGATTTGTAGCTCGCGAGCGACAGCGGCGTTGGCTTTCAGGCTGCTGGTGCGCAGCCGCAAACGCCCTTGAATGTTGTGGATGTATTCGAACATGGCTTTCCTCCCTGAACCGGAGGGCGACCTGAAGCCTTGTTCGAACGAACTTCTGAGGTTTGAACGATCCTGAAGATTAAGGGTGCTGCATCGGATCAGAAAGTTCGCGTGATGGAGGCTTGGTCATCCCTGTGGTGGCAATGGTTTCGTTGTAGAGTGGTCTACTATCGCCGTCAGTCATGCGGTCTCCTTTCCGAAATTAGCAGCGGCTTTCGCTACGTCTTGAAGATACCCCGGCGGGTATGTCTCTGTCAACAATTTGTAACCAGAAATCTTGCCGTTTTGCGGTATCGCGTATGGCCGGATAATTGAATCCCTGGAATGCTAGCTGGTTAGCAGCAATGAGCAGGCTTGGGACAATCACGGAAACAGATGCCGAGAAGGCTCGATCCCTTTCAGTTCTTCATGGTGGCGGTTGCCGGGTGGATGAATCAGCGCCATCAGCAGGTCGTCAATATGGCAACCCCTCTCACCATTTCAGGCGTTGCTCACGACTGAAACGTCTGCCGCGCTTCCACGTATCTCAGCCGCTCAGCATCTTGATGCTCCCCAGAATCAGGCCCTCAAGGAGTCTGGACTGAGCCTCCCGCTGACGTGTCAATCTCAGCGAACAAGAAGATCGCCGTGATCGCAACGGATGGCGTGGAGGAAATTGAGTTGACGACAGTCCCTCACTTCTTCAAATCGCGATGACGGACTCACGGAGTCGTACGAGGAACTCGGTATACAGATCATTCAGTTCCTTGTCGTTCAGCCCGGGGTTGAAGCGAAGCAGACCGCGTTCATTGCTACGGGGCAAGCAGTTCCACGTACTGCTCAGCTTCGGTGCCAACAGGCCTTTCCCAATCCATAGAAAGCGTCGCAGGAACTCCTCGTTCGACAAGGTCATGGTGGCGGCGTTTGTTGTGATGAGCACAATCCTTCCAGCGAAAACGCACTTCATGGTCGTCGACCGAGAGTAATCGATGGTTCGAGCTCCAGCCGCCGCTGACCGGCTTGTAATCTGCCTCGTTCCTGATCCAACATGTCACCGATGAAAGGGGGCCATTGTCACGGTTCACGGCGCACAGTTGTTTTGACATCGTCGTGGACGATGTTCGCGGCATCGGCGCCAATTTTGAAAATGAGCCCACCTTGTCACCTTAAGTCCACAACGGCAGCCTGGAAACCACGTGGTCGTAGAACGGGCTAGACGGAGAAGTGCTGTCGCTTTGAAGTGGGGTCAGCGGAAACTTGCATCAGAATCGGATGTCTGACACGCACAACTTGATCGGACATTCAAATCTGAAAGGTCAAGTCCCGGTTTTCGCTTAAACCCTTCACATTCGTCGGCAGCCGGCCGATCTGTCTATTGGGAAACGTCCAGTGCGGTTGAGACCAGAGGCAACACCGGTTCGGGAACTGGCGCCTGGCCATCCGCGCTTTCAGCGGATAAGGCGCGTAGCGGGAAACGCCTGCCTGTTCGCTCTGCTGGCACACAGCTTCGCGGCAACGCTGGCCGCACATTTGGATCCCGGCACACCCATCAGGCAGTTTATTCACGAAGGCTGGCAGACGGCCCAGGGTCTGCCGCAGGATTCCGTTCTTTCGATCGCGCAAACGCGCGATGGCTATCTCTGGCTGGGAACGGAAGAGGGACTGGTGCGCTTCGATGGTGTTCGCTTCACGGTCTTCGATAAACACACCTCCGGGCTGGTAAACAACATGGTCCAGGCGCTGCTGGTGGACCATGACCAGAATCTCTGGGTGGGAACGGGCGGCGGCGGCCTTTCCCGCCTCCGCGACGGGAGATTCACATCGTTTACCACCGAAAACGGATTAGCCAATAACTCGGTTCGCGCCCTGTATGAGGATCGTCAGGGAGCCATCTGGATTGGGACGGACGGCGGTGGATTGATGCGCTATCAGGACGGACGGTTCCACCTGTTCACGACCGCGGACGGGCTCGCAGACAACGTGATCTTTTCCATCAGCGGCGAGCGCAACGGCACGATTTGGATTGCAACGCGCGGCGGCTTGAACCGGTTTTCAAACGGAAAATTTGAGCGCCTTCGAAACGCGGGCCATTCCGCCTGTGAGGTTGCCCGGGCAGTTCATATTGATCGATCCGGAGCCCTTTGGCTCGGCACGACGGACGGGCTGTGCCGTATAGCCCCGGACGGAATCCGGCGTTTCACCACGAAGAACGGATTGTCGAGCAATACCGTTTACTCTCTCTTCGAGGACACGGCGGGGAGCCTTTGGATCGGGACGGCAAACGGCGTAACGCGGTTTGCCAACGGCCGCTTCAGCAGCTTCACGGAAAAGGACGGGCTGCTCGGGAAAGACGTATGGGCCCTGTTCGAAGACCGGGAAGGCAGCCTGTGGATGGGGACTGCGGGAGGCGGCCTCAATCGCTTGAAAAAAAGCTTGTTTACGACGCTCTCAAAGACCGATGGCCTGCTTAGCGACACCATTCTGCCGGTGTATGAGGATTCTCAACGGACGCTTTGGATCGGCTCGGATCAAGGGCTGGGGGCATGGAAGAACGGCCGCTTCACCCGTTACACCACCGAACAAGGCCTGCCTGATAACCTCGTGTTTTCTCTATCGCAGGACCGCACCGGGAATATGTGGATCGGAACACGCAACGGCCTGGCGCTTCTGCGAAACGGCCGGATCACGGCTCAGCGAGGCCTGCCGAAAACCTATACTCTCTGCACCTATGTCGATCACGAGAACCGGGTCTGGGCGGGAAGCCGGGCTGGCTTAAGTGTGTTTGACGGCCACACAAGTCAGACCTTTACGACTCGCGACGGGCTGTCCAATAACAATGTGCTGTCGATTCTTGAAGACCGTGATGACGCACTTTGGATCGGCACCGGCGGCGGCGGAATCAATCGCCTGAAGAACGGTCGTTTCACCTCTTTTACAACGCGGGATGGACTGGCGAGCGACGTGATCTGGGCGATCTCTGGCGACTCGGACGGAACTCTTTGGCTCGGCACCAACGGCGGCGGCATGAGCCGCTTGCGGAACGGCAAAATCACCACTTATACGACGGCCCATGGTTTGCTCGACGATTCTGTCCTGGCGGTCGTCGACGACCAGCGCGGAAACCTGTGGATGAGCTCGAACAAGGGCATTTTCAAGGTGAGCAAGAAACAGTTGAACGACTTCGCAGCCGGCCTGACCAATCGAATCACGCCCACCGTTTACGGCACGGCTGATGGCATGAAGGCCAGCGAGTGCAACGGCGGCTTCCAACCATCGGCTTGGCGGTTAAGCGATGGCAGGCTCTGCTTTCCGACCGCTAAAGGCCTCGCTGTGATTGACCCTGGACATCTCGCGCCGACTGCTATAAGGCCGCTGCTTGAAAGAGTACTGGTCGATACGAAGGAGGTCCGCATCGATCGGCCGGTCGTTGTGCCGCAGGGGAAGGGGCAACTCGAGTTCAGTTTTACCGCACCGACCTTCCTCGATCCGGAGAAGCTTCAATTCCGCTACATTCTGGAAGGCTTCGATAAGGACTGGACCGAAGCGGGTACCCGGCGAACCGCGTATTACACCAACATCCCGCCTGGCAAATACCGCTTCAAAGTGCGCGCCGGAATCGATGGCGAATGGAGTGAAGCCGCGCCGGAGTTCTCTCTCACGCTGAGGCCTCACTACTACGAAACGCCGGTGTTCTATATCGCCGTTGCGTTTGCATTCCTGAGTCTCGGCGCGGGAGTTTATCGCATGCGTGTGAATCAGCTTAAACTTCGCGAGCAGAAGCTGGTGTTACTCGTCGGCGAACGGACGGCCGCATTGCAGGAAAGCGAGCAGCAACTACGCGCCTCTCATGATCAGCTCGAAATCAGAGTGCGCGAGCGCACCCACGAACTAGTACAGGCTAATCGGGCACTTGAGGAAGAGATTGCCGTCAGGCGGCGCACCGAAGAGCAATTGATACTCGCCAAGGAAGCGGCCGAAGCCGCAAGCCGGGCCAAGAGCGAGTTTCTGGCCAACATGAGCCATGAGATCCGCACCCCTATTAACGGCATTATCGGGATGACTGAGATTACGTTGTCCACAGACCTGCACACCGATCAGCGGGAGTATCTCGAGATCGTCCGATCGTCCGCCGATTCCCTGCTGCATATCGTGAACGACATCCTCGATTTCTCAAAGATCGAAGCCAGAAAGCTGCAACTGGACTGCGTTCCGCTCGAACTGCGCGAGTTGGTTCGCGACATCCTCCGCTCGCTCTCGCTTCGCGCCCGCCAAAAGAACCTGGCGTTGACTTCGCATATCAGCCCGGCGGTCCCGAACGCGCTGCGTGGCGATCCGCTTCGCATCCGCCAGGTGTTGCTGAATCTCCTGGATAACGCGCTCAAATTCACGCAGGACGGCAGCGTGTCACTCTGCGTCTCCCTGGAGAGTATCGTGGCGGGGAGCGCCCTCTTGCGATTTGCCGTGACCGACACCGGCATTGGAATTCCGGCCGCGAAACAGAAGACTATCTTCGAAGCGTTTTCGCAGGCCGACACGTCTTCCACGCGGAAATACGGGGGAACAGGACTCGGGCTGACCATCTCCTCCCAGTTGGTTGGGATGATGGGCGGCCGTCTCTCGGTGGAAAGCAAGCCCGGCGAAGGCAGCACCTTCCAATTCGCCGCGCGCTTTGACTTCCTGCCCCGAGTACCGGATGCCAGCCTGGAACCGCTCGTCGAGCATCCTGCTTCCGTTTGTTGATTGGCAATCGTTTGGGCCGCAACGGCTTGCCCGATAGCACGTCAAAACTAGCAGCGCATTCCTGCGCAAACAGCGAAATTGTCGTTTTGTCCGCTATACTTTAGGTAGCCTCGGGAATCTCCAGTAATGAATAGTCGTTTTAAATGGACCGTAGTAGGCTCTTCTACTTGCGTGGTCGTGCTGCTTTTGCTAGGTGCTAGGAATGGCCGCGCGGTCGCTACGGACGATGTCTACGGGCATCTCAAGGTCTATACGGAGGTTCTGGAGCGAATAAAGCTCGAATACGTCGAGGAACCCGACATGAAGAGCGTCAACCTGGGCGCTATCAACGGGCTTCTCGAATCGGTGGATCCGTTTGCGAGTTACCTCAACGCGGACCAGTACCGCCAGTATCAAAAGAATGAGAACTCTGCAAAGGCCGGCGTCGGCATGGTACTCGCCAAACGCTATGGCTATGTCGCGGTAGTCGACGTACTTCCCGGCTCTCCCGCCGACAAGGCAAGTATCGCGACCGGCGATCTGATCGAAAGCATTAATAATGTTGCGACGCGCGATATGCCCTTGGCTTATGCCGAGGAGTTGCTGCGCGGCGATGCAAATACCAAAGTAGAATTGACTATCCTGCGGTTGCGGAATCCCGATCCGCAGAAGGTGACGCTCACCCGCGCGAGTGTTTCATTCCCGGAAGTCACGGCCAAAATGTTACCGGACAACGTCGGCTACTTGCACGTTGCAAGCGTAGCGGGTAATCGTGTGGAGCAGGCCAAGACGAAGCTCGAGGAGTTGAAGAAGCAGGGGGCGAAATATATTGTTTTGGACCTGCGGCACAGCTCGACCGGCGAGCAGGCCAACGGCATCCAGCTTGCCAACCTATTCCTTGACAAGGGCGAGATTACCTATCTTCAGGGTCAAAAGACGGAAAAGAAAGAGTTTAACGCCCAGGCGGACAACCAGGTCTGGACCGGACCGCTGGTGGTGATTACGGATCGGGCAACGGCTGGCGGTGCCGAAATCGCAGGCGCCGCGCTGCTGGATGATAAACGGGCGCAGATCGTGGGCGAGCGCACATACGGCGATGCCAGCTTGCGTAAAGCGATCCAAATGGAAGATGGCGGCGCCATCATCCTTTCCATCGCGAAATATTACTCACCTTCCGGCAAAGCCATCCAGGACACCGGCGTTGTCCCTACTGTTCAGGTTGCCGAGAACGACAACGCTCCGGAACTGGACCAGGACGGCAACCCGATCCCTGGCACAGCGCCGAAGAACGTGGAAGACAATTTGTTGAAAGAGTCGATTGACCTCGTTACGGGCAAGGCAACCATAGCCCAGCTCACCAGCGACGAGAACGGACCCGCGGCGACCGAACAGCATCCAATCATTCAGAAGAGCCCGCGTCAGCCGCAAAACTGAGAACGAAACAACCTATCCTTATGCCTCTCTACGAATACCAGTGCGAAAAATGCGGCGACTCATTCGAAGTGATGCAAAAATTTTCTGACGAGCCGCTCTCCGCACATGAGAAGTGCGGCGGACCGGTGCACCGGCTGCTGTCCGCTCCTGCCCTGCAGTTCAAGGGCAGCGGTTGGTACATCACTGATTACGCGAAGAGCGGCGGATCGAAGCCAAACGGCTCTCCGGCGAAAAGTGAGTCGAAGTCATCAGGCGAAAGCACCACGACTAGTTCAGCCTCGGAAACCAAGGCCTCCCCAAGCGAGAGCAAGTAGCTGGCCTTAGCCCGCATTTGTTTCGGCCCGCGAGAGCGCCGCGTTTAACGATCCCTGCCGGTATCCTTCGAGATCGAGCGTCACATAAAGAAATCCGAGCGATTTGAAAATTCGGGTGAAGGCCTGTGCGGACGCAAGCGTGAGGGCACGAGGAAGTTCTTCCTTTGCCACCTCGATTCGCACAAGCTCGCCGTGGAAGCGCACGCGGAACTGCTTGAACCCAAGCGCCCGGATCGCTTCTTCCCCTTGTTCGATTGTCCGGATGGTTTCCGCCACAACCGGAGTTCCATAGGGCACACGCGAACTCAGACACGCCGCAGCCGGGCGATCCCAAGTCGAGAGGCCGGCACGGCGCGACAGTTCGCGGATCTCCGCTTTGGTCAGGTTTGCCTCAACCAGGGGTGCCTGCACCTCGTGTAGCTTCGCCGCCCGTTGCCCGGGCCGGTAATCGCCCAGGTCGTCCTTGTTCACGCCGTAAACGATATGCGCAAACCCGTGAGCCTTTGCGTAGGACTCGAGCCGCGTAAACAGCTCATCCTTACAGTGAAAGCAGCGGTTCCTATCGTTCTTAACGTAATCGGGATTGTCGAACTCGTAAGTTGGGATGAACTCGTGCCGAAAACCGCATTCTTGTGCGAAAGCTTCCGCGTCCCTTTTATGAGAGGTGGGGATGGACGCGGAGTCGGCGGTGATCGCAATTGCGTTCTCGCCTAGCGCACGGTGCGCAGCCCATGCAAGATACGCTGAATCCGTACCGCCGGAATAGGCTACAATCACGCGGCCAAGCCATTGGAGATGCTCGATAAGAGCGGTCTCTTTGGCTGCGAGATCGCGCGGGTCAAACGAAACAGGGTCGGCCTGAAGCGATACGAGGGCGGCCATACTTGCAGTATAGAGCCGCCCTCGATTTTGGTTCGCCGCCTAATTGTGCCTGCGGCTACTGCACCGGCAGTTCGTCGGTTTTGCCGTTACCGTTGCCGTTGCCGTTATCGCCTTCGGATTCCGGAATGACCGAAGCTGCCGCCACCTGGTCGCCTTCTTCCATGCGCACCAGCCGGACACCCTGCGTAGAGCGTCCCGCCTGGCGGATTTCGCCGGATTCGAGCCGGATTATCTTCCCTTCCTTGGTGATAATCATCAGGTCGGTGTCTTCCTTTACCGACAGCACCTCGACGACCTTACCGACCTTTGGCGTGGTCTTCATATTGATCACGCCCTTCCGGCCGCGGCCCGTGAGGCGGTAGTCCTCGAGCGGAGTCCGCTTGCCGTACCCGTTGTCGGAGATCGAAAGGATGAGTCCTTCCTTCTCGACCACTTCAAGGCCGATCAGATAGTCGCCGTCCTCCAGATCCATGGCCCGCACGCCGCGAGCCTGGCGGCCCATCGCTCGAACCTCTTCTTCGTTGAAGCGGATCGCCATGCCCTCGTGTGAGCCCAGGAAGATGTAGTTGTCGCCGTTGGTGATCGCGGCTCCCAGCAGTTCGTCGCCGTCGTCCAGCGCAACCGCGATGATGCCTCGCGAGAGCGGATTGTCGAACTCGGTCAATTCGCACTTCTTGATCACACCCTGGCGGGTCACCATGATGATGAACTTGCCTGGCTGGAACTCCTTGACCGGCAGGAACGCCTTCACGCTTTCATCCGGCTGCAGGTTGATCAAACCGGAGATGTGCTTGCCCTTGCCGGTCGTTCCGGCATCCGGGATCTCATAGATTTTGAGCCAATACACCCGGCCCTTGTTCGTGAAGATCAGGAGATAGGCGTGCGTGGAAGCAATCACCAGGTGGTCTACCACGTCCTCCGACCGCGTGCCCATGCCGATGCGGCCCTTGCCGCCGCGCGACTGCCGGCGATAGGTGTCCACGGAGGTACGCTTCAGATAGCCGCCGCGCGATACGGTAACCGCGACGTCTTCCATCTGAACCAGGTCTTCCAGGCGAATCTCGCCCGTGTCTTCGATAATCTGCGTGCGGCGCTCGTCTCCGAAGTCTTTCTGAACTTCCTTGAGCTCCTTGACGATCACGCCCTTCAATACTTTTTCGGAGCCCAGAATTTCGAGGTATTCCGCGATCTGGCGCTGGATCTCCGTCAGCTCATCGAGGATCTTCTGCTGCTCCATGCCGGTGAGGCGCTGCAGTTGCAGTTCGATGATGGCCTGCGCCTGCCGTTCGGTAAACTCGAAGCGCGAAACGAGGCCCTCGCGTGCCTCCCTCGGCGTCCGGGCGGCGCGGACCAGGGTGATCACCTCATCGAGGTTGTCCAGCGCCTTCTGGAATCCGAGCAGAATATGCTCGCGCTCCCTAGCCTTCCGCAGCAAGTAGTCGGTGCGGCGCCGCACCACGTCCATGCGGTGGTCGATAAAGCGCTTGATGACATCAATGATCCCGAGCTCGCGCGGCTGGCCGTTGACGATCGAGAGCATGATGACGCCAAAGTTTACCTGCATCTGCGTCTGCTTATACAGGTTGTTCAGCACCACTTCGGCATTTTCGCCGCGCTTCAAATCGAAGACGATGCGCATGCCGTCGCGGTCGCTCTCGTCGCGCGCATCCGAGATGCCTTCCAGCTTCTTCTCGGAAACGAGCGTAGCCACGTGTTCAATCAGCCGGGCCTTGTTGACCTGGAACGGAATCTCGGTAACGACAATCGCCTCACGGTCTTTGCCGATCTTCTCGGTCGCGGCCTTCGCTCTCATCTTGATGCTGCCGCGGCCCTTAAGGAAGTAATCCAGGATGCCCTGCCGCCCCAGGATGAACCCGCCGGTCGGAAAATCAGGCCCGGGGACCATCTCCAGGATCTTCGATAGGGGCGTGTGAGGGTCGTTCACCAGCGTAATCGTGGCATCCACAATTTCGCGCAAGTTATGCGGCGGGATATTCGTCGCCATGCCCACCGCGATACCCGATGAGCCGTTAATCAGCAGGTTCGGGACGCGCGTCGGCAGGATCTCAGGTTCGACTTCGCTGTCGTCGTAATTCGGCCTGAAGTCGACGGTCTCCTTATCGATATCCTCCAGCAGGGAGCCGGCGATGCGCGACAGGCGCGCCTCGGTGTATCGCATGGCCGCCGGCGGGTCGCCGTCTACCGATCCGAAATTGCCTTGTCCGTCCACCAGCGGATAGCGCATCGAAAACGTCTGCGCCATGCGCACCAATGCGTCATACACCGGAACATCACCGTGCGGGTGGAATTTACCCAGAACGTCGCCCACAATTCGCGCGCACTTACGAGTGGCCCGGTTGTAGTGCAGGCCCATCTCGTGCATGCCGTACAGGATGCGCCGGTGTACCGGCTTCAGACCATCACGGACATCCGGAAGCGCGCGCCCTACGATCACGCTCATCGCATAATCGAGGTACGAGCGTTTCATCTCGTCTTCGATATTGATGGGGATCAGGTTTTTGTTGTCGCCGGGCGGAGATATTGCTCCGCCAGTCGACCCGTCTTGATCGGCCAAATGGAACTCCTACGAATGGACTGATAACTCGGCTGCAAGTGATTGCAAAGGCGGGAACTTACGGCCAGTGATCTTACCTTCCCATTTTACCAGTTTTTAGCCGCGTCTGCCGGGGCTCGGCCTGCATCTTATTGAGTACGTGTCGCTTTCCGGTACACTAGAGATATTGCTTTAACCGATGCTATCGATCGTAATCCCCATTCACAATGAGGAACCGGCTATTCTGCCGCTTTATGACAGGCTGACCACCGTCCTCGAAAAACTTCGGCGCCCCTACGAAATTATTTTCATTGACGACGCCTCGACCGATCGAAGCTTCGATCTATTGGCTAACCTCGTCGAGACTGACAACCACCTCAAGGTTCTGCGCCTGCGCCGCAATTTCGGCCAGACCGCGGCTTTGGCGGCCGGCTTTGATGAAGCGCAGGGCGATATCGTTATCTCACTCGACGGCGATCTGCAGCATGATCCCGATGACATCCCGTTGCTGCTTGAAAAAATCGACGAGGGCTATGACATTGCCAGCGGCTGGCGCAAGGACCGCGTGGATAACGCCGTCACCCGCAAAATCCCTTCGCGCATCGCGAACTGGATGATGAAGCGCGCTTCCGGAGTGGAACTGCATGATTTCGGCACCACCTTCAAGGCATACCGTGCCGAGGTCCTCAAAGACGTAAACCTTTACGGTGAGCTACACCGCTTCATTCCGGCGCTTGCCAGCTTCTATGGCGCCCGCGTCGCGGAAGTCCCCATCAAGAACATCGAGCGGCCCAATGGGGCCTCGCACTACGGGCTCTCTCGCACGTTCCGCGTCTTCTTCGACATCTTCACCATCAAGTTCCTGCTTCGCTATCTCACGCGGCCCATGCACTTTTTCGGGAAATGGGGCCTCGCAGGCATCGTTCTGGGCAGCATCGTTCTGCTTTGGATGTTGATTGCCAAGCTGGCCGGTCACGACATCATCACCGAACACGGCCCACTCATTGTGGCGGGTGCGCTGCTCTGGTTCGCCGGTCTTATGCTGCTGAGCACCGGCCTGATCGGCGAAGTGCTGATGCGGACCTATTTTGAAAGCCAGGGACGCCGCATTTACGCCGTCCGCGAAGTCCGCTGCCGGCGAGAGCAACTGGTTGATGGCACTCGTTAGCTCTTACGACGGCGTCATTTTCGATTTCGGGGGCGTCCTGGTTCACTATCAGACCGATGAGGACCACGCTCGCATGGCCGCGATTGCAGGTATTCCGCAAGGAATCTTCAGCGAGCTTTACTGGGCCAGCAGGCTCGATTACGACAGGGGTGCCCTGACCGCGGCGGAGTACTGGCAGAATCTGTCCCGTCAGGCCCGAACGAAAGCCCTGGATCAGGACACCATCAACCGCATCGTTGAGATCGATAACGAAAGCTGGATGCGCTTTGACCCTGTTATGTGGAACTGGATCGACGATCTGCGCGGCGCGGGCACGCGTGTCGCCATCCTCTCCAACATGCCGCCGGATCTGGGCGCGGCGCTAAGGAAACGAACCAACCGCCTGGATCAATTCGATCAGGTCACCCTCTCGTATGAGGTCGGCTCCGCGAAGCCGGAACCCGCGATCTACGAGCACTGTATGGAAGGCCTCGACGTACCGCCTGAGCGCACGCTATTTCTTGATGATCGTCTGGAAAACGTGCGGGGCGCCGAATTGCTCGGCATACAAGCTATGCAGTTCCTCGACCGCGACGACGTGCTTCTGCGCCTGCGCTCCTAAGAGGCAGCTTCCAACTCGCCGCGGGCGCGGTTCCAGTAAGTCTCAAACAAACCCGACATCGCTTCGGCAAAGCCGTCGTGCTCGAACACTACCGCCGTCCACGAAGGCCGCGTGCAAACGGGATCGAGCAGCGCCACTAACCCGCACTTCCCATCGAACAGCGCCAACTTCAGCGGCAAACGATCATGAAATCGAATGTCCACCCCGGCTTCGCGGTATTCGCCAAGACGCGCACGGTGCTCGTCGTCAATGTCACCAGCCTCAATGAGCAACCGTGAACGAACTCCCCTGCCTGCCGCTTCTTTCACCAGCATCTCATCCAGCGGGTCCACTGCAAACGGCGGACGTGAGAACTCGACGTAGTTATCCTCTACCGTATTGAGCATCCGCCGATAGTGAATGGCGGTCTGGGTCGGATCGTTCACCAGGCTCAGAAAGTCGAGCGTGCCGCGTCCATCCTGGCCCGAAAGGTACGCCGCACGCAGATCCTGGATCAGCCCCGTGGCCATGCGTGCTTGTTCCTTGAGCTCGCTCTCGAGCGCTTTTGTGCGCCGCGCAAGATAACCGGGGATGGCCAGGTTAGGATCCACCGCCGAAAAGAGCTTGGTCTTCTCCTGGATCACCTGCGCGAACCCCTTCTCTACAAGGCTATCGAGCACCTCGTAGATCTTCTGCCGGGGAACATGCGCGCGCGCAGCGAGTTCAAGGGCTTTGAAACGCGGGTGGCCCATCAGCACCAGATAGGAGCGCGCCTCGTACGCATTCAGCCCCACCTGCTGGAGTTTCCGCCAGTTGAGTTGATAATCGCCTGAAATGGTTGCCTGAGCGTTCACGCATCGAGAACATATCACAACCGTCGTGCTGTGTACGGCTGTAATCCGCCCTCAGCGCAAACTGATCGGCGGCGGCGTCACTGAAGAGAGCTGCTCGAACTCCGCGTCCGGCAGTTTCAATGCGGCAGCGGCGATGTTCTCCTCGAGATGACTTACCGAGGACGTCCCCGGAATCGGCAGCATCAGCGGCGACCGTTTCAATAACCACGCCAAAGCAACCTGCAGCGGCGTCGCTTCGAGCTTCTTTGCAACAGTCTCCAGCACCTCGTGCGCTCGTTTGCCGCTGCCCAACGGCGCCCACGGTATGAATGCAATCCCGTTCCGCTCGCAGTAGTTCAGCACATAGTCCCATTCGCGGTCTGCAAAACTGTAGCGGTTCTGTACCGACACGATAGGGACAATTTTTCGGGCGCGCTCGATGTGCTCCTGCGTCACATTCGACAGCGCGACGTGATGAATTTTGCCCTCCTCCCGTAATTGCGCCAGCGTTTCCATGGACGCATCAAACGAGACTGCAAGGTCCGGGGTATGCAATTGATACACGTCGATTCGTTGGAGCCGCAGCCGTTTCAAGCTGCCCTCAACCGCCTCCCGCAGATGCTTCGGACTCGCGTTGTGTGTCCATAGACCGGGGCCCGGCCGTTCCCACCCGCCTTTGGTCGCAATGATCAAACCCTTTGGATAGGGTGCCAGAGCCTCCGCAATCAATTCCTCCGAAACATACGGCCCGTACGAATCTGCCGTATCGATAAAGTTCACGCCCAATTCGACAGCCCGTTTCAGCGTCGCGATTGATGCCTCACGGTTCTCCGGCTGACCCCAGATGCCTTTGCCTGTGATTCGCATTGCACCGAATCCCAGCCGGTTGACAGTGGTGTCACCGCCGAGCGTAATCGTTCCTGCACTCTGTGCGTTAGTTGTTTGAATCATGGTGAATGATGCCGCATTTCCCTTTCAATGATTTTGCAGCGCCTTTTCGTCTCGCGTGCAAGGCGTACGTCTATGTCGCGATCGAGATACGCAAGCTCCCGCTTCAGCTTGTAATAGCTTTGCAATCGTCCTTCGTCGATGGCGGCGGCGCGCACGGCACAACCGGGTTCGTGCTGATGCGAGCAATCTCGAAACCGGCAGCCGGCCGCCAGTCCGACAATATCTGAGAAGGTATCATCAATTTGCTCCGGGTCGGCCCAAAGTTGAAGCTCGCGCAGACCCGGCAGATCCATCAGGAACCATCCTTCGGGCATTCGAACGAGCTCTCGATGCGTTGTGGTGTGACGTCCGCGGCTGTCCCGTTCGCGAACGGAAGCCGTTCGCTGCCGGTCCTCTCCCAGAAATCGATTCAGGATGGTCGATTTCCCTGCACCTGACGATCCGATAAGTGCCGCCGTTTCGCCCCACCCTACCCTCTTTGGCAGCTCATCCAATCCCCAGCCCGCCAGTGCGCTTATGGCAAGCACGGGAACACCAGGCGCGAACTGCCCGGCCGCGCGAATAACATTTGTTACGTCGCCTCTCAAGTCTGCCTTGTTCAGCAACAGAACGGGGCGTGCACCGCTGTCCCGCGCTAATACCAGATAGCGTTCAATGCGCCGCGGGTTATAGTCGCCATCTAATCCGGCTACGACAAGGAGGACGTCGACATTTGCGGCGAGAACCTGTTCGCGAACGCCTTTTCCCGGACTCTTACGCAACAGTTCCGTGCGCCTCGGGAGCACGCTCTCGATGACAGATTGACCGCGCAGAAGAACCCAGTCGCCAACGCATGGACACAGCGTGTTCAGATGACGCAGCCTGCCGCTGGCAGTTGCCTCGACTTCTCCCTCTTCGGTCCAAACAACGAAATGTTTACGGGTCGCGAGCGCTACACGCCCCGGTGTGCCGTTTACATAGTGGCTGGCGAAATAGCTGTTCCAGCCCAATTCCTCTAAGTGCACACATTTTTCCTTTCTCGTGTTAGCAGGGATGAAACACTTCGGCTGCAATCGAACAGGCCTCGCAGCAACGAATGGAGAAACGATTTAGAGTGTGACGGCCAGCGGCGTTACCTTTCAAGAATCATAACAGGGGACAAGGGCTGCCACTCACGCACGTTGGCGGCGCAGGACGAAGAGTGTTGCATCATCCGTTTTTCGTGCCTGGCCTCGAAACGCGGTCAAATCGTCGCGGCAGGCAGCAACGAGCGCGCTGGCGTCGACGCCATTGCTGCTCCGTATTACGTTGCTGAGCCGATGCGAAGTGTACTCAGTGCCAGAGGTGTTATTCGCCTCAGAAACGCCGTCCGAATACATAACAAGGCCCTCGCCCGGCAGCAGCCGCAGATTGCTGACGGAAAACTCTTCGGCGACGAAGAGGCCGATAGGAAGATCGGCAGAATCAAGTTCCTCAACCACTCCGTCGCGAACGATCATCGGAGGCGGGTGTCCGGCATTGCAGATCTCTAGAGTGCCATCCGGCATCGCACGCCCGCAGACCAGTGTGGCGTATTGATTCGGCAGGGTGCTCTCCGAGAAAACGCGACTCGCATGCTTCAGAATGTCCGTCAGCGGGAGCTTAACAGACATCAGCGTACGGAACATCGCATGCATATGCGTCATGAGCATCGAAGCGGCGAGGCCTTTGCCGGAAACGTCGCCGACGACAAAGTAAAAACTCCCGTCTCCTGCTTCAATGATGTCGCAATAGTCGCCACTAACCAGACCCGCGGGTTCGTAGTGATAGCAGACGTCCCATCCCTGGTGCTGAAAGGGATGCTGCGGAAGTAAGGCTTTCTGAACTTCTGCTGCGAGCTCCAGATCGCGCTCAAGAGCAGTCTTTTCTTGAGTTGTGAAGTGATCGAGGCAAATTCGAGTCAGCGGATCACAGATCAGCCGCTCCGTTTCGACGGCTTCATGGCATATCTCGCAGATACCGAACGAGCCATCTTCCATTCCCGCGAGAGCGCGGTCGACCTCCTTGAGCAAGACATGAACGTGCGCGGAATGGCCGCGATGGTGCGCGGCGGACTCCAGACGATCGCGGCGCGTGACTAGCTGCTTGCGGAGGAAGGCATTTATCGTGGCGCCCATACAACCTCCATACGACAGGATTTACTTATCTTGTTTGATGCTTGAGAAATTGAGGAAGTTGACGCAACAATCGCCTTCTTTTCAATTTCCTCCGGGCGCCTGTGAAGATACGGACTTTGGGGTCGGTGCGGCTACCGAAGCTGTTGTTTTTGCGTGCGGCGTCTCATCAATCCGAAACTAAGGACACCAATTCCACAGAGCAGACCAGAAACCGGCTCGGGAACGGTACTTGGCGGGCCTGTACTTAATGTGATGTCAGTAAATTGATGCAGCGCCCCTGCTGCCGGTTGGCTCCAATCCAGGCTGAGCAAATTCGTAAACCCTGTGAAGTGAAAAGTCTGGAACGCAGCAGTCCCTGTGGGAGTGGTAACGGTGAAAGACTCAACTACCCGGACTCCACCGGGAAGGATACCCGTAAAGTCAACAGTCGGTGCTGGATCGAAAGCGAAATTGCGCGCCAGGTCGATCGATAACACTGAAAATGGATGCCCATCCGTTGCAGCAACCGAGATGCTCGAAGGGGCTATCGCAGCTAGCGCGGGAGCCCCTGCGAAAAAGTTGGTGTTGTGCGTGCCATAGGTGTCAAAACCGAGTGTTGAGGTCACAGTAAAGCCTTGAGTCTGCAAAGGACTGGCGACGAACAACGCGTTAGCGTTTGCTGGGTTCAGGCCCTGAAAATTCAACGTAACTGTAGTCGCCCCAGCCAGTCCTGCCTGTAAAAAGAGTGCGCCGAAAAAGAGGCCAATCTTCAACTTCATTTCTTCATCCTCGTCGCTCCGAACGTTGGAATGCAGCGGCCAGCATGCGACAACTTGCCGCGTGACTAGCACCGCTGAGTAGGCTGCTGTAAACGCGAGGTAGATGCAAACCGTACTCTATCTGTTACTCAGGAGAACCCGCAGCGTTAATTCCGAGCGAGAAAATCGTGCAAATCACTGCCAAAAATACCTAAGAAAACAGCAGATTCTGTCGGAATCTGCTTTTCGATTCGTAAGTATCTCAGGATCGAGCAACCACTGAATACGCGCTATACGAGACAGCACGTAATCCATATGGACTAAAGAACCATCTCAGTACAGGGGCAGTCCGGCAGGCACCTGGGTCCTTTCTATCGGCTTGATTTTGGTTTGCTTCTTCATGATGACTGGCGTGTGACAAGGACTGTGAAGAGCGGGGACAGTCCCCGTCCAGAGATAAGATAGCCCGGTGGGCGATAAAACATATGACGTGGTGGTTGTCGGGTCGGGCGCCGGCGGCGGCACGCTTTCGGCGCGACTCGCGCAACTCGGCGCGGAGGTACTCGTTCTTGAAGGCGGGCCCAAGGTCAACACCCGAACCGACTTCAATACGCACGCTCTTCCTTTCGAATTTCCATCTCGCCACATCCCCGTAATGAAGCCCGGGAAACCAGGCTTCGATGGCGAGCGGAGCCGCGGCCTCGGCGGCAAGACAATGCTGTGGAACGCGGTCTCGCTACGTCTGAGCCAGCGCGACTTTAAAGGACGGCAGCACGACGGCGCCGGCGAAGACTGGCCGATCGATTACGCGGATCTCGCACCGTACTATGACCGGATCGAGCGCGAAGTCGGTGTCTGCGGCAACTACGATCATCTCGAAGATCTGCCCGACGGAATCTTTCTTCCTCCCGTGCCGATGAAGTGCAGCGAGCTGATCATTAAGGACGGAGCCGCGAAGCTCGGCATTCCTGTGATCCACGTTCGGAAAGCGACGCTGAGCAGGCCCCGCACAACCCGGCCGGCGTGCCATTTCTGCGGAAACTGCATGTCCGGGTGCGACGTGGTTGCGAAATACAATTCAGCAGACGTTCATATGTACCCGGCGCTGAGCACAGGCAAGCTGACGCTGCGGCCGAACAGCGTCGTTTATGAACTGGCCGTTTCGGATGAAGCGCGGGTGAGCGAAGTCCGCTACTTCGATCGCGAAACGAGAGCGGAAGCCGCCGCGCGCGGCCGCGTGGTTGTTGTGGCGTGCGCCTGTGTTCAGAGCGTGGCTTTGCTGCTGATGTCGAAATCGAGCCGGTTTCCCGATGGTTTGGGCAACTCCAGCGGACAGCTTGGGAAGAACTTCATTCCGCATATCACTGCAGGATTCGAGGTCTTTCTCGAAGAGCTCATCGGAAAGCCCACGGTAAACGACGAAGGCTTTCTCGATCATGCCTACATTCCTTCCTTCATGCATTCGCGCAAGCGCGATTACCCGCGCAGCTTCGGCATACAATTCAACTACCAGAATCACCGGTCGGTAGGCTGGGCGCGCAGCGTGCACGGCATGGGCAAAGCGTTCAAAGACTCCGTGAAGGCGCGGTATCCCGCCTATCTGACTTTCACGCCGTATCAAGAAATGCTGCCCAACGCCGAGAGCTACATAGATCTGGATTACGAATACCTCGACGAGTACGGCCTGCCGCGCGCGCGCCGGCACTGGAAACTCTCAGATTCCGACATGCGCCTGCACAACGATATGAAGGCATGGTCGAAGGCGATTCTCGAATCGAGCAAGGCCGAGATCCATTCGGTCAGCACTGCTCCGACCACTAATCACGAGATCGGCGGCTGCCGGATGGGAACGGACCCGAAGACTTCGATACTAGATAAGTTCGGCCTTTCGCATGACGTACCGAACCTGTACGTCGCAGACGCAAGCGCGTTCCCTTCGGCATCTGAAAAGAACCCGACCCTGACCATCATGGCCCTGGCGTCTCGAACCGCAGACCATATCGGGGACCGCCTTCAGAAAGGAGAAGTCTAGTGCCGACCTACTCTTCCGACCGCCGCTCACTGCTGAAAATCATCGGCGCGATCGGGGCAACCTGCGCGTATCCTTTCGCCGGAGACGAACTTCTCGGACAGACTGTTCCGCAGCATGAACACTTCCCCGCTCCGGCTCAAGCCGGACAGCGGTTCTTCAACGAAGCCGACTTCCGCACCATTTCGCGAATTGCGGATTTGATTATTCCCGCCACCGATACGCCGGGTGCGACGGGCGCAGGCGTACCCGAGTACATCGATATGGTCATCGCACGCAATACGGAGCAGCAACTCCTGGTGGCCGACGGTCTCCGCTGGCTGGATGCAGAAGCCGGCCGCATCGCACCAGACAGAAAGTTTCTCGAAATTTCCGAAGACCAGCAGCTCTCGATTTTGCAGCCGCTGTGCGATGCCGCCGACGCGAAAAGCAGCCAAGCGCGAAATGTACAGTTCTTCGCGCTTATCAAGGGACTGACCGCGGATGGCTATTACACATCCAGAACCGGCCTCCTTGAAGAACTTGGATATAAAGGCAACGCCGTCCGCAGCGAATTCCCCGCCTGCAAAGACTGACCCAAGTTTCAAACGCTGAGCACCGGACAAGGCGAGTGACTGATGATGTTGTACACATCGGAACTCAGCCTGCCGGGGTGCGGCTGCTCATGCGGACGGCCGATTACCACTAGATCCGCACCGATGCTTCTGGCGAAGCCGCAGACGGCGTGCGGCGGATCTCCTTCCTTCACGCTCACCTCGATGCTTTCCGGCGCACGGCCGATCTCGCCACCCAGTTTCCTGATCTGTTCGCGCACTATCTCGGCGAGTTGCGGCTGCAACTGATCGGCATATTCCGGCCGAGAGCCTTTCTCCATGTAAGCGCACGAATGGACGACAGCTAACCTGGCGCCAAAGTCGTTCGCGAGACTCGCTGCCCACTCCAGCGGCTTGCTATCTGGCGATCTGGGATCTACGCCACAGACGATGGAGGAGATGGTTGGGGAATAAGCGTGGTGCTCCTTTTCAATGTGAGCGCCCGTGAGCACTGGACAAGCAACATCATCGAGCACCTTCGCTGTTACCGAACCAATCAGTAACCTGCGGAAGACGCCCAATCCATGCGCGGGTATCGCGACCAAATCCACCTCTTCCGCTTTTGCCAGCTCCACGATCTGCGCTTCCGGCAACCCTTCATATACGAGGCGACGGACAGGCAGCCCGTCGGTTTGCTCTTTGGCGAAATTATCGAGCCTGCCCGACTCGCGCTCAATCAGCCACTTCGGCACGGGAAGAAATGCCGGCCCGGATATGCCCGTTTCCGGCGCGACAAACACGGGATTCACCACGTGCAGCAGTATGAGTTCCGCCTGGTACTGCTGGGCCAGCACACGGGCAAACCGCACCATTGCCAGACAACGGTCCGAAAAGTCTACCGGTACGAGTATCCGCGAAATTTTGAGAAGCACGCCTTATAATCTCGCAATTTGAAGCTCAAGAGGCTGGCGGGCCTTCGCTTGGCCCACTACAACCTAAGTTTGAGAGAAATATCGCCCAGACGGCCGAGGACAGAGAGACGTTTCCGACGTAATCTTATTTCACCTTTGAAGTTTCACTCCTGAAGCAAACGCAGAATGAACAACCGTCGAGAAGGCGCCGGGCGGAGGTCGGCGCCTTCCTCTAGCTGCCCAGTTCGTAACTCATCGCGAATCGCCCGATTTGAATGAGGGACCTTTGGCCGGGCGGGTAGATGTGAAACGATTCGATTCGACCTACGCGATTGATGCGCGGCGCTGCAACGGTTCCAAGGAACTTGCCGGTCTGAGCGGTGTAGAACTTCACGGAAAGCGCTTCATCGGCGCGCTGCCACCCGAACACGTAGTCGCCCGGGCCGAGCGAGAGCTCTCCGATTTTGATGGGAACCTGAGTTAGCAGGTAGTGCGAATACTTCCCCTCTGCGGAATAGCCGGCGGTGATCAACACTACACCAGCGATGTACCTCCCCTTGCCGTCGGTTATACCGGATGCAGTGCGGAACTCGGTCTCGATGTGCTCCTTCTCGACGGGCGCGCGGGCCGGAATAACTTCTTTCAGCTCGCTTTCACTCGCGGCGCGCCAGTTCGCGACGCCGGCGAAAAGAAGAGCCGCTGCCAACAGTATCCGGTGCATGCGCTCACCTGGACAAATGGACGATGCCGCGCTGGAGAGCAGTAGTCGCAGCCTGGGTGCGGTCCGTTACGCCTAATTTGCTGAGGATGCTGTTAATGTGACTCTTCACCGTGGCCTCAGAGATGGACAGATCGGAACCAATCTCTTTATTGCTCTTACCAGCCACAATCAACTCGAGCACCTCGGATTCCCGCGCGGTCAGGTTGGGCCCGCCCATACGCTCGGCGAGACGCAGCGCCACAGCGGGCGGAATGCGAGTCTTTCCGGAATGAACGGCGCGCACAGCCTCCATCAGTTCGTCGCCGAACATGTCCTTCAGCAGATAGCCACGCGCACCGGACTGCAGGGCACGATAGATGTCTTCGTCACCATCAAAAGTAGTCAGGACGATGATCCGAGCCGAAGGGTATTCGCGACGGATCTCGATGGTCGCCTCCACGCCGGTCTTTTTCGGTAGGCGCAGATCCATGATGGTCACATCCGGCAAATATTTCCGAAACAACTCAACGGCCTGCTCGCCGTCGCCCGCTTCCCCGACCACCTGCATGTCAGGCACTGTCTTTAGCAGCGCCACCAGCCCCTGGCGCACTACGTTGTGATCCTCGACGACCAAGATTCGAATCGGCTCCATTAATTAACCAACGCCTCCACCGACACACGCGTTCCCTTGCCGGTTTTACTATCCACTATGAATTGTGCATCAATGCGTTCAGCTCGCTCCCGCATGCCTTTGAGGCCGAAGTGGCCGGAAGGACCGGCAAGGTCCGGCTGAACCTCGAATCCGCGACCATCATCCACTATAGTCATCCGCAGTTTCTTGCGTTCGAATGCCAGCTCGATGTTGACGTTGCGGGCTGCTCCGTGACGAACTGCATTGGTTACGGCTTCCTGGCAGATCCTGGACAGTTCGTCTTCCACTTTAGGCTTCAACGGGCGGTAGGTGCCATGGACCTGCAGGTTCACGCGCACGGCACCAGGAGCAGCGGCCTGATTGGCGACCTTCGAGAGGCGCGAGGCGAAGTCCTCATTGCGGGCGGAGTGCGAACGGAGCTCCCAAATGGCGCTGCGCGCTTCGGCGATACTGTTGCGGACCAGGGTACGGGCCTGATCCAAATGCTCCCGGGCAGCTTCGGGGGCGGAAGCCAGCAGCCGCGCCACCACTTCCAACTGAACGGAGACGCCGACAAAGCCTTGCGCGAGAGTGTCGTGGATCTCGCGCGCGATGCGGTTACGTTCTTCGAGCACCGCGGCGAAACGCCCCTCCACTTCCTTAACGCGCCAGCGATACACAGCATAGGCAAGCAACGCAAGCGCGGCCAGCAGCAGGATGCGGAACCAATATGTCTGATAGAAACGAGGCTCGAGGCGGAAGCTGAGTGAGGCTCCCGCAGAATTCCACGCTCCGTCACTGTTTCGAGCAATCACCCGAAAGCGGTAAGAACCAGGAGGGAGGTTGGTGTAGTAAGCGAATCGCAGAGCGCCGGCATCAATCCAGCGCTTATCGAAGCCTTCGAGCTTATATCGGTAGCGCACCTGCTGCGGCGCCGAGAAACTGAGACCGGCGTACTCGAAAGCAAAGCGCGAATGTCCCGGCTTGATGTCGCCGACGGATGCCGGGTCGAACGTCCGGTCGTCAATCGAGACGGACTCGAGGACCACCGGCGGCGGCACCCGATTGCCGGCGACGTGGCCGGCAGGCAGAGCGGCAGCACCTTTCGGCGTGGCAAACCAGAACGTTCCATCTCTTGTACGCCAGACAGCAGGATGGCCGCCGTCGCTGCCTTCATTGATGCGCAGGCCATCGGCCGTCCCGTAAGTCGAAATAGAGACACCGCCGGCGGCGCCGCGGGCCGCCCGATTCAAGTCGCGCAGGCTTGCCCGAACAATGCCAGCGTTCGAGGAAAGCCAGAGGCCGCCTGCATAGTCGTCCGCGATGCCGTACACGGCCTTTGGAAGGCCTAGAGAGGCGGCGAACGAGTTGAATTTTCCTTTGCGGAAGCGATTCAAACCACCGTCCCCGGTGCCGATCCAAAGAGTTCCGTCCTCAGCAGCGTACAGCGCGGTGATGATGCTGCTCGAAAGGCCCTGGGCCGTTGTAAAGTTGTGGAAACGTCCGTTTTCAAAGCGGCTCAAGCCATGCAAAGTCGCCACCCAGAGCGCGCCGCTTTTATCTCTTACTACGGCGCCGGTGAAATCGTTTCCGAGGCCGCTTGCCTGATCGTAGTTAGTAAAATGGCCGTTCTTGATGTGAGTAAGTCCGCGGCGCGTGCTAATCCACAGAGAGGCGTCATTATCCAGATAGATGGATCGGACGAAGTCATCCGCCAGACCGCCGGCTGAAGTAAGAAGGGAAACTTTGCGCCCGTGTATGCGGTTGAGACCGTCCGGGGTGCCGACCAAGATATCGTCATTGGCGTCCTGCGCGAGCGCGAGCGTGACATCGCTCGATAGACCGGCTTTGGCAGAGAGACTTGAGAATACGCCGCGAGAGAAGCGACTGAGACCGCTGGCGGTGCCGAACCAAACAGAGCCGTCGCGCGATTCGAAGACGGCGCGCACGAGATCGCCGGCCAGCCCGTCTCTGGCGGTATATGTGGTGAACTTCGGCTCGCGGACAATCGTCACTCCCGCCGCTTCGGTTCCCACCCACAGGTTGCCTTCGCGGTCTTCGGCAATACAGAGAATCGTGTTCCCGGCGAGCGTGTTGCCGGAGGGAAAGCGCTGCAATTCGCCGTTAGTAATCCTGGCGAGTCCGCCGTCCGTACCCACCCAGATGGTTCCTACATTGTCCTGGTAGAGAGCGGTAACGACGCGGCCGGGCAGTCCGTTGCTAGCGGAATAAACCCGGCTTCCGAGCTCAGACCAAGTCACAAGCCCGTTCTGCGTGCCAACCCATATATGCCCGGAGCGGTCTATCAAGATGGCGTCCACAACGGGGTTCGGGAGCGCTCCCTGAACGGGCACGCGGGCGAAGCGGCCATCGCGGAAGACCCTGACGCCGGCACGGGTTCCTACCCAAAGGGAGCCTCTTTCGCCGCCCGCGATAGCGCCGGTCATGCTTTCCATGCCGGAGGGATTGGAGGAGGCGCGAAACCGGCCGTTTTCGTAGTGCGCCAGACCGTCGGCTGTGACGGCCCAGAGACCGGCTGAAGGGCTCTCAAACAAGGACCACACGTTATCGCCCGGCAGGCCATCGCGGTCGGTGAAGGCTGTGAAACGCGATCCTTCCAGGCGCACCACGCCACCGGCAGTTGCGGCCCAGAGCGCACCGTCGGATGCCAGCAAAAGCTGACGAATGTCGTTGCTTCTCAGTTGCGGGGTGTTGCGCGTGTCGTAAATGGAAAACTTGAATCCATCGAACCGGACGAGTCCGTCTTCGGTGCCGAGCCAAAGATAGCCTTCACGCGACTGCGCAATTGCGTGGACCGAGTTTTGGGGGAGACCATTTTCGGTCTGCCAAGTCTGGTATCCGAAGTGTGCCAAGGACTCGCGGCTATCAAGCGCCCAAGCGGGAGACCCGACGAGGACGCAGGCGAGCGCAAAGAGCTGGAGCGCGAGCTGCCGTCCCCGGCGATGCAAAAGCCACATTCGTTTCGTTACCGATTGAAGATTACTTATCACTTTAGCTTGCGGCGCGAGATAGTAACCTGCACGGCCGGGGGTCAGTTTGCTCAGGCTGCCTTTTTGAGGGCGAGGCGTTCTTTCTCGAGTTGTTCCTGGATGTCCTGGGCGAGGTAATCAGGGTATTGGGACCGGGCGTTGCGAGCTTCCATTCGGGCGACGCTCTCCTCGATTTCTTCGATTGAAAATTCGAAGCCAAATTCTTCCGGATCGAGCATAGAGCCATCTTCTTTGAACTCTTTATAAAGCGCGACGGCCTGGCGGAGCTGGCGGTCGTGTTCGCGGCGACGCTGTTCCTGCAGCTCTTTGAGTTCGGCGGTGTCGTTCTCGCGCTGGCGGCGGAGACGCGCTTCCTGGATGCTCAGATTGTTGAGGTCGCGGCGATAGGTGAGGAAGACCTGTGCTTCGATGAGCGATTTGCGGATAGTTAGGTCTTCCTCGTGCGCGAATTTGTCTGCGAATTCGAGGCGGCCGAGGGCGTAGATGCCGGCTTCGAGCGAGGGGATGCGCAGCAGGCGCCATTCGGTATCGGCGAGAGACTGGACGAGGGCGCGTTCGGCGTCGGTGGCGGGGTCCCATTCTTTGAAGAAGCGGGTGATGTGCGCTTCGTAGGCGCTCGCATCTTCAGTGGGCAGCAGAACGGTGCGGCCAGTGAGACCGGTTTTGACGGCGTTGAGGGAGGATTTCGCTTTTCCCTCTTCGGATTTGGGACCGGTAGAGAGTTGCGCGTTGGCGCGATTGGCGGCGACCTGGGCTTTGGATGGCATCGATGAACGAAACTCCTTTGCGATAGGGACGATAGCATGGCGGAACAAGCGTTTGGAGTTAAGTTATTGAGGGGATTGGGCGAGTTAGCCGTGACTCAAGAAAATTGAGCCACGGATAAACACGAATAGACACGATCGGCTATTGGCTGACCAGGTTTTCAGCGCGTTTTGCACCTGCCAACGAGTTCAACCGGTTAGGATCTGTGCGAAGGCAAAGCCGGTATTGGGTGAGTGCTTCAGAAGGGCTGCCTTCCTCCAGGAGCATATCTGCCAGCATTTCGCGAGCGGGCAACTCGACTTCGCCTTTCCCTTCACGGTCCTGTTTGTCCGCCACACGGGTGATGAGGCTTATCGCGGTTTGCGTTTGGCCCTGCGCGAACGCCAGCCAGGCGTGGGCCTCATCTCGTTCGCCACTCATGGAGTCGGCGACGTAGGCGTAACGGGTTTTGCGGACTTCGTCGAGCTTGGCATCGAAATTGGTCACCGCCTCCTGGACCGCTTTGGCGTCGTGTCGATGTCCGGAAGCGACTGCGCGGGTCCAGTAGACAACTGCTTGAAAATGAGGTTCGGCGTCGAGAGGAACGGGAAGAGATTGGGCCGCTATCCAGCCGTGAGTTTCAAGCAGGTATAGCGACGGGAAACGCACACGAACGTAGTTGAACATGGCCGGCATGTCCGCAAAATCTTCTTTCGGTACGCTCAATGCCTCCGTTTCGATCTGCTTCGCCCGGTCGAGGTCGCCCTTTTGCAGATAGGCATACTCGAGGAAGTTCATGGCATGGAGCATATCTGGAAAAGACTTCTGTTGCCTGGCCACTTGCACGGACGCGAGGTTCGATTTGATGTCTTCGTCCCACATGCCGAGGCGCGCGAAGATGTGCGAAGGCATATGCACCGCGTGCGGAGATGCGGGTGCGATTTCGGCATAGCGCCTTGCGGCCGGCAAGCCATCGGCTGCTAAGACTGGGTTATCGCAGGCGTGAATCAGATAGTGAGCGGCGCCCGGGTGGTTTGGATTCCGGTTGAAAACGTCATTGATGATCGCGATTGCCTGGCGTGTTATTGCGAAGTCGTTCTTTGCGGCATCGGGCGAGGTGAGGAGGGAAAGGGCGTAGAACAGCGACGCTTCGTCGTCATCGGGCCAGGATGTGTGTACTCCTTTCATTGCGTCAGAGTACGCGCTGCGGCGAGTATCGAAGCTTCGCTTGGCATCGCCTTCATAGAATGCTGCTGCCGCAGCGATGTAGGCGCGCTCTCGCTTAGTTGGGATGCTCCGGGTTTTGGCTTCCTGGATGAGCTTCGCTCCTTGCGCTAACTCTTCGGCGGTTGGCCTATCCCAGAGTTGGTGGTACAGACTCATTGCCTGGCCCCAGTACGCCATGCCGCATGAGGGATCGCGTCGATTGATCTGCTGGAATGTGAGGCGCGCATTCTTGTAGCTGAATGAGTGCAGCAGCGCTATGCCGTGGATGAAATCTGCTTGGTCTTCAGTGGAACAGGAGATTGAGAAGGAGACGGTGCCCAGCGAGGAAGCGGTTGCCGCCTCTTCATCGTGATGGTGCGCGTCTTGTGCGAGTGCGATGGTGGTGACCAGCAATGCTATTAGGATCGTGTTGGCTGTGCGGAGCAACATCAAGTCTGACTCTCTCACAGGCTAATCCAGCCTTGAATCATAAGCTCACAAGGGAGTCCTGTCCGAACCGCCGCCATTGCCGCCCGGCTGTGATGTGATGGAGGATGAGTCCCCTGCTTCGTGAATAGAGCAATCCGGCTTTTTCTTTTATTTGAGGGCATTGCGTTCATTGCCGCTTGCTTGATCCACTTCGGCGTGCTGATGCATGGATACGAACACCGCTGGGCTGGGATGGCAGAGAGCGCGATCGGCATCATCCTTTTAGCCGGTTTCCTGTTAACTTGGATAATCCCAGCATGGATTCGCGGCATCGGCATCGCTGCTCAAGCATTTGCGTTGCTGGGGACTTGTGTTGGGATCTACACGATTCTCATCGGTATCGGCCCCCACACTGTTCCGGATATTGCCTTCCACGCCGCCATCGTAATTGCACTGATAGCTGGCCTTGTCGTGGCGTTTCGGGGATACAAGCGGAAACTACTGCCTGACGTCGATCACCACAATCGTGATGTCGTCTGATTCCGGATGCTTCTTGTCCCTTCCCGGCAGCAGAGTAGCGTCCTAATCCATGGATGCCACCAGCGCTGCGGGAGTAGCCGCTGCGGCATTCGTCAACGTTCCCGCGATCCATTAACGTAATTCGGGAACGAGGAAACTCCTAATGCGATTCAGATACCAGGCAGGAAAATTCAGCTCCGTTGCCGGTGCAAGAATTCGATGGATATACGCGTTTTCCGGTGCTCTTTGAGTCATCGTCCAGCAAATGTAAGTCATTGCCGGTCGAAATTGGCCATCTAGAGTCTCCACCAAGACGGCTTCCGGGACGTATACTTCACCCAGCACGCGGTACGCGTGTTCGGTGTATAGGCGGTCAAGCTCGCGGTGCGTTGCTTGGGTCAACACGCCATACACCGTTTTCCCCTCGGCTGGAACAAGATTGGCTCTGGGAGCTATGCGCAGATCGAAGCCCGCCAATTTCGCTACCTGGACGTTCGCGGGACTCAAGTCCACCTCTTTCAGAACGTTCGGATTCATGTATGAGCCGTAGAAGAATATCCACGCCTTGCGCTCGGACATATGGCTTTAACAAGACAGTGTAGCCGGGATCGCGCATCGCATCGTATCTGCGCGCCTCGGCAGCTCCGGACCGCAGTGCTTCGTTTACGGGCAGCGTCTGGAGCTAAGTTATCGAGCGGATTGGGCGAGCTGGCCGGGAACGGCACGCTCTAAAGTCCGGGTGTGCGCCCAACCGCTTCCTCGAGTTCGGCCTGGGCAAGCAGGTATCCCAAGCTCGCCTGCAGCAGATCAGCCTGAGCTTTGTAATTGGCGGCACTCGCTTGCCGGCGTGCCGTGACCTGAACCTCGCCTTGTGCCAATTGATTCGTTGTTATTCGTTCGTCTTCTTGTCTCAGACTGACCACCTGGGTCGCGACGTTCACCATGTGCTTCGTCTGCTCCACCTTGTTGTAACTTCGCTCGATAGAGACCGCGACCTCGTCCTTCAGCCTCTCAACGTTTTCCTCTGCTTCCGCGAGTTGATCCTCACTCTCGCGCACAGCGGCCCGGCGCTTGCCGAAATCAAAAATATCGTAATCGAGTGTTACCCCGAACGTGCCGAAGTTGTGCACGAGGAACGGCACGCCGTCCTGGTAGCTATGGCGCGCATAGGCAGTGATGTTAGGAATATAAGCGGTCTTGGCGGCAGACACGGCGGCGCGCGCTTTGCGGACGGTATCCTCGGCGGCACGGATTTCGGGGTTCTCAGCCCATGCGATCTTTAAATATTCGCTCTTGTCGCGCGCTTCGAACTGTGCCGGCGGCGCCGGTTCCAACTCCAGCTCCGTATCCAACGGCAATCCGAGAGCATCGTTAAGCTCCGTCTTCAGATCGGCCAATTGCAAGTCCGCTGTAAGAACAGACTGCTGGGCCTGGAGCAGGTCCGCACGGCTACCGATTGCCGCCGTTTTCAGCGCGCTGCCGGCCCGTACGTCCTGTTCGCTTTCGCGCAAATTCTCTTGTGCGTAGAGTGTCTCCTGGTCAGCCGCTTTTTTCTGCAACTGAGTTACGAGAATTCCGTAATACAGTGTGTGTACTTGGACCGCTATTTCGTCCTCGGCCTTCTTGAGATCGTCACGGGAAATAGCGATATCTGCGGCGGCGATTCGGTTCTTCTGATGTATACCAATCAACTGGGTCAAAGGCTGCGCGAACATCGTGCCACTTGAATAGAGACTCTGCTTCCCTTGCTGCAGGTTGACTGTCAGCGGTGGGATGAGGCTGCCTCCAACAATACCGAGGCTGCCGGCGGGAATCAAAACGTTCTGAAGCTCGGTAATGTGGAGAGCGTTCGACTGGTTGGTCAACACCGGGAAATAGGAAGAGTGCTCACCAGCCTTCTTTTGCCGATACTCCTCGATCTTGATCCTCGCAATTTTCAGCGCGTGGTTCTGGTTTACAGCGAGGTGAACCGCTTCGCTAAGGGTTATATGCCGCACCTCAGCGGTTCCTGTCTGAGGGAACCCAATAAGGATACAACCAGCTACTACTCCAATAAATGGACACAAAGATCGCGCACTCATTGCATTTTCCTTAAATCCTTGTAAGTGATCTTTCCGGGCTTCAAAAATAACATCAGGAGCAGATACGCGACTGCCACCCACCCGATAAGAACGAACGCATCGCTGCATGCCAGCGTGTAGGCCTGAGCTCGCACCTGCTGACTCAGGAGCGCAACTGCACGTTTCTGCGATTCATCGAGGCCTGTCGAACCGGGTAATAGCCCACCAGTCAACATTCGCAGGCGTTCATACGTGAGCCAGCTGCCGGACTGCACGTGGAGACCCAGCATATTGGAATGAAACCGCTCGCGTACCGAAATGAAGCGGGTCATGACAGCTACACCGATCTGACCGCCAAAGATACGGATGAAATGCATAAACCCCGAGAACGTAGCCGCGTTCGCCATACTTGTCAGGGCGCCTGCTTCGAGTCCCTCCAAGACGATGCTGCCTACCAACCCGACGTACGTGCACGCAAAACCAGCAGCTAATAGCAGCTCCACGGTTTCGAAGCTGGTTCCGGCCCACGAGCTGTCGAGGTGCGAACAGATCCAGCAACCTGCGGAGGCGACCGCAAGACCAACTGCGAGGATCAGACGTGCGTCAGTATGAATGATGAGCGCCGTGACTAACCAGACGACGACAAACATGGGGACGGCCACCCACGCGAGTGCATCACCTGTCTGAAGGGCCCGGTAGCGTTGAATGTTGCCCAGGAACCCCGGGATGACCACAATCGTGGACAAGTGCGCGAACTTGAACATGAAGATCGATAAGCCAAGGATGATAATGTTGCGTCTATTCAAGAAATCGAGCATCAGGACGGGATTTGGCAGGAGCATACGTCTTACCCAGGCCGCGATCATGAGGAACACCCCTGCCGCGAACATAGCCACGATGACTCCAGAGTGCAGCCAATCCAAGCGTTCACCCTGATCGAGAGCTCCGTAGAGCAGAGCCAGACCCAAGCTTAAGTAAGT
>JAFAMD010000048.1 GCA_019233755.1 Acidobacteriaceae bacterium | reverse complement strand
AACAAGAGGCGACAGCAACCGTCAACCGCGGACAGCAGATCTCATCCGCGATCAGCACCGTTACGAGCGTGGCGATTTCGCCGCTGCTAGGCGTCTGTTTGCTGGGTGCCTGGGACTACTTCCGGACTCCGCAGGTGCAACGTATCCGGTTGCCTTTCTACACCTCCCCCGTGTTTTGGATTCCAATCAGCCTTTTGTTAGTACTCATCTTTATTAAGGACACTGTGGGAGGATTCGCGCCCATAGTAAAGAAGCCGCTGGATGCGATTGAGGTATTGCTGCTGAACAAAGCCTCACTCGTAGTGATCGGCTTTCCCGTACTGTTCCATCAGATCGAAGCTGTCGCGGGGGCGAACTCGCTGAAGAGTCTGTTCACCGGAATTCTGCGCGTGTTAGACCCGGTCGTCTACGCCTCCAGTGGACCTTCCGGGTTTGTCGATACGGCCGGTCATGTTACGTTAACCGTGCTGGCCGTTCTGGCGGGCAGCGCTGCGCTGGTGGTGGTCTGGCTGGTAGGGCACTCCATTGACGTCCTCCTGCTGCTGAATCCGTTTCCTTTCCTTGATGTTTTGCTAAAGGGATTCAGGGTCGGGGTCTTCGCCTTATTAGTCGGCACCTCATTGATAAGTCGCACCGCCGGGCTTGCCTTGTCGCTCTTGATCATCCTCATTTGCGCCTTGTGCGCCGGCTGGGCCTTTCGGGTTGCCGTCTTCGGAAGCGTGTTCGCGTGGGATCTTCTCCGCACGATGCTTCTCGGCCTGAAGCGCGAACCCGATACCGTCCAGGGTATTCGCTGCTTTTCCGTAAGCCGCCGCTGGAGAATTCCCAAACGAACATACGGCAGGCTCGTTCTGTCGCCGAAGAATACGCTCGAATTTTGTTACCGGCGGTGGGGCTTCGGGCCGCTGCGGCGGGTTACGCTTTCCGGTGATGTCCCATTCGAACTGGGCCGAGGTCTGCTGCAGCCAAGCCTGATAGTCCTCGAAGAGGCAAGCGATAAATTTCGAATTCTCTTCCGGATGCTTCCCGGCTATCGTGGTTCCGAAGAAGGACTGCGGCAGATGCTCGGTCTCGGAAGAGTCTGCGACATTCGAGTGCCGCATGGGCTGCGTGCGTTCTGGCGCTGGGTTAACGATTCAGGAGAAGAGCGGCCCGCAACGGCTGCATAAGCAGTATGCATCGCCATCCCAATCCCTCGATCGCTCTTGCTCTCGCGCTTCTGTTATTCCACGACGCCGGCGGAACACTTTGCGGCCAGGCTACGCAAGCGGCCGTTCCGAGTGGTCAGCAATTGGACCAATTGCTTGCTCCTATCGCCCTTTATCCGGACGCGCTGCTCGCTCAGATTACCACCGCTTCGACAAATCCGCAGGAGATCCTGGACGTCGACAACTGGCTCCATCAGAACTCTAACTTGAGCGGGACCGATCTGCAGAACGCTGCCCAGCAGCAGGGTTTTGATCCCGCATTTATCGCCCTGGTGACCTTTCCCCAGGTATTGGACATGATGGCCCAGAACATCGACGATTACGCCGCCATCGGGGCTGCCTTCTCTGCGAACCAGGCGTCGGTGATGGAGTCAATACAGAGGCTGCGCGCCCAGGCTTATGCCTCCGGCGCGTTACAGAGCAATGCACAGCAGCAAGTCGTCAAGCAGGATCAGGGAGGCCAACAGATCATCGTCGTCCAGCCTGCGAATCCTCAGGTGGTTTACGTTCCAACGTACGATCCCACGGTCGTTTATGCTCCACCACCCAGCACAGGCCCCAGCACCGGCGCTGTTGTGGCCAGCACCCTGCTCACTTTCGGAGCCGGCATCGCAATCGGAGCGCTGGTCGCAAATAACCAGCCCTGGGGATGGGGCGGATGGGGTTGGAACTGGGGTCACAGGACGGTTATCGTAAATCACAACACCTGGGTGACTCGCAACAACTATTACCGACCGCCTGCCTATACATATAGGCCCCGGCCCGTGCCTTATAACGCCCGGCCCGGCTATGGCGGAAATTGGGCTTACCGCCCGCCCAATTATCGGCCGCCCGCGGCTTACCGCCCACCAGCCAACGCGTATCGCGCGCCAGCCAACACCTATCGTCCGCCGGCCAATACGTATCGGCCACCGCCGAGCGGTAGCTACAGTGCCAGCAATCCAAACAGGCCACCGCCCGCGCAGCCGAACACAAACCGGCCGCCACCGAACACAAATCGGCCCGCTCCAACTACTCGCCCGGCCCCGACGCAGAATGCTTATGCCGGCTATCAGCCCAATAAGGGTGGAGGTAATCGAGAGACCGGCGGGCGCGCGAACGCTTTCAGCGGCAGCAGCAGCGGCCAGGCGGCAAGGAACGCGAGCAACCGTGGGCAGGAGAGTATGGGAAGGGCTAAAAAGCGATGAGGGAATAGGCTACGAGAATGTCATGATTGCCGATTCATATTTAGCGCAAAGACTTTTCCGGTTGTGCGCGTGCTTGTTCATTTGTGCGATATCGATATCGCTAGCGGCTCGAGAGTCCCGCGCCGAAGAGACTACGCAGAAGTCTTTTCCGACGACGCAGGCGGCCGTCTCGAGCCTCATAGACGCTGCACGAAGCAATGACACATCCGCGCTGATGGCCATCTTCGGCCCCGAGGGAAAGGAGTTGGTCTCCTCCGGCGACGACGTCGCCGACAAGAACGGCATGGCCTCGTTTGCCAAAGCTTATGACAAGCAGCATAAATTGGTAGCGGCAGGACCGGGAAAGTTCATCCTCCAGGTAGGGGTCTCCGGGTGGCCTCTACCCATCCCGATCGTGAAGAAGGACAGCGGATGGGTCTTTGACACGCCGGCGGGCAAGGAGGAATTGCTCTACCGGCGCATTGGCCAGAATGAGCTGGACGCTATCCGGGTTTGCAAGGCCGTCATTCAGGCTGAGGAGGAGTATGCCCGGCAGGGCCACGACGGCAATCCGCCGGGTGTCTATGCAAGACGGCTCCACAGTGACCCGGGCAAGGAAAACGGGCTGTACTGGGAGCCCAAAGATGGTGAGTCGATCAGCCCGGCCGGGCCGTTGTTGGCTGAAGCGGCCGAGGAAGGATATGGCAAAGCGGTCAGCAGGCACACGCCTTTTCACGGATACCTGTATCGAATCCTGACGGCTCAAGGGCCCGGCGCGCCCGGCGGCGCCAAAGATTACACCGTTGATGGCAAGATGACAGGCGGAGTCGCCGTGTTGGCATATCCCGCCGAATACCGCTCCAGCGGAGTCATGACCTTTATCATGGACCTGCAAGGGCCGGTCTATCAGAAGGACCTCGGCCCTGAAACTCCCGAGAAAGCCAGGGCGATGACTTTCGATCCGGATTCTTCCTGGAAGAAGGCCGAATAGTTACTACCCGCCCTGCACTCGCCGCTCTTTCCCTTGCCAGAACCCTTCGCGCAGTTCACGTTTCAGAATCTTGCCGGTTCCGGTTTTGGGCAGCGGATTCCCGACAAATTGAATGACCCGCGGCATTTTGAATTTGGCCAGCCGGTCTTCCAGGAACGCCAGCAGATCATTGCAAGTCAAGGTTTGCCCGGGCCTGAGCACCACAAATGCCGCGGGTATTTCGCCCCACTGCGCATCGGGTGCCGAGACCACGGCGCACTCCAGCACCGCGGGATGCGCAGAGACGGCTTTCTCTACCTCAATCGATGAAATATTCTCCCCGCCGCTGATGATGATGTCTTTCTTGCGGTCCACGATGTGGATGTAAGTCTCCTCATCCCAAACAGCCATATCACCCGTATGAAACCAGCCGTCTGTCATCACGTGTTCGGTTGCTTCCGGCTCCCGGTAATAACCTTCCATCACGTTGTCTCCGCGGACGATCACCTCCCCCACCGCCTGCATGTCGCGCGGCACATCGCGCATGCGGCTATCCACTACGCGCACCTCGTTCCCTACCAGCGGCCAGCCTGCCATCGACATCCGGAACACGCGCTCTTCCTCGCTGGCGAACTCGAGCCCGCCCTTCAGGCGGGATGTCGAAACCACCGGGCTCGTCTCCGTGAGACCATACCCGACCTTCACCTCGCATCCAAACGCCTTCTCCATTCGTGCGATCAACTCCGGTGAAGATGCCGCTCCCCCGAGAAAGATTTCCTTTAGACTCGACGTGTCGAAGCGGCCAAGGTCGGGGCAGTTCAGCAGTGCATTCGCCATCACCGGAACCAGTTGCATTGCCGTGGCCTTCTCTTCAGCAATCAGCCGCAATACGCACGAAGGCTCAAATCGTCGCACCATTACCTGCCGGCAACCCTTCATCGTGCACGTCTGCGGTGCGCCCCAGCCGTTCGCGTGAAACAGCGGAATCGTGTGCAGTGCCACGTCGGTGTCGTACAGAGGATTGGAGCTTAGCACGCCCAAAGCATGCAAATATAACGTGCGGTGCGAAAGCATGACGCCTTTTGGCGTGCCGGTGCTACCGCTGGTATAGAAGAGCTCCGCGATTTCGTTCTCATCGAACGACGATGGATCCGGACGGTCCATGCGCGCGCGCGATAACAGCTCTTCGTAAGAGATGTCCGCTTCTGGCGCCGCGCCATTGATAGCTATGTAGCGCTGGATGCCCGGGCAGCATTTGCGGAAGGCTGTTGCAAGCGGCGCGAAATCGCCTTCAAAAATCAGCGCCTTCGCACCCGAGTGATTTAGAATCTGGATCAGCTCCGCGGGCGTAAGCCTTACGTTCAAAGGCATCACAATCGCGCGAATGAGCGGCACCCCATAATAACCCTCAAGCAATTGGTTGTTGTTGAAGCTCAGGTAGGCAACGCGGTCGCCGCCGCCAATGCCTTCGCTGCACAATCCGGCAGCCAACCGCTCGCAGCGCTCGCCAAACTGCGCATACGTGTAAAGGTGCTCCCCCGAAACAATTCCAACCTTCTTGCCATAGAGGTCTACGCCGCGGTAAAGGCAGCGAATAGGAGTGAGTGGAATATTCATAAAGTCTCCAGTTCGACTACCGTTCTGATTACACTACGTAACGCTCGCGGTCAAGCAAGCGTTTCGCGATTTTTGTGCGGAGCGCCACCGAATCCAACGGATCGTAGACTGCGAGCTTGCGCAGCACTGACATGTTCGTCCGCACCGCTTCGGGCGCCGAACATGCTCCCACGATGTTTCGTCCGGAGACCTCGATCCGGGTCATCGCATCGCGCAAAAACACGCTGCACATTTCGCCGGCAATTGTTGCCTTTCTGGAGGCAGTCAGTTTGCGCGTGCGCAGCAGGGTCGATTCCATCGCGAATGCTTCCATGACGATATCTGCGAGATACATCAGAATCTCCTGCTGATGCTCCAGCTCCATCGCATACTTTTGAAACGCCATCCCCATCATTAAAAGTGCGAGCCGTTTCGCGTTCCGCACCAACCGAATCTCTTCATCCGGTTCGCTGGCGGCGATCGTCCCGCTTGCCACTTCGGCAAGCAGTGATTGTGCAGCCGCTACCAGGCCGATCTGCCCGCGCATTGCCCGTTTCAGCAGCATACCGGTGATGAGCAGGCGGTTGATCTCGTTGGTGCCCTCGAAGATGCGATTAATACGCGAATCCCGATAGGCGCGCTCCACCGCGTAGTCTTGATGGAATCCGTATCCGCCGTGGATCTGCACTCCTTCGTCGACTACGTAATCGAGAGCTTCCGAGCCGTAGACCTTCACGATGGAGCACTCAATGGCGTACTCCTCCACCGCTTTTAACATCCTCCGTGAAGCATCGGCGTCCTCCCAGGAGAAGCCCTGAAGGCGGCCTTGAATCAGCCCGACCACTCGCCATGCAATTGATTCCGCGGCGTATGTTCGGGTCGCCATTTCGGCAAGCTTATGCCGGATCGCTCCGAACTCGGCGATGGAAGATCCGAATGCCTTCCGTTCACTGGCATACTTGATTGAAATCGCCAGGACATCTTTCGCCCCCGCCACGGCAAGTGCGCCGAGTTTCAGGCGCCCGATGTTCAGAATGTTAAACGCGATGATGTGGCCGCGCCCGATCTCGCCCAGCACGTTTTCCACGGGCACCTTCACGTTCTCGAAATACACCGCCGTGGTGGAACTGCCCTTGATCCCCATCTTCTTTTCTTCCGCGCCGCTCGAGACGCCGGGAAACCTGCGCTCCACCAGAAACGCTGTGAACTTATCGCCGTCGGCCTTCGCGAACACCGTGAACAGATCCGCCGCGCCACCGTTGGTAATCCACATCTTCTGGCCGTCCAGGATGTAGTGCGTCCCGTCGGCACTCAGGTCCGCGCGAGTTCTGGCTGCCAGCGCGTCCGAACCGGCGTGCGGCTCTGTTAACGCGTAGGCCGCTAGCATTTCGGCGGTTGCCAGCTTAGGCAGATATTTCTGCTTTTGCTGTTCGGTGCCGAATAAGAGAACAGGCAGGGTTCCGATTCCGCTGTGCGCGCCATGCCACCCGGCGTACGATCCGTCGCGGCCGAGTTCCTCGGCAGCAATCAGCGCCGAGGCAAGGTCGAGTTCCATGCCTCCGAACTTTTCAGGAATGAGGATGGCAGTCAGCCCCAACTGGGCCGATTTTCGCAGCAACCGGACGGCCAATCCCGGCTCCTGGTGGCGGATCGCCTCCAGCTTCGGCTCGATCTCCCTGGAGTAGAAGTCGGCGGCCGTGCGGGCAATGGCGTGGTGTTCCTCGCTCAAATCCTCCGGCGTAAAGATCTCTTCGGGCGTGCTTTCCTCTATAAGAAAACCGCCGCCTTTGACCTTCGGAAATACTGCATCTGCAGTAGCCATCTCGCACCTCCTATGCCGGCTGGTCTCTCAGTTCGGCTGCGAGCACTTTGCGGAACTCCGCTGGCAACTCTACCGCACGCTGCGTCTTCTTGTCCATGCATACTATGACTACGGCGCCGCGGGCGGCAAGCTCCTCCCCTTTTAAGGTTCGGAAGTCCAGGCGGATCGAGGACCTCCCAAGCTTCGTCAAGCATACTTCAATGTCGACCAGATCGTCATACACGATCGCAAGTACAAAGTCGCACTCCACGTGCACTCGCGGCAAAGCGATGCCGGCCGTTCCGTAGAGCAGGCCGAGCGCGCGCATGTATTCGAGTTCGGCTGATTCGAAGTAGCGAAACATCGCCGTGTAGTGAATGCGCCCGCTGGCATCGGTGTCGATGAATCGAATGCGGGTCTGGAAGCGGAAGGGGGCGTGGCGTTGCATCGGGATCGGCATGTCCTTTCGAGCTGAAAAACAGGGACTTGCGTAGTACTGTATAAGATTGACTTAGCCGATGCGCTGGTTTATTGTGACCCTTCGGCCCTCGGCTTTTAATCAGCCGGGTTGAATTTGTTTAACATGGCCTGGCTTAAACGCGGCAACATGGAGAAAATTGTGACAACGCTCGACTCGACACTCGACAGCGTCGACAAGGCGGAGAGCCTGGTTGTCGTAGAGGCTGGCAAACTCGGCTTCGACGAGGACGAAAGTCACCAGATCGGCATGGCTATTCGCGAGTGTACGGTGAATGCCGTTGTGCATGGCAATCGATACAGCAGGAACAAGAAGGTTCATCTGGAAATCGAGCGATCCGCAGACAGTCTGACTGTCACGATTGGAGATGAAGGCGAGGGCTTCGATATCAGTTCCATACCGGATCCGCTCTCCCCGGACAATCTGCTGAAGCAGTCCGGGCGGGGCCTGTTGCTGGTCCGCGCATTCATGGACGACTTCGACCTTCATCCGCGGCCGGGTGGAGGAACGGAAGTTCGTTTGGTAAAACACAAAGCATAAGCCAAACCAATCTGTTTCCCACGATCTGATCCATAAGAGGAGGCTGAAGTGAGTGTTAAATTGACATCTCGCCAGGTTGGCGATGTCGCCGTCATCGATGCTGCTGGACGTATTACTCTAGGCGAGGGTGCGAGTGCCTTCCGCGACGCCATCCGCGATTTCGCCGCCAAAGGGAGTAAGAAACTGCTGCTGAACCTGAGTGATGTTTCCTACATCGACAGCTCCGGTATCGGCGAAATGGTGTCCGGCTTTACCACGGTGACGAATAATGGCGGCCAGCTAAAGCTGGTGGGCCTTTCCAAGCGCGTAAAGGACCTGCTGCAGATCACGAAGCTCTATACGGTCTTCGAGGTCTACGACGACGAAGCAGACGCGGTCCGGAGCTTTCACTAATCGTTAGATTCTTGGCCAGCTTGTCTGAGAACTTCTCTCTCAGATTTGGGCCAGAGCTCTAGTGATAGCTCTCAGCCGTCAGCGCTCAGCTTTCAGCTTTCAGCCCAAAAAAAAGCTGACGGCTGAGCGCTGAAAGCTTTCTTGACCGCTGAAAGCTCTCCTCGGCAAAATAGATTTCAAGTTATCCTTGGCTAGGGAGAGGCGTCTGCGGCGGTGAGATAAGTGCCGGGCTTTCCACACTTCCTATCAGCACGAAGCGCTGAATCCGATGCCCATGCCCGTTTCCGCCACGCAGAGCGTTACCCTTACACTTCCCGAGCCGCGGCCGGTCGAAGTTCTCCTGGCCGATGAATTGACCCTCGTACGCGAGGGTCTGACGGCTCTCTGCAATTCCATCCCCGGTTACCGGGTGGTCGCGCAAGTCGGCACGGCCACGGCCGCTCTGGCCGAAATCCGGCGGCTGCAGCCTGCCGTGGCGCTTCTCGATTTAGGCCTTTCGGACCTGGCCACTACGGAAGTGATCCGGCAAGTGCGGGAGCAGGGACTTCGCACCCGATGCGCGGTGTTCTCCATCCGCAAAGACCGCAAAACCGTCTTGGAAGTTCTGCGTACCGGTGCTTGCGGGTTTCTTCTGAAGAGTTCCTCTTCAGAACAAATGGCCGATGCGCTCAGCCAGTTCGCGCAAGGCGGTATTTACGTTTCTCCGCAGATCGAAGTCATGTCGCTGTTCGGCGACCCGAGCGGACGGAATTTAGCCGAAGATCCGCTCGAAACCCTGAGCAGCCGAGAGTTTCAGGTGTTTTCTCTGCTCGTCGAAGGCATCCGGGCCAAGGAGATTGCCGCCCGGCTGTCGTTGAGCCCGAAGACCGTGGACACATACCGTTCCAGCCTGATGCGGAAGCTCGATATCCATGACGTCGCCGGATTGGTGAAGTTCGCCATCAAGCGCGATTTGGCTGACGTTCGCGCATAGCGCACTGCCAATGGGCGGCTTGCCGGCCGGCGGCCGCAGACCTGCAAATATGTTACGCTCAAGGTTGCTTACCCCGTAGGAAAGGCAGTCGTCCGTCTTGACCCGTCATGAATTAAAGGAGCAGCTGCAGCACGATCAGTTTACCGACGCAGTCTCCCACATTGTCAGCTACGCCACCGGTCACCGCCAGCGAGTCGCCCGCCTGGCAATCGCGGGTGCAATCGTCCTTGCAATAGCAGGGGGATTGTACTGGTATTTCTCATATCAGCGCTCGGTTCGCCAGCGCGATCTGCAGGCCGCATTCGCTGTACTGGACGCGCAGGTGGGTCCGGCGAGCGACTACGCCAAAACATTCCCGACGCAGGACGCGAAAACCAAAGCTTCGATCAAGGCTCTGTCTGATGTGGTTGCGAAGGACGGCGGGACGCGCGAAGGGTTCATTGCACAGTATTACCTCGGAACGCTGAAGGCGCAACAGGGTGACAACGCCGGCGCCGAAGCCGACCTGAGCAAGGTCTCGGACTCGAGCAGCGAGGTTCGGCCGCTGGCGAAAATCGCTCTTGGGACGCTGTATATGGGCGAGAATAAGTCCGCTGACGCACGCAAGCTGCTGCAGTCGATGATAGACAAGCCGAGTGACCTTGTATCGAAGGCGCAGGCACAGATCATCCTGGCACGTCTCGATGCGACGGCAAATCCACAGCAGGCAAAGGCTCTCCTGCAATCTCTCCAGACGCCCGACCAGCGGCCGGCGGTTACCCGGGCCGTGAACGAAGTCCAGGCGCAGTTGGCGAAGTAGTTCCACCCGGAATGCTGGGCCGACTTCGGCTTGGTCCAACGGACCTTCGCGGCCGCCGCTTCCCTGAGCCGCCACACCCGTATCGTAACGATCTGCAGCGCGATCGGGACCGTATTATCCACTCCCGGGCATTCCGGCGGCTGGAAGGCAAGACGCAGGTGTTCGCTGCCGGACTATCCGACCACTTCCGCAACCGCCTCACGCACACCATCGAAGTCTCGCAAGTGGCCCGCACCGTCGCCGCTACGCTGCAGCTCAATGAAGAGTACACCGAGACTCTGGCGCTCGCGCACGATCTCGGCCATCCCCCTTTCGGGCATGTCGGGGAAAAGGCGCTGGATGAACACATGCGCCGCTTTGGCAGCTCCTTCGAGCACAACCTGCATGCGCTGCGTATCGTCGACGAGCTTGAGGAGCGTTATGCGCGCTTTCACGGCCTGAATCTGACCTTCGAGGTAAGGGAAGGCATCGTGAAGCATTCGCGCGAAGTGCCCGCCGATGCCGGGCCGGATATGCGCGAGTTTCTGCCCGGAAAACGGCCCTTGCTCGAGGCGCAGATTATCGATTTTGCTGACGAGATCGCGTACAGCGTGGCTGACCTCGACGATGCCGTTGCGGCGGGATTGATTTCACTCGAAGACATCGCCGGGGATGTTCCTTTCGCGGCGGAAATCACCGAAGCTGCAGACACGCAGTTCCCAGGCGCGTCAGAACGCGTGCGTTTCTGGGAAGTGCAGCGGCAACTCATGAACCTGCTGGTGGGCGGCTTGATCGAGGGCACCGTGCGGGCGGCGAATGCGGCCGGCGTCGAGCGGCCGGAAGACGTGCGCTCGCTCAGTCACCGGCTGGCGCAACTCACGCCTGAAGCGGCGGAAGTGAAGGCGCAACTGCGGTCCCTGCTAGTGAACCGGGTGTACTCGTTCGCGAAGCTGGTGGAGGAACGCAGCGCCGCCATTCGGAAGATGAACGAGCTGTTTGAATATCTGCTTGCCCATCCTGACGGGGTATCGGCCGGGTATCGCGAGAGCCTGGAAAACGCGCCTGTTCATCGCGTAGTGTGCGATTACATTGCGGGGATGACGGATGGCTATCTGCGACGGATTCACGCGGAACTGCTCGGGTAGATTATTCGCGAACCACGGTGTTCGAAAGCTCAGCCGAACGCACGACGTACATCTTTTCGAGCTGCCGGCAGATCTCTCTGGCGACGCGCTCCGGCTTCTCTTCCTCGTCGATTTCGACGGTCACTTTGAGGTACAAATCTACTCTTTTCATCTGCTCTGATCCGATGATACCCGCAGCCCCGGCCGGGACTTGCGCGGGCGAGTTCAGATAATACAGTTAGCTGATGTCTGAACCGATAATTTGCAAAATCTGCGGAAAACGCCGGGCGCGCCGCTCCTGTCCTGCCGTGAATGGCGATATTTGCACAATCTGCTGCGGCACCGAGCGTGAAGTTTCCCTGTCCTGTCCGCTCGAATGTGAGTATTTGCAGGAGGCGCATCGGCGCGAGAAGCCGGCTCCGGTGCCCGAGAACGAGTTGTTGTCAAATCCCGATATCGTCGTGACGGAAGAGTTCATCCGGTCGCACGAAGAGTTCCTGTTGTTTTCGATTTACAGCCTGGTGCAGGCGGCTCTGCGCACGCCGGGAGCGATCGATGCGGACGCGCTGGCCGCGCTCGAGGCTTTGATCCAGACACACCGCACACTGGAATCGGGGCTGGTATACGAGACGAGACCCGAAAATACCGTTGCGGCGGCTGTGCAGCGTGCGTTCGCAGCCTCGCTCGATGACTATCAGAAGCTGCGAGCCGAGCGCGAAGCACTGTCTCCGGCGCGGAACTCGGATATTCTGGCCATTCTGGTGTTCCTGCACAGGATGGGGCAGCAGAACCGGAACGGGCGGCCGCGCGGGCGGATGTTCCTTGACCTGCTTCTCCATATGGTGCCCGAAACAGGAGTCGACGAGCGCGCGCCTAGCATCATCCTATGAGAGAGGGGTATTTACGCTGAAAGCTAAATTGCTTAGCTGGAAAGAGCTTGCACCCGAGGTGCATCACTTCGAATTCGAATTGCCGGGAACAACGGAGCTGCACTTCACGCCGGGTCAGTTTATTTCCGTGGTTGAACGCGTAAATGGCAAGGAGATCACGCGGGCCTACTCGATTGCTTCGCCGCGCGGCAGCAATCGCTTCGAACTCTGCCTGAACCACGTTCCAGGCGGCCTGGTGTCGACCTATCTCTTCGATTTAAAGCCGGGGGATGAAGTGGACCTGCATGAGCCGCTTGGTTACTTCACGCTTCGGCACCCGGAACGCCGGGCCGTATTCGTCGCCACCGGCACCGGCATTGCTCCGTTCCGCTCGATGCTGCTCGATCATATGCCGAAGACGCAGCCGCACATCACTCTTCTGTTCGGCGTTCGCTACGACCACAGCCTGCTCTATCGCGAAGAGTTCGAGCGGCTCGAGAGGGAACATCCGACGTTCAAGTTCATGCCCACCGTCACGCGGCCGAGCGAACAATGGCGAGGGCTTACGGGACGAGTACAGGCGCATTTAGATGAGGCGTTGGCCATTCGTACGCCCGAAGAAAGGGCCAACGTCGACGTTTACATCTGCGGCTTGAAAGAGATGGTTGACGATGTGCGCAGGGAGCTGAAGCAGCGCGGGTTCGACCGCAAGCAGATCATTTACGAGAAGTACGATTAGCCGGGCTTAGACGACCAGGCGCGTTACCTGCGTCTGCTTATAAATCTCGCGCGTCTGTTCGAGATTCGCGAGCGTGATGCCCGGCAGCCGCGAAGATGCGGTGCCGGCAGCAACCCCCCAGCGCAGCGCTTCGCTAATGGGATTGTTCTGTTCGAGCGCCCAGACCATGGCGGCGGACATAGCATCGCCCGCCCCGATGGGGCAGCGCGCATCAATGGGCGGCGGAGTGACTTCGAGAACTCCTTCGCTCGAGGTGGCCGCTATGGCACCGCGGCTGCCGAGAGAAAGAACCACCGTGTTGGGTCCGAAGGCTTTGATGCGCTGCACGGCCTCGACTAGTTGTGATCGAGTGATGAGCGCGCTGTTAAGAAGGCGCTCGGCCTCCGACTGATTCGGCTTGACGATGGTCGGCCCGGCTTCGACCCCGTACAGGAGCGCATCACCGTCCGTATCCAAAAGAGTTTGAACGTTGTGCTTCGCCGCCAGCTTGATGAGCGTGGTGTAGAAATGCGTGTCCATTTCCGGCGGTAAGCTTCCGCAGAGCATCAGCCATGAGGCGCCGGGCAGCAGCTTCTCGGTTGCCTTGATGAGGCGTTGCTGTTCAGGCGGAGAGAGCAATGGACCGAGTTCATTCAGTTTGATGGAGAGACCCTGCCGGTCAGAAATAGTGAGGTTGATCCGGATCGCGTTGCGGATCTTGACAATCTCCTTACCAAAGCTGTCCTTGGCTAAGTGCTCTTCGAATTTGCGTCCGATCTCTCGGCCCGAAGTGGTGATCGCGATGACGGCAGCGCCAAAGCTGGTCAGCACGCGAGCCGCGTTGATACCCCGTCCGCCGGCCGCTTCGGTCGTGGACTCAATGTAAGCCCGGTCTTCGAAGACCAGGCGGTCTGCGGTGACAATACGGTCCAGCGCAGGGTTGACGGTCAGCGTGAGGATCGGTTTACTCATTCAAACCTGGAATTTAGGGTAACAGCGTAGCCAAGCACAACGAGAGCATGGAGGATCGGGGAGCCGGCAGGCTGGGGCTGCCGAAGCGGCTAGGATTGGCGTCTCCGGGCCGGGCCGCGGGCGGCGAGCATGCCGCCAAATGCCGCCGAAATCGTCGCGATGAAAAACGTCGGGATCAGACTCTCGATGATGGTTACGACAAACTGGTGCGGGTCATCGAGCATCTTGGCTAGCTCGGGCACCTTTGGCATAGCGGCCCTCATCATCTCGCGGCCTTCCGACGACGAAACGTAATAACTCGTGATGGCCGCACACACGGCAACCACCAGGAACAGCCACAACCCCGTCATTACACCGAGAAACGCGCCGTTTCCCGGGGAAATCGGCTCGCTGGAACGACTCTTGTAGAGCTTCGTGGCGGCAAAACCGGCAGCGCACAACACGATTGGTCCGAAGAACGGAGCCACCATAGCCGCCGCGCACAGGGCAACCAGCGAGACGCCCGCCACCGCCATAGTTATGAGAACGGCCTGGAGATTACCAAAACCGACGCGGGAGCGATGGAGTACTTCGGCGGCTGGTGAAGTGGCAGCGGCAGGCTGCGGCGCAGACCCTCCGGGCGGTTCCTGCGCGGCCAGCCGGGAGGCGTCCTCCTCAAATTGTGGCTTGCCGCATTTGTGGCAGAACCGGGCGCCCTCGGGAAGGTAGGCACCGCATGTACAACGCTCTTGCACATTTCTATTTTACGAACTTAGGGTTCTCTTCACGAAACGCACCCACTACGCGGCGTACTCTTTTGCCAAACGAACTTAGCGGACCCGCTTAGCGAGCGTGCTTAGCGAACCCAGCAAAGGGCGCCGATTAAGATGGCTAGTAAGCACCCATGCGAAAGCCTAACCTGCTGGTTGTCTGCCCTCCAGATCACTATGTTCTTCGGAATCTGGATGCAATCAGGGATGACGCTGAGATTTTCGTCGGGAACGATACCGGCGCATTAAGCCGGCATGCGGCAGATGCCGAAATCGTTCTGTACTCGGGCCTGACGGGCGCAACGGTTGACTTTCCGGAGGTTTGGAAGCATGCAAAGCGCGTCCAATGGGTTCATGCGCTCTCCGCCGGAGTGGAAAAAGTCCTCTTTCCGGAGCTGATCGAGAGCCCGGTGCCTCTGACCAATGCCAAGGGAGTGTTCAAGCGGTCCCTCGCGGAGTTTGCAGTCCTTGGCATGCTGTATTTCTCTAAGCGGGTCCGGCGGCTGGTGGAAAATCAGCGGGCACACCAGTGGGACGATTTCAAGGTCGACTGGCTGCCCGGCAAGGTTATGGGTGTGGTCGGGTACGGCGAGATCGGGCGGGAATGCGCGATGTTGGCGAAGGCGCTGGGGATAAAGATTTACGCCGCGCGCCGCAAGCCGGCGCTCTCGAAAGAGGACGCGATTTTGGACCGCATCTATGGGGCAGATCAGCTCGATGAATTCCTGCATGAGCTGGATACGCTGTTGCTTGCCGCTCCCCTAACGCCGCAGACGCAACACATGATCGGTGAAACGCAGTTTCGGGCGATGAAGCCGTCGGCAATTGTGATCAATGTGGGTCGCGGGCCGTTAATCGATGAAGCCGCGCTAGTCCGGGCGCTGCAGGAAAAGACGATCGCGGGGGCGGCGCTGGACGTTTTTGAAACCGAGCCGCTTCCCAAAAGCTCGCCGCTTTGGGATATGGAAAACGTGCTGATCTCGCCGCACTGCACGGACCGTACGCAAAATCCAGACTGGCTCGATCTGGCAATGGAACCGTTCGTTGAAAACTTCAGGCGGTTCGCTAAAGGCGAGCCGCTAATCAATATTGTGGATAAGAGGGCTGGATACTAATGAGCGTAGCTACTCGCGAAACGGCGGGGCAGGCGGTCACACTGGAGGACATTGAACGGGCGGCGGAGCGAATCCGGGTTCTGGCCAAGAAGACGCCGGTTCTGAGGTCGCGGCTGTTTGATCAAGCGGCCGGCATCCAGACGTTCTTCAAGTGCGAGAATCTGCAGCGTGGCGGTTCTTTCAAGATCCGCGGCGCCCTGAACTTCCTGCTTTCGCTGAGCCCTGAAGAGCGCAAGCGCGGTGTGGTGACATTTTCGTCCGGCAACCACGCTCAGGCGGTGGCGATTGCGGCCGACTACCTGGGCGTTGCGGCGACCATCGTAATGCCTACCGACGCACCGAAGGCGAAGCTGGAACCCACCAGGGCGTACGGGCCGAAGATCGTGTTCTTCGACCGGCTGCGGGAATCGCGCGAAGAGATTGCAGAGAAACTTGCGGCCGAAACCGGCGCGGTGCTGCTGCCTTCGTTCGACCATCCGTGGATCATGGCGGGACAAGGCACCGCCGTGCTGGAACTGCTGCATGAATATCCCGAGCTTGATGCGATTCTGACGCCACTGGGCGGAGGCGGGCTGTTTTCCGGAACGCTGATCGTAGCGAAGGCGTTGCGGCCCGGAATTCGCGTATTCGGTGTGGAACCGGAACTGGCAAGCGACTGGCACCAATCGCTTCAGCGCGGTGAACGGGTGGAGATTGCCCCGCCTCCGACCATCGCTGACGGCCTGCGGACGACGGCGCCCGGTAAGTCGACGTTTCCGGTTGTGCAGGCGCTGGCTGATGGCATCGTGCTGGTTTCAGAGGAAGAGATCAAAGCGGCCGTGCGGTTTCTTTTGACACGAATGAAGATGCTGGTTGAACCCAGCGGCGCGGTTGCGGCAGGGGCGCTGCTCGCCAGCAAATTACCGCAGGGAATTCGTTCCGCCGGGGTGATTCTTTCCGGCGGAAACGTAGACCTGGATGTACTGGCTGCGATTTGCAGCGAGGCGTAAACGCGGTGCCGAGAAATCCGTGGAAGACGATCTCTTCCCGCACAGCTTATAAGAATGCCTGGATCCGCGTGCGAGAGGATGAGGTCATACGGCCGGATGGCGGACCTGGAATTTATGGCGTCATAGAAGTGCGGCCATCGATTGGGGTCGTGGCTCTGAATGAGAGCGACGAGATCGTGCTGGTCGGTCAATGGCGGTATACGGTGAACCGGTATTCGTGGGAGATTCCACGGGGCGGTTCGCATCCGGGCGAAACGGATCTGCTCGAAGTCGCGCGGCGCGAATTGGCTGAAGAGGCCGGCGTGCTGGCCGAGCACTGGCAGGAGATTGGCAGGGTCGATAACGCGAATGGCGTCAACGAGGACAGCCAGACGTTTTACCTGGCGACTGGCCTTTCCGAAACCAAGGCGCACCCGGACCCGGAAGAAGAAATCACGGTGGAATGGCGGCCGTTCGCTGAGGCAGTAGAGATGGTAATGGACGGCCGGATCACCGAGGTGGATAGCGTGGCGGCGATTCTGAAAGTCGCTTACATGCGAATGGCTGGAAAGTAGATGGTTCTTTCAAGCAGTCAGTCACGCAAGCGGTTTGCGATCTTCGCCTGGGTGGTGCTGGCCTATAACCTGCCGGTGATCCTGTGGGGCGCCTATGTGCGGGCTTCGTTTTCGGGTGACGGCTGCGGCGCGCATTGGCCTTTCTGCAATGGACAGGTAATCCCGCAGAACATGGCCGCGCCTATGGCGATCGAATTCACGCACCGCATGATGACCAGCGCCGACACCATCGCGATGCTGGTGCTGGTAGCGTGGGCCTTTGCCGCCTTCCCGCGGCAGCATGCTGTCCGGCGTTATGCGGTATGGTCGCTGGTGTTTCTGTTTATCGAAGCGCTCTTGGGAGCGGGACTGGTGCTCTTCCGGTTGGTGGCAAAAGACCAGTCGGCAGGACGCGCGGGGTACCTGTCGGCGCACCTGACGAACACGATGCTGTTGCTCGCCGCGATTACTGCAACCGCGTGGCTGGCGAACTCGGGGGCTGAAAGGCTGCGGCTGTCCGAGTTGCCGGGCAAGCTGAAGACGGCGCTGGTACTTACGGTGCTGGTGAGTGTGACGGGAGCCATTGCGGCGTTGGGTGACACGCTGTTTCCGGCAGCGTCGCTCAGCACAGGGATGCGGCAGGATTTATCGAGCGCATCGAGCGTACTGCTGCGGTTGCGCATGACACACCCGGCCATCGCGCTCTTGGGAGCCGGGTACCTGGTTTGGGCCGCAAGTTCGCTGGCGAGGCGAAGTACCGCGGCCGGAACGCGGCGCGCCGCGTACGGCGTAATCGGGCTCGCCATGTTTCAGTTGGCCGTGGGGATTTCCAACCTGGCGCTGCTGGCGCCCATCTGGATGCAGTTGTTTCATCTGCTGGTGGCCGATGCGGTGTGGGTTGCGATCGTCCTGCTGGCGTTGGAGACGGCAGGCGCACCTACGCGACAGGTGGAACCAACCTTTTCGCCTGCCCTTGGCCGGAGTTAGGCGCATCTGTTAGACTCGTGCCGACATATGAGTTGCGGTCTCAACCAGGTCTTGCGCACACTGCGCGATCACGAAAATGAGTTACACGGGCTAGGCGTGTCTCACGCGGCCGTGTTCGGTTCGGTCGCGCGCGGTGAGGTCAATGCAGACAGTGATATCGATGTGCTGGTCGAACTCGACCAGAATCGCCCGATGGGGCTCTTCGAGTACGCCAGAGTGAAGCTCTATATCAACGAAATATTTAACGGCGCTGTCGACGTCGTAAACCGCAAGACTCTCAAGCCCCTGCTTCGCGAGAACATCCTGCGCGATGCGGTGCATGCCTTCTAAGAACGCTGCACAGCGCCTGCGCGATATTGTCGACAACATCGACGCGATCAAAGACTTCACGACACGAATGGACTTCGATACGTTCGTAAGAGATCGAAAGACCGTGTTACGCAGTTGTCCGCGCGTTGGAGATTGTCTCGGAGGCATCGCGACGCTTACCCGACGAAATCAGGGATCGGCACACAGCGATCGACTGGGCGGCTGTGGCCGCAGCCGGCAATGTTTACCGCCACGAGTACGAAGCGGTGGACGAAGCCCTAATTTGGCAAACCGTACAGCGCGACCGTGGCCCACTGCGAAGTGCTGCAGAGATGGAGTTGCATGACTTGCAAGCAGGGCCGTAGCCCTAGCCTATTTTTCGCTCGTTGGTAGCGCCCAGGCAAAAAGGACGCTGCCCGATCCGGTCAAAACATACTGACGCCCGCCGAGCATGTAGGTCAGCGGCGAAGTTTGCATAGGAGAGCCCGTGCCGGCGTGCCAGAGCGTCTCGCCGTCGCTGGTGCGAAGGGCGAGCAGGTTGCCGAGGGCATCGCCGGTGAACGCCAGGCCGGAGTCGGTTGTGAGCACGCCTGCGCCGGAACCCTCCGGGCCAAGCTCGTGCTGCCAGCGAATCTTGCCGGTCTGATAGTCGATGGCATCGAGTACAGCTTTACTCCAGATGTCATAATCGGCCCCGGCCCAGCCGAACGTGCCGTCCGCGGGCTTCGCGAAGTAAATGCCGTAGCTGGGATGAGCGTCCACTAGGAACAGTCCGGTTTGCGGGTCAAAGCTGGGCGAGCGGTAATTCGTGAGGCCGCCCTCATCGGGGGCAATCAGCACGCCGTCCTGGGTGGGTTCCTTCGCGGGATTCGGAATCGGGCTGCCGTCTTCGCCGATGCCCTTCGCCCAGTTCACCGGTCCGTAGGGAACCGTGAGAAGGCATTTGCCGTTGGTGCGATCGAGGACGAAAAAGTAGCCGTTGCGCGATGTCTGCATGAGCAGCTTGCGCGGCTGGCCGTGGAAGTCGGCATTGACCAGGACCGGAGTTTCGACGGCATCCCAATCATGCGTGTCGTGCGGCGAGGCCTGGAAGGCCCATACGAGCTGCCCGGTATCAGGGTTGAGGGCAACAATGGCGCAGGTGTAGGGGTTAGGACCGGGACGCGTTTTTCCGGTGAGCACAGGTGTGGGATTGCCTGTGCCCCAATAGACGAGATTCAGATCGGGATCATAGGTGCCGGTCATCCAGGTCATACCGCCCGAAGTAGTGTCGGGAGTGCCGAGGGGAGGAGTGCTGAACCAGGTCCACTGGGTCTTGCCGGTTTCGGGGTCGATGGACCTGAGGAAACCGCGAAGGTTATCGAAGTCGCCGGAGACGCCGACGAGAATGTGGTCGCGTACCACGAGCGGCGACATTGTCGTCCAATAGCCCTTGTGCGAATCGGCGACGATGACGTTCCAGCGAACAGCTCCATCCTTCGCGTTGAGGCACACCAGGTGCGCATCGGGGGTGGTGAAGTAGAGCCAATCCTTGTACATCGCGACGCCGCGCTGGCCGATGTGAAAACCTTTGTTAGGCGGATAGATGTAGTGCCAGAGCTGGTGGCCGGAGCGCGCATCGACGGCCCATACGTTGTCGGGGGTGCTGAAATACAGCACTCCGTTGACAAGCAGGGGAGTGCTCTTGAGCTGCGCGGTCACGCCTGTCTGGAAAGCCCAGGCAAGCCCGAGCTGCTGAACGTTCTCCGGAGTGATTTGGGTGAGATGGCTGTGGCGCCGGCCGGAATAGTCGCCGTGATACCCAGGCCAACTGTCGTCGGGCGGGTGCAGGAGCATAGCGGGGTCGAGCCCCTGCGCGAACAGCGGAGCGCACAGAAGCAGGGCGAACGCGAAACGGGCGGTGCAGTGGGACTGAATGCGGAGAACCTTCATATAGGGATCGGGTGGCGTGCCTTTTAGCGCAGGGTTTGGATATACGCCATCAAGTTGTGGATGTCGGCGTCGGTATATTGCTCGAGCAGCGTGACGTGGGCTTCAGCAGGATCGTCGATCTTGTACTTCACCTGCTTTGCAGGCCATGAATGATACCAACCGGAAGCGTCATCGAGCCCGATAGTGAACTCATCCTGATAGGCGAGCTTGCCGGAGATGGTCTCGCCGGAAGGCAGTGTCACCGTTACTTTCGCGCGTGCGCGTTCCGGATACAGCATATGCTCCTCCAGTTTCAGGCCCTGATAGCGGGTGGCTACACCGGCGAGATCGCCAGTCGGCGAGTGGCAGGAGGAACAGTGCCCATCGAAATACTGCTTGCCGGCTTGGGCGTTGCCGGTCTGCAGGTCGGCGACATCGACGCCGCGGCGGCCTCCGACCTGTGACTCGGCTTTTGTCTTCTGGGTGTGGATGAAAGCGACGAGAGCGGCGATGTCCTGATCAGGCAGACTGAAGCGGGGCATGCCTTTTTCCGGCCGGCCGTTGCGGATGACAGTGCCGATCCTGTCGCCTCCCCTATCTTCCGCGACAACCTTTGAGCGGGTTAGATCTGGGCCTGTCTCGCCGCCCCCTGCATCGCGGCCATGACAAAAGGCGCAATTCTGAAGAAACAGGTTCTCACCGGTTTCAACAAGCGCCGGAGCAAAGGTCTGGATCTTGGGCTTTGGGGCGTGAGCCGCTTGAGCAGCCTGACCGGCGGGGGAAACCGGCGCGATGAGAGCGGCAGCGAGACCGAGTGGGGCGAGATTTCGAAAAAGAGCGCGCGACAAGCGAGGACGCATCTTCAGATGATTGTGCCATTGATGGGTTTGCGGCCCATGGTTGACGCGCGCGCACAGCGTTTCAACTTTAGGATCCGCGGTTTCGACGGGCTTTGGGCCCTAAGGACCAGGCGCCGGCGCCTGCGAGGAACAGCGCTGCGGCGATGAGCAACTGGGTGAGAGCATATTCGATGCCGCCTTTGCCTATGTCGAAGCCATGCGGGAGGTGCACCAGGAAGATGGCTCCGAGCATCACCACAATGATGCACGCTGCTCCGAAGCGAATCAGAATACCCGTCAGGAACGTGAGCGCGCCGAATAGCTGTGCCAGGCCGATTAGGTAGCCGACCACGGTTGGGGCGTGAATGAAGGCGGCGAACTGGCGTGGTCCCGGACCGCCGAACGCGCCGAACAAAATGGCGCTGCCGTGATAGAGGAACGCCAAAGTGCCGGCGATCCTGATGAGCAATAAGGCCGCGTTGATTTGCGTTGGTGGCGGCGTGGTGTCTGGTTGCAAAGAGCTCATTTGCTATTCCCTTTCTCTAAACAGAGGCAAAGGCCGATCATTCCGGGTGGGTGTTTCGGGTGAAGTCGATTTACGAGCCCTCAATGCGCGCTCCAGTTTTGCCGTTATGGGACATTGAACCGAGTGTAATCGATGCCGCAATGCGGTCATCGCGCGGGTACACAGCACGCTCTTTAGCAACTCGAAAAGATGAACGATACAATGCAGGAGAACGTCGCACGGGACGCCGATGTGCAGAGACTCATTAGGGTTTTTGCTTGACCAGGCGGGCCGTGTCGACGTAAAACAAGCCTAAGCTATTGCAATAGCATGACTTGGGCCCTTAGCTCAGCGGTTAGAGCAGAGGACTCATAATCCTTTGGTCGTAGGTTCAAATCCTACAGGGCCCACCAAAGAAATCAGCACGTTACAGATCACTGGATGACCCTGAATCAGCAGGTACAGGGACTTTCATGCGTCGTCGAACGTTGAAGCGCGTTCTGCGGCCAGCCCCAGTCAGGAATGGTCGGGGATTGCAAGAGGTCTGTTTTCAGGGATGGGCTCTTTTGCTGTTCAAGCGAGCTCTGAGGGTGTCCACGCTTCATCTCGGGTATTCGATAGCTATCCTGTACCCGGCTGCCGGCATCTACTGTAATGGGTGTCACGCAGCTCGTTACCGAACTCTTCCCGGGCAGAGGTTTAGGGGGCGCTGTCTCCCGCACCCTAGGAGGGGAGCCCATGGGAAAGGTATTTACGTATGAACACAAATGCACTCAATCCGGACTGTCCTGACCCCGGAAAGTTTGTGCATCTGTCTCGCATCATTCCAGCTTTTGAATTGGTTCCTGAAGTTGATGGGCAATCGAAATTAGGAATTATCTCCCGCCTTCCCGACGGCGTCCTGCTCGAGGTCTGCGGAGAAGGCTTCAATAGCCGTACAGTGAAGGTCCGCATGGGCGGGAAGCATTACTTCGTTTTCCGGGTCGATCTACCAAGGGCGGAATGTGACTATTGCAAGGCGGAAATCACATCGTATGTGAACGGTAAGCTGATTTGCCTGCAGTGTGAGAGTGCGAGGGAGCACTTAGAAGTTCTGCTCGCGCGAGTTGATTTATTTTGATTGTTTCAAGGTTCCTGGATGATCGACCCGCCGCGCGCCGGCAGTTATGTGGATATACATGTCAACTATTGGTCACAATGCTAATCGTGCGAGTAAGTCGGCAGGAGTGGCATGATGCCGGGAAGCCGCGAGCTACCCCTGTGCTCCGAGAAGGTTACTTTATCCTCCCGCACTCCACAAAACTGGGGAGGATTACGTAATATCCGCTACGGCCTGCTGCTCCGGCGTGAGCATCAGGTTTCCGTACCCTTGATCGTGGGGGTGAGCCGGTAATTGTAGCGGGACTGGTGCGTAAACCGGAATCTTCCAGTTTGTCCTTCAATAGCTCAAGTCACTGCGCAAACGTAGGATGCGTGTGCTTGAGGAACTTGCCAAAGCCCCAGACTTGGCCGCCATAGCACGCGCATCCTCATCGTTCAACGCTTTGCTCAACACTGGCCCGGAGTCAATGTCCGCAAGATCATTCAGCATTCGCGTTGTTATGATTTCACCAGCGACTGCGCCGAAGACCGGTTGCGAGACTTCGAAGCGACGCACGCCAGCTTTCTCGAGCGCGGGACGGTAATCATCCCTAAGCCAGATTAGGTAGTCGTTCATCTTGCCTGGCGCTGCCAGTGTTCTTGTCTCTATCCAATAAGCACCCGAAAGTGCTCCCGTTTTGTTGATCTCGCTCTCAGTGTGTGGGGTTGCATACTGGCGAGTCTGCGATGTGTAGCAGCGGGCAGTCGCGTTCGAGAAATGCTTCCATTGGGCCTGTCCTACAACCCTTTCAACTGGCGAAGAGCCGTCCAGATCTCCGAACCGCATGACAGGCATGATCGTGATGTACTCTGTTGTGTCACCGGCAAAAGTTTCGAAGGTATGGAACCACGGCACGCCGGCTTTCCTGCAAGCAGCTACCCACCGCTTAAGGTAGCCCTCAAACTTACTCCGCTTCTCAGGTCGGACGCTGCTCGTCGTATAAGCCGTCCACGGGGATTGCGGGCTATTTTGCCCCCAACCAATGGAGAGGTTCGACCCCAAGAGTATTGCCCATAGAAAGGCGCGCTTAGTGGACTTGGTCAAGAATCTTCTCCGTTCACTATGTCAGGAAAGGGATTATCTTCCGTGGTGGCGAAAGATGATCCCTTCTGTTGTGTCGCGTATTTTGCGATCTTAGTTAGTTAGGGGAGCGGTCCGACGTTGTTCCAAGAGCAGCCTGCCGTAGGGCAGGCGGCCAAAACGTTCGGGCAATTACTACCCGTGCAAGTTAGAATCGCGGGATTAATCACCTTCTGACCGTTCGGCTCCAGTTCCAACTTCATAATTTGCTTCAACTCGGCATTCAGTTGTGCCGTGGCTTGGTTCACTGCTGTCGTCAGGGTTGCAAACTCCGTCGCGATATGGTTGTCAACATTGGTGAGATGTACGTCAACGTTCGCAACTTGGGTACTAAGAGCGGTAATCTGACTGCTAGTGTTCCCGACCTGGGTGGTAAGACCGCCAAACTCACCCGTAATCTGATTATTGACGTTCGTGAGCTGCGTGCTCGCGGACGCAAATCCAGTGTTCAGGGCGTTGAAGATGGTGACCGTGTTGTGGAAGCCGGCGTCAACTTCGGCGGCATTGACATTACCATCCTGCCACGTGCAGTCCAGAAATAGGCCGGCGGTTGCTTGGTCGGCTCCCGCAACGACAGCGGCAGCAGCCCAGCAAACGTTGCTGGCAATCGGCGGGAGGGCGGAGCATATGGGGCTGAGCGTTTGAAGAATGCCTGTGAGGATGGCGTTGACCTGTTCCAGATTGGCTTCGACCGTTAAACCGCATGACTGCGAGCTCACGTCGGGGTAATCGGTTGGGGAGAATGCGCCAAACGGAAACAGCGCTTTCACCACGGTTTGCCAAGAAGTGTTGTTGGGGTCCGGGTAGTTCGGGGTGCAGGTTGCTCCCGTGGAGTTGTCAATGATCGAACCGGGCGGGCAACTGCCAAACACGGCATTCGGTGTGACCTGTGCGCGTGGAACAGACATCGCCCGTGGAGCGGGCGTAGAGCCGTTTGCCACGGCGGCGTCATGCTCCTTCAGCGCCGCGACCGCAGTTTGGAGCTCGCGCGAATTTGGGGCAGCTTGGTAAGCTTTCTCAAGCTGTTCATCCGATAGCGCGGAAAATTGGCTGGCGAGGTTTGTCCCTTTGTGAGCGTCGATATAGGCTCCCAAGTCCACTAGGACCTGGCGAAATTCGGAAAGTGCGAGGGGGTTTTGCGTTTGTGCGCTTTGCACTTGCGCGATGCATGGCGTAATCAGCAGCGCGGCGGCGCCGGCTATCACCAGTAGAGCGCGCACAACGGGCAGCACCCGCCCTGTGCGCTTCGATCGCAATCGCTTCATTGAGTTTCTGTCCTTTTCTTGGTTTGGAAACAGTGGGCGGTTCCCCAGACAGCCGGGGACCATTCGCGCCGACGCCGGTACGAGGGGCAGCGGTACGTTTACTCTTCGCTGGCTAGTGCAATGGACTAGCTCTTTCAACTGTTGAACCGGTACGCTGCGCAATGGCTGGCTTAGCCTGCGCGATTAGCCGCTCGAAAGTAGTGGCATCAATTGCCCCTTGCACAAATTCCGAGCCGATTACGAAACTCGGAGTGGCCTTTACACCCACTTGGCGTCCCAGTTCGCTATTTCGTGCGAGGATCGATTGAACCGCGGGCGACTCCATGTCGACTTTCAATTTCGCGACGTCGAGACCCTGCTTCGCCGCCAGTTGTTCGATGGCTTCCATGGTGATGGAGCCGGGCAAAGCCATTAGCGCCTGATGAAATTTCAAATAGCCGCCCTGTTTGTCGGCAGCGAGGCCTGCTTTAGCGGCAATCAATGATTCGGGCCCGAGGAAGGGGAACTCTTTAAAAACGAACCTGATATCGGGATGGTCCGCCAGCAGTTTCTCGATCATGGGCTCGGCGCGTCTACAGTATCCACAGTGGTAATCAAAAAACTCCACTATGGTGACGCCACCGGCGGCACCGGTAGCGGGCGACAATGGGTCTTGTTGAAGATCGGCGAGCTTAGCGACTACCGCCTCTTTGGCTCGCGCTTTCTGCGCCGCTTGCTCATGCTCCGCATAAAGATTGGCAGCCTGCGCAATTACTTCGGGGTGCTGCAGAATGTACTCGCGAACGATGTTCTCGATCTCTGCACGCGATAACTCATGCGCCTCCTGACAAACAGCGGGAACCCTCGCAAGAAGGCTCAGGGCCGCGAGGAGGGCCAATTTCTTGCTTAACACTAGGCGGTCCATATTGCTTGCAGAACAAATGTCGCCGAAAAGCTGTTTCCACCGAAATCACCGGCCCCAAAAGCGCCGAGCCCAGGCAGCTTCTGAGGGCTTGTTTGCGTTTTCATGTCCGTCTCTCCTTCCGACCAGCGCCGCTAAAAACATCCGCTGAAATTCCCTAGCAATTGAGTTTTCACTGCATCACTTCCGGCAACCTGGTCTTGGTTGTCCCCTACTGGATAAAGGGAGAGCAGGGGGTCGATTCGCGCCACTACTGAGCGCTTTTTTTTGGCGGCGGCAAAGGGCTTCGATGTGATTGAGTCGGCTAGGGTTGCCGCAGGCAATCGGATCAGACTCGATCCGATTGCCCTCGAAAAGAGAAAAACAAAATTTCGCCACAAATTTCCAGCGCCGTGGCTCGAGCACCAGCTTACCCCTGAGTCCTAGCGAAAACCTGCTCACACATCGATTGCGCGATCTTACTGATCCGCTGCCACGGTCGCGGCCGCCAGCAGCGAATCGCGAATCGCGACGGCCTCAATCGATTCCGCGCGGGAGATCTCGCTGTCGGTTGCGCCTTGTTCCGCGTAAAACTGCGATTGAGTAATGAAAACGTTCAGCAGACGAATCGTTTCGTCAGGCTCGCGCTCGAAACGTTGATCCTGCTTCAGCCGGTCGCCCGCTACCTCAAGAAACATGACCAGCCGATCGCGCAGCCTCTCGTCCTTCAGTTTCGATTTGACGTCCGCGACCAACGCCGCGATTTGCGCATTCGCGGACGGGGCGCGTCTCCGCACGGGCCGGCGGTTGTCCTGCAGCACGGGCCCCACACTCTCGGGTGCACTGTTGGGTGTTATTTGCTGACTAAGCGGGCTGAAGCCGCTGCAGTTGAGCATGAGATAGTCGGTGTTAAAGAAAAAGTGAGAGAGAGAATCATCTTTGCTCTGATAAGGCACGCTCCAGCCGTTGTTGTTGAGCAGAACGTCGGAGGGACGCGCGCCCAGCCCGTCGGGCGGACTGGCGAAGAGCGCATTCATGGCAGTAAGGTTCGGATAGTTATGCGTACTCGGATCTTCGAGGATAAGCGACACAATGCCCTGCGCACTACCGAAATCATTGCTGCAGGACGCCCTCGCCTGGATTGAATAATTCACAGGGTAACTCCCGTTCCCGGTAAACAGGCAGTTCTGGCAAAAAGAAGGCGGCCCTTGCAGCTTTTTGACGGAAACCTCGGACCACTTCGAGGGAACGAGCGCCTGCCACACATTCAAACGGAATATAGCCTCACCTGCCTGAAGGAGGTCCTGCTGGGTGGCAAGGTCGAGCGGGATAGTCCCCGTCAGCAGGCTATCTGCGACGAATTTGCTTTGATTCCACGAAGACAGCGCTGCAAGCTGGTGACAGGAATTGGAAGTAGCCACCGCGAGGGAGTCGTTATCCAAAGCGGTCTTCAGATCATAAGTGCCCGTGGAAAGGTCAGGGGGAGTCGGCGCGGCATAGGTCGCTATATCGCCAGTGACAGCGCCCATAAGGTATGCCACGTTGCTTGCCGCGCTCAGCCTGTTGATAATGTCCGCCAGTTGGGTGGCATCCTTCGTAAGCTGAACGACCGAACTGGCGAAGCTGAGGGCAGTTCCGAGATTTCCCAACCCCGTGGTGACAATGTTGAGCACGTTTTGCGCAACGTCCGGCTGAGAGGAGAGACCGAGCACGCTGGTGGTCTCGGTGAGAGCCGCATCCTTGACCAGATAAGTATTGGTCAGGATCTGGCCCATGACCCCGTAAAGATTGTTCACGGCCTGGACGGCGGTCAGCTCTTCAATCGTTTGCTTTTGAACGAACTGGAAATCGGCCACGGATATACCCGTCGAACTCGAAGGCGCCGCCAAGGTTTCGACCTGGTATTGAACGGAAGCCCAGGGAACCGCCGGGTCGGGATACAAAGATCGAATGTCGTTATTGCCGGCTGCCTCTCCGCTGATGTACTGATAGGCGAGCTTCTGCCCGCTTGTTCTGTACGCCGGATATCCCCGGTCGAGGCTGACCGTTCCAAAATTATCCAGCACCAGACCGTTCGACGATCGGGCGAGCAGGACCGGATTCCCGTTTTCCACCGGCACGCGAAAGTATCCCGAGTAGCCGGAGGGCCTGAATCCGGCGTCGCCGGAAATAGGACTGGCGAACAGGAAGGTTTGGTTTACAGTGGGTATCCCATTGACGTTTCCGAACGCCAGGAAAAATCCATAGGTGGTGGTGTTACCGATATAGAAGAGTCCGGGCTGCACGCCCCCAAAAGGCTTTGGAGTGATCGTGTAGGTCCAGGGAATAGCAAGAGGCTGGTGGGTCAGTTCGCCGTTCGGATCCGCGACGGCCGCGAAATCGCTCGTCTGCGTGTTCCAATAAAAAGCATGTAACACGCCATCGGCAGTCTTGTAAATCAGTTCGTCTTTCCCATCGCCGTCGATGTCGCCCATCTGCAAGCTACTGAGGACCGTTTGATCGAGGCCGCTGCCGCCGGAATTGCTCGGCAACACCGGAATGCTGCTCGATATTTCCGAAGCGCCACCGAAAAACGCCGTGCTGCTGGACAACTGGACGCCGATCTTGAAGGTGTTCACGCCTTATAGTATCGGCTGACGAAAACCAGGTCCGCGAGGCCGTCGCCGTTGACGTCAGAAACACTCAGACAGCCGGGGCTGTGGACACAAGCTTCAGCATCCCCGAACCAACTGACGGCGCTTACGCCTATGTAATTATTGTCGCCGGGTAGGCTCACCCAGCTGCCGTTCACATACTGTTTGATGTGAATAAACATTTGGGCGGAACCATCAACGGCAGCAGTGAGCCGGCTGAACTGCTTGTCTGTGCTGCGGGCCTTGAACCAGATACTCGGCCCGTACAGGTTATCGGCGATCGTTGTAAGCAGCACCGGGGCCCCGAAAGCATATGTGTACACCTGGTCTTGGCAATGATTGTATATCGCCCCCGGTCCACCGTAGACGGTAAGCTGCCAGCACTCGGAGACGATGACGTCTTTAATCCCATCGCCGTCGACGTCGGCCAGGGTAACACCCTGCACACTGAGTGGCGTATATATTTGAAACTGACCAACAACCCGAGGATCGTTGAGAACAATTGGTGGTCTAATTTGCGCAAACGACGAATTCGCAAAAAGTGTGGTGTTTGGAATCCCCTGCATCGGGGACCAGCCCGATTGGATCCAGCGCGATACGAGTATTGAATTCGTGGAGATTGAGCTGTCGTTATTCTGAGCGGGTACGACGGTCACCAGCTCGTCGTTACCGTCGCCATTAATATCGCCCACGGCAAAGTTGCGCGCCGCGGCGGATGCAGATGTGTTCGGTGAGAAGCCTGAATTGCCGTCCGCGAATTGCGGGTTTGCAAAAGGCGCGGTGGGTTGGCATTCGACGACGCTTTGCGCCGGCGCCGGCCATCCGAGCAGTAGTCCGGCGCACAAGTATGCGATGGTGCGGCGAGCTGCGATACCGGACGATCCTGAGAATTGCGTCAGCCCAATGAGTGTGTTCTTGCGAGTCTTCATAACATTTCTTTCCATTGCTTACGAAAGTGGTTATTCGCGCCGGCGGTTGTCGCGCAGGCGTTCCAAGAGCCGACCAAATCCGGCAGATTGTCTTGAGCGTTTAGCCATCGGCGCCGGTGTTCATCACCGCTCGATGGAAAATTGTCTTGCTAGTAAGTCAAGGGAGAGCAGGGGGTCAATTCACGCCACTCGAGTGAGAACTTTTTGTTGACAGCCTTGTAACCCGTACGCCGCTACCGCGGGCTGGCAAATTACGAACAGGTCATTACGGTTGAAGCTCGAGCGCAGTGATCAATTGATATGTTGCTGAGCCACAAGCATTAACCATGTGAATATGTCGTTTGCAGCAAAAGTTATCCGCCAGTGCCACACACCTGCATTGGTGATCGTATGATGAACAGCTTGGCTGTTATTTCTATAGCTACTGAGCGAAAAAGGCTCTTCATGTCGTCAAGGTCCTCCTTTGGGCGTCACTGGGTAGCTAGTATGGGGAAAGTTTTTGACTGAGCAACTGGCTGCTCACATCGCGGCTCGTGGCCAGCTCAGTTTGTTCTGACATCAACCGATGCGCCGCAGTTGTCGCAGATAAACGCTACAACTCCGAAAACTCGGGCGCGATGTGGGCGGTTCCGCAACGAGGGCACCATCCTGTGCGATATCCATACTTGACTGCATTTCCTCGAGCACTTTCTTGACGTCGGCTGCCGGCACAGTGCGAATAACCTTCTCACACTCGTTGCACACGATCTCGGCCTGGTCGCCGCGAATAATCGCGTTCAAACAGCCGCAGCACTCGCGATCCCAGAAATCAGAATGGGGGATGATTGTCCCGATAACGGTTGCCGCGCGGATGACTTTGTCCGCTCCATCCGTGGGCATACTTTTATGCGTAGCGGTGGACTTTCGCAGGCTCGTACCTCACGAGGACAGCAGGTGCGGAGGAATTATTGGCGCGCCTTCACTCCGGTCCGCCCAGGTCGATGCTGGCTTTAAGGCAGATCACCTTTCGAGCGCTCGAAAAAAAAGAGAGCTATAACTCGAGAAACCCAACCCGTGACGAACTCATCCTTGTGCTGAAACCTCTTGCAACGTCGGCCGCTCCAAAGAGGTGATGCGGCATTGGGAAATGGCCAACGGCTATTGTTGGTTGTTTTCTCCGATGCCCGGCAGGATTTTTGTGTTTTCTAGTCCTACTGCCTGTAGCTTTTGAGGATCCAGGTCTAAGAAACTGAGAATCGTCGGCGCAATCTGTGTTGTTTCGACAGGTCGGGAGATACGCTCCTCGTCGAAGTGAGGGTTAGCGACGAGAAGGGCGACGTGCGTGTCATCTTCGTTAAAACCGCCATGGTCAGCAATTTTTGCTGCCGTCGGGCTTGCATAGATTACACCAGGTTCCGGCAGCACGATGATATCGGGCGCGCGTGAGTCGGTCGTCGGATCATTGAAAAGTTTGGTGAGTGAATGACCGGACAGAATTCTGTCGATGTGGGCCTGTGCCTTGTTGGCCTTTAACTCAGCCACAACAGCGTTCACTTTGCTCTGATCGTTGAGCCACAGCAAGCTAACATCGTCTTGCTTAGCTTGGGCCAGCAGGCCAGCCTGTACGCTATTCACTAAATTAGGGATGATGGTGCTGTCTACAATCAAACGTTTGGTGGGGTCGATCGGCGTCTGACCATGCTTCGCGGTGACGATGACCACTGTTTTCTCGAATATGGTTTGCTGACGTAATGCTGCCACAAACTTGCCGATTGATTGGTCCGTAAAATCTAGTGCTTTTAGCAACTCGGGGCTCGGAGTCCCTGCCGCGTCAAGATAGCCGCCACCAGCCACCTCTTGCCCGACATTGACAGCTTGGAAGTTCATGCCGAAAATTGCTGGTACTGCAGGTGTACTACCTGAAGACTCACTGTTCGCGGGTAGTTGTCCCGCGATCTCGAGAAGAATGGCGTTCACTTTCAGCGTGTCGTACCCTATAGCTGTATCCACCGAACTGTTAAATGTAGCACCAGCAGGAGCAGATGAGAAAAGATTAGTAGCTGATGAGTCAAGCTCCGGCGTATAAAGATCCGCCACCCCCTGGCCTGAGGGCCCCCTCACGATGTCGTAGGCGGGACGGTCGTCCGACCAAGCCGTATACAGCCCTGCTTGTTGTGCCACCTCGAAAATGGTGTTGACGCGGAGAAAGCTGTGTGGATAGACTTCTACGCATTTTCCCGAGATGATTTCCTTGGGCAGGTTCGCGGGATTAATACCGCCGCTGAAGAGTTTATTCTGGTCAAAGTCAATCCTTTCGTCGTAGCCTATGTCGAACCCGCTGGGGCCCGTACAGTCTGAGCCGGGAGGAAACATATTGCGATCGTAACTATCGTCGTAGAAAACGCCCGTTGTGCGAGGGCTACCTCCCGTAACCATGGAGAGCAGCCCTGGAAATGAATAGGACGGCTTGCTGGCTGATGCCTTGGTATACGTAATGCCCAAATGAGTTAGTTCTGCTAGTGACGACTTAGGATTCAACTCTACATAACGGGCGAGATCCTTTTCGTGGAGCCCATCGACGCTAAGCAGCAAAACGTGGCTTATGCCACCCGAGTCGCCAGTGCCGTCTGCGGCTGCCAGGCTTTGGCTGCTAAGTAGTGAAAGGATTGTCATACTGACGGCGAGCAGAAGCGCTCGCCTCGCCAGCTCGTTGAAATAACGTTTCATATATGTCCCCCTCCATTTATCGAGAAATGCAGTCCCCAATGCGGTGTATGTGCCGTAACAAAAATACATTCCTGTATCTCCTCGCGCAGGCATTTCAAAAGCCGACCAAATCCAGCGGATTGTCTTTGAGCGCTTAGCCATCGGCGCCGGTGTGCATCACCGCTCGATGGAAAAATTGCCTCGCTACTAGGTACAGGGACAGCAGGGGGTCAATTCACGCCACTCGAGTGAGAAATTTTTCCTAGACGGGCTTATTACCCGCGCGCCGTTACCGCTGCCGGCGCGCTGGCAACCTACTTAATCCTGCGACTCGGGGGCGAACTGGCTCCAGCCATTTACGGGAGAACGACCATCGCCGGTCAACCGTTCGCGGGGCACAGTTCAGCTCTGAAGCGATTTCCGCAATAGAAAATCCCTCAAAAACTCCGGAACATCTTTTCGGTTAAGTCTTTCCGGTTGTATCGGGAGTGAGCCGGCGCAGTGGGGTAGAGAGCGAGAAGAAGCGGATCGCCGACGCATTCCTGATACGACGACTTGAACTAAGCCGCTGAGTAGAGCGTATGGAGATTGGCTCTTGACTTTACGGCACTAATCCGGCGTTGATGAGTGCATCGGCGTATACGCATCAACTTGAATTCAACCAGCGTGGGTGGCTCGATATAGACTATGTGGATCCTCCGAGAGATCGCCTGTAGGCGTCGCTATATGAGATCGGCATAGATTTGGCGCGAAACGCTGTCTAGAGAGCAGCGCTCTTCACATCACCAACTGGCGCGTTGGACAGGCAGTTCCAAGGTTCGGGGACAGAACGGCTGTCAGGCGTCAGCGACTTTCACGAACTCCTAGGAGTTGGCTTTTTTTTTCGCAGTTGATAACGCGGTAGTGTACCGGACCGAGGCCGTACAGTAAGAGATGATCTGCTCGTCCGCAGCCCGTATAATCGATGGCGGCGATGCGATCGTTTTTGCTGTTGAGAGCGAAGCCGGCGATGCCTCGGCCCGGATCACCTTGGCTGTACCGCGAGAGACGGCTTATCAAAATGCGCCTTTTCGTTTTTCCTGAAAATATAGATGGCTCCTTTACCTGGACGGTAAAGGGCCGAGGTAATCCACACGTCCGGTGCTATAGCAGTCGAATCGCCAGACCGCGATCAGCCGAGTTCCTCAGATCCCAGCCCCCGCGTCAAGAAATAGCACGTGATCCGCCCTGCCGCGCCCATCGTAATCAAAGGCGCAGCACTCACCTGTCCGGCGTTTTAGCAAGCCGGTGAGAGTTGTCTCGACCGGTGCTTGAGCTCTTCCCGTGGGCTCGCTGCCGTTCCGCAACTCGTTGTCAAGAGCCGTCTCTTCCTTCTTCTTTTTGTTCTTCTTTGGTGCTGCACCTGAGTTAGGAGTCGCCGTTGTTGCCATTTCAATCCTCTCCTTAGTCGAACGCTACTGGTAACTGTTTGGGAAGTGCACTGAACTGTACCTGGAAGGTTTCGGTTCTACCTGTACAGTGAGGTAGGCCGAAGGAACCATGACCTTCTTGAGAGTGAGTTTGTCCTTGCACTGAGTATTTGTAGGAACCCAGGAACCGTCCCTGTAATCCCCGTCGCAGAATGTTGAATGCTCCTCGTCGATCACCGACCGTTCCTCCAGCATTCTCGATGTTGTCAATTCGAAGAATCCTGCCGCATCCGTACGGGCTTTGCGCGATCTCACGAGCAGATCCCACTCTGCTGGACTCAATTCTTCCGGGCGAAAATACACGCTGAAAGTAAAGTGCCTGTCGCCATGCTCGTCGGATGACAGCGGCTGAGCGTCGAACGAGTAAGTGACTTCATAGGCGCGGGTGAATCCTCCCAATCGCACGGACGGGCAGTACATAGAGCCGCCTGGGTCTCTAAAAGCCAGTTCTGCACAATAGTGCCGATCCACCGCCGATCCTTTTCTAGTGGGGATTACGACTGCTTTCACGCCCCGAAATCTGAGGGATGATAAATCAGACCCAACAGGGATAAAAGCCGTGTGGGTAAATGGCTGCAAATCCTCAATCGTGGCTTCCGGCGCGGCGTGCTCAGAATCTCGCAAACCGGATTGAGCGTTCACGATGGAGGCGACGCCTGCGACGGCAAGGGTCATAAACAATCGATGCTTGAATTCAAATGTCATGGGTTCTCCTTCCATCGGCGCCGGTGTGCATCGCCGGCTCGATGGAAAATTGTCTTGCTAGTAAATAAAGGGAGAGCAGGGGGTCAATTCACGCCACTCGAGTGAGAAATTTTGTAGACAGGCTTGTAACCCGCGACCCTCGCCGGTCAACCGTTCGCGGGGCACAGTTCAGTTCTGAAGCGATTTCCGCAATAGAAAATCCCTCAAAAACCCGCATTTCGACAATGGTTCGGAGCTGGGGATCAATATCCGACAGGCGGATAGGAGAGTTTCGATGTCCGCCAGGTCGGACGCGCTGGTGGTGTTTAGATCCAGCTCGGCTGAAAGATCGACTGCTTGGGCGTGCCAACACGGTGGGCTGCCAAGTGTGGGGCGGCTGCTCACGTCGCATGCGAGAACGCGCCAGGCGGCGCAGCTCCGGGTAGAAGATCGCAACTAATTGACCTGCGGCCTCCTTGCGCCATGCCGGAGACCTTCCATGAGCTGCGCGATGTGCTCGGGATCCGTTTGATTGGAATTTACGACCGGCCCTTTGCGCGTGGTCATGACAGCGAGGCGTCAATGTGCCGCATGCTACTTGCGTCGGCTATAATATTAGCCCTAAGAGAACGACAATTCCGCGATGTTTCCGGTAAAAGGAAACGGTTTTACGGACGAGAAGTGGAAGTGCGCTTACGACTTGTTCGAACGCGCGGTCGAGCTCCCAACCGACCAACGATTCGCCTTTGCCGAATCTGCAACGAGTGACCCGGAAGTACTGCGCATGACTCTCGAATTGATTGAGAGCACGCGGGATGAGGCCCCGGAAGAGCCCGCTGGGCTGGTGCCAAGACCCGGAGACAGGATCGGTCAATACGAGGTCATCAGCAAGTTGGGACAGGGCGGGATGGGAGCGGTCTATTCAGCCCGCGATATCGATCTGCGGCGCATGGCCGCATTGAAAGTGCTAGCCCCCGGTTTGACGGCGACGGAAGCCGCAGCGGAGCGGTTGATTCGCGAGGCGAGGGCCGCATCGTCTCTGAATCACCCGCACATAGTGACGATCTACGAAGTGATCCGGGTCGAGGGGCAGATCGCGCTTGCGATGGAGCTGATCGAAGGGCAATCCCTGCGCAGCTATTGCAGGGCGGCGCAGCCCCCGGCAAGCGTCATGGATTGGGGCCGGCAAATCGCACAAGCATTGGCGGCAGCGCACGCCATCAATATCGTGCATCGCGACATCAAGCCCGAAAACCTGATGGTGCGCCCGGACGGCTACGTCAAAGTACTGGATTTCGGGCTCGCGCGTCAGGTAATGGCGGCAGGCCAAGCTCGCGCGACGAACCCTTCCTGCATGCCGGGTGGCACGTTGAATTACATGTCGCCTGAGCAGACCCGCGGGGAAACAGCGACAAGCGCAAGCGACGTTTTTTCGCTGGGCGTAGTGCTGCACGAGCTTTCGACAGGACATCATCCCTTCCTCTCCGATTCGCCGATCGATACTGCCCACGCAATTGCGCACGATACACCGAGGGGAAGCTTTGCGTTGAGCCGCAGAGTTTCGCCGGCCCTAACTTCATTGATCAGCTCGATGCTGGCCAAAGATCCAAGCAAACGGCCATCTGCCGCGGAAGTGTCAAGCCGGCTGACCGGGATGATCGAAACAGGCCGCGCGGATACGCCGCGGCGAGTGAAAGCCCGGTTATGGGTATCCAGCTTGGCTGCCTGCATCGTTTGTGGCTTCGTTCTATGGGCGATCGCAGCCAAAATATTCGCGCCCAAAGAGCCGCTATTTGAGCAGATCACTATGCAGGCCGGTGAGAACAGAGTCACGGCTGCAGCCTTATCGCCGAATGGCGAGGAACTCGCGTTCGGGACGTTGGGAGGCGCGACGTACGTGCGCCGAATGAGCGACGGTTTCACCCGCCCTCTCAGGACACCACGAGGGCTACAAGTAGACCGGCTTGCGTGGTTCGCCGATAGCTCGCGTCTTTTGGCGAGCGGGACCATCGACCACCGCGCCGGCGTTTGGGTGATACCGCTGAACGGTGGAGCACCGAACCTGATCGGGCCAGAGGGTAAGGATGGAGTTCCCTCTCCGGATGGAACGCGAATCGCTTTGACCATCGCAGACGGCACGGCAATCTGGGTCATGGGAGTAAATGGAGGGAGGGTCCGGCAGATTCGGGGCAGTCGCGGTACGAGCTGGTTTTCAGCCTTACTCTGGTCGCCGGACGGCAAGCGCATCTCGTACGAGCGTCAAGACTATGAAAACCTGGGATGGGGATCGGCACCCACACAATTATCCCGGGACTATGCCTATGCGTACGAAGCGACGGACGTGAATACCGGACGAGTCGTTACCTCCCTAAAGGGCGTCCTTATGGCATCGGCATGCGGGCTGCAGGACGGACGGGTGCTATTCGTACGCTGGATTCGCCCTAGGCAATGGCTCGATACCCAGCTCGGCGAAATGCGCACGGATCCGAAAACCGGGCAGGTTCTCGAGCCGCCCCATCCAGTAACACAGCCGAGCCCAGATTGGGTGGAGTTTTTGCCGCTGTCGAGCATTTCGGCAGCATATGATGGCAGCAAAATAGCAGTAGTCCGAAATTCTGAGCAGCAGAACTCTAACATTTATATAGCCGACCTGCCGCCAGGCAGGGAGGTTTCGAAGCTGCTTAATATCCGAAGGTTGACTTTCATGCGGGCGACCGATTATCCACACGCCTGGACGCGGGACAACGGTGCCGTGATTTTTGAATCGAACCGGAACGGCACTTACGGTCTCTTTCGACAGAAAATCGACGAGCCGGAACCGGAGCCACTTGTGTTATCAAAGACTGATAATATTCTGGCGCAAGTGTCACCTGACGGGAAATGGGTACTCTACCGCGAGGACCGTGAACAAAGCACGAAGACGAGGTTCATGCGCGTGCCAATGAACGGCGGCACGCCGGAACCTCTTCCGCGAACTGAGAACATCGTAGATTTCCATTGTGGCCTGCAGCCCGGATCGCGATGTGTCTTGCGTGCCACGGAAAACGATCAGTTCGTTTTTTACGAATTGGACCCGCTACGCGGCCGGGGCCGGGAACTCGCGCGCACTGGATGGAGTCCAGAGCGACTGGGAGATTGGGATATATCGCCAGATAGCCGTCTCGCGGCAATCCCAAACCATGACCCGCAAACTGCGACCATCCGTGTCATTTCCCTCGATGCAACCCGAGCGGAGGCTGCCGAACGAGTGGTCACGGTGAACGGAATGAAAGACCTGGATTCATTGGTTTGGGCCGCCAATGGAGAAGGATGGTACGCGGTAGAAAAAACACCGCTGGGGCTGGTGATGTTTTATGTGGATGACGGCGGAGCACACTCGTGGGAATTGCTGAGATCCTCGATCGTGTTGTATGCTGTGCCGTCGCCCGATGGACGCAGGATTGCCTTCCCACAGGACAAACCCTGGAGCAATGTGTATCTTGTGAAAGGGTTGCGCTGAGGGTGGCTGCTGGAAGCTCCAGCTTGTCGCCAGATCACTGATCAATTGCGTCGAGCGCTGTGGCATTCCAGTGATCTTGAACCAGCACCGGTCCTTTGGCTTCATGCCACGCGGAGGCGATATCGTACCCGGCCGATAGCAACGCCCACTTGATGTTCAACAGATCTTGTGTGCAGGCCGGTGCTTCCAGGTAGACGTTATTGGCGCGCATCGGAAGGCCTCAGTGCTCAGAAACGACCGTCGGGCTTTCTGTACCAAGGGACTTGAGACCGCCTGGAGCGAACATAGACATATACCGGTTGTGCCTCGCGCAGCTCAGAGCGCACGCCCTCGGGACCGGCGCGCTGGCTGTCTTCATCGGTCGCTTCAAACCACGCTACGGCTTGCTCATAAGCCCACTCGGCGACCTGGCAGCAGGTGTAAACCCCGTGTTCAAACTCTTCCTGCAAGCCAATCGCTTTCGCGTCCGCGATTGCCTCAGATTCGGTGCTTCCGCAGACCCCGCATGTGTTGCTCATTTGTATCTCCTCTCCTCTTCGTGCTTCCCTCGCACGATTTATCTGGTTTGAAGCTCCAGGCCGCTCGATTAACGTCCAACCTGGTCTTGGTTGTTCTCCTACTGAAGAAAGGGAGAGGAGAGCGCCGATTCACGCCACTACTGAGCGCCTTTTCGCCGGCAGGGGTTTCGGCGTGATTTAGTCGGCTAGGGTTCCCGCTGGGACTCAGGGGTAAGCTGGTGCTCGAGCCATTTGCGGGCAAAGGACCAGCGCCGGTCAACGGTCCGAGCTGCGCAGTTCAGCTCGGAAGCGATGTCCTGAATGGAGGATCCCTCGAAAACGCGCATTTCGACAATGGTTCGGAGCTGGGGATCGATGTTCGAGAGGCGGACCAAAAGGGCTTCGAGCTCGGCCAGATCGGACGCGCCGGTGGTCTTCAGATCCAGTTCATCTGAAAGGTCTAGTGCTTCCGCCTGCCGGGAAAGAGGTCGTGCATGGTGGACGAGCATGCGCTTCATGATGTGAGCAGCAAGCCCGAGAAAGGCTTCCCGATCCGATCTACCCTCTTGGGCTGCGCTTAACGCCTTGATCTTAACGAGCTCAAGATAGAGCTCATTTACCAGCACAGTGGGCTGCCAGGTGTGGGGCGAGCGCTCAGTTCGCATGCGAGACCGCGCCAGGCGTCGTAGCTCGGGATAGAAAATAGCGACTAATTGACCGGCCGCTTCCTTACTGCCGCGCCGGAGACCTTGCATCAGTTGCGCGATGTGGTCGGGATCCGTTTGGTTGGATTCTATGGCCGGCCCCTTGCCCATGGTCACGAAATCGACCCTCCGGCACGATAAAAGCCCCCGTCGTTAGGTACAATATTACCCCAAAGAAAGCGTTGGCCTCGTGATGTTTCCTCTACGGGGCAACCCTATTACGGATGAGAAGTGGAAGTGTGCGTACGAACTTTTCGAGCGCGCCCTCGAGCTTCCGGCCAGCGAACGGTTGATCTTTACCCAATCCGCAACGAGTGATCCGGAGGTACTGCGGCTGGCTCTCGAATTGATCGAGGACACCCAGGATGAGGATTCGGAAGAGTCCGCCGGACTTGTGCTGAAGGCCGGAGACAGGATCGGCCGGTATCAGGTCATAGGCAAGCTGGGCCAGGGCGGCATAGGATCGGTGTACTCCGCGCGGGATACCGATCTGCGGCGGACGGCCGCTTTGAAAGTACTAGCGCCCGGCCTGGGGGCGACGGAACTCGCGGCGGAGCGGCTGGTTCGCGAAGCAAGGGCCGCGTCGGCGCTCAATCATCCACAGATCGTGACGGTCTACGAGGTAATCCGGCTCGATCGACAGGTAGCGCTTGCGATGGAGCTGGTGGAAGGCAAATCGCTGCGCAAATATTGCGGCGAGGCGCAGCCCGCCGTTCGTGTAATAGATTGGGGCCGCCAAATCGCGCAGGCTTTAGCCGCGGCACACGAACACGGGATCGTGCATGGAGATATCAAACCGGAGAACCTGATGGTGCGGCCGGATGGATACATCAAAGTACTGGATTTCGGGCTCGCGCGTCAGCTCAGGGCAGCAGAGCAAACCGGGTCGACGAACTCTTCAGGCGTGCCAGCCGGCACGTTGAATTACATGTCCCCTGAGCAGACCCGCGGGCAACGACCGACACAGGCAAGCGACATTTTTTCGCTGGGGCTGATGTTGTACGAGCTTGCAACAGGCGCACACCCATTTGCCACCGATTCGCCGATCGATACCGCGCACGCGATTGCGCACAACACGCTCAATCCCGCCTCGGCATTGAGCCCGAAAATTCCTGAGGCGTTGGATCGGTTGATCGGCTCGATGCTCGCCAAAGATCCAGGCAAACGACCATCCGCCGAGGAGGTGGTAAGCCGGTTCAACGGGATGATCGAAGCAGACCGCAAGGATACGCCGCGGCGAGTGAAAACCTGGTGGTGGGTATCCGGTTTGGCTGCCTGCATAGTTTGTGGGCTAGCACTATGGGCCATCGCGGCGAAGATATTCACTCCCAAGGAGCCGGTCCTGCAGCAAATTACTACGCAGATCAGCGAGAACAGAGTCGCGGCCGCAGCCTTATCGCCGGATGGAAAAGAGCTCGCTTTCGGGACAATGACAGGCTCAGTACTCGTGCGGAGAATGAGCGACGGGTTCACCCGACCTCTCCGCGCGCCGGCCGGGCTCCAAGTGGACCGAATTGCCTGGTTCACTGACGGCTCGCGGCGGCTTTTAGCGAGCGGAACGGCGGCCGATCACCGCCGTGGCGTCTGGGTGATACCGCTAAACGGCGGGGCAGCAGGTCTGATCGTGCCGGAAGGTGAGGATGGAGTTCCATCGCCGGATGGAACGCGAATCGCTTCAACGGGTGCAGACGGAACGACAATCTGGGTCACCGGAGTCAATGGAGCGAGACCCCGCCAGATTCGCGGCGGCGGCGGAACGAATTCGTTCTCGGCCTTAATCTGGTCGCCGGATGGCAAGCGGATCTCGTACCAGCGACACGAGTACGCACCGCCGCGGGACCGACAGATCATGGGGTACGGTGCCTCACGGCCCCAACAGAACGCCTACAATTACGAAGCGGCGGACGCGAATACCGGGCGAGTAGTTGCATCCGTAAAGGACGTCGTTATGACATCCGCATGCGGCCTGGGCGACGGGCGCGTACTTTATCTACGCTGGGTTTCCGTCATGGAAACGCGCATAGTCCAGCTCTGGGATTTGCGCACGGATCCGAAAACCGGGAAGGTTCTCGGGCCACCTCGTCAGCTAACCCACAGCCCGGATTTGATGCTGTCGAGCATCTCGGCAGCACACGATGGCAGCAAAGTAGCCCTGGTCCGGAGATCTGAATACTCGAACATTTATATTGCTGATCTGCCTCCAGACAAACCGGCATCGAAACTGCTGAATATCCGGAGGCTGACTTTTGCGTTGGCCGACGAATATCCGCACGCATGGACGCCGGACAACGCTGCAGTGATTTTTGAATCGAACCGGAACGGCACTTTCGGTCTCTTTCGACAGAAAATCGACGAGCGGGAACCGGAGCCGCTTGTGTTATCAAACGCCGATAGCGTTCTGCCGCAAGCGTCACCCGACGGGAAATGGATACTGTATCGCGAGGACCGTGAACAACGCAGCAAGAGGACGTTAATGCGTGTGCCAATGGATGGGGGCACGCCGGAACCGGTTCCGAAGACCGGGAACGTCGAAGAATTCCGATGCGGCCGGCAGCCCGGTTCGCGATGTGTCGTGCGATCTACGGAAAACGATCAGTTCGTGTTCTATGAGTTGGACCCGCTACGGGGCAAGGGCCGCGAGCTCGCGCGCACTGGGTGGAGTCCCTGGATAACGGGAGATTGGGAATTATCGCCCGATGGACTATTCATCGCAATTCCGAACCATGATCCACAAAATGCGAAGATCCGGGTCATTTCGCTCGATGCGACGGAACCGGACAGGGCTGAAAGGGTGGTCACGCTGGACGGAATGAGAAACCTACATGGAGTGGCTTGGGGGGCAGGGGGAGAATGGTACGTAACAGAAAAAACGCCGCTGGAAGTGACGCTTTTCGATGTGGATAGCGACGGACATTCGTGGGAGTTGCTAAAGTCAACGACCACGTTGTTTGCAGTGCCGTCGCTCGATGGACGTAAGATCGCGTTTCCACAGAACATCGCCTCGAGTAATGTGTGGCTTATTAAGGGGTTTTGAACAGATCCCGAGCTGATATGGAGGCTTGCGTGCTAGGTAAGGTAGTAAATAGATGTCCTTCGAAACCCCGCTCATTGGTGCATTGTTGGTATTGCTCTTCAATAGCACGTACCGCCTCGGTGTGAGGCGCGGATCGTCTCGGATGCTCAAAGCGATGCGCGAGGCTGATCAGAGTGCCCTCAACCCGGAGTCCAGTCCAGGGCGGAGCGATAAGAGCGAGAGTTCGGCCCGGGAAAGGGCCCTGAAGTATGGGCTGTGGTGCACTGCTGTGCTGCTAGCCCTGGTTGTTGTCGACCTGTACACCAGAGCTGTGCCGGTAAAGAAACCCACGATCCATCCCAGCCGAGTGATTGCCGGTCCTAAGCACCGTGTGTTTCCGGTGGATGTGCGTTTGACGGATGTCTGAATTCATAAAGCGAAAGTGGGAGCTGCGCCTTACGCAAGGCCCTCAAAAGCAATAGTTCACGCTTTGGGCGGATACTTTTTGAACATCTTCTCGACCGCTTTGTTTATTTTTTTCGTGTTCTTTTCCGCCTTGGTGCTCAGCGTGTCGGTGGAGACTCCCCTGAAGACCAGTTGCTTTTGCGCCGGGTCATAAAGGTCTACCACCAGTTCTCCGACAGGAATCGTCGATGATGTGGTCGTGGACATGGAGGAGCCCATGTTGGCGCCCCATCCATAACCCCACCCTGGCCCATATCCCCAGCCCGGACCGCCCATGCTGCTGGTGTAGGTGTTCAGTTGCGTCTGTTGTTTTACGGCGGCCTGGTAGCGGACAAACAAGCTCGGATTGTCTTCCGCTTTCGAAAAACCCTTCTTCGCTAACTCCGCATCAATCGCGGCCACAATCCGCTGCTGGCTTAGCTGGCTTACCTGGGAATTTTCAGTCTCCACCCACTTGTAGGTTTTGTACTTTGAGAAATCGGTCCCGTGAGCGTAGTCGACTTCAACCTTTTGAGCCAGTGCAGTGGAAGGCAACAAACACGCCCCGGATATCACAAGCACTGCGAGAAAACGATGCATTTCTTGACCTCCTGAATTCGAATCTCGGGAATCAGAGTTAGCAAAGAATCTTGCGGGTTGTCCGTTAAGCAGGCCCGGCCGAACAACGAGACTGCGATTTACATGTGAGTCCGTAGGTGCCCGGCGAACTCCAGAGTTCCAAAGAACCCACTCAAAGATACTGTACGCCCTTTTTGGCTGCTTGTTTTCGTCCACGCTCGGGTCCGATGCTTGTAGTACGTGGGGCGGACCAGGTCCGGAGGAAGTGTCCTATCGAAGTGGAGCGGAAGTGACTGTGCTTGAGAACCAGCTTGAGAACCAGGGAACGCGAGACAGTTCCCGTTGCGAAGGCTTTCGTTTGTTGGCTGTGTGTATGCTGCGGAACTTCGGATTCGCTTGCGCGGGCCCACTCTAGCTAACAAGCGTGGCGCTTCTGGCCATGCACGTAAATAACGAGAATGTCCAATTCCTCGAGAGTCATTGGCATAACTGGAATCTCCGCTGAGAACAAGAGCATTTTGAGTGCCGATCGTCCGACGCTTATTGATCAATGACTTTGAAGGATGCCCTGTGTCAAATTGCCGGGAGAAGCCGAAATGTCGGCATCAAATTTACCTGTCTCGACACGGCATAGGTCCGGACTCTCGCCCCCTTGCGATAGCCGGATCAGAACTTCTACTACTGTCGATTATAGTCAAACTCTATTACTCTACATCCGCTAAGCAGGTTTTTTTCGTACACCCTGTCAAATAAGCTCGATTTCTGAAAGCACGCCTCCGCTAGGCGGATCGTGTAGGCCGAAGATCAGGAGGGTCACATGAAGCAGTTTTTGTGCTCGGCTTTGCTGATTCTGGCGATCGGCTGGCGATGCTCCGCCGGATCGTGCGAGACCCTTACTCTCGCGGGTTACATTTCCCTGGGGACGGGTGGCTGCACCATAGGTACAAATACCTTATTTGGTTTCCAGGTATTGAGCGGCGCCTCCGGCGCCGTACCGATCTCGCCGGCTGCCATCACAATTGTCCCTTCGGGTGGGACGCTCGATCCCGCACTGAGTGCAATCACTACGTTGACCGCAAGCGCCGGCACGCTGCGCGAAGCGTTGTTCACTTATAAAATTTCGGGCAACCCCTACATACGAGATTCGATTGCTCTGACGAACTCCTCGGCGTCCGGGGATGGTGCGGTTACGGACGTACAGAACTTCTGCGCCGGCGGAACATTCGGGTCGGACGGAATTACGGGTTGCTCCGGGAAAGCCGGAAGTCTGCTTGCGCTCTCGGGTGTTCAGAACCGCGATTCGGCCAAGCTTGGTCCAGCCAGTCTTCTTAATGTGACCGATGATTTTACGCTGGATGGCGGCTTGTCTGGAGCAGCGTCCGGCGGGAAGATCACCGATCAGTTTGCAGCCGCTCCGGAACCCTCCGGTCTGCTGCTCACCGGTATGGCACTTTTCTTTGCCCTAAGCCTGAAATTACGCTCCTCTGGAGCAAGTTGGCTCAAGAAACAAGGAGGAAAGCTGTGAGCGGATTCAAATCTCTCCTTTTTGCAGTCATCGCTGTGGCGCTTGTCACGACGCGTTTGGGTTTTGCTGCCAGCCACCGCGAAGCTCCGATAACGGCACTTGATCACAAGGCGGATATCACCGACTTCTTCGCTTTTGTCAGCTATGACGACCCGACGAAAGTCACGATGATCCTCAATGTGGATCCGTTCCTTGAGCCCGGGAACGGACCCAACTACTTTCCGTTCGATGACAACATTCTTTATGCGCTTCGGATCGACAACGACAACGACGCAAAAGCGGATATTGTATTTGAGGTCCGCTTTCAAACTGAGATTCGAGCTCCCAAGGTCTTTGTCGGCTTTGTAGGTGCCGACAGTGGAATTAACGCTCCTGCCAACTCACCGCCTCCCGTCCCGCCTGGGACACCGATTGTTCCGCCGGCAATTACTGCGCTCGATGGCCCCGGCTCGGAAGGGCTGAGCCTGCGCCAGACATATACAGTCACGATGATCAAGGATGGCGTGAGCACCCCGCTCACCAACGAAACAGGCGGACCGTTATTTGCTGTTCCGAGCAACGTTGGTCCCAGGACCATGCCTGACTATTCGTCTCTCGCAAAGGAGGGCATCTACCATCTGGGGCACGGCATTCGCGTCTTTGCAGGAACAGTGGATGATCCTTTCTACATCGACCTCGGCGCTGCGTTCGATTCTTTCAACTTCCGCACCGCAGCGGGAGGAGGGATTCTCTCTCCTGCAGAAGATGCCGACGATCATACAAATTTCGCATCCGACACCGTGTCGGGCTACAACGTAAACACAATTGCGATTGAAGTGCCGATCGCAATGCTGACCCGGGTCGGCAAGAAGGTGCCAGCAACGAACCCGGCCGCGACCATCGGGCTCTGGGGAACAACCTCGCGGCCGCGCATCACAGTGCGTCGGTCGCCGCATCCTGCTACTTCCTCGGGATCCTTTGCGCAAGTGCAGCGGATGGGCAATCCGCTGATTAACGAATTGATCATCGGTACAGGATACAAGGACTTCTGGAGTATGAGCCAGCCCGTCGACGATGCGCAGTTCGCCAGCTTTGATCTTGACCCTCTTCTGGCGCGAGTCTTCAATGCAATTTACGGGAATAAGATTCCGACGCCGCCGCGGACCGACCTTCTGCCTCTGGTGGAATATCTGCCCCCGATAGCGGCCCCGGGAACTTCAACAGGCCCCGTGGCTGACTTGCTGCGGCTCAACACGGGAGTTCCGCCGACACCGGCATCCGACCGCAGAAGACTGGGCTTGCTGGCGGGAGATTCTGCAGGGTATCCCAACGGAAGGCGAGTGTCCGATGACGTCACAGACATCTCCGCGCGGGTGGTAGCCGGCGGCGTGCTTGTGCCGGGGTTCAACGTATCGCCGAATAACCGTTTTGGCGACGGCGTGAACACGAACGATTTACCGTACCAGGAGACGTTCCCCTATGTGGCCTTTGCGCAGAGTGGGCGCGAGCGGCGGCACATCGATCCTGGTGAGGCCGGTTGCACGATGAATACAGGCCCGGCGTGCCCGACGAATTAGTGAGCTAAACCGGAGAAACCATTCCGCCCCTCGCGATTCACAGTCCAATGCGCTGTTTCCTTCTGTTCGCGGTAGCGCTGATAGCGCCGGTACTGCTCGCTGCGGCGCAAGACAGTCACATATCTCCTGCTGACATGCGGATCGCTGCGGCGCAGAAGCGGGTGGAAACGAACTCAAAATCGTGGCAGCCTTACAACGACCTGGCAGCCGCGTTGTGCCGCAAGGCGCGGGACAGGGAGGATGTTGCGCTCTACGATCAGGCTCAGGCCGCACTTGACCGTTCGCTTCTGCTCTCTCCGGGCAACTACGACGCCGAGAAGCTTCGCGTCACGGTCTTACTGGGAAAGCACCATCTTTCAGAGGCGTTGGATTTAGCGGCCCAACTGAACCATAAAGTGCCTGATGACATCGGCGGTTGGGGATTGTTGGTGGATGCGCAGATTGCGCTTGGGAATTACTCCGAGGCTGAACGCGCGGCGCAGTGGATGCTAGATCTGCGACCCGGGAGTGCGTTGGGCTTTGTTAAGGCGGCCGGCTTGCGGGAACTATTCGGCGATGGAGAAGGGGCCATCGAGTTTTACGACGAAGCAAATCGAAGAACGTCCCAGAACGACGCTGACGAGCGTGCGTGGCTGTTGACGCAAAATGCGCGTATTCAACTTGTGGCAGGTAATCTCGCTCAGGCGGAGGCGTTGCTCGCACAAGCCTTGAAACTTTTCCCTGATTCTCAGCTAGCGATAGCCGTGTTGTCGCAGGTGCGGATGAGACAGGGTAATTATTCTGACGCCGCGACGCTGCTCGAAAAGCGATATCGTGCTATCGAGACACCAGCGAATCTCTATGACTGGGCAGAAGCGTTGGAGAAGAGCGGACAGAAAGAGAAGGCAGCCGGGGCATTCAAGGAGTTCGAAGCTAATGCCCGCGCTCAGATGGCGGCGCCCTACAACGCCAACTTGCAGCTCATCTACTTTTACACCGATCACGAGAGCAACCCGACGGAGGCGCTCGCACTCGCTACGAAGGAAAGCACCATCCGGCATGACTGCCGCACACTCGATGCTTATGCCTGGGCGCTTTATAGCAACGGTAAATATGGCGAAGCCACGGAGCAGATGAACCGGGCGCTGGCCGTTGGCGTCCGCGATGCGGATTATTTTTGTCACGCTGCCAAAATTGCCGCGAAAGCGAATGATGCTGCGGCTGCGAGCCGGTATGAGAAGGAGCTGGCAAGTTTTCCCGCCAACTCGTGTGCACTCGGGCAGCCAACGCAATCCGCTCGCAGGGAGCGCATGCAGTGAAAAGCGCGCTGGTTGCACTCGCGGTGGCAGCCTGCACTGCGTGGGGCCAAAACTCTTCGGTTCCCAAGCTCCACGGAACGCTCACCGACCGCGCTCTCAGCGAGCAACTCGTACATGCAAGAACAGATGATCGGATACAAGCGTACGAACAACTGCTTGCGGCTTCGCCGGACGATCTTCGACTGCAATCCGGATTGATTTCAGCGTATCTGCAAAAATTGCGCGAATCGGCGGACTACACCTATCTCGACCGGGCATCAAAGCTTGCGGACAGGATGCTGGAGCAAGACCCAGGTAACTTCGCCGCGCTGCGGTTTCAGAATGAGATCGACCTGCAGCGCCACGATTTTAAAGCGGTCGCGGAGCGCGCGCAGGCTATAACGAAGTACGCTCCTTCCGACTCAGGCAACTGGGGGAATCTTGGCGACGCGCTCATGGAACTCGGCGAGTACCAACGCGCGGGGCAAGCCTACTTAAAGATGTTTGCCCTCCAGCCGAACTTAGGAAGCTACAATCGCCTGGCATATTTCCGCTTCGTAATGGGAGACGCACAGAGGGGCATCGAACTCATGGAGGATGCGATCGCAGCGGGAGATCCTCAACCTGAAAACATCGCCTGGTGTTGGGCGGAGTTAGGGGATATGTACTTCAAGACCGGCAAGCTGGAAAAGGCCGGGCGGGCGTATTACGCCGCGATCGACTTGTTCCCCGGTCTTCATCGGGCCAGGGCTGGGCTCGGGAAAGTGGCGGGGGCGAAGGGCGACTTGCAAACTGCGATCAAAAGCTATAAGGACGCGCAGTCGATTGTACCCATGGTGGAGTATGCCTCAGCCCTGGCGGATCTCTATGGGGCCGCGGGAATGCCGCGCCAAGCGCGGGAGCAGGAAGGGCTCATAGAGACCATCGAGAAGATTGGGAAAGCAACCAACGAGAAAACGAACCGGAATCTGGCCCTGGCTCTCGCAGATCACGGGGAAGACCCGGGCATTGCCTTGATTCTCATGGAGGCTGAAATCCCGGTAAGAGGCGACGTCTACACGTGGGATGCTTTTTCCTGGGTTCTCTTCAAGAACGGGCGGCTGGAAGAGGCGAAGGGCGCTACGGCGAAGGCTCTCAAACTTGGCACGCCCGAACCTCTTTTCTACTACCACGCCAGCAAAATCGCTATCGCACATGGTGATGAGAAATCAGCTCGAGAGTATTCGGATCGTCTTGCGTCACTCAATCCCCGATTCGATATTGGAAAAATGGACGTGAGTGCCGCGACAATGCGGTAGGTCGGGCTGGTGGAATGGCACTCGAATGATCAGGCTGCCTGCTTTCCTGCTAACGCTGATTTGGGCCGCGAGGTTGTGCGCGCATCCCATGGGGAATTTCAGCGTCAATCATTACGCCAGACTGATCGTGACCAACCACGGAATTGAAGTGCAGTATGCACTTGACCTTGCTGAAATTCCGACCTTCGAGCTGCTGCGCAGTTGGAACCTGGAACGGAACTCGCCGCAAGCGGAACTCGACAGGAAAGCCGCTGAGCAAGCGCGCGAATGGCTGAAAAATCTGGCGATCACCGTTGATGGCAAGGCGGTCGCGGCGAAATTCGAGCATATGAGCCTGGTGATCGCGGACGGGGCCGGTAACCTGCCCATTTTGCGGATTACAACGCAGGCTCGTGCCAATGTCAGTGGTTCGAGACTCGAGTACGAAGATCACAATTTCCCCGGCCGCGCGGGGTGGAAGGAAATCGTGATCGATGCCAGCAACGGTGCCGTATTGAGGACCGCAAGTCAATCAAACAAAGACATCAGTAAAGCTCTTACGCAATATCCGTCAGACCCGACGATTGCGCCGCCGCAGGATCTGCGGGCGGAGGCGGAGTGGACCGTGGAAAAGCCGTGGGTTGTTGCAGGCAAGCCTAGCGAAGAAATCACTGATAAACGGAAGATTACGAAAGAGACACCCCAGCCGACAGTTAGTCCGATCGCACAGCCCAAGTCTGCTCCGCGTGCAGCTCCCCCGGTTTTGATGACTACCCAGGCAGCTCCACGAGGCGCTGTTGCGCGCGGTGATTTCCTGTCGAAGATGCTGCACCAGCGCGAGCTGAGCGCCTGGATGATTCTGCTAGCGCTTGCCGCTGCTTTTGCGCTTGGGGCCGCACATGCTTTGACTCCCGGTCACGGGAAGACCATCGTTGCGGCCTACCTCGTTGGTTCACGCGGCACCTTGAAGCATGCGGCATTTCTGGGAGCCATGGTCACCTTCACGCACACCATTAGCGTGTTTGTGCTTGGGCTTGCCACGTTGTTTCTTTTTCGCTATATCGTTCCAGAGAAGATCACACAGGTCTTAGGAGCGGCATCCGGGCTTTGCATTGTGGCGGTAGGGGTGTGGATGTTCCGCAAGAGGATTCGCACCCTCGGCCACTCTCATCTTCACCGGAGCGCCATTGTTCATGAGCACGGGACGCACGCCGGCCATCAACATGTCCACGGGCATTCACACGGGCCTGAGCATGCGCACGACCATTCTCATCCGCATGATGATCATCATGGGGGCGACCATGCTCACTCACACGTGCCCGATGAGATCTCCTGGAGCGGGCTTGTGGCTCTTGGGGCCAGCGGCGGCCTGGTGCCTTGCGAATCCGCGCTGATCCTTTTGCTCGGCGCGATCGCGATCGGACGTGTTGGCCTTGGCTTGATTCTATTGACCTCGTTCAGTTTGGGATTGGCTTCAGTTCTGATTGCGATTGGCGTTCTCGTACTCTACGCGAAGAGCCTCATCCCTGAACGGAAACGACCGCGGAGTCAGAACTTGTTCCGCTGGCTTGCCATTATCTCGCCGGCGGTTGTGATCGTCGTTGGCTTGCTCATGACAGGCGTGTCACTCGGCTGGATTCAGCCGGAATGGACATTCGGCTGAAGGGCCTCAGGAGTTAGTTAGCGTCCTGCAGGATGCGGTAGATCTGAGGTCCATATTTTTTCACCGTCGCCATTCCAATTCCGGGAACCGCCAGCAGTTCCTCGTCTGTCTTTGGCCGCCGGCTAGCCATGATTTGCAAGGCGTGATCACTAAAGATGCGGAAGGCCGGAACAGCGCGCCGCTTTGCTTCAGCCAAACGCCAGGCGCGTAAGGCCTGTTCAAGGTGAAGGTGCTGTTGGTCTGGCTCGGCGACCACGTTTGCCGGAGTTGCGGATTGCTTCCGGGGGCCCGGCTTCCGTTTGCCAGACCGAGCCGATGAGCGCGCTTTCGTGCGCGCCTTCTTCCCGGAAGCCGGCTCAAGATCTTTCATGACGAAATTGATCGGTGTGTTTTCATCGACCTGATGTCCGGCTTCTGTGAGCTTCACAGTTCGGTATGGAAGTTGTTTGCCGTCCTTTTCGAAAACGGCATCCCGGTGGAGCAACAGGCCCGCTCGCGCCATGGCGCCCAAAACTTCCTCGAAGGTATCCCGGCTCATCTCACCGTTGGGAAAAAGTTCAGCATGCAGTTTTCCGGTCGATTTCGAATTGCCTGAACGCAGCGTGCCTAGGACGCGAAACAAGGCAGCACGCTCCGCGGGAGTAGCGGTTCGGAATCGTTGCGCAACACACTCGGCCGGGGCGCAGAAATCGCAGACGCCGCAAGCATTCTGTCCGTCGGCGACATCGCCAAAATGACGAACCAGCGCCGACATTCGGCACTGATGCCCCGCAGCATAGTGGATCATCATGTCGACCTGGGCGGCTCTCTGCTTTCCCTGCGCGATGTACAACTCGCGCCAGTGCTTGTCGCCGCGGCCGATGTTCTCGTCGTAGTCGAGCACCGCGCCCGAATGGGTCCATAACTTTTCGACCGCTTTGTCGAACAAATCCTGATCCATTCCCAGCGCTTTCCGGAGCACAGCCTGCTTGATGGGTTCGGAGGTGAGCCGGTTATAGATTTGGTCGAGGAGTGCGACATCGGGATAATCGCGCTCAAAGAAGAAATCGTGCGTGTAGCGGTCGGCGTACGACTGCATAAGGATGGCACGGCAAGGCTGGCCGTCTCGACCAGCACGGCCGATCTCCTGGTAGTAACCCTCCAATGTCCCTGGCAGCGCGGTATGAACCACCGTCCGCACGTCCGGTTTGTCGATTCCCATGCCAAACGCGATCGTCGCGACCATGACTTCGATCTCGCCTTCGAGGAAGTGTTGCTGAACGCGGGTGCGATGATCCGCATCCAAGCCGGCATGGTAAGCGGCTGTAGGAAAATCGGAACTCAGTTCTCGTGATAAGGCTTCGGCCTGCTTACGTGTCGGGGCGTATACGATGGCGGGTCTGCGAGCGTCATCCTGCAATATTTCACGCACCAGTGCGGGCCGTTGAGATGGAGCAGCCTCGACAATTTCGATGGCAATATTGTCACGGCGGAACCCGTGGATAAATCGCGCCGGCTGCATTAATCCGAGCTGTTCGCCGATGTCTCTCTGGACTAACGGCGTAGCAGTTGCGGTAAGCGCCATCACCGGGGCTGGGCGAAGACTGGGTAAGTATTGCCCCAACATCCGGTAGTCCGGGCGAAAATCGTGGCCCCACTGCGAAATGCAGTGAGCTTCATCCACAGCGATGAGGGATGGCTTGTGCCTGGCGAGCATCTCCGGGAAGCCTGAAACACGCAGCCGCTCCGGCGCGATGAACAGGAACTGCAGCTTGCCGTGCACGTAATCGAGGCAGACCTGGCGCGAGGTCTTTCGGTCGCGCCCCGAATGGATACGATCCACAGCAAAACCCAATTCCTGCAGTTTTGCGACCTGGTCTTCCATTAACGCGATCAGAGGGCTGATAACCAGCGTGGTCCCACCCCGAGCCAGTCCCGGTAGTTGATAGCAGAGTGATTTGCCAGAGCCGGTAGGCATCACCAGCAGGACATCTTTCCCTTCGACGGCAGCGCGGCAGACCGCTTCTTGATTAGGGCGAAACGAGCTGAATCCAAAGGCGCCCTTTAGAAGTTCATCCAAGGTCTTACCATGGCCGTCTAGGTAAGGGTTGGCCTGCTGTGCGGTTGGAGATGAATCCCGTGGTGGATCCTGTTTCTGTGCTGTCGCGGAACGGGTCGACGGAGGTTCCTGCCAGACCTTGCCTACCACTTCCCTCACATAGCTTTCTATGCCTTGAAGAAAAGGCTTGAGCTCGACAGAACCGCGCTGAATATTTTGCAGGTATGCCTCCCACTGACCGGTCATAATCGGGCTCTTTACTTCGGGATGGACCACCTCAATCAGTTGAATGCCTTTGTCGGTTGCCTCCAGACTCTTGCCATTGCGCACAATGTAGTTGCGCTTCAGCAGCACTTCGATGATGCCTGCGCGCGTCGCCGGCGTTCCCAAGCCAGAGTCCTTCATGGCGCGTGAAAGTTCTTCCTCTTCCAGGGATTTGCCGGCCGTTTCCATGGCCGTCAGCAAGGTAGCTTCCGTGAACCGCTTCGGCGGCCGAGTTTTTTTCTTGACGGCCTTGATGTCGAGCACTTCCAGGGTCTGCCCTTTCGCTAAACCCGCCGGCAGAGGTTGTTCGCGAGAGTCCGCCTCGCCATTCGCCTTGCCGGCCTTCTTGCGCTCTGGCGCGAGGTCCAGAATCTTCCAGCCAACTTGCTGCACCGCTGTGCCTGAGGTGTGATATCTGTCGACGATCTCCTCGTTCGTAATAGCGGTAATCACGGTAGTCACTGCCACTACGTAGTCGTCGTGCCAGGCGCTGAGCAGCCGCCGGCAGATCAAGTCATAAATTTTTCGCTCCTCTGGCGCGAGCTTTGCCGCTGAGGGAGAAGCAGCAGTCGGGATAATCGCGTGATGGTCGCTGACCTTGGAGTCATCCACGAATCGCCGACCGAGCAAACGCTCGCCTGTCCCCGGCGCGAGCTGTTCACGATAGGGCGCCTCGATGGATTTGATGATGCGCGGCAATGTTTTCGCAACGTCTTGCGATAAATGGCGGCTGTCAGTGCGTGGATAGCTAATCAGCTTGTGGCGTTCATACAGAGCCTGCGCAATCTCGAGTGTTTTCTGCGCGCTGAAACCGAACAAGCGATTTGCGTGGCGCTGCAGATCTGTGAGGTCGTACAGCAGCGGAGGCAGCGTGCGCTGAGTTTCCGATTCTACGGATTCGATCTGCGCTTGGCCGGTTTGCCCGCGCTGAACGATGCTCTTTGCCTCCACACCGTCAGAGGAGAGGCGCATAGCCTGCTGGAGATTGGCTGCCTCCAGGCTGCCATCTGATTTTGTCCGGAACCAAGTGCCCTGATACTTGCTGTCTTTAGGAAGATCGACGGGGTGGAAGCTGGCCACAACCTCCATGTAATCTTCCGGGACGAAGCTGCGAAGGCTGAGCTCACGCTCAACAAGCATGGCCAATGTGGGGGTTTGCACGCGCCCCACAGACAGCTCCTCGTTGTAGGCGAGAGAGTACGCACGCGATAGATTCATGCCGACCAGCCAGTCGGCGCGGCTGCGACCGGAGGCGGCATCGGCCAGCCGGTCATAATCGGCTCCGGGCCGAAGAGCTTCAAAACCCTTGCGAATGGCGTCCGGGGTCAGCGAAGAGATCCATAGACGGTCGACCGGCTTCTCGCAACGCGCGGCTTCGTAGATGTAGCGAAAGATCAGCTCGCCCTCGCGCCCGGCGTCGGTTGCGCAGACGATACGAGAGACGCGGGGCGAATTGAGAATTTTTCGCACCACTTCGAACTGGTCCTTCGTTTTCTCGTAAACAATGAGCGGCCAGCGATTGGGAAGCATGGGCAACGAATCCCTGCGCCATCGACGCCATTCCGGATGGATGTCGTGCGGCTGCGGGAGGGCAACCAGGTGCCCAATGGCCCACGTGATCACGTAGCCGTTGCCGTGGATATAGCCTTCGCCCTTTTTGTCTGCGCCGAGAACCCGCGCGATGTCTCGCGCAACCGAAGGTTTCTCGGCCAGCACGGCTACGGTACTGGTCTCTGGAACCCCCATCGTGGAACTTTCAGTGTAACGGTGGAGTGACAAACGCTCAGGCAATCACGCGCGGGCCGCGGTTGGGCGCAAAAAACCGGGTCATGAACTCTATCCGCTTCCGGAGCGGCCCGGCGGGAAGGTGCTCCGGGCCGGTACGCACGGTTACATCGTGCCACAAGCAATGGATGTACTCCGCAGCGGTACCGGCAAACGAGGCGCGCGCATATTCTTCAAGGCGGCGTGTGCTGAGCGCCGCCGCATGGCTTGACAGGATCTCGCGTTTGGCTAGCAGCGCGCCATCGTCGATTTCACCGTTCACGCCGTCCTCGATTTCAGCTCGGAGCAGTGCCAGCCAACCAGTGCGTTCGGCGATCGTTGTTCTTTCCCAGAGTGCCTGACCAAGGCAGGTGAGCAACTCGAGGGCAATATCATGCGGCTCAGCGGCCTCAGTGGACACGGCAATCTCAAGGCTCTCTGCCGTTTCTGTCCAGCGCGAAGCAATGTCTTCCCCATCCAGCGAAGGCGCAAGCAGAAAGGTACACAATGGCAGCCGTCGAACGATAGACCGCGGTATCGCCCGGATCGCCGGCTGGATGAAGTCACGCAACATGTCATCAGAAGGCCGCGGCGCAATGACCAGGCGCCAGCGGTGCGGCAACCGTAAGTACCGCACGGCCGCGTCACATGTGAAATTCGAGAATATCGCCATCGTCGATGATGTGCGAGCGCTCGACCATCAAACCGTCGTGCTCGTGAGATTTCCTGAAGAGGCGTGCATACTTCAAGTGCTCGGCGAAGTCGCGATGAACATGGGAGGCCGCATCCTGCACAGTTGAGCCGCGCAGCAGCACGTATGGGACGTCGAGGTCCGCCTTCTTGCCGGGCGGCTTGGAGTAGAAGCGCACCAGTTTCAGGGCGTCAAACGACGCCCGGGCGAAGTCGGCAAGTCCGATGCCGGTAAGCGCTGAGACGGCCAGGCAATGGAATTCCCCGCCGTACAGTTCTTCGATGGCGCGGAAGTTCCCGGTGGCTTCGGGCAGGTCGATTTTATTGGCCACAAGCAGCTTCGGCCGCCGCGCGTGCCACCCGTCCGCCGCAGTCAGAATAAAATCGATCTCGCCCAGCACATCCGGATCATTGGCATCGACAACCAGAGAGCCCATTTGCGCCGACCGTACCACCTGCGGCAGCCAGGGTTCCATAAACTCGGCACATATCGGAGGCATGTCGACCAGTTGGATCTGCACATCCTCGAAGAGCATCATTCCGGCTAGCGGCATCCTGGTGGAAAAAGGATAGTCGGCCACCTGAACATGCGCGTGAGTCAGCGCCTGCACGAGCTGCGACTTACCTGCGTTTGGCGGCCCAAACAGTGCCATTTGCCCGGCACCCTCGCGCTTGATGAGATACGCCGGGGCCGAGTGTACGCCCGTTTTTCGAACCTTCTGCGATTCCCTGCGCGCTTCGGCAAGCCGGTGTTTGATGTCCGCCTGCATCTTCTCTGTGCCCTTGTGCTTGGGCAAAGAAGCGAGCATCTGTTCGAGCGCCGCTATTTTTTCCTGAGGCGTTTCCGCGCTCTTGTACACGTGCTCCGCGGCGAAGTACTCGGGCGTGAGATTAGCGGGCACCTCAGGGCTCCGGTTGAGAAGCATATCACCGCGGTCGCCCAATGGCGCTAGGTGATGTGTGCGCAGTTAGCGGCTTTGCACGGGCCGACAAGCACCGGCTTGATTAGGCGCAGATACCTGCTTAGGCAGCTTTTTCCAGCTTGTGGTCCGTGTGCCGCGCCACGCGGACGGATTTGGCAATCCCGAGAGCCTGCAGAAGCCTGATCTGTATCCAGGACGGATCGAACTCATACCACGCCAGGCCATGCCGCGCGGAGGTCGGATGTGCGTGGTGGTTGTTGTGCCATCCTTCCCCGAAGGTCAGCAGGGCAACCCACCAGTTGTTGCGTGAATCGTCGCGAGTGGCGAATCGACGCGGTCCCCACATATGAGTCGCGGAGTTTACAAGCCAGGTCGCATGTAATCCGACGACAATTCGAAGGCAGACGCCCCATAGCATCATCGGCAGGCCGCCGATGGCGATCAGCAAGGCGGCCAGAGCGACTGTGGGCACCCAATGATAGTTGTTGAGCCACACGTAGAAAGGCTGCTTTGCAAGGTCGGGCGCATACTTTGACATCAGGCGCGTGTTGTTGTGCTTGGCTTCGCCGACAAGAATCCAGCCGACGTGTGCCCACCAGGCGCCATCCCGGGGCGAGTGCGGATCGCCTTCTTTGTCGGAGAGCTGATGATGTACGCGGTGAGTGGCTACCCAGAAGATCGGGCCGCCTTCGAGCGTCGAGGCGCCACAGATCGCAAAGAAGTATTCCAGCCAGAGCGGAATTTTATAGGAGCGGTGAGTGTGCAACCGGTGATAGCCCAGGCTGATTCCAAGATCTACTGTTAACCAGTACAAGAAAGCGGCTAGAGCGAGATTTCGCCAACTAAAGCAGAACAGCGCCGCGACGGCACCTATATGCAGCAGAACCAGAACGATGGTTGTGGTTTTGTTAAGTTTCTCATTGGGGCTGATGGTTCCGGCTGCAATCGGTTGTGGATTCATTTCGTTGTCATGTCCGTCTTGGGAAATGGGTAGTTGAACGCGACCCGACCTCGGTTGCTATTGGACGATTCTCGACCGGAGGCTCGCCCGCGCTCTTCTTCTCCGTAATTCGTCGCAGGCGACGCGCAAGTCTCTCCTGCCGCTACACTGCTGTTTCTTTCAGACGCTTGTTTAAGGCCTGTCAACTTCGCCACTGGCCATTCCTATCGGGATGGTCCAGAAACCAAACCGGGAAGACTGTCAAGGGAGGAAGGACAGCCAGAAGGCACCAAAGTAAGGACGTCTTTTAATTTATCAGGTTGGCAACGACAATGCACGTATTCCCGGCAGGGGACTCGTACGCCGAAAGGCTTTCGCTCCGGCGAGGGCATCGCGGTCCCGCCCGCCAGCTCAGCTTCACTTCTAGCGTATAGTCCGTAAACAGAAGATGTTATGAACCACCTGCTTGCTTTGTTTGCAGCGACTTGCGCTTTTGCCCAGCGGGAGATCCCGATCAATCGCGGTTCGGCGGCTCTATGGCAGAGCCTGAAGAAGCTGCACACCCGGGCCAGCCTCATCATGGTCAGGGCGCATCCCGACGATGAAGACGGGGCTCAAAGTGGATGAAGAGTTGGGATCCGCACTATCAGGCACTTCTCGAAGCACACGATCAAGGGCGGGCACCGCAGGAAGCCGGCCTGCTTTACGCGAGGTATGGAAAAGCAGTCTATATCTAGCCAAGGACAACTTGAAATCTATTCTTGAGCGCGCATAACGGGTAACAAACGCGCTGTGCGGTTGCCGAGGATAGCTGAAGGCTGAAAGCTGATAGCTGAAGGCTGAAAGCTGATAGCTGATAGCTGACAGCTATCACCCGAGCTCTGGCCCAAATCTGAGGGAGAAGTTCTCAGACAAGCTGGCCAAGAATCTACAATGCGTGGGCCTTTTGCCGTCAGCTACCGGAGGGAGTTCCCGGTGCGTATCGGCTTTTTGCGAACATGATCAGTCTCTTCAAGAATCGAATCCCGAGCGGTGATCGGCGCTTGTTCATACGGGGCGCGGCCAGCGGATGTGGCATTATGTGGGTACGGAACGGTGGCCGAGCGGTTTAAGGCAGCGGTCTTGAAAACCGCCAACGTCGGAAGGCGTTCGTGAGTTCGAATCTCACCCGTTCCGCCAGAGCCGCTGTAACGGCGGCTGACACAACCAGTTCCCAAGAGACAAGATAAAGCAACTGTCAGCCGGACTAGTTGATTGTTCTGACCAAAGCGGTCCCCTTCAGCAACTCACAAATCGCGGATTATCGATCCGCAGGGGCAGTTTGGCCGGGGTTCGGACGAATTTGTCGTTCGAGAAATGCGAGACCAAGCCGCAACAGCCGCGGGTTTAGTACCGTTTCTCAGAGAAACAGGACCCTGGTAGAACTACAATGACGGATACTCGTGAATCGTCAGTCTTCCTCTACGTATGCGGAGATGCCGCGGATTCCCCAACTTGACGGGCTCCGCGGCATTGCGATTTTACTGGTCCTATTTCATCACTGTACGGTTGTGCAACCCGGCCAGGGAGGCATGGAAGCGGTTTTGTCCCGCTTAGCCAACATTGGCCCGCATGGGGTCGATCTGTTCTTCGTGCTGTCAGGCTTCCTAATCACCGGCATCCTGCTTGATACGAAGTCACTGGCGGGATATTTTCGAAAATTTTACACACGCCGCGCTCTACGGATTTTTCCGCTGTATTACTTGATCGTTCTCGTTTGCGTAGTCGTGCTGCCGTTTGTCGTCCTGAAGGTCCCGGCTGCTGCGCACAAAGTCGCTCGCCTGGTGTCCGCGCCAAGCGATTGGCCGTGGTATGTTCTGTATCTTTCAAACTTCCTGATCGCAAAACAGCAGAACTGGGTGCACCCCGTTCTGGGCGTCACCTGGTCGCTGGCCATAGAAGAGCAGTTCTATCTGGTATGGGCGCCTATCGTTTTTCTGCTGGACCGCAGCAAGGTGAAAACACTCGGCCTTACCCTGCTTGGTATAACATTCTGTGCACGCTGGCTGATGTTGCTCAAAGGATACTCATGGATTCAGCTTTACGTGTTGCCCTGGTGCCGCATGGACGGACTGGCGCTCGGCGCTTTGATCGCGGTTAGCCTGCGCGATGGTAGCCACTACATCCGGCGGTTTGCCACTGCGGCGAAATGGATCGCAATTGTAGGCACGCTGTTTTTTGTTTGTCTGTACACCTTTCATCTTGCGAGCTACGACGATGCACTTGTCGCCGCCACCGGATATGGTGAAATTGCACTCGTCTGCGCGGCGTGGTTGGTCGTAGCTCTCAACGCGCTACCCGGTTCGACCACGCAGCGAGTTCTCTCCAGCGGCTTTCTTCGTACGTTCGGCAAGTACTCATACGCGATTTACCTCTTGCACCTGCCGATCCGAGCCGCTCTGCGCGACACGGTCTTTGCATCCTCGCGGGTACAGGTAGTTTTGGGACATGGCATCTTGTGGCAGCTTGTTTTCTACATTTTCTCGATTTTGGCAGCGCTCATCGGAGCATTGCTCACGTGGAATCTGATCGAGCGCCCGTGCCTCTCGCTGAAGAATCGGCTGGCGGAGTATAACACGTCCAGAGACGCCTCCTTTCAATTACTCGGCCATTCCTCCAACGGCTAAGGCTAGCCAAGGATACTTGAAATCTATTTTGAGCGCGCATAACAGGCAACAAACGTGCTGTGCGCTTGCCGAGGAGAGCTTTCAGCCATCAGCAGTCAGCCCCACATACTCAGATTTGAAAAAAGCTGAAGGCTGAGCGCTGACGGCTGAGAGCTATCGTGGCGAAAACGTAAACTGAATCGTAGCGCGCCGGCGTCACGGTGAGCAGAAACAGAATGCTGGCGGCCACGATACCTTGCCGCGATCGCGAAACCAGCGGCCACCGGCTATTACTCCATCTGCCGTAATCTTCGTGGCTGCTCGAGTTCACACCGACTTCGATACGCTGTGTGCGTGTTTCGCTCGCATATAAATATCGTTGTTCTCGCAGTCGCGGCAGTGGTTGCACGCTCGCAAACGGTGCCGACATTCCAATACCACGCAAACGGAGCGGTGTATTCGATCGTTGGGCGTGATCCTGCGCGGGGCGGAACAACCCGTATTCCGGTAATCGTCGTTCCGGTCGCGCTTCAGTTCGCTTCGCAGGCAGGCGAAGTGCTGGATGCGACTGCTAGCGTCCCGGAGTTGTTGCACTCACCAATATTCGCGTCCTTTCCATTTCCAGGGCAGGCAAGTACGCAATATTCCGATGCTATGTTGCGCGCCTCCTTCCAGCATGCGGGCGATTGGCATACTCTTTTTGAGAAACCCGACGTGATCGAAACCGTCAGCATCGCGGTACCGCCGGAGGCAGGGTATCTTCTTAATTCCAAACAGGGCGGCGCACTGGGCATCGCAGATATCAATTTTGTCCAGCGTCAGTTGTTTAAGAGAGTGGGCAAGCACCCCGGCTCTTTGCTCCTTGCGATTACAAACAATACGGCGTACTACGTCGAGCGCGACGCGACCATCTGCTGTACGTGGGGCACGCATGGTACCGATGAGGCGACCGGCAACTCGTTTGTGCTCGCGTCATACCTGAGCCGTGCGCCCGCAATTGTTCAGGATCAGGACGTTCAGCCGTTGACGGAACAGATCGCCGAGTTCATGAATGACCCGCTGCACGATCCGCTGGTCCCGGTTGAGAAGGGCGATCAGACAGGCAACAAATTTCCGCGGTGGCGGCGGCCGGCGTTTATGCGTCCGGGAGATCAGGGGCCATGTGGAGGCAGCGGCGTTGCCACTACCTACTTTCTCCTCGAGCCAACCGATACGAACCGCAAAAATAATCTCCCGTTTTCAAAGCCATTCGTGATTACGAGCGGGACGTCCACTTATCACGTTCAGAACGTCGCGCTGCTGCCATGGTATACGGGAACTGGACAGACTTACAGCTTTCCGGATGCGACTGTGCTAACCGAACCGGCGAAACCGTGTCCGACTCGGATCGCGGCGTCGGACATCAACAGCGCACCGAAGCCGCAATCGGGCCCAAGGAACGGCCATTCGCTCATCGGATACTACACCGGCTCAGACCGCGAAAGAACGCTTGCGCTTGATGCAGTCTCGCCACAATGGGATGTGGTGATTGTTGCTTTTGCGGTTCCCGATCATCACGCGCCGGAAGGAACGCTACGCTTCCAACCGCCAAATGGGAACAGCCCCGAGCAATTCAAAGCCGGCATCGCGGGCTTAAAGCGCCAGGGCAGGAAAGTGCTGCTATCGCTCGGGGGCGGAGGGCAGTTTTTCACGCTTGATCAGGCCGCGAGCATTCCCGTATTCGTGTCGTGCGTGAGCCGGCTGGTACGAGACTACGGCTTCGATGGCATCGACCTGGATTTTGAAACGCCATCTTTGATGCTCGCATCTGGTGATACCGACTTCCGTCATCCAACGACTCCCGGTATTGTGCATCTGATTGCCGCGCTAAAGCAACTCAAAGCGCAGTTGGGCTCGGGTTTCCTGATCAGCCTCGTGCCCGAAGGGCCGCAGATGGTGGCGGGGCATGTGAGCTATGGCGGCCAGTTTGGCTCGTACCTGCCGATTGCGTACGGCATCCGCGACATTCTCACTTTCATCGATGTGCAGGATTACAACACACCACCGCTCGAAGGACTGGATGGCGAAATCTATCAGGCGGGTAGCGTTGATTACCACGCGGCCATGACAGAACTGGTGTTGCAAGGCTTTCGTGTAGGCGGCCAAAACCTGAGCTATCCCGCGATACCGCAGAACCAGGTGGCGGTGGGATTTTACGTCGAGGAGACCGATGTGCCGACCGTCACGGCCAGTATGCGGTATCTCATTGGAGGCGCGAGGCCGTCGGGCGCATCCTATGCGCTACGGAATTCGGGCGGTTATCGGTCGATGATGGGCGCCATGTTCTGGAATATCGACGAGGACCGGTCTGCCGGTTACGGCTTTTCGAATGTGGTCGGACCACTCTTGCACAGCTTCGCCGTCCGTCCGGCGCCATGAGCAACAGCAAACTCGCGCTGTTCTGTTTTGGCGCTGCATGGATGTTCATCCTGGGGGTTGTCTATGCGCAGAACGCGCCGCACTCTGCAGGAGGCCCCGACAGCGTCAATAGCGCAAAGGGCGCGGATGCGCGCCGCCAGACAGCAAAGGAACTCGCTAAGCCTTGGGGCGGGGCGCTTGGTACCGCGCCCGTGTTGCGCGAGCTCCTTGGAAGCAGCATCGATCCGCAGATTGCGCGAGTCATCGCGTCTATCAAGGCAATCGATAATCATGCGCATCCGGTGCTGCCTCCTCCCCACGATCGCGGGGATCGCGGATTCGATGCACTGCCGGTCGATAACATGGAGCCGCAGACAGACCCCGTCGCCTGGAGAGCAGATAACCCTCAATTACCTCTCGCATGGAAGGCGCTGTGGGGATTTGCCGGAAAAGCGCCGCTCGATGCGCAAGGAATGAGCCAACTTGAGGCGGCGCGGAGCCGCGTGAAGGCGCAGCAAGGGGTTCATTATGACGAATGGGTGCTGGACCACAGTGGCATCGAAACGATGCTCGCCAACCGCGTTGTCACAGGACCGGGCATCACGCCGCCACGCTTTCGCTGGGTGGCTTACGAGGACGCGCTCCTGTTTCCGCTCGACAACACTGCGCTCGCGGCAACAACACCGGACAAGAAGCTCTTCTTTCCGCTCGAGGAACGGATTCGCGCACGTTATTTACAGGACCTCGGGTTAGGGGCGATCCCGTCAACGCTCGACGAGTATATTGCCAACATTGTGGTGCCGACGCTGAGGAAACAGCACGCGAAAGGTGCAGTCGCTGCAAAGTTCGAGATCGCCTATCTGCGCGGCTTCGGATTTAGTGATCCGTCGCGTGAGGACGCGCAGCGGATATATCGAAAGTACGTGGGCCAAGGCACGGTGGCTGCGGCTGACTATCAAACTCTACAGGATTTCCTTTTTCGGGTCATCGCAGCAGAGTGTGGACGACTGGGGATGGTGGTGCATCTGCACTGTATGAGTGGCGGAGGCAGCTATTTCGGAATAGCCGGTGCCAATCCTCTGTTACTAGAGCCGATCTTCAACGATCCTCGTCTGCGCGGCACAAAATTTGTTCTGTTACATGGCGGCTGGCCTTTTGTGCGTGAGGCGGGCGCGCTTTTGCAGAAACCGAACGTTTACCTCGATCTGTCGCAGCAGTCCCTCACGTTTCCGCCGCACACGCTCGCCGGTTGGTTGCGCGAATGGCTGGAAACCTTCCCGGACAAAGTGCTGTACGGCACGGACGGCTATCCCTTTAGCGCGGAACTCGGATGGGAAGAGTCCACCTGGATCGCAAATCACAATGCGCGCGAAGCGCTTGGCCTGGCCTTGACGGGAATGCTGCGAGATGGTGAAATCAGCCTCGACAGAGCCAGAGACATCGCTGAGAGCGTTCTACGACGATCAGCGGAGCAACTCTACGCAATGCGATAAGCAGTGCAAATCATCTGGCCCGATGTTCTAAATCTAGCCAAGGATACTTGAAATCTATTTTGCCGAGGAGAGCTTTCAGCGGTAAAGAAAGCTTTCAGCGCTCAGCCGTCAGCTTTTCTTGGGCTGAAAGCTGACGGCTGAAAGCCATCACTACGTTAACAGGCCAATTCACCTTCCGTCTTACGGGTAGCTGATGATGTTTACGGGGACGACGCCCGATCGAGTGGCGGCGCCGGTGGACCCCTCGGACACAACCAACATTCCGGTATCGCGGGGTTCACGGGCGTTATCGGAAACGAGCGTAATGTTCTGTCCGTTTGCTGACGACACGGAGCAAGTGCAAATTCAATGCTGAATCAAACTTGCGGGCGTCACCAGAGTGTCAGCTTTCCGATGATGTCGTGTTAGCCGTGAGGCACACGTTTCCGCGGTACCTGATCGGTATCGCTCCTTCGCCCCCCGATAACATAACAGTGGCCGGATCAGAGACTCAAAAGCCTCGCAACAGTCCGTCAGCAAGTCGCTACGGCGACCGCTAAGAAGGCCTATAACCGTGGATCTACGGCTTCACTCTCCAGCGCCAGTACTCCGAACACACACTCATGCACCCGTCTCAATGGTTCGGCCCGAACGAAGCGTTCCAAGGCTTCGATGCCGAGCGCGAACTCCCTGATTGCGAGCGACCGTTTTGTTCCCAGGCCACGCTCCCGCAGTCGCATCAAGTTCTCTTCTTGGGTGTACTCCGGGCCGTAGATAATGCGGAGATATTCGCGTCCGCGACACTTTACTGCAGGCTGAACCAAGTCTCGCCTGCCCGGTTGAACGAAGTGAAGCGGCTTCACGACCATGCCTTCACTGCCCGAGCCCGTCAGTTCCTCCCACCAGTTTGTTGCGTCTGCAACGGACGCTCCATCGGCCAAGTCCACGCGCCTAAACGCGGTTGCTATTAACAGGCCGGGATCGGCTGCAACTAATTTTGAGAGCGTTTCCATGTGCCAGATGTGATCTGCATCAGTGTAGACGCGGCCTGCCGAAGCGAGCAGATGGAACGGCGCGAGCCGAAGATCCGCGATGGAATTGACAGGCCAGCAGTACCGGCGATACGACGCCACGTAGCGGTCCGCGAGCCTCTGGCGCTCACGATAGTGCTTGGCGATGCCCGATATCTCTGGGACGCAATGCGCTGCCGATTCCAAAGCAGCCACGACGTATGGAAACGAAGCGCGTGCAGCGGCGCCGGTTGGCGCATATTGTTCCCGCAGCAATTCCTGTGCTTTCGCAGACCATGGCATCAGTTCGCAATCTAGGCACAGCCAGTCTGTCTTTAAGTCTTCCCACAGCCCGGAAGAGGTCACCGCCGCCTGCACTTTCTCCAAGAGAGCTTGTTCCAGCGATGCATCCGAAAAGAACCTCCGGCCAGTCCGCGTGTAGCAGATACCGATGCCCTCTCCGATGACCCCGAAGTTCTCACGGGCACTCTCCTCATCGCGGCAGACAATAATCACTGCACGCGATCCCATATGCTTCTGTTCACAGACGACAGTTGCCACGCCTTCGTGCCGGAAGTAAGCGAATGCCTCTTCGGGATACTCCAGGTAACCGGCTCGGCGGCTCGTTTCTGAAGGCGACATTGTCGGCGGTAAATAAATCAGCCATTTCGGATTCGCCGCAAATCGGCTCATCACCTCCAACGCTGCCGTCGCATTCTCTTCACGAATCGTGACAGTCCGGTGCAGTCTGGTCGCGATGATCCGTTTCCCAACCACATCGTCAATGTCCAGCAGTTCGTCTTGTCTCTGCTGGGCGGTCAACTTCGGTTCAGGTGCCGTGCCTTCGGGTATAAATGGGCGCGCGGGCGCATAGTAAGTGTGCTTGGCTGGCACGGACACAAACTCCTTCTCCGGGTAACGGAGGGCAGTTAGTGCACCACCGAAGGCGCAGCCTGTATCGATATTGACAGTCCTGTTTAGCCATTCGGGTTCGGGAACGGGAGTGTGGCCGTACACGACCATTGCCCGGCCTCGATATTCCGCAGCCCAGTTGACGCGTATGGGCAAACCGAACTCGTCCGTCTCGCCGGTGGTTTCACCGTAAAGGGCAAATTCACGGACTTTGCCCGAGCCACGTCCTTGCATCTCTTCCTTCATGCCCGCGTGTGCGACGACAAGTCCCCCGCCGTCCAGAACGTAATGGCTGACCAGCCCGTCCAGGAAGGCGAGCGTTCTCTTTCGAAATTCTGGCGATTCACGTTCGAGTTCAGCCCAGGTTTCCGCAAGCCCATGCGTCATCTGGACATCGCTGCCGCGAAGCTTCTTGACCAGCTTCATGTCATGGTTGCCGGGCACGCAAAGCGCCACACCAGAGTCTGCCATCGCCATGACAAGCTGCAGGACCTTTGCCACCTTGGGGCCACGGTCAACGAGATCACCAACAAACAGGGCCTTTCTGCCGCTTGGCGGCAGGACCTTGTACTGATCTGCTTCTCTCGTGATCGCGTAGCCTAGGCGCTGCAGAAGCTCTATCAACTCATCGAAGCAGCCGTGAACGTCGCCAATGATGTCGAAAGGGCCATGATCGAACCTGCGGTTGTTCCATAGCGGTTGGCGCTCGATCACAGCCGCCTCGATTTCATCCAGGCTGCTGAGAACGTGTACGTGGCGGAACCCCTCATGGTCGAGACCTTTCAGAGAGCGTCGAAGCTCCTGAGACTGATTGCGAACGACGTGCGGCCCGAAGTTACGATCTGGGCGATTCCGATTCTGATCTGCACAGACTCGCTCCGGCAAGTTTAGGACTATGGCGACGGGCAGAACGTGGTATTGACGCGCCAAATCCACCAGCGGCTTGCGTGCTTCTTTCTGGACGTTCGTCGCATCCACCACCGTGAGCTTTGCGGCTGCGAGGCGCTTTGCAGCGATGTAGTGCAGCACGTCAAAGGCATCACTCGTTGCAGCTTGGCTGTTCTCGTCGTCGGAGACTAGAAAGCGGCAGAAGTCGGACGAGAGCACCTCACTCGCAAGGAAGTGCTTCTTGGCAAACGTAGATTTACCCGACCCTGACGGCCCGATCAGAACCACTAGAGACAGTTCCGGGAGGGTGAGCTTCACCTTTCGAAGACCCCCATCTGGGTGGGCGGCCCCGCAATCGGATCGGACGTGCCGATCGGTAGGAAACGAACTTTATACCCGAACCGTTCCGCATTTTCCATCGCCCAGCGCTGAAACTCACTGCGCGTCCACTCGAACCGATGATCTTTGTGCCGGAACCGGCCGCTTGGCAAAAACGGAAACAGCGGATTGTATTCGGCGTTGGGCGTCGTGACCAAAACCATGCCAGGACGCGCATGTTCGAATACGACGCGCTCGAACGCCGCAAGACGTGGTCGGTCGAGGTGCTCGATAACTTCTGCCACAACAGCAGCGTCGAACCCGCTCACGCGCTTATCCTTGTACATCAGCGACCCATGGAGCAACTCGATCCGAGATCTTTGCGCGATAGGCAGTTGGTCAAGATGCAGGCGCTTCGAGGCTATTTCCAGCGCCCGCCATGAGACGTCTACTCCGACGATGCGCTCAAAGGAGCGGTCGTGTAAAAGGACGCTCAGCAACTTGCCTTCACCACAACCCAGATCGACAACCGTCTGCGCTTCCCTTGAGCGTAAGGCAGAGGTAATGGAACCGATCCGCTGCTCCCATAACTTGAGCGGAGCTTCGATTGACCGCTCTTCCTGGGTGTGATCGATATCTTCTGCCTCGGGATCGTTGCTCTCTCCCTCGACCAGCCGCCCCAGCGCAGACCTCGTGAGCTTCCGGTCGTACCGTAGATAGCGATTTACAATGGTTTGGCGCTCCGGGTGATCAGCTAACCAGCCTTCGCCCTTACGCAGCAGCTTCTCTACTTCGTCCTCCCCAACCCAATAATGTTTTTCTGCATCGAGGACCGGGATCAGGACGTACATGTGGGTCAGCAGATCCCGCAAGCGCACATGGTTTCTTAGCCGGACCGTGTAATACGGACTGGTTCCCCACTCAGGAAAGTGTTCGTCGAGGTGGTAACCTTTGGCTTCGGATTCGTAGCCAAGCGGCTCAAACAGCCGCTTCAGCAGCTCGGACCCGCCCCGGCACGGCAGCGCTGTGATTAAGGCATCGAACTGTATTGGCTGATCCGCGAGTTCCTGCCGTTCCTTGCTTCGGCCACTCATTGCCGTGCCGAAGACCTGGGACATTGCGACGCTGAGAAACGAAGAGGCAATATAAGGGCGATCGTTCACGTACTGATGCAGACCGGCTTCTGCAGTATGAGACCGTCCCCGCACCAGGCCGACTGGATCGACGTCCAACAGCAGCGCAGCCTCGGACCGAATGCTGCCAACTTTGGGATAAAAAACGTGTGCCTTGCCGAATGAAAGGTCAAAACTGTGAAAACGCGCTGGATTCTTGTGCAGCAGATAGCCTAACTCTGAGGCGGGGATGTCTGCAGCAATCGTGAGAAGCACTTCCTTAATATACTTACCCCCACATCCGAAGGTGCTGTCGGGCCAACGCTCAACAGAATGATCCTCAAAGGAAGCTTGCCGATTACGGCCGAACCAGCGGTGACTCGGAAGCAATTCTTCGTTGTGGCCCGTTATGTGAGCTTGCCGGAAACTCGCGTCATAATTGGATGTCTGACACGCACAACTTGATCGGACATTGAAAACTGAAAGGTCAAGTCCCGACTTTCACAACTAAAGACCCTTCCCACCCCCAGCCATCAACCTCTCTCCCCAAATCCGCAAAAACGAACCCAATCCCGCCCACACCACTTCGTTTCGCAAAACGCGGTATCTCCCCCATCCAGTAACCTCTCGCCCTAACGCTCTTCCCGCCATTCACCACACACCAAAAAATTCTTTCCTCCACCAAATCACGGCATTAACTCCCATCAACCGCCGCCATCCGCCCGCCCCTCCCGCAAACTCGCGAACGAAAGCAACCGAACCCTTCATGCCGCGCCGCTCGAAAAAAAATCCAAACGGGTCCACCGGCCCGCGCTCGGATCACGGCAAGAAGACCTCCAGCCAGAACGCCACCAGGCACGGTTGCTGCTCCCACCAGCTCCTTCTCCCCGGCGAAGATCCCGCCGAGCTCGACGAAATCATTCGCGGCTGGAACACCCAGTTCGATCCCGCCGACTTCCAGGAGCACGCCCTCGTCGGCATCCTTATTGAAAACGACGTGCTCTACCGCCGCGCCCGGCGCCGCCTCTCTCAGGCCGAAACCGAAGTAGTCGCCGCCTCCGGCCCCGATCCCGCGCACTGGTCCCCTGAACAGCGCCACCACATCGACCTCATGCAGCGCTACAAAATCACCGCCGAGCGCGCCTTCTATCGTGCCTGGAAAGTGTTGCAGGGCCTGCGAAAAGACATCATGAGCGAGAACATCCGCCTGCTCAAGTCTCTCGAGCGCGAGGTCTCCCTCCAGGAAAAGATCGACCAGCTCGAAGCCCGGCTGCTCACCCCGAAGGCCGCGTTCGCGCGAAAGTCCACGCCCCCAATCACCCCGGACATCAGCCCGAGCTCATACCCCCAGGAACAAACCGCGCTTCCGCCGTCCGAATATTTCTGGCGCATGAGCCGTCCCCTACCCCCGCACTTCGGCAGCGGCTAGCAGGCAATGTTGCGCACTACCCGGCTACAGTCGAAAGGCGCCTGGTGCCGGCCCGTCACGATTCGATCGACCACCCGTGCCTCTCGCTGAAGAATCGGCTGGCGGAGTATGACACGTCCAGAGACGCCTCCTTTCTATTACTCGGCCATTCCTCCAACGGCTAGGGCTAGCCAAGGATACTTGAAATCTATTTTTGAGCGCGCATAACAGGCAACAAACGCGCTGTGCGCTTGCCAGCGATAGCTTTCAGTCTTCAGCGTTCAGCTATCAGCAACCGAAAAAAGCTGAAGGCTGACCGCTGGCCTGTGAATGACCCGGTTACGGTCACAGATTATTCAATCCGGCCGCCAGCCGGAGGCTAAGCTGATGGCTGAAAGCTGAAAGCTGACTGCTGATGGCTGAGCGCTGGCCAAGAATCTAAGGTAGCGATCTCTCGCGTTGATTTGCCAGGACGGGGCGTTCCAGTTCGGGCGAATTCGTTAATTGAGGAGTGCGAGGCAAGATCGCAATGGCTGCAGCTCCGAGCATCGCGATTGCAAATACAACGGCCATGGGAGCCCAATAGCTTCCTTGGTGTGCACGTAGTTGAGAAACGAAGTACGGGCACCAGGTCTGACCAATAGTGTTTAGCGGCAGGATTACGGCCATAGCGCGGGGAAGACTGTTGACGCCAAACTGTTCTGCAGCCATCAGCGGAATCAGCATGTAATCCGCACCCATCGAGAATCCGAACACGGTGGCGAAAATGTAGACCGAATCGTAGCGCGCCGGCGTCACCGTGAGCAGCAACAGAATACTGGCGGCAACGATGAAGTAAGTGGCGGTCATAACCCGCTTCTTGGAGAAAATATCGGCGAAATAGCCGATGCCGAGGCGGCCCACAATGCTCGACCAGAGGATCAAAACGGAGGCGGTGGTCCAGGTAGCGTTCAGGGCACGCTGATCGACAAAGCCGGCATCCCGGAATACGAACTTCATGTGCATGTTAATGGAGCCAATAGATCCAATCGAGCAGATGCTGCCGATCAGCAGCAGCCAGAACGGCTTGCTGCGCAGGAGATACGCAAAGCTGTGGGGTGAAAGATGGACATCCTGCGGCGGCTGGTCCGCTCCATCGGGGTACTGCTGTAGTTCGGCGGGTTTGTCTTTCATGAACAGCAGCGCCAGCGGCCAGGTCAGAAACATCAGAGCGCCAACCGCAAAAAGAGCCGCACGGAAGCCATAGCTGTCCGTCACCCCGCGAACGAAAAACGAACCCAATCCGCCGAAAAGTCCGACCCCAACGTAAACAATGCCCATCGCGGTCCCGCGCTTGCGCCGGAACCAGTAGGAGACCAGGAGTTGATGAGGGATGGGTCCTGAGAAAATGTAGCCGACCGTATACACGAAATAGAGCAGAAAGTAGACACCGAGGGCGCCTCTCATCGCGCCGAAGCCGAAGAAGGCAAGCGCTGTGAAGCCTGTGCCTGCGAGTATCAGCTTCCGCGGGCTGAAGCGTGGAATCAAAACCGGTCCCACCCACAGCGTAAGGATGGCGGCGAGCGGAAAGCCGAGCGTAATTTCGCGAATGTCCCAGTGATATGCCTTTTGGAAGTAATCGTAAAAAAAAGGCAGGTTGTAATACGGAACGCCGACAGCGATTCCAAACGTCACAAAAGTGCTGGCAACAATCCACCAGCCGTAAAAGCGAGATCTCTTATGGGCTCCTACGGAAGTATCTGGCACGCCATAGGTTATACCATCCTCGGTCTCACGCCTCCGCGGACGTTTCGTGGCACCCTCGTAGTTTTTGTTACAGGATCTGGCAAGGAGGCGTCTAATAGTCGCCAACAGAGCTGAGCGGCTTCCGACAGTTTTTGGTGGCCAAGGGAGGCGTTCCAAACAAGAAGCTTATGAAAGTTAACAAAATCTCCAGGGTTTCCGTATCTCTAACAGCACCAATCGTGCTCTTTTCGGCCCTATGCATGGCGCGGGTCACGCCCAATACCCGCACATTCGCAAACGGCGAGAATACCAAGGTCCAGGGGGTGATCGTCTCTCGAGATGGCGACGTCATCAAATTGCGAACGAACGATGACTCTATCGGCACGGTCGACCTGACGAACACGACCAGGATTCAACTGAAGCACGGGATGTTCGGTCGAAAGACCGCAATGGATGCAACCGCCCTTGTCCCGGGCCTGCAAATCCAGGCGGAAGGAGCAGGCAACGAAAAGGGCGATCTTGTTGCGAGTAAGGTAATCTTCGATCCGAACTCAATGCGCGCCTCGCGCCAGATCGACACGCGCGTTTCGCCGCTCGAGGCCAGGACCGGCACGCTTGAGAACCGTACCGGCACGCTCGAAGGCCGGACAGGAACGCTTGAAGGCCGGACGGATCAGTTGCAGACACAACAGCAGCAGACTCAGCAGCAAGTCGGCCAGGTGCAGACGCAGGTCGGGCAGGTGAAGACAGAGGCCGACCAGGCAAACCAGGGCGTGAGCGCCGCAAACGGCCGGATCTCTGACCTGGATAACTACAAACCCGAAGACACCGCTACGGTATATTTCCGCCTCAACAGTGCCACGTTAACACCGCAGGCGAAACAGGACCTCGATTCTCTTGCCCAAAAGGCGCAGGCGCAGAAGGGCTATGTGATTGAGGTAGCTGGTTACGCCGATAAGACCGGTAACGCGAGCCTCAATCAGCAATTGAGTGAAGCGCGTGCCAATGCTGTAATTCGTTACCTCGAACAACAAGGCAACATCCCGATTCACCGCATTCTTACCCCGGCTGGCATGGGTACTTCGCACGAGGCCGCTCCTAACAACACAGCCTCGGGCCGAAAGATGAACCGTCGAGTGGAAGTGAAAGTGCTCGTGAACCAGGGAGTAGTGGGCGGGCAAAGCAGCGCCAGTAATCAACCGCAACCCGGTCCAGGCGCGCCTAACCAGTAACCACGCTTGAACGTGCCTCCAACGTTGAGGCCGAGTGGATAGATCATCTACTCGGCCTTTTCTGTTATTGCACCCCTGTGTTGCCGTCAGGGCGATCCTGGAAGAGCAGCGGAGCGAAATTCAACAGATCTGCGCGCCAAACCATCCAGGTGTGCATGCCCGGCGTTTCGATTGGTGTAACCTTAAGGCCCTTGCCCTTCAACCAGCCAATCAGGTTACGGTTTGGGGTAATTAGATTGTCCTCCGTTCCGCAAGCAATCCAGAGCAAACGAATCTTCGTGTTGTCCGCTGAACTCAGCTTAGGGAACTCGCCTGCGAGATCCTGATCAAGACCACCCGAACTGAAGCCACCGATCCAGGAGAACTCCTCCAGATGATTCAAGCCGGTCAGCAATGATTCGGCGCCGCCCATAGATAGCCCGGCAATGGCGTGTGCACTGCGGTTTGTGCTCACCTTGTACATCTGCTCTACCCGGGGAATGACTTCGTCGAGAAGAGCAGCTTGAAAGTTGCTAAAGTTCCGCCTACGCAGGTCCTGATTCCGGAAACCGCCGGACGCCGAACTGCGCGACACGATCTCGGGGGCGCCGTAGCCTAAAGGCATGACGACAATCATCGGCTTTGCTTTGCCTTGATCAATCAGCGTGTCCAGAATCAAGTTCGCTTTGCCGACGGCCGTCCAGCCGCGGGCGTCATCGCTGTAGCCGTGCAACAGGTACAGAACCGGATAGAGCGTCTTCGCGTTCGGATCATAACCCGGCGGAGTATAAACATAAAAGTCGCGGTTGTCGCCCACAACGTTCGATTTGTAGAAGTGGTGATGGACAGTGCCATGCGGGATGTCCGTGTCTTCCCAGGGCATGGGTGAAGGGCCGGGAACGAGCACCAGATTGTTCAGGGTCAATAAGTTCGGTTTGATCCGGGTGTTCTCCGGGTCCAGACGATGGATACGATCTGCCGTGAACGAATAGCCATAGATTTCCGGGGCTAGCGGATCACTTGTTACGGACCAGATGCCTTGCTGATCCTTCTCCATAACATAAGGATCCTTGCGGCCTTCAAGATTGACCACCACGTGCTGCGCGCCGGGATCGAAATACCGGAAGGTCACACGGCCATCATTGTGGACATCCGGTGATTGAATGACAGGGAGTTGCTGGGCGAAGGTTGCAGCCCCAGCCAAGGCGGAAAGTAGTAACCTTTTCACGATGATCCTCTTTGCAAAAAGTTGGACGCCTCCCTTCTATATCAGAGTCATCAGGGCACTTTTGTTCTCGACGCGATGACAATCGCTGAATTCACTCCCATTGTTTTCGCAGCGGCGCTCGTCGCGGGCTTTCTCGGCTCCCTTACGGGACTCGGCGGGGGTGTAGTTGTGACGCCTGTGCTGACGCTCTTCCTCGGCGTCGACCTTCGCTACGCGATAGGAGCCAGCCTTGTTTCAGTGATCGCGACCTCTTCCGGCGCGGCTGCCGCCTACGTTCGCGACGGTTATTCGAATATCCGGATTGGAATGTTTCTTGAGATCGCCACCACGTTGGGGGCGCTTTTCGGGGCGTATCTGACCTCGAAAATCTCGACAGGCAGTCTGAGTATTATTTTCGGGCTCATCCTTATGCAGGCGGCATGGCAGGCCGCGCACGAGCACAAGGATTTGAAAAAGCCTGTGCCGCCCGACCCGCTCGGGGAAAGTTTAAAGCTGAACTCCTCCTACGACACCATAGAAGGGATTCAAGAATACAAGGTCCGGCGCGTAAAAGCCGGGTTCGCGCTGATGTTCGGTGCCGGCACGGTCTCGGGTCTGCTTGGGATCGGCTCCGGGTCTCTGAAAGTCGTCGCAATGGACCAGGTGATGCAGATTCCCTTCAAGGTCTCCACGGCAACGAGTAACTTCATGATCGGCGTGACTGCCGCCGCCAGCGCCGGCATCTACCTCAGCCGCGGATATGTGCATCCAGGCGTGGCGATGCCTGTCATGCTAGGCGTTTTGGCCGGGTCTGTCGTCGGAGCGCGCTACCTGAAGCGCCTTTCGGTTCTTCTGTTGCGCCGGATTTTCGCAATCGTCGTCGGCGTGATGGCAATCGAGATGATTTACAGCGGAGTGAAAGGATACCTATGAGTTCGCCGCGCATGACTGACCGATCCATCGAATTAATGGTGAGCATGCTGCTTCGAACCGGCGTGCTCATCGCCGGATTCGTCGTGCTGGTCGGCGGTGTCTATTTCATGATCCGCCACGGTGGGGAACAGATAGACTATCGGCAATTTCATCAAACGCCGGCTGAGTATCGTATCGTCGGACAGATCGTCGCGGGCGCGATAGCACTTCGGGCGCGATGTGTTATTCAACTCGGGGTTCTGCTCCTGATTGCGACTCCCGTTGCTCGCGTCGCGCTTTGCCTTGTCGGCTTTGCAATGGAAAAGGATCGCCACTACCTTCTCATCACTGCGATCGTGCTTGCCGTACTACTCTACAGCCTCATAAGCGGAGCCGCGCACGGTTAGAGTCTCAATCAACGCGCACAACGGGTTAGCGGAGCTGTGCCTCGAGCGTTTCAAATCTGCTCTTCAGATCATCGAACTCGGAGCGCAGTTTTTGGAGCTCCTGTTCGAGTTGTTCCACGCGTGTCGGCGCAGGCGGAGCGGCAGACCCGCTGGCTGTGTCAATGACAGGTTCTCCGGAAAGCAGATGTGCGTAGCGGGCCTCCTTCTGTCCGGGCTGCCGGGGCAGCTTTGCAACGAGCGGCCCGGTGGGGAGTTCAGCGAGTTTCGCAAGTACGCGCTCGGCCTCCTCGAGATCAGCAAATGCAAAGATGCGTTCGCTGCGATCCTTGATCTCGCCCAGAGTCTGCGGACCGCGCAGCAGAAGGATGCATAAGGCCGCGAGCTCGCGGCGGCCTAAGTTGAGCGTCTCCGAGATGCGCTGCGAGTACTTGTCCACGCGCCCGCTTCCCGTGAGCTTGAACGCAAACTTGTTGTCGCGAAGGCGAGCCAGAGCCTCTTCTACGGTTTCGTCGTCGTAACTCACTACGGGGTCACGATTCGATTTCTGATTGCACGCATTGACGAGAGCATTCAACGAGAGCGGGTAATACTCAGGCGTGGTTGCTTCTTTTTCGATCAGGGCGCCAAGGACTCGTGCCTCTACCGGATCCAGCGGTTCCATATTGTTAGTGTCCGCTACGGGTTCTGTCGCATACAAAAAAAGAGAGCATGTGGACATGCTCCCTTTTCGTGCGACTCCTTCAAACGGCGAAGATCAGAGGTCGATAGGGTTTTGCAGCGTGAAAGTCAACCGCGTTTCGGAAGGGACCTTTACCTTTTGGCCCGACGTCAGCACCTGGCCGGCCGCGCCGACTGCTGCGCCGGAACCCGCGCCGATGGCAGCGCCCTTGCCGCCGCCCGCGATTGCGCCGATGATGGCGCCTAAAGCAGCGGTCCCGCCGATAACTTCACCCGAACGCTTGCCGCGAGAGCTGCTAGCCTGCGCTACTCCTGCTGTCGTCACGTCGTAGGCGCGGCCGTTCACGGTTACATTTCGGAGCGCAAGCGTCATGACAGTGCGTCCGGCGAATTTGCCGGATTGCTGATCGTCCACCAGGGCTACTACCGCATCTGCACCACGAGGGATTACCGCCTGTCCATTCTCCAGAACCGGCTCATCTATCGTCGCGCGATAGGTCTGTCCCAAGGTGTCTCGTTCCGAGTTCACGGGATCGATCAGGCGAACGACAATCTGGGTTCCTGCCGGCACTTCAACACCGGCCACGCTACCGGCGGGCGCCCCGGCCGGAGCAGCATACGTATCGGGTGGATGGCCTTGAGGCGGATTCTGCGAGTAGCCGGGATTTGGCGGAGGATATGCTGCGCCCTGCTGATAAGAGCCCGACTCCTTGCCGAACCGGAGCGATTCAATCTGGTCACGGTAGTAGGTGCTCGCCTGGCCACCCGACGCTTGGAAACGAACAGACTCGCCATCGCTGCCCAATAGTCGTCCGTCAATCCGGGTTCCGTCACGAAGCACCAACGTGTCCGCGTTCAGGAGAGAAACGGCCGCCAACAACGAAAGGAGAATACGTTTGGTCATAGATACTGGTTCACTTCATCATCCAATGTGGGACAAGTGCACAATTGGAAAGATCGTCTCATTCTAAAGCAAACGACGTGCCATTCGCTTTCAGGTTTCCTGGTCAAGCGTCGTCCAGGCACAATTGATGCTGGTACTGCCGCTTTCAGCGCTGTTGAGCCCGGCCATTGAGCTTTGCAGTCAGTTCAGGCCGGATATAGCTGACCATTTTCAAAGCAACCTGTTTGCCCTGCCGAAAGGCTTCCGAATAGATCTGGTCCCGCTCTTCGCGAGTGTACGTGAAACCGATGCTGTAGTAGCGCTCGAGAGAAAGCCCCAGGACTCTGGTTCCGGCATATGCCACTGCGGCCTTGGCGATAAGGCCGCCGCCAAACGGAATTTTGCCGACGAGTTGCCGGGCCAGCGCCCGCCAGCCGAAAGCACTTCCGATCACACTCGCGATTTCTGCCTTCTGCTGCATGTATCCCACTTCACGGTCGCTCGCAGCGGCCAGCAAAAAAGCCATCCGAACCTGGTTCATTGTTAAGAACGCTGTGTCGGAGGCGAATTCGGCAACTGCCCAAGGCAATTCGATGATGCTCGGGATCACGTCCGGCAGAGCGGTTGAAATCGAGAACAATGTGTTCTCGCGGGCGGTTTTTGCAATGACCCGGTCGATAAATGGGCGCCGGAACGGCACGAAGCGCTGGGCCAGCACAACACCTGACGACGGATTGTTTGCGAGCACCTTGAGTACGAATGCTTGCGTGTGATGGGGATGAAACACCAGCGCCTTTTCCGGCGCGAGCGTCCCGGAGTCGTAGACGTGCAGGTCGAATGGTTGCGTCGAGGGCGGAATCGGCGCGCGGGCGAGCAGGAGGGCAGATTGGCGCCGCCGCGCCGGAGTCAACTGACTCAGGAAAAATTCTTCCATTTGCCGGTACGCGTCCTGATTCGAGGCATGCAGGGCGATGCGAATGGGTCGCTCACTCAGGTCGCGAACGTGTTGCGGGTTTAGAGTACCAATTGCTTTCTTAATGTGAATCAGGCTATCGAACATTATTCAGAACTCCGATGCGATGCGGGGACTTCAGCGCCGCGGAGGCGTAGTACCACCTGAAAGCGCTTTTGCCACTCTGTATTGACGCCCACTCGTTCCACTTCAATATCAGACGCAAAATAGCGCAGGACGGATTCGGTAGCAGGATGGAATGTCATCGCCGGCGCAACCAGCAGGAGAATGGGGGGCAGTGGCATTACGGCCACGCCAGGGAAGAGGTGCTGTAGTTCGCCTCGCTCGGCATGCCAGCGAATACGCATCCAGTAGTCCATGGCTTGAAAAGGCAGCTGGATATCTTCAGCGGCTTTCAATTCAAGCACAACAAGCCTGCCCGAACGAGTGACTGCGAGAAGGTCAATCAGATCACGGTTTGTAGCAGCAAACGACAACACTTGCGCATGCACCGTATCGGTAATCAGCTCGGGATAGATAGATGTCAGGTGGGATCGAACAGCCGTTTCAAACCAGCGCTCAGGAAAAACGCGAGGCGCGAACGCTGCCGGGGATCTTGCGGAGAGGCCGGACAGGCGCATCGCGAAGTGCTCCACGTCTTCAGTGTGGCACGCGCTCAACTCCCGCCTCTCTTCGAGGCCCAGCAGGATGCGGCCGCCTTCGATACGTGCGAATTCGAGGCCTCGGCAAGAGATGCTCAAGCTGCCGTTGAGTTCGGGGGACCATCCTACGCCGTCGATGGTTCTGAGGCGGTCCAACAGTTTTCTAATTTCGACGGCGATTTGCGGCGGCGCGTACTGCGATGCGACGCGAGTTTGCAGATTACCGAGATCATCCGGGTCGACTTCCCCGGCCGAGCCGTGCTGATTGAACAGGAACAGGGTGAAACGCAGCGAAGCACCGGTCAGCCACCGTAAGCGGTGCGCTGTAAGATTTCCGGCGCCTTCCGGCAAAAACAAAGCCAGGGAAAGGTGATCCTGCGGCGGACTCTGCTTTCGCAGATAACCGTGCCACAGCAGCGCGAATGTCAGCATGGCGGCCTCGTCTTCCTCCGCAGGACAAGCCATTGCCGCGATTGCCCTATTCGCGCGGGTAAGCCATGCTCGCGGGAACCTCGAAGAAAATGAGCGCTGCAGATCGAGGCCGCTGGATAGTGTCGTGATCTCCCAATCCGGAAACTGGCGGGACAGCATACGCCGGAACTTTTCCGCGAAGCTTTGCCGGTTTCCGATAAGAGAGCGGTGCGCCGCCTGGGGACGATCCAGGTCAAGAACGGTAAGCTTGCCGCATTTTCCTCCGAAGCGTTGAACGGTGCAATCAAGCACTGCCGTGGATATGCGTTCGACGGCAAGAATGCGCCGCGAGATGCAGCGCGTCTCGTCCCAAACCTCGAGCCCCAGTCGGCCGGCTCTAATCTCGAGAACATACTCACCGGGCTTTAAAGGGATCGGCTCTTCGCCGTACTCGAGCACTGCCGGGCGGCGGCAAGCATTCACGAATGTTGAAATGGTGTTCAGCAGCTGTTCCGGGTTTTCGGTTTTGGCAGCCTTTGCCGGACTCTTATCATAGAGTTTTGTCACCTGAAGACTCCAATTTCGCGGGCCGCCTCCAGCTTGTGGAGGAAAGGATTGCGCGAGCAGTCAAACAAAGCGGCCGATCGCGATCGGACGTAACGTTAGTAGCGGTATCCAAGAAATTCTCTGCTGCATATATCCGGGCAGCGTATGCCGCGGGCATTCGGGACTTTGGCGAAAACTACGTTCAGGAGTTTGCCGAGAAGCAGACTGCCCTGGCGGATCTCGGCGAAGCGCGCTTCCATCTCATCGGACACCTCCAGTCGAATAAAGCCCGGCTGGCCTGCAGCCTATTCGATGTGGTCCAAACGGCTGATTCCATTCGTCTGATCGAGCGGCTACAGGATGCTGCAGCCGCACGCGGGAGACTGCTGGATGTGCTGCTCGAGATCAAGCTTTCTCCTGAGCAAGCCAAGGCTGGCGCCGCACCAGACGATATCCCTCAACTGCTGGGTGCAGCGCAAAAATGTACGCATCTGCGCCTGAGGGGGCTCATGACCATGCCGCCATGGTCGGAGGATCCGGAGCACTCCAGACCTTATTTCCGGAAACTCGCGGTCCTGGCGCGCCAGTATCAACTGCGCGATCTTTCGATGGGCATGTCCGGTGACCTGGAAGTCGCGATCGAGGAGGGTGCAACTATCATTCGGATCGGCACAGCTCTTTTTGGGCCACGTCCCAAGCCCCAAACCAGCACCATTCCCGCGGCGTGATGATCCGGCTGTTGTCCATATTTGGCCCTATCGCCTTGCTCCTCGCTTCGGGCTTGTTCGGCGCACAAGTGATTGAGAAAAGTCCGTATCAGGGCGGCCCGACGGGCCTGCTGGGGATATTGATTCGCATGCGTGACGGAGTGGATCTGGCGGCTGACGTATTTCTTCCTCAGGCGACCGGGCGCTGGCCCACTGTGCTGGTTCGCACTCCCTACAATCGCAGATCCTCCGCCAGCGCCAGCTATCGCTACTTTGTCCTGCGAGGCTATGCGGTGGTGATTCAGGATGTTCGCGGCCGTTATGGATCCCAAGGCGTATTCGGTCCGGTCGAGCAGGAAGGTCCGGACGGCAACGATACGATCGACTGGATCGCCGCCCAGCCATGGTCAAACGGCCGCGTCGCGATGGCGGGTAGTTCTTACCTGGGCCTAGCCCAATGGTGGGCGGCGGTGCAAGAAAACCCTCATCTCGACGCAATCTCTCCCATGTGTTCGGGGGACGACGAATACCTGGATCGGTTTTATTCGTCCGGCGGTGCGATGAAGCTGGGGCATCGCCTGGTATGGCTCTCAGAAAACCTCACGCCACCGAACCAGAAACGATTCCTGTTTGCGACCTATATCGGCCATTTGCCGTTACGTACCGCTGACGTGGCGGCAACCGGCACCGTTTTGCGAGTCTGGCGGGATGCCGTAAGTCATCCTTCCTATGACGGCTACTGGAGAGCGCGCAGTATCCGACAGGAAAGCCGCCGTGTGACCATTCCCGTACTTTCGCTCGGGGGCTGGTTCGATAACTATGCCGAAAGCGACCTGGATGCGTTCTCCCGCCTGGCCTTACAACATGACGCGGTCGAAACCTGGATCGGCCCGTGGGCGCACAATCCTGCCCTAGAGTTTCCGACGCGCGATTTCGGACCGGATGCCCACATTCCTATTCGGGCAGTGCAAGCCGACTGGTTCGACCGCTGGGTGAAGAAAGACACGCTGAGCGCGAAGCAGAACGCTCCACCCGCGCTGCTCCATATCTTCGTCATGGGCCCGAACGAGTGGCGCGAAGAGCACGAATGGCCGCTTGCCCGTACCCGCTACACGCCCATCTACCTCACCAGCAGCGGCCACGCCAACTCGAGTTCGGGTGATGGCATTCTGCAATGGCACGAGGCGAACGGCGCCCAGGCAGACCGGTTCACGTATGATCCGCGTCTCCCGGTTCCAACAGCCGGCGGAGCGGTCTGCTGCGATCCTGGTATTCTGCCGCCCGGGCCGCTTGATCAAGCGAAGGTCGAAAAGCGCGCGGACGTTCTGGTTTTCACGTCATTACCCCTGACGCAAGCCATGGAAACCACTGGCCAGGTGCGCGCTCTCCTTTACGTCGCCACCTCCGCGAACGACACGGACTTCACGGCAAAACTCGTCGATGTACAGCCGGACGGACAGCCGCTTCTGGTGACGGACGGGATCCAGCGATTGAGGTATCGGCTCGCGCCCGATCATCCGGTTTTTGTGAAGCGGAATTCACCCTACCAGATCAGCATTGATGCCGGTGTTACGAGCTACGTGTTTTATCCCGGACATCGGCTTCGGCTGGAGATCTCGAGCAGCAATTTTCCGCGATTCGACCGGAATTTAAACGGGACAAGCCCAAATGCAGATCTTGCCAAACTCACGAAGGCGCGCCAAACTGTATTCCACGATAAGAATTACCCCTCGGCTCTGATTCTGCCGTTAATCCCTGTGGAAACAGTGACGAGGCATCATCCGCGAACGGCGGCAAACCTCGCCGCCGGGACGCAAGCTAATCGAACGCAACAAAAATCGCACCTGCAACGATAAAGGCGCCGCCGAGCGCCTTCCCCCACGTAAGCCTCTCACCGAGGAACACGGTGGCGAACACGATGACTAGGGCGACACTGAGTTTGTCAATAGGGGCGACCCGCGAAGCCGGCCCGGCTTGGAGCGCGCGGAAATAACAGAGCCAGGACAAACCTGTGGCGAGCCCGGATAGAACGAGGTAGAGCCACGTGCTATTGGATGGAACGTGGAAACCGCCTGATGGCCGGAAGGTGTAGGCAATCAGCCACGTGAACACAACAACCACAGTCGTGCGGACGGCGGTTGCAAAATTCGCATCGACGCCCGCCACGCCAAGTTTTGCAAGAATGGCCGTAGCGGCTGCGAACACTGCCGAGAGGAGAGCCCAGACAAACCATGTCATCTCTTCCAGTTTCGAGCATCGGGCTGTCCGAACGACGGAGGTTTACGCGATACCTCTCTCAACCGCGTACCGCGTCATCATGGCTGTTGAGTGCAGCTTCAGACGGTCCATAATGGCAGCTCGATGAAACTCAGCCGTACGCACGGAGATATTCAGCCGGCTGGCAATTTCCTTGGCCGAGCAGCCCTGCGCGATCAGCCGCAGCACTTCGATCTGGCGCTCGGTCAATGAGCCTTCCGGCGTAACGTGTGATTCTTCGGCCGGCTGCACACGCGAACCAATGTATTTTCCCCCATTGAGCACGGTCCGTATAGCCAACATAAGCTCGTCCATCGGCGCGCGCTTAGAAAGATAGCCCTGGGCGCCCACTTCTACAGCTCGTTTCACAAACTTGGCCTCGGTGTGCATAGACAAAAACATCAGCTTCATTCCGGGGTGGTTCTCGAGTACCCGCCGCGCAGCCTCGAAGCCGTCTCCGTCGGGCATACGGACATCGAGAATCACCAGGTCGGGAGCGAAGCCGGCGACAGTATTTTCGAACGATTTGAGATTATCGACGCCACGAACCTCGAAGTGTGGGCTCGCCATAAACAGCAGGGCATCCAAGACCAGTTGATGGTCGTCTGCAAACAACAACTTTGCCCGACGGCTACCCGAGGTTGCGATTGGTTCAGGTGATGCCACATGACCCTCCCTGATTTGACCTGTTACGAATCATCCTACCTGGACTTAGGCTAGCCCGGACCCTCCCCTTCGTAAGCGGAATCTCCCCCGTCGTGTCGCCGGGCACGCGTGAGGTTGTGATCACAAATGAGCCTTTGGTGTCTGACGCGGATTCGACTCGAGACAATACGGGCAAAGTTGGGCTCATTGAGTGGAAAGAAATCTGTCAGACAGGGATCGCGCTGTTTCAGCCCACGCCGAATTGCGTGGTCGCGGCGGTCTCCTTCGCCGCCTCGGAGCGCGGGTCGGCTGCACCCGGCAACGTGAAGTAAAAGGTCGATCCGGAACCGGGCTGGGATTCCACCCAAATCCGGCCGCCGGCGCGTGTCACGATCTTCCTGCAGGTCGCCAGCCCGATGCCGCTGCCGGCAATATTCATTCCGTGCCGCCGCTGCATGGGCTGAAAGATACGCTCGTGCCACTCCGGTTCGATGCCGATTCCGTTGTCACGTACGGCAACTCGCCAGAGCACGCCTTCGCGATCAGCACTGACGTGTATCACCGGCGGGGCATTCGGCGGACGGTACTTAATGGCGTTTGAGAGCAGATTCTGGAAGAGTTGGGCAAGCGGCTGCGCCTGAATCAGAAGTTCAGGCAGCGTATCATAGCTGATCTCCGCGCCTGTAGTCTGAACATCCCTCTGCAGGTTTTCGATAGCAATCGCAAGAGCATCCTCCGCGTTTACGCTTTCGGCAGAGCCGATTGCGCTCTTGCCTACCCGGGCATGCGTCAAAACCGCTTCCACCAGGTCGGCCATGCGCTCCAGCCCCACGGATATCTGTTTAAGGCACTTCTGCCCTTCAGGATCGAGGTTCTTCGCGTGCCGGGTCGTGAGCAGGTCCACCAGCCATCGCGTACTGGTAATCGGAGCACTCAGATCGTGAGAGGCGATGCGCGCAAACTCTTCGAGTTCCTCATTGGAGCGCTCGAGTTCCTGCGCCATTTTTTTCAAACGCTCGTTCACCGCCTCCAATTCCTGCTGCATCTTCAGGCGCGCTGTGATGTCGGTGTGGGTCGAAATTATGCTGATCGGTTCGTCCGCATCGTCGGAGAGAAGAACCCAGTGGGCCGCCACGTACACGGGAGAGCCGTCGCGCCGGAACTGGCGAAGCTCGCCTTGCCACATGCCGGTTGCGAGCAGATGTTGATGGATCTCCTCGAGCGGTGCCGGGTAGGTAGTCCGCAACAACGTATGGGATACCTGACCCACCGCTTCCTGCGCCGTCCAGCCATAGAGCCGTTCGCAGCCGGTGGTCCAGTGCTCGATTACGCCGTCCCAGCTCCAGATCAGGACGGGCGATTCTTCGAGCGCCCGGGCGAGCGCCTTCAGGTCGTCCTCGGCATTTTTCCGCTCGGTCACATCTTGAATGACCTTGCCGAATCCCAGTAACTCCCCGGCGACGTTGCGTAAAGGAATGGTTACACCCTCGGCGAGAATGCGCTGTCCGCCCTTGCGAACCAGCCACCGGGTATCGGACGCCGCTCCCGTTTCTGCGGCAGCCGACAACTCCTGCTGAGCCGAAGCTCTCAGGCGATCCGCAAGCGGAAGAAGAATTTCCAGGTTTTTTGCAATAAATTCCTCTTTCGTGTATCCCAGTTGCGTGTACACACCGGGATGCCACGAAGTAAAATTCCCCGTCCGGTCCAACAAGACAACGACAAATTCATTGAGCTGTGAAACCAAAAGGTCCAAGAGATCCTTTCGGCGTTGGGCAAAATCGTCGGGCATTCGAGAAATCGCTTAACTATTCTTAACCTTCTGTATTACCAATGTATGCTAGGGCTTTCCCTTGTCCGGGCATTTTTGTTTCCAGATGGTGATTGGCGTTCCACAGGATGGTTGGAATCACCGCAGATCGGTCTCAGGCTGAGGCATACCCCCACGAAGGAATCTCCATGGCGCCGCAGTTTAATTATCGGACTGAATACGGTGAACTCTTAAGATGAGTGACCGGAACTCGACTTTTCTTCCCCAAGCTGGTTCTGAGATCGTGGTGGTGACTAACGCCGCTGTCGTCACGTCTAACTTGTGGACATCTCTTATCACCGATTCGTTCGAGTTTCTGAGCGGCTCAGGATACGGGAGCAAAAGTAGTAAGTGTACGTTATGAAGACAAGCATGCGTTTTCTAGTAAGCGGGACTATTTCTCTCTTATTCGCTGGGATGCCACTTTTAGCGCAACAGACGCCGCGTGGGGAACCAATCAGCGTGGTCGTTACGCTGGAGCCAAAGCACGGCAAGACAGTTCCGCCGGTCGAACAGCAGGACCTTGTTGTAATGGAGGCCAAAGAAAAGCGGCCTGTTACCGGCTTCCGGCTAGTAGGCGAGGAAGCGAAAACGCAACTGCTGCTTCTGATCGACGATTCAGCGCGAGGCAGCTTCGACACCGAAATCGCCACTATGAAACAGTTCGTCCAATCGCTTCCGGCTAGCTATGAAGTGGCCGTCGGATATATGCGCAACGGCATGACTCAGTTCACACAGCAATTCACGCCGGATCACGCCGCGGCGGCCAATGCGATCCGGGTTGTAATTGGCTCGGGTGGGGCGGATGTCAACCCTTACGACTCTCTCACCGACGCAATCGGGAAATGGCCGAACACTCAAGCTGAGCGCAGGGAAGTAGTGATGATCAGCAGCGGCATCGAAGAACTTGGCGGCGGGTGGTATCCTGACAACCCGTATGTAACGGAAGGCATCCACAGTGCGCTGAAGGCGGGCGTTGTAGTGTATACAATTTATAATCCCAGCGTTGGTCATTCCGGTCACAGTTACTGGCGTACTACGTGGGGTCAGAATTTTTTATCTGAGCTCTCCGATCAAACGGGCGGCGAGTTTTACACGATAGGGTTTGGTTCTCCCGTTTCCTTCCAGCCATTCCTCGAGCAGATTCTGAACCTCCAGCGAAATCAATATCTTCTGACCTTCGAAGCGCGCCCCGAGAAAAAGGCTGGATTCCAGCCGCTGAAGGTCATACTTGAAGGCAAAGACGCCAGCGTTGCCGCGCCGCAGCAGGTCTGGGTCAAGGCAAGCATGTAGCGCGTTCACAGCCGGGGCTGCCAGTCAAAACTCGCGCACGATGTTCACGCGCGTATACAACAACTGAAAACCTGCGCGCTCGTAGTTTCGGTGCGAAATGCTGCCGGGTAAAACAGAGGCCATGGCCAGTTCGCATCCCAACCTTTGTGCGGCCGCAAGCCTCGCCCGGATGAGCTGTCCCTGCCAACCTTGCCTGCGCGCCTCCAGCCGCACGGCGTCTCCAACAAGCAGGGCAACGCTCTGATGTACACTCATCGCGGCCCCTCCGGCCGCCACTTCCCGGCCTGCAAGCCAGCAGTGTCCGCCCGCGCAGGTAGATGCCAATAAGTCCACCATTTCCTCGCTGACTGGCATGTACTCCGAGAAGCCTTCGCTCACCACACGCGCCCAGTCCGCGGTTTCATGGAGCCCGATTGCCCGTACATCAGGCGACACCTCAAACCGTTCCTCCGGCGCGATTTGCCGGACCATGATGTTGTTGAACTCCACCACGCGATAGGGCCTGCTCTGTACGAATGCAATCACGGAGGTATCGGCCAATGTGCATAAGTCGATCACACACGCGCTGCGGCGATCTCTGTAGAACATCTCCAGCCTCTCAAGTTCCTGGTGCGACGCCGTACCTCGCATTCCGATGCCGACGGCGTGCGTCATGGGTGACCCTACGCCGGCAAAGAGCGCCACGCCTCCCGCAAAGGGCTCAAAGGCCACATCGTGTGTGGCGGCAGCCGCTTGTGCCATGCGCGCGCCAATAGCCGCTTCCGCCGCCTCCAAACGCGCAGCCAAAGCCCGGTCGGAGGTAGGAAAGTCCCGCAGCATGTTTATCGATGCCGCAGACGAAGACTTTCCCAACTCGCATCCGCGAACCAACCTCCGTCCACTGAAAGGGTATGGCCATTGATGAAGCCGCTTTGAGATGAATCCGCGAGGAAGGCCACGGCGGCAGCGATATCGTCCGCGGTTGCAAAGCGCCCCATGGGCACGCGGCCGGTGATATCGGCGTCGCTGTACAAGCCGGCGGCTTGCGGCGCAACATCCATCGGCGTTTTCACCCAACCCGGGCATACCGCGTTGCATCGCACGCCGCGCCCGCCCCATTCGGCTGCCAGGGTTCGCGTCAACCCGATCAACCCGTGCTTGCTCGCATTGTAGGCCGCTCGATCGGCTACGGCCAGCAGTCCCGCGATAGACGCTATGTTCACGATGCTGCCCTCCCGCTGCTTCAGCATGAGCTTGCCCAATTCGCGAGACAGCAGAAACGGGCCGAGGAGATTTACGTCCTGCACCCGCCGCCAGTCTGCTGCACTCGTTTTCTCCGCGGGCGCGATGTGCGCGATACCGGCGTTGTTCACCAGCACATCCACCCGCCCGAACTCTTTGTGCACGGCAGAAGCGAGCGATTCTGCAAACGTCTCGTCTGAAACATCACCCAGCACTTCCATCGAGGCCTGTCCTGTACGCGAAACAGCACTCGTGGTTGCCGCGCATGATTGCACATCAGTCACAACAACCGCGTATCCTTTCGATGCCAGCACTTCGGCCGTGCGTTGGCCGATTCCTTGCGCCGCGCCGGTTACGACCGCTACTTTTACCTGCACTGGCGCGAATAACCTCGGAGATGCGATTGGGGCATTCCCTTAGATTACGCTCGTGCGGCAGATTACCGTCGCGCGGCCCAGGCGGGACGGAAAACTGTCGTGCCCGGGCAGCCACAAAATTGTTCATTTCCGCGTTCGTGGACAGCTTCCGCATCGCCCTGCGTGCCGGGTAATGGACAATTAGATCAGGCACCCGTACATGCTCATGAACGAACAGCAAGCAATGGCCCGATCTCTCGCGGAAACCGATCCCGAGATTTATGACGCGATCCAGCACGAGCTCCAACGGCAAAACACCCGGCTTGAACTGATCGCCAGTGAGAACTTCACATCAGAAGCTGTTCTGGAAGCGGCTGGCACCGTATTCACGAACAAGTACGCTGAAGGCTATCCGGGAAAGCGTTACTACGGCGGCTGCGAGTTTGTGGATGTCGTGGAGAACCTGGCGCGGGAGCGGGTCAAGCAGCTCTTCAAGGCGGAGTATGCCAATGTTCAGCCGCACTCCGGTTCGCAGGCGAATGAAGCAGCCTATGCCTCGGTGATGAAGCCAGGCGAAACGATGCTGGGGATGAACCTCGCTCACGGCGGACACCTGACGCACGGCCATCCGCTGAACTTCTCCGGCAAGCTGTACAACGTCGTTGCCTACGGTGTCCGCCGGGACGACGAGATCATCGACTACGACGAGGTCCAGCGCCTGGCCGAAGAGCACAAGCCGAAGCTGATTGTGGCCGGGGCGAGCGCCTATTCGCGCGTGATCGACTTCGCCCGCTTCCGGCAGATTGCCGATTCGATTGGTGCCGTCTTCCTGGTCGACATGGCGCACTACTCAGGATTGATCGCGGCGGGAGTCTATCCGAATCCCTGCGAACATGCCGATATCGTCACCTCCACCACGCACAAGACCCTGCGCGGTCCGCGTGCAGGCATGATTCTCGCGAAAGAAAAATTCGGCCCGGCAATCGATAAGGCGGTTTTCCCGGGGGCTCAGGGAGGTCCGCTGGTGCACATCATCGCCGCCAAAGCAGTCTGCTTCAAGGAAGCGGCAAACGAAGATTTCCGCGCGTATCAGGTCAAGGTGCTGGCCAACGCCACGGCCCTCGCGGCGTCGCTCAATGCAGAAGGCTTCCGGGTGGTCAGCGGCGGCACGGATTCGCACATGTTCCTGATCGACGTTTTCGCTAAAGGCGTGAAAGGTAAGGAAGCCGAGAAGGCGCTTGACGAGGCTTACATCACCGCGAATAAAAATGCGATTCCGTTTGATACCAACCCGCCGCTGAATCCGAGCGGGATCCGCCTGGGCAGTCCGGCCGTTACTACACGCGGCTTCGGCGAAGGAGAGATGCGGGAAGTCGGCCGCCTGATCTCGCAAGTCCTTCAAGACATCAGTTCGGAACAGGTGCGTGCCGATGCGCGAAAAGCCGTACGCGTCTTGACCGACCGGTTCCCGCTGTATAGCTGGAAGCAACAGCTCGCGGGCGTCAACGCAGGCCTGTAAGGCGCCGGGAACAGCGGACCTGGAATCCTAAGAGTGCCTGGCTTGTCTGCACCCCTGGTGGCCAGCGTGATCGAGAACGGAATCAAGCGGCCTATCCAGATGCTGGTCGATTCGCGCTCTTATCCGGCGGCACTGGTGCTGACGTATTCAGGCATGGACACGATGGCGTTTCTCAGCATGGCCGTCGACAGATCGGATGTGATGCGCTCCGATTTCATCGCATGGGTGGAGCGCTACATCCACTTGACCTCCGGTCAGGAGATTACCGCCCGTGATCTCTACGGGGCGCGTTGCAGCGCGTTGCATGGGGGCGCCCACTCACGGCTGAGCCGGAGTGCGGAGTGCAAGCCCTTAGCGTATGTCGCGGATAGCCAGGAATTCCACGCTCCTTTGCCAGGGCTGTCGGTTTCCGTGCGAGATCTCGTCACAGCATTCTTCGCCGGCATCGATGTATTTCTCGCGGACGTTCAGGCGGACGAAGCCAAGTCGTCGATCGTAGAACAGCGGCTTGAGCATCTGCTGACGACGATGCCCTACTCTGCTGTAAAAGAGAAAAAGGGAACACCTTCTTGAGGTGTTCCCTTTCTTGTGCTTAGGTCTTGTCCGTCTTGCTACCGGGCGGCAGCCTTCATCTTCGAACTCATCGCAGCACGGTTCACGTTGGTGGTACGGGTCGTTTTCGGCTTGTGCGTAGCCGTGCCCGATCCGTTGCGCGCTGAGCCATTCAAGCTCGCTACCGCCACAGGCGCAGGGACAGTGGCAGTTGCAGTTCGCGGCGTCGACGAGCCATTCTGAGTCAGCTTTCCAAGCACAACCGGGCGTTTTGCACCGGTTGCCATCGGAATGTTTGAGGGACGTGCGTGCGCCGTTTCGTAGGCCATTACGGCAAACGCGATCGCTTCCTTGGCGTCCACATCCAGCCCTACCTCCGTGCTTTCCATTACCGGAATAGGGTCCATTGCCTTGCGGAGCTGCCGCATAAGCGTCGGATTGTGTGTCCCGCCGCCCGAAACGAAGATTTCATCCACCCGCATGTCCGTGAGCACGAAGTTTCGCACGCCCAGCGCGATGCTCTCGGCAGTAAGCGCCGTCGCCGTTGCGATCAGGTCTTCGCTGCTCAGTTCCGTATCGAGCAGTTTCGCGACGTACTCGGAGCCATATTGTTCACGCCCCGCCGTCTTTGGCGGCTTTGCACGGAAGTATTTGTCGCGCAGAAGTTTTGCCAACAGTTTAGGATCGATCTGCCCGGAGGCCGCAATCGCGCCGTCCCGATCGTATGTCTGAGCACCCGAGGTGATGCGAGTTACGAGCTGATCGATCACCATATTGCCCGGACCGGTATCGAACGCAATCACGCGATCGGTGTTCGTGTTCGGAGGAATTGCCGTAAGATTCGCGATCCCGCCAATATTGATGGCGACGCGTCCGCGCCCGCGATGCCGCATGAGCATGTAATCGAGATAAGGTACGAGAGGCGCACCCTTCCCGCCGGCGGCCACGTCGCGCTCACGAAAATTGGAGATCACATCGATCCCGGTTCGCTCCGTGATGATGCTCGATTCGCCAATTTGAAACGTACTCGCGACTTTCTTTCCCAGGTACTGCGTCCCCTGCCCCTCGTGGAAAATCGTCTGGCCGTGGCATCCGATGAGTTTGATACTGTTCAACGGAATTTGCGCACGCTCCGCCGCTTCTTCCAACGCCTCTGCGTAAAGCTCTCCCAATAGGAAATTGAGGCGCGAAATATCGCCCGTGAAGGCGTTCGTATTCGATACGGCGAGAAGCGCTTCACGGACCTTTTTCGGGTAAGGGACCGAATGACTCGTCAAGACGTTGATTTTGGCCTTGAAGCCCGAACCGGTAATATCGACAATCGCTACATCGATCCCGTCGAGCGAAGTCCCGCTCATGATACCTGCTATTCTCATGTGTTTAGCAACTCTTGCTGCAAATCTTGCAGAATCTGCAAAGCTTCGACCGGCCGGAGTTCGTCGATATTCAACCCCCGTATCCGATCGGCGAGCCCTTGGTTTACGGGCTCAAAAAGTTTTATCTGTAGGGGCGCGTGAGCGTCACCCGGGGCCAGCTCCTCACGTACGGAGCGTTCCCTTACTTCATGATGCAATAAAACGGACCTCGCTCGCTCGATTACTTTAAGCGGCAAACCGGCTAATCGGGCCACTTCAATGCCATAACTGCGGTCTGCTGCACCCGGTTCGACCTTTCTTATGAACAAGATCTGGTCATTTGCCTCTTTTACAGCCATGTGTAAATTTCTTACGCCAGAAAGTTGATCAGCAAGCTCGGTGAGCTCGTGGTAATGCGTGGCGAATAGTGTCTTGGCTTTAACCCGCTCGTGAATGTACTCGACCACGGCCCACGCCAGCGCCAGACCGTCATACGTGGAGGTGCCGCGCCCAATTTCGTCGAGTACCAGAAAACTATTAGAAGTGGCAGAATTTAAGATCGCAGCGGTCTCGGTCATCTCAACCATGAAAGTGGAGCGGCCGCGCGCCAGATTGTCCGCCGCCCCGATGCGCGTGAACACGCGGTCTACCACGGGCAGTAGCGCTGCTTCTGCCGGGACGAACGATCCCATCTGGGCCATGATCAGGATCAAGGCCGCTTGCCGCAGGTAGGTCGATTTCCCGCCCATATTCGGGCCGGTGATTACGCCTATGTACTGGTTTGACGAATGAAGGTACAGATCGTTAGGAATGAAGCGGATAGCATCTTTTTCAGTCAGCTTCTCAATCACGGGATGCCGCCCGGCATCAATCCGCATTTCGCCAGAATCCGAAAAGCGCGGGCGTTTATACCGGTTTTCTACCGCGACATTCGCGAGGGACGCGGTGACGTCCAGTTCGGCAATGGCGGCCGCGGCCGCTTTGATCCGGTCCGCATGCGCCGCGGCGAAAGATCGAACCTCCTGAAAGATTTCCCGCTCCAGGGCGAGGATTTTATCCTCCGCGGCTAATACCTTCGATTCCAGCTCTTTCAGCTCGGGCGTGGTGAACCGTTCCGCGTTGGCGAGCGTTTGTTTCCGCTCGTATGCTGGCGGTACGAACTGCAAGTTCGCCTTTGAAACTTCGATGTAATAGCCGAAAACATTGTTGAACCGGACTTTGAGGGACTGAACGCCCGTCTGGTTTCGCTCCCTGGTCTCGATTGCGGCGATGTATTGCCGGCTGTTGCGGCTGATGTCGCGCAGTTCGTCGAGTTCCGGATGGTAGCCGTCGCGAATGGTGCCGCCATCGGCCAGATTCACTGGCGGCTCAGCGGCGATCGCATTCAGCACCCGCTCGCGAACTTCCGAAACAAGATCAATCTCGGCCCGCAGGCCCGGGTTTTCGAGCTGCTGAATCAACTCCGCGACCTTCGGCAGTTGCTCCAGCGACCGGCCCAGTGCCAGCGTATCCCGCGGCGTAGCCGTCCCGAGCGTCACCTTCGCCAGCAGCCGCTCGAGATCCTGAACCGTGCCGAGCGCCTTTCGAAGATCGCCGCGCAAAATTACCTTTGCGGCAAGCTCCGCTACCGCATCGAGCCTCGCTTCAATCTCCGCGCGGTCGCACGAAGGATTCAATAATCGGCGGCGCAGCAGGCGCCCGCCCATGCCCGTCAAGGTCTTATCGAGGACATAGATCAGCGTTGCATCCCGCTTCTCGCCCGCGAACAGCGGCTCGACGAGTTCCAGGTTGCGGACGGTGACCCCATCCAGCACCATGTGGTCCGCGCGCTGGTAGAACGAGGGCCGGTTCAAGTGGTCCAGCGCTGATTTCTGCGTCTCGCGCAGATAATGCAGGACGGCTCCCGCGGCCGAGACAGCCAATGGTTTGTCTGTCAGGCCGCAGCCGTCGAGCGAAAGCAGCCGGAAATTCTCAAGGATCTGGCGGCCGGCGTAATCTCCCCCGAATACCCATGCGTCGAGCGAGGTCTCCAAACACTGAGCGCCCACCCGCAGGCCATCCGGATGCAGCACTTCACGAATGTTTAACGTCTCGATGGTCGGGATCAGTTCATCGGAAGGGAGTTCAGTTGTTCGAAATTCGCCGGTTGAAAGATCCGCATATGCTAGCCCGCTTCGGCCGCTCCTTGTGAGAACCGCCGCAACATAATTGTTTTCGTGTGAACGCAGCAGGTTGGAATCGGTGGCCGTTCCCGGCGTAATCACGCGTGTGACTTCGCGCCGAACAAGCTTCTTGCCCGGCCCGGCTTCTTCCATCTGCTCGCAGATGGCCACGCGGTATCCCCGCTGAATCAGCCGCGCAATGTATCCCTCGGCCGCATGATAGGGGACGCCGCACATCGGCACAGGGTCGCCGCGCTCCTTGTTGCGAGCGGTAAGCGTGATTTCCAGTTCACGGGCCGCGTTTACTGCGTCTTCGTAGAAGAGCTCATAGAAATCGCCTAGCCGAAACAGCAGCAGCGCGCCCGGGACTTGTTTTTTTGCGGCCTGATATTGCCGCATCAGCGGGGTAGATGGCTCTTGGTTCATCTACTGGAGCCCGCCCTCCAGCTTTCGGGTAATGAAACTATGCGTACAGCCCACGTCTCTTGATTGCGAATGCCACGCGATCGAGCGCCAGCATATAGGCCGCGGTGCGATTGTTCACATTGTGCTTGCCGGCGTAGCCGATCACATCGTTGAAGCTGGTCACCATAATCTCTTCCAACCGTTCGTTGACCATATTTTCGTTCCAAAAATATCCCTGCCGGTCTTGCACCCATTCGAAATAAGAAACTGTAACGCCGCCTGCGTTTGCCAAAATGTCGGGAATTACAAACACTTTTTTCTCGGCCAGAATGGAATCGGCAACAAAGGTCGTCGGTCCATTGGCGCCTTCGCACAGAATTTTGGCCTTAATTCGGTCCGCATTCACAGAAGTAATGACGTTTTCGCGTGCGGCCGGAATCAGAACGTCGCAATCCATCAGCAATGCTTCGTATCTATCAACATCCTCGGCTTCCGGAAAACCGCGAATGGAACCCGTTTCGCGGCGATAGTCCATCAAGGCTTCCACGTCGAGCCCGTGCGGATTGTAAACCGCGCCGTCATACTCCACGATCCCGACTATTTTGAAGCCTACGCGCGACATGAGCCGCGCGGCCATTCCTCCAACATTTCCGAAGCCCTGGATGATCACGCGCGTATTTTCCGGCGCCAGTCCGAAACGCTTCAGCGCCTGCATAGTTACGAACATGCACCCACGGCCGGTTGCCTCCGGGCGACCCAGGGATCCGCCCAGTTCCAACGGTTTGCCGGTTACGACTGCGGTGACGGTATGGCGCTGGTGCATGGAATAGGTGTCCATGATCCACGCCATCGTCTGCTCGTTGGTGTTTACATCCGGCGCCGGAACATCCCGCTCAGGACCGATTACCTCGTAAATCTCCGCCGTATACCGGCGCGTAATCCGCTCCAATTCGCCCTCGCTGAGCAGATGCGGCTCACAGATGACGCCGCCCTTGGCGCCACCGAAGGGAATATTCACGACGGCACACTTCCATGTCATCCACGCCGCTAACGCGCGAACTTCATCGAGCGACACGTCCGGGGCAAAACGGATGCCGCCTTTAGCCGGTCCACGCGCAATCGAGTGTTGCACCCGGTACCCGGTAAACACCTCTATACGGCCATCGTCCAGGACGACCGGAATGTTTACGGTAAGCTCCATGGAGGGGGTGCGCAACACTTTGCGCATTCCGTCATCCAGCTTCAGCCGTTCGGCTGCCTCGTCAAACCGGTGCGCGGCAGATTCCCATGGATTCACTTCGTGATCGACAGACAGGGTCGATTGTTCTAAGAGCATGGCGTACAGTCTCCTGGCGGACTGAAACGGTGTTGCGTTAAACCTCCGCTCTCGCTTGCTCCGCCCTCATGGCAAGGGCAAACCCGAAGGTGCATCACCCAATCCCTACACTGTCACGAGTGAGGCGGACTTGCAACATCCGGCGGGCGGTTTTGTTTCAGGAACAAAACTTTGTGCTCGCGGCTGAACCAAGGGTGATGCGCTCGCGTCTACTGAGAGGCAGACTTAAAAGAGGACTGAAACGCATGACACCAGACGAACAGAAGATGCTCTCCGATCTCGCGAACAAAATTGCGCAGACTCCGGCGCCGCCGCGGGATCCCGAAGCAGAAGAATTCATTCGAACACATATCGGCAACCGGCCTGACGCGCTCTACCTGATGACACAGACGGTTCTTATCCAGAACCTCGCCCTTCAGAATGCTCAGCGGCAGATCCAGGAACTGCAATCCAGTTCGCAAACCCAGGTCGCGCCCGGATCCAGCTTTCTCGGGGGAGCGGCTGGCGGCTACCAGCAGCAGGCCGGCGCGCGGCCGCAGTATGCCGCGCCAACACCGCAAGCTGCCATGCCGCCGCAATATGCCCCGCCGGCGCCGGCTTCAGCAGGCGGCGGAGCGCCCAGTTTCCTGCGCAGCGCAGCCCAGACCGCAACCGGTGTGGCTGGCGGGGTACTTGCAGCCGAAGCCATCAGCTCTCTTTTTCATCCCGGCGGCGGATTATTTGGCGGCGGTAGTGGATTCATGGGCGGTGGCGGCGGCGTGATGCCGACCGAAGAAGTGGTCAATAACTATTACGAAGCGCCACCCCAGGACTACCGGGCGGACGATCGCGGCGACCACTTCGACCAGAACGTAGACGATCAGACGCAGTACGACGACAATAGCCAATTCGACGACGCCATGGACACCGAGGACGACGGCGGCTTCGACGACAATTCAGGCGGTTTCGACGTCTAGCAACTGCTGCCTATTCCGCAATCAAGTTGACTTCGTCGCGAACGGGTACATTCGCCTGTTCGCGACGGTCCAGGTAAGCCTGCCGGCTCTCGTTGATCACCTTGCGGGCTTCCCGCGGTCCGCCCCAACCCTTCATTTCCGTCTTCGCGCCCTGCAACTCTTTATAGATCGAGAAGAAGTACTCGATCTCCCTTCGAACATGCGGGAAGATCTGGTCCATCGTGTGGATACCGTCAAAACGCGGATTCCGATTGGGTACAGCCAGAACTTTTTGATCGTTCTCCTTGCCGTCCACCATGTGCAGGAGTCCGAGCGGCCGCGCTTCCATCATGCAGCCGGTGAAGCTGGGCTCATTCACCAACACTAAGATGTCGAGGGGATCGCCATCTTCCGCCAACGTGCCGGGAATGAAGCCATAGTCGCCCGGATAGTGCATAGGCGAGTAGAGTGCGCGATCGAGTCGAAATACACCCAGATTGCCGTCGTACTCATACTTGTTGCTCGAGTTTTTCGGGATCTCGATAATGACGCGAACGAGCTCGGGACTATCAGGGCCTGGATCAATATCGTACAGCTTCACGCGTTCAGCGTAGCAGACTGAACGTGCTTCGAGCCGCCCGGGAATGCGAAACTCGGGACATGTCCAGCGGAGATGTATTGAAGAAGGTTCGCTGGGGCGTGCTTGGCGCCGCCAACATCGCCCTCAAGAAAGTGATACCCGCCATGCAAAACGGCGAGCGGACCAAGATTGTCGCCGTTGCCTCGCGCGATCGCGACCGTGCGCGCCGCGCAGCGGATGCCCTACAGATTCCGAAAGCGTATGGCTCGTATGAAGAGCTGCTGGCCGACCCGGGTATCGAAGCGATCTACAATCCTCTGCCCAACCACCTGCACGTGCCCTGGTCCATTAAGGCTGCCGAAGCGGGCAAGCATGTCCTGTGCGAGAAACCGCTCTCTCTCAGCGTTGCCGAGGGGCGGCGCCTTATCGAAGTCCGCGACCGGACCGGTGTCAAGATCGGCGAAGCCTTTATGGTGCGAACGCATCCCCAATGGCTGCGCACCCGCGAGATCGTTCGAAGCGGTGAAATCGGCGAACTCAAGGCCATTCTGAGCGTTTTTTCCTATTTCAATCGCGATCCTTCGAACGTTCGTAACATCCAGGAGATTGGCGGCGGCGGTGTTATGGACATCGGCTGTTATCCCATCACGATGTCGCGTTTCCTGTTTGAGCGCGAGCCGGTGCGCGCTTCCGGTCTCATCGAGCTCGATCCCGACTTCAAAACCGACCGCCTCAGCTCCGCCATGCTCGACTTCGCGCCGGGCCATGCGGTGTTTACTTGCAGCACGCAGCTCGTTTCCTTCCAGCGGATGCAGATTTTTGGCACGAAAGGCCGCATAGAGATCGAAATCCCGTACAACATCCCGCCCGACCGCCCCAGCCGCATTTTTGTCGATGATGGCTCGCAACTGGCGGGGCGCAGCGCCCGGGTCGAGGAGTTCCCAGCCGCCGACCAATACACGATTCAGGGCGACGTCTTCTCTCGCGCTATTCAGGACAACGGCGCGGTTCCTGTGCCGCTTGAGAACGCTTTGGCCAATATGGCTGCCATTGAGGCAGTCCTGCGTTCCGGCAAGACCGGCCAGTGGGAAAAGATCTGAAAGCCGGCCAGTTTACCGCGGTGCGGGCTGGTTTTTGCACGCAAGCGCCGGGTCGAAGAGGCACAGATTCTCAGCCTTCCACCGCATGGCAGCGTAAATCCGGGCTCGACCGCTCGGGTGATCAAAGAACAGAAACTCTTCCACTGGCGCGGGATTGAGCTTCCGGTACTCACCCAGCAACAGGTCCACTTCCGCTTCGCCGTCCGGCTGGCGAGCGGCGTTCAGCCCAAAGATGTCCGCCTCGTACTCCTGGGTCCGGGTTAATGTGTTGCTGATCGGGGTTGCAAGCAAGCTTATTGTGACCAGAATGATTGCCGCCAGGGGCAGCATGGCAGCATCCTCGATGCCGCGGATCTGCCATCGCGGGCCCCAGCGACCGATTGACCAACCGAGCAACCATCGCAGTATCCAGAACGCAGCGGCGCAAGCGGCCGAAGAGAGCAACAGGCCGTTCGCGATATGGTGCATCACGTAGTGCCCCATTTCGTGCCCCATGACCGAGAGAATGGCGCCCGGGGAACAGCGCCTCAGCAGGTTGTCGTTAAGAGTGATCCGGTCGGTCCCGAACAGGCCGCTGACGTTTGCACTTACGCGGTTGCTCTGTTTCGATTCGTTGACTTCGTACACATCCCTGGCCGGAATGCCGTTTTCTCGAGCGAGGCTCAGGATTTCGCTCTTGATGGGAGTGTTTTTCAGTGGCGTGTACGTGTTGAATAGCGGCGCAAGAAAAACGGGCTGAATCATGATGCCGACAATGAGGAACGCGATGGCAGCCAAAGTCCCCCAGAAATGCCAGGTTCGCGGACAGCGCTGAACGATGACCAGCAGCGTGGCGACCGCGATGCCCGACAACAGTGTGCCGGCCCCGAACCCGATGACTGCATCACGCAGCCATCCGGCAAAGGTCTGATTCGCCAACCCATATTGGTGCTCGCGGAAGAAGTCCTCATATACGGTCAAGGGAAATGTCAGCAGCGCCGCCGCGAGGGCGAACGCGATCCAGTACAGGAAGGTCTGCAGCCACCCAACGCGCGTCAATCGCTCCGCCCAATTCCGCATCCGCGCCGACAGCCCGCTCTCGAGCAGGAAGAACAGAATGGCAAGGAGATAGAGGAAATCCCATAGCATGAGCCAGTATCCACCTTCGAAATAGGCATCCGACCTTGCCCTTGCCGCCGGCGGCAGGGTTGCCAGCCAGGCGTTCGTTGCCGCCTCGGCATTGAAGTCCGCCGAGGCCCACGCGGCAGGCGGAATCGGCACTTCGCCGGAATGGATGATGACGCGATAGCGAAAGCTTAACGACTCACCCGGGTGAAGATCGTAGCCTGCGCGATCGTTTGATCGCGGGTCGAAATCTTTTGCACCGAAAGGATTCGCGGCGAATAAGCCGTAATCCCGAACATGCCAGCGCGGCGGGTGATGGTAATTCCGCGGATCGTCGTAGATCGTGATACCGACTTTCCGGCCGTCCACCGCTCCGGAGTAATCCACCCAGTCCGCACGCTTGCCCCAAACGTTCTTCTCTCCTTCGAGACCTGCCGAGTTTCGGATGATTCCACCGTTCTTCCCCGCCAGGCCGTCCGCCACGCTAAGCGCAAAGAAGCCTTCTTTCGTATCGCCGAACTCGGCTTCCTCTTTCGCGGTCAAGACCGCTTCTATATCGATGCGGCGCACGTCTCGGTCAGCGAAGAAGGTCATGGTACGCCGCTCTTCGAGGATTTCTTCGCTGCCTGGCGCTTCCCATCCGAAGGTCGCGACGATCCGGCCGAAGCGCGTCCCCGGTTCAACGGCGTCAAGGTTGCGGAGGACAATTGTTCCCTTCACAGCCGGATTGCCTTTGCTGGTGCTCGAGTTCGGATCGTTCTCCCAGAAGTTGATTCCGCTCACATCTCCGTAACCGATCCACAGCCCCCGGTGGTGGGGATGGTCGCGCGATTCGCCGGCGACCATCTCCATCGGGAAACGGCGCGATACGATCAGCCCGTCCGCCGAGCGAAGCGGCGCGAGAAACGGCTTGGCGTAAGCGGGACCTGTATAGAAGTCCGAGAACGGCTGGCCGCTGATTGTGACCGAGACATGGTCATTCCCGTCGGCTTTCAAATCTACCTGCGCCTTAGATACAAAAGGCAGGGTCGCCAGCAGGCAAATAAAGGCAAACCGCATAAGCGTTGGCGATCATAACAAGGAATTAGCAAAAAACTAACGAATCGCAGTCTGGGCCACTGAACCGTGGGCTATGATAAAGGCGTTACACAATAGTCAGGAAAGCACAAATGGGACCGATCGGCGCGCAGGAGATGATCTTTATATTCGTCCTTGCGCTCGTGCTATTTGGCCCGAAGAAGCTGCCTGAATTGGGCCGGCTCGTCGGCAAGGGGCTGACCGAGTTCCGCCGCGCCAAGAATGAGCTCAAGACTACCTTCGAATCGCATATGCGTGAACTTGAGCGTGAGGCAAATCTGGAAAAATACTCCTCCACGGAGTACAAGCCGGACTACTCATCTCCCCGGCAATCGTATCCGTATGATGAGTATGGACAGGAACCGCAGCCAGGCACGACCTCTGAGCATTCTTACAACACGCCAGGCATCAGCGAGCCGCCGAGCGAAGCGGCTTCTGCTCCGCCCGCCCACTTACCGGTAAACGGAACGGTTGCACGATCGAATAGTGCTCAGCCGGTCGAGCACGTCGCTGGCGAAGAGCAGCACCCTGCGTAGTCATTAGAAATCAATGCTGGACGATACAAAGGAGTACGGAACTCCAAACGGGGAGGGTGCAATCGACAGCACCGTTACCAGTACGGTTTCGGAAGCGTCTGCCACCACTCCGCCTGACGCAACGGCTTCGCCGAATCTGCCCGCAGCGGCACCTCCGGTAACGCCGCCTCCGCCTCCACCCTCCGATAGCGATGAAGACGAGGGGGACGAAGAAGAGAGGGGCATGCTGCGCATGTCCTTCATGGAGCACCTGGAGGAACTGCGCACACGAATTATTCGGGCGCTGCTGGGTCTTGCTGTCGCGTTCATGGTTAGTATCGGCTTTTGCAAGCAGCTTTGGGAGGTGGTTTCGGCGCCGGCCGTAATCGCTCTGAAGCACCTGGGCATAAATCCGCCGAACCTGGCCCAGATCACGCCGATGGAGCAGTTCAATGTCATCTATTTGAAACTGCCCCTGCTGGTCTCGATCTTCCTCGGTTCCCCATGGGTGTTGTACCAGGTCTGGGGATTTATTTCGCCGGGCCTCTATAAGCGCGAAAAGAGATGGGCAGTGCCGTTTATTCTCTGCACGGCCGGGTTGTTCATCACGGGCGGCTGTTTCGCCTATTTCGTCGCGTTCCGTTATGGTCTTGAATTTCTCTTGGGCATCGGCCGCGACGTCCACGTAACGCCGGTTGTTTCCATTAACGAGTATTTCGATCTGTTCGTAAACGTAACGCTTGGTGTGGGCCTCGTGTTTGAGATGCCCGTCATCATCTTCTTTCTGACTCTGCTGCGCCTCGCTTCGCCGCGCTTCCTGCTACGGCACAGCCGGTACGCAATTCTCGCCATCACCATCATTGCCGCTGTTGTCACGCCGACACCCGACGTGTTCAACATGATGCTCTTCGCGGTGCCGATGGTGTTGCTGTTTTTCGTCGGCGTGTTCGCAAGCCAACTACTGGTGATGCGGCGTGAAGGAAGGAAATTCCCCTGGACAAAGGTCGTCTTAGCAATTCTGGCGATGCTCTTAGTTGCGGCGGGCCTGATAGCGCTACTGATTTATCGCTATCACTTTCAGTTCGTGCCTCACTGGCCGTACCTGGCGCAGCCGGTGCGGGCACTGACGAAACACTAAATGACTCAGAGGGTTGAAGCCGTTCGGTAGCGTGTATCGAACGGCTGTAAGCCCTCTTCCGTTCACCGTTTTATCCATAGCGAACCGCTCGGATAATACATTCGGATAATGTACGGCGGTTCTGTTAGCTAAGCGCCAAAATCACCTCGTACAATTCGATTACGCCCGTGGCCATGATGCCGGTATTTCCTCGCGGCTCTGTAGTTTTTGCATCTCTCCAAATCCCACATGCGTCACAAAGGTGTTGATTGACCGCATTGAATGTGTTTGGCAGTCAGCATGCCTACGTGAGCAGAGAGCACGGCGCCGCGCCAGTAACGCGAGCAGCCGAACAAAGTTGTGGCAACAGCACACAACAAACAGTTTGGAGTTTGGAGGAGAGAGAAGATGAGTCGAAGATTTCGAGCCTTTTACATTGGTGCCTTGGCGGTAATAGGTGTCGGTCTACTCGCCACTTCGTTCGTACCGAAAGCTCATGCGGACGGGTGGAACAAGATGACCGTCGTCACTGTCCAGCAACCAATCATTGCCGGTAACAAAGTTCTCGACCCGGGAACGTATGTCTGGAAACTGATGGACTCTCCATCTGACCGGCACATTGTACAGATTTATGACAAGGATCAGCGGCACCTCGAAACGACGATTCTTGCGATTCCGAATTACCGGTTACAGCCGGCGGACCACGTTCAGTTTGCATTTTGGGAAACGCCGGCAGGTGTTCCGAAGGCAGTTCGCGCCTGGTTCTATCCTGGTGACAATTTCGGTCAGGAATTCCCTTATCCAAAGAAGCTGGTAGATCAGCTCGCGTCCGCGGCACCTGCCCCTCAACCGGCGGCCTACACCGAGCCTGAACCACAGCCTCAGCCGGAAGTGCAGCCTGCTCCTGTTCCGGAACCGGAGCCTCAACCCACAGCGGCAGCACAGCCGGAGGTGCCGCAACCGAGCACAACCACGCAGCCGGTACCTGTACAACCGGAGCCGGCAGCCTTACCCCACACTGCCAGCGTTAGTCCTATGGTGGGCTTGCTTGGAGCCGCTTGCCTCAGCCTTGCGGGGTTACTGTCGCTGGTGACGCAAACCACGAAAAATATCTAAAACTTCGATCCTCAGTTGTAACCCCATAAGACGTCTGGCCGGTTATGCGCCTTGGCGTCTTTGGGGTTGAGGTAGTGCCCGCTGCAGTAAAAAGAATGTAGAGAACAGACCATGGCAACGCGCCGCACAGGTTGGAAGCGTGGCTTGCTCGTGCTGGTCACCACTGTAGCGGCTGGACCGGCAGCGTGGGCGGTGTCAGGGCAGCCAGTTCGGCCTCCGGTATCGTCCGGCTCTGACCAACGGGCCTACACGATCTCAGATAATGTCGATCTTGTCCTGCTGGACGCGTCCGTGAAAGACTCCAAGGGCGGTTACGTAACGGATCTCGACAAAAGCGATTTCCGGATATACGAAGACGGCCACCCACGCCAGATAACGCAATTCGCTCGCCTGGACACGCCTGTGACGCTTGGTCTGGTTGTTGACAATAGCGGGAGTATGGGCCGAAAACGGCCGTACGTCATCATGGCTGGACTCGCCTTCGCCAAGGAGAGCAATCCGCAAGACGAGTTTTTTGTAGTCAATTTCAATGACTATGTCGGCTGCGGTCTATCCCACGATGTTCTGTTCACTGACAATCTGCAACAGCTTCGATCCGCGCTTTATTTTGGCGCACCGCAAGGCCGCACGGCCCTCTATGATGCCATCGCCTACGCGATCCGGCACCTGGAACTCGGCCATCGTGATAAGCGGACTTTGATTGTAGTGAGCGATGGGCGGGACAATGTGAGTAAGTTGACCTACCCCGAGCTGCTGCAAATTATCAAAGCCTCGCGGGCCACAATTTACACCGTTGGGTTATACGAAGGAGACGGTGATGACGCCAATCCGAGTGTTCTCCGAAAAATGGCCCACATCACCGGTGGAAAGTTCTTCGAGCCTCAGAGACTGGAACAAGTGCAGCCGACCTTCGACGAGATCTCTAGAGATATTAGAAATCGTTACACGTTGGGCTATGCACCCGACGAAGTGAACGACAAGCACACGCTAAGGAGCGTGAAAGTCACTGCCCAAAAAGATGGGCACAAACTGCTCGTGCGAACGCGCACGACGTACACAGTTGCGCATTGATCTTATGGCGAACGTAACCGGCCCCGTTATCATTCGTCCGGCTGGCGGTCCTTATGGCTGGCGGCCCGGCGAGCATAGCCATAATGTGCGGCGGAGAGTGGGCGCGGATCAGAGACAGAAAAGGCAGGGCACATTCCGTCACCTCCGCCGCATTTTGTTCCTCGCCGGAATATGCGCCCTTGGGTATTACGGGTACACGTTTGGAGATGAATACGTTTATCAAGCCTACGAAAACTGGGCGTTCGATCAGCAGATTTCAGGCAACAAAACGGTGACCTTCGCAGACTTTATCCGGGCCGCGATGCCTTTCGGCTCTTTGTTAGGAGGCGGGACCGCGCTGCCTCCGGATGTGGCCGCTTCCCGTCCGCCATCGCCCGCACCGCAAGCGCCGCGGCCCGTATACGGATCGATTTTGGGGCGTGTCGAGATCAGCCGGCTACACCTCTCGGCGATGGTTCGTGAGGGCGTTGACGCGAGGGTCCTCAGTCTCGCGGTCGGCCATGTGCCGTCGACCGCACTACCGGGTCAGCAAGGAAACTTCGCCATCGCGGCTCACCGCGATACACTATTCCGCGCGCTGAAAGACATCAGAACGGGCGATCTGGTCACCTTTCAGAACTCTCTGGGAGCTTACACGTACCGGGTGCTTGCAACGAAGATCGTGAGACCCTCCGATGTGAGCGTTCTGCGGTCGGATGGCGGCGGTCTTATACCCGTCGCCGAGATCGCCAACGAGCCGAAACTTCTGACGATGATTACGTGCTACCCGTTCTACTACGTCGGGTCTGCACCGAAGCGCTTTATCGTGGAGGCCAAGCTCGTGTCGAATAACCCGTCCGGCCAAGAAAAGCTCGCGGCCACGAAACGGGACAGACGATCAGCACCTGCGCCACGGCGTTTTTCCTAGGAAAACGGCCCTTCTGCCGCATCCGGCTGGTATACTGGCGGTTGAACCCTTGGGAGGTCGTCTAATGGTAAGACTGCAGACTCTGGATCTGCGTATCGGGGTTCGAGTCCCTGCCTCCCAGCCATTGATTCTCAGGCACTTCCGCTAAACCGCCGCAACCCTGCAATCTCTTGTTGATCATGGCCCTGATGGCGCTCATCATCATGACGGTGAGTAAGCAGCGGCCTCACTTCGGCCGGAACTGGGCACGATGTCTATCCTGGGCCAGTACCCGGGTATAGCGCTGGGAACCACCGCTCGACAGCCTCCGTTGGAAAGGCAAGCCGGAGCGGCCCTTTAGGGGTTTCGGACGTGAGAAGCCCTTTTGCTATCAAAGCAGCAGTCACGTTACGAGCGGCGCGTTCTCGAAGGCCGATGAGGCTTGGGACATGCCCGCGATCAACTTCGCCTTGCAGTACGGCCTCGCGCAGGACTTGATACGCGAGCTTGGGTAAGCGTCCCGCTTCGACTTCATCTCGGCAAAAGAGTTCAATTCTGCGAAGCAGGTTGCCCGGGTCCAAAAGCGATTGCATGAATTGCACCTGATCCATGCAAACGCGAAGGAAGAAGACGCAAAACTCAAAGAGGGCCCGTTCCGAGAGATTCCCGCGCCCGTCGTAATCATTTTGGCGAGGATTATCCGCCGCCATAAGCAGCGATTTGTATTCGGAGACGTGTCTGGCCAGTCCTCGGGACACAGACCAGAGACTGTTTCCAATGTTCAGCCGTCGAAGCAGGGCGTGAGCCATGAGTCGCGCGACACGACCGTTTCCATCGAGGAACGGGTGAATCCACAAAAGCCGATGATGAGACGCTGCGACGGCGATCACCCTCCGGACCTTGCTCAGTGCCCCGGAATAAGCTTCTTCAAATCGTTCCAAACAGGCGACGAGCTCATCAGGGCTTGGAGGCACATGGAATCCGATCTTGACGCTTTGAGTCCGAATCTCGCCGGGACTGATGCACAGTCTTTCTCCCGTATCGGGGTTCTCAACCCAGAGCAGTTCTAGGGGCAATAGCGAGCAGAATTCGCGGTGCAGCCATCGGATGTAGGAGATCGAAACAGGGTCGTCTGGAGGATCAGCGCCAAGGTCGATCTTGCGCTGAAGTTGGACATGCGCGACGGCTTCGAGCTGGAGGTTCCGGCGCGTTGGTTCCGACGCATACTCGTGCGCCAGCGCGCGCTCGATATCGCGCGGCACCGTATTGTGACCCTCAATTAAATTGGAGTAGTAGCAGTTCATCGACCGGACCAATTCGCCGACGCTTGTTCGAACAACGGGGCTGAGCTGACTCGCGAGAGCGTTCGCGGAAGACGTGAGGTCAAAGGCCATATCGTCCAAAACGTGTTGGCTGTCCTCAGGCAGAACTGGTTCAATTGCTGGACAAAGCGTCATGAAATGCCGGTTGTAATGCCGATCTATTGTTATCTTAAGCTATTGAAGGCAATACTTTAAGTGGCATACAAAACCTTTTTATTGCCGGCCTTACTGCCGTTCTATATGCCGATGTTTATGTATTGTCTTTCGCCCGTGTGATCCCAAAAATCAAACGGTGGACGGACTAACTACTCTCGGACGCTTCCAGTCCGTCCGCGCGACACTTCTTTGAACATTGCGCGCCGATCTGCGTATTGACTCAGCAGCGCCCCGAGAGGAGTAAACCTATGAAAGTTTTCGCCCTGACTCTTGTCCCCTTCGTCTGGACTGCCAGCCTCATGGCAGGAGCACAGGCGGAAGGGTCATTCGACCGATCCCTCGCCGTTTCCGGCCCAGTTGATCTTGACGTCAAGACAGACTCGGGAGGAATTACGGTAACACCTGGCTCTTCCGGAACTCTGCGGGTGCATGCAATTCTCAAGGGGCAGCACGGCTGGTTTGATTCAAGCGATGTGGAGTCACGCATTCGCGAACTGGAGCGTAACCCGCCCGTGGAACAAAGCGGCAATCGCGTGCGCATCGGGTACGTTCATGATCGCGATCTGCTCAAAAACGTCTCTATGCGTCTGGAGATCCAGACGCCTTCTGATACCCAGCTCCGCGCCCACGCTGACTCGGGAGGAATCCGTGTCGAAGGTATACGTGGCCCGGCGGATTGTCACACGGATTCAGGGGGAATCGAAATCCGCAACATCGCATCCGAGGTCCGCGCAGCCGCCGACTCCGGAAGTATCCACCTCAGCAACATCAACGGCCCGGTATCCGCCCACGTTGACTCCGGCGGAATCGAAGCGACCGGTGTGTCGGGCAGCATTGAGGCACGAACCGACTCGGGTGGCATCCGGCTGGCTCAGACAAATCCCGCGCCCATTCACGCGAAGGCCGATTCCGGAGGCATCACCGTCAAGCTTGCGCCCGGCGGCGGATACGACCTCAGTATCGAAGCGGAAAGCGGCCATATCTCGGTTCCGGAAATGGTTGTCAGCAGCGGCTTCTCCCGGCATCACGTTGAGGGAAAAATCCACAATGGAGGGCCGCAGGTCACTATTCGCGCCGACTCGGGGAGCATCACGGTCGAGTGACACGCAGCCCGGTCTCGAAACCCCGCGCGTCATAATGCCGGGTATGGAATACGTCAACCTCGGGAAATCGGGGCTCAGAGTGTCGCGCCTGTGTCTGGGCTGTATGACTTACGGCTCGAGGAAGTGGCGCGAATGGGTACTAGACGAGGAAGACAGCCGGCCGTTCATCAAACGCGCTCTGGAGGCGGGCATCAATTTCTTCGATACGGCCAACATGTATTCGCTCGGTGCAAGCGAAGAAGTTCTCGGGCGTGCTCTTCGCGATTCTTCGAGCCGTGAAGAGGTTGTAATCGCCACCAAGCTCTTCAACCCGATGCGGGAGGATCCTAACGGCCGCGGGCTTTCCCGAAAAGCCGTCATGACTGAGATCGATCACAGCCTGAGGCGGCTCGGCACAGATTATGTGGATCTCTATCAGATCCATCGCTGGGACTACAGCACGCCCATCGAAGAGACGCTCGAAGCGCTGCATGATGTCGTGAAAGCAGGGAAGGCGCGCTATGTCGGGGCGTCATCTATGTATGCCTGGCAGTTCGCACAGTCGCTTTACATTGCCGATCTGCACAACTGGACGCGCTTTGTATCGATGCAGAATCACTACAACCTCATCTATCGCGAAGAAGAGCGCGAGATGATACCGTTGTGCCGCGGTCAGGGCATCGGCATCATCCCGTGGTCGCCGCTGGCACGCGGTTTTCTCGCCGGCAATCGCAATAGGCAAGGCGGAGAGACCACGCGCGCAAAAACAGATGACTACGCGATGCAAATGTATTACCAGGATGATGACTTCGCTGTTGCGGACCGCGTGAGCAACGTGGCGAAGGCGCGCGGGGTGCCAAATATGCAGGTAGCCCTGGCGTGGATTCTCTCGAAGCCGGGCATCGCAGCGCCAATCATCGGCGCGAGCAAACCGAATCACCTCGAAGATGCCGTGAATGCTCTCGCATTGAAACTCAGCGACGAAGAGATCAAGTGCCTGGAAGAACCTTACAGGCCGCACGCTATCCTCGGGCACTCGTAATTTGTGAAATAGGGCGCGTGCTCTCGGTGCATTTAAAGAGCAACGGAATCGCGCTGGTGTCATCCACAGCCGGGAGGTTGAATATGGACCGTTTGGATGAGTTAAAGAACAAGTATCGCTCCGCATTGGATGCGATCCAGCGCCTGGGTGTTCGGCTGACGCACCTGCATGTACAAGACAATAAATTGTTTATCCAGGGAGCGGCGCCCTCCCAGGATGCCAAGAACGAAGTGTGGAATCAGATCAAAGCTGCCGACCCCGCTTACAGCGATCTAACCTGTGATCTGACGATAGATCCGAGCCTTGCACCTCAAAAGACGCAGGCTGCCGCTGCATCGGCCTCTGCCGGTGCGAGCGCAAGCACGCGCACGTATACCGTAAAACCGGGCGACACTCTCTCGAAAATTGCCGAGCAATTCTATGGCAAGGCTACCGATTACAACCGTATTTTTGAGGCTAATCGGGATAAGCTGAGTGATCCGAACAAGATTCAAGTCGGGCAGGAGCTCGTGATCCCGAGCTGAACAATGTCATGTCACTAGCTGACTTCGTCAATGTGCTGCAATCCTACGCGGGCGCGAGTGCGTCCGCGCCACCCGCGAATACGCAGGGAGACTTCGCGAAGGTTTCGCAAGCGGCTCCCCAGCCCCATTTAGCAGATGCTATAGCGGAAGCCTTCCGGTCAAACCAGACACCTGCGTTCCCGCAGATGCTGGCAACGCTTTTCAATCAGTCGGACGGCCAGCAGCGCGCGGGCATATTGAGTCAGTTGCTCAGCGCGGGCGGAGGAAGTTTGAGCGGTCCACTACTGCAGCAGTTTTCCGGATTGCTGCGCAACCCGAACGTCACGCCAGAGCAGGCGAACCAAGTTTCAGCGTCGGCAGTGCAACAGCTAGCGGAGCACGCCCAGACAAAAGATCCCTCGATTGTCGATCGGGCCAGCCAATTCTATGCGCAGCATCCTACCGTGGTGCAGGCGCTGGGTGCGGGAGCGCTCGCGCTGATGATGTCGCATTTGTCGAAGCGGGTGTAAAAGCGGCAAAGCAAGAGCAGTTCCCTGCCACCATCGGGCGTACCTTGCATGTGTGCCGATCGAAGACCGCCGGTTCGACATGGCGGTTCGATATGGTGGTTCCACGTCTATGAAGCTCACGCTTTTGCTTTTTGTGTTTACCGTATGGCCGCTGGCAGCCGCGGATCTGAAGCTAGGAATCATCGGAACCGATACCTCCCACGCAACTGCATTTACGAGTGTTCTGAACGACCCGAATGCCGCGGATCACGTCGGCGGCGCGCGTGTGGTGGCAGCCTACAAGGGCGGAAGCCCGGATATCGAGGAGAGTGCGAAGCGCACGGATCAGTATGCCAACGAGCTGCACGACAAATGGGGCGTCGAAATTGTCAGCACGATACGCGATTTATGCCCTCTGGTGGATGGCATCCTGCTGGAGAGTGTAGACGGGCGCCCGCATCTGGCGCAGTTTCGCGAGGCCGCAAGCTGCGGAAAGCCGGTGTTCATTGATAAGCCGCTCGCATCAACGCTGGCGGATGCCATCGAGATCGCACATCTGGCGAAGCAGAAAAATATTCCATGGTTCAGTTCGTCTTCGCTTCGCTACAGCGCAGTGGCGGACATGCGAAGCCCCGATATGACCGGTGCCATCGTGTGGGCGCCCGGTCCGCTGGAACCGCATCACCAGCTTGATCTCTCCTGGTACGGGATCCACGGCGTGGAGATGCTGTATACGCTCTTCGGACCGGGTTGCACGGAAGTCAGTCGCATTTCTTCGCCCGACGCCGACATCGTGACCGGCCGCTGGAGCGACGGCAGACTAGGCACGGTACATTTGCAAAGACCGTATGGAAAGTATGGCGCGGTGGTGTTTTTGAAGGGGCAAAAGTTGAATGCGAACCCGGACATGAAATTCAGTTACGTCCCGCTGGTTCAAGAGATTGTCCATTTCATGCAGACGAAAACCGCTCCGGTGCCGAACAGCGTGACGCTGGAGATGTTCGCATTCATGGATGCCGCGCAAAAGAGCGTTGCGGAGGGCGGGAAGGCGGTCTCCGTGCAGGATGTTCATTCGATCGGCGAGTAGCATTGCCCGGCACGGATGATAGTAGAAGCCGTGGCGCGCATCGTTCTGAACACCTTCGGCTCTTTCGGCGACCTTCATCCCTATCTGGCGATTGCTATTGAACTGCGCCGCCGCGATCATGACCCGGTTATTGCAACGTCAGAGGTGTACCGCGCGAAGATACAGGCGGAGGGCATCGGTTTCTCCCCGGTGCGCCCTGATGTGGGAGAACTGCTGGAACGGCCGGACATCATTGAAAAAGTGTGGCATCCACTACGAGGACCCGAATACTTGATTCGCGATTACCTCATGCCCCGTGTGGAACAGGCCTACGAAGATCTTTCCGCAGGATGTGCTGGAGCAGATCTCTTACTCACACATCCGGCGGCGTATGCAGGTCCCACTGTGGCCGAGGTTTTGAAACTTCCGTGGATCAGCGTTGTGCCGCAGCCCTCAATTTTTCTGTCCGCTGACGACCCACCTGTGCTTCCGCCGGCATGGCTGAGACATGTGTACAGACTGGGCCGCGGCGCCAGAGTCGCCCTATTCGCAATGGGAAAGGCACGCGTGAGGCGATGGGGCGAACCACTGCTCCGCTTGCGCAAGCGGCTCGGATTATCGACCGCTGAGAATCCCATCTTTGAGGGATCGTTCTCGCCCTGCCGCACGCTGGCGCTGTTTTCGCGGCAATTCGCCTCCCCGCAACCCGACTGGCCAAAGAATGTTCTCATCACCGGGTTCGTTTTCTATGACCGGCGTGGAGAGGGCTTTGCGCGATACTCGCCGCACACCGACGAGCAGGTGACCGCCGAACTGGCTCGTTTTCTTGATACAGGTCCGCCTCCGGTGGTTTTTACGCTTGGCTCTTCGGCGGTGATGCATCCCGGGACGTTTTATCGCGAGAGCCTGAAGTTGGCGCTCAAACTGAGGGTTCGGGCCGTTCTCCTGGCAGGCGCGAAGGAGCGCGCGCAATTGCCAAACGAACTTCCACAATCAGTCTTTGTAGCGGATTATGCTCCCTACTCGAAAGTGCTGCCAAGAGCTGCGCTGACCGTCCATCAGGGCGGCATCGGTACGACCGCACAGGCGTTGCGAGCCGGGCGGCCGATGCTCGTTGTACCGTGGTCGCACGATCAGCCCGACAATGCAGAACGGCTGAAACGACTGGGTGTTGCGCGATGGGTGAACCGCAACCAGTACACCGCGGAAAAAGTGATCGGAGTTATGCGCGAATTACTGGATAACTCTTGTTATGCCGAGCGCGCGGCGGAACTAAGCGAGCGAATCAGGGCCGAGGACGGCTTGCAAACCGCGTGCAATGCAATCGAAGCCGCCCTCAAGGGTGAGAACACGATTTAGCGCTTTTTGCGAACCAGACGACGCGCCTTCCGCACCACCAGCGGGGCGGCGGCGAAGGCTTCGTTTACCAGCGTTTCCTGCTGGTCGTGATGCACCTTGTGAGCCCCGGCCGCAGGGCTGGCCGCGGTGGGGCGTCCTACGTAGCGCAGGTTCCGTTTAATCGGGCCGCCGCTTCCGCCGGGGTTGATGATCGATTGCATCTGCTCTTCGACGAAGTACCATGCACCCATATTTTCGGGCTCTTCCTGAACCCAAAACAATTCTGCCGTGTCTGGGTAGCGCCGCAGAATGTCTGTGAGGCGCTGCAACGGGAAAGGATAAAGCTGTTCGAGGCGGATGATCGCCACATCGCCGCGGCCGAGCTCCTCGCGCTTGTTTACGAGATCGTAGTAGACCTTTCCCGAACAGAGCAGTATCCGGCGGACATTGTTGCCTACGTAGGTGGAATCGCCGATAACTTCCTGGAAGGATCCGCTGGTCAGCTCTTCCAGACGGGATGCGGCCTTCGGGTAGCGCAGCAAGAATTTCGGCGTGAAAACGATCAGCGGCTTGCGAATGCCACGCCGGTCTTTGCCGCCGTACATTTGGCGGCGCAGGAGGTGAAAGTATTGGGCCGGCGTCGTGCAGTTGCAGACCTGAATGTTGTCTTCGGCGCAGAGCTGCAGGAATCGTTCGATGCGGGCGCTGGAGTGCTCCGGACCCTGGCCTTCCAGGCCGTGCGGCAGCAGGAGAACCAGCCCGCTCGGCTGGTTCCATTTGGACTCTGCCGACACTACGAACTGATCGATGATGATCTGCGCACCGTTAACGAAATCGCCAAATTGCGCCTCCCACATCACCAGGGTAAGCGGGTCGGCCACGCTGCAGCCGAATTCGAAGCCCATTACTGCGAATTCGCTGAGAAGGCTATCGACAACTTCGAATTTTGCTTGCCTCGGATCGAGGTGCTTGAGGGGGATATAGCCGTGGCCGGTCTCGTAATCGCTGAATTCGAGATGGCGCTGGGTAAATGTGCCGCGACAGACATCTTCGCCGCTCAAGCGGACCGGTGTTCCTTCAACAACCAGGCTGCCAAAGGCCAGCATTTCGGCAAAGCCCCAATCGATCGGGCCGCCGCGCAAGGCTTCCCGGCGCTTTTCCAGAAGTCCCTTCAGCTTCGGATGCAGATTGAAGTCTTCGGGCAGCGTGGTGCAACCTTCGATTACTTTGGCAAGCGTGTTGTACTCGGCCGCCGTGGACGGAATCGGTTGGGCGATCTGTTCGGCAGGCGCCACCGCAAACTCTTCGATGACAAACTGCTCGCGATTCTTCGTCGCTTCGTCGTATACCGCGTTTAATCGCGCGCGCACCTGGGCGCGCAGGCTTTCGACCTGATCCTGCGAAACGAACTTCTCGCGAACCAGCCGCTCGGAGTACTGAGTTGCAACCGTCGGCGTATTCTTGATTTTGCGGTACATCACCGGCTGCGTGTAGCTCGGGTCGTCTGCTTCGTTATGACCCTGGCGGCGATAGCCGATCACATCGATGACTACGTCTCGCTTGAATTGCTGCCGGTAGTCGTAGGCTAGCTGTGCAACACGCAGACAAGCCTCCGGGTCGTCCCCATTGACATGAAAGATCGGCGCCTGCACGGAGAGTGCGACGTCAGTGGAGTAGACGCTGCTGCGGCCTTCCAGCGGATTCGTGGTGAAGCCGATCTGGTTGTTTGTGACAACGTGAATGGTGCCACCGGTCTTGTATCCATCGAGCTGCGAAAGCTGCAGAGTTTCCGCCACCACGCCTTGCCCGATAAAAGCGGCATCGCCGTGAATCAGGATGGGTATGACGCGCTCGCGCTTTTCATCGCCCAGACGATCCTGCTTGGGACGAACCAGACCTTCGACCACGGGGTCAACCGCTTCCAGATGGCTGGGGTTGAAGGCAACCGAAACGAGCACTTCCTTGCCCTGACTGGAGCGATGAATTCCGCTCGCGCCCAGATGATACTTCACGTCGCCGGACCCTTGCACGCTCTGTGGGTCGGGCTCGCCTTCGAATTCCGAGAACACCTGCGCCATCGACTTACCGACCACGTTGGCCAGCACATTCAGGCGCCCGCGGTGAGCCATACCAATGACGGCTTCGTGAACGTTCTGATTGGCGCCCCGTTCGAGAGTCTCATCCAGCACGATAATCGTGGTTTCCAGTCCCTCGAGACCGAAGCGCTTTTGGCCGACGAACCGGCTCTGCAGGAAATGCTCGAACTCTTCAGCCTGGATCAGCCGGTTCAGAATGCGCTGGCGCACCTGGTCGTCCAGCTTCCAAAGGTTCATGGTCGATTCCATGCGGTCCTGGAGCCATTGTTTCTGCTCCGGATCCTGCATGTGCATGTACTCGATGCCGATGGAACCGGAGTATGTGGAACGGAGGCGATCTAAAATTTCGCGCAGCGTCTCATAGGGTTGCATGTAGGACGCGATCGCCCCGCTGGGAGCCTTCACCGCACCGGCGAGGAACGGCCGATCGAGATCCCAGATGGTCAGGCCGTATGATGACGGATCGAGTTCGGGATGATAAGCGGGCTCATTCCCAAGCGGGTTCGTATTCGCGAGCAGATGGCCGCGGATTCGATACGAATTGATGAGCTGAACAACGGCGGCCTCTTTGGCGACGTCCGTATTGACGGCGGCGAAGCGGTTGGGCGCGATCTGCTGGTCGGTCTGCCAGCGGACCGGCATGTAAGGAATCCTGAGGTCGCGGAAGGCACTATCGTAGAAGCCGTCTTCGCCCTGCAAAAGCTGCTGGAGCTTCTGTAGGAAAGCGCCCGATTCGGCACCCTGAATGATGCGGTGATCATACGTGCAGGTGATCATCAGCACCTTGCTGAGGCCGAGCATAGCCCGCGTTTCTTCGCTGGCAGCGGCAAACTCTGCGGGATAGTCGATGGCGCCGGTCGCAATAATTGCCCCCTGGCCCGGCATCAGGCGGGGAACCGAACCGAGCGTGCCGACAGTGCCGGGATTCGTCAGCGAGATGGTCGTGCCTTCAAAGTCCGAGACCTGCAGCTTATTGGTGCGAGCGCGCGCCACGATGTCGTCGTAGGCCGCAACGAACTGCGCGAACGACATGCCGTCGGCATTCTTGATATTCGGCACCTTGAGCGAACGGGAACCGTCCTTGCCCGCAACGTCCACTGCAAGACCGATGTTGACGTGATTGCGGACCATCCGGAATGGCTCGCCGCCGTTCTCCGCATAAGCATGATTCAGCGCGGTATTCGACTTAACGGCCTTCACGATCGCCCAAGCGATCAGATGCGTGAAGCTGAGCTTGCCACGGCCTTGCGATGCGCGCTGGCGGTTGATGATGTTGCGATTCTCTTCGATCACACGGACCGGAATTTGCCGCTGCGACGTGGCAACCGGAATCGAGAGACTCGCAATCATGTTCTCCGCGATGCGTGCAGCAGCGCCGCGCAGCGGAACGAGTTGATCGCTGGGGCCGATTCCCTGGTCGTGTTTTACGGGCTGAGCGGAAGACGCTTTGGTGACTTGGGTGGCGGCAGTTGGGGCCTGGGTGGCGGCAGTTGGGAAAGGAGCGCTGGGGGAAGGAGTGGCTTGCTGTGAAACGGGGAGTGGTTGCGACGGTTCCTGACGGGCGGGCTGCGGGGGTTCCTTCTCAGGAAGCGGTGGCTGCTCCGGCTCCCGACCAGGCACCGGCGGGGCCGTTTCGACCGCCATCGCGGCCGCAGCTCCGGCGGGCTGCGACGTAACCGCCGGATCGCCGTTCGTCTTTGCTACTGTTCCGCCATTTTGTCCCGATTCCTGGAACAGGCGGGTCCACCCTTCATCAACGCTCTTCCGATCGAATTGATATTGATGCAGGAGTTCGTCTTCTAACCAGCTATTGATACCCAACGTGGGGTCATTTCCTTGCGGCATTTTGATGATTCTTTGGGCTTTAAGCGAGCGCGAGCGATGAGCGTACAGAATTCCTAAGACGCGAGCGCGCCTTCAACTTCATGTCCAGATCCGTACTTTATTGTAACGAAACGCGGCATTTTTATCGTTTTCGCATTCATTGGCCGAACGCAGCCGCGGCACTGTAAACTACAAATTGAATGACCCTGGAAGAGCTAGAAAGAGAGTACGTTACGCTCCGGCAGCAAGGTGAAGCTGTGCGGAGCTATCTTTGACGCGCCTGTCAAGCAAAAAGAGCTGGAGAAGTTAGAGGCCGAAATCGGCTCTCCGGACTTCTGGAGCCAACCCGAGAAGAGCCAGCGCGTGATGCAGCAGCGCAAACGGCTCGAAGAAGCGGTTCAAAACTCGAAGTCTGTAGCGTCCGCCGCCGCCGATATCGAAGCACTGTTCGAGCTCGCGCGCGAGGGCGAGGACGTCAACGGCGATCTGGAAAATGAGATTCGTTCGTTTCAGGACAGGCTCGACCAACTCGAAACCGGCATGCTTCTTTCCGGCGAGAATGATGCCCGCAACGCCATCGTTACGATCCACCCGGGTGCTGGGGGAACCGAGAGTCAGGACTGGGCGGAAATGCTCCTGCGCATGTACCTGCGTTGGGCTGAGCGGCACAAGTTTGAAGCCGTTATCACGGACCGTCTTGAAGGCGAAGGTGCCGGAATCAAGTCCGCTACGGTCGAAATAAACGGCGAGAACGTCTACGGCCAGTTGCAATCGGAAGTTGGCGTACACCGGTTGGTTCGCATTTCCCCGTTCGACGCCAACGCACGGCGGCATACTTCGTTCGCGTCGGTTTTTGTTTATCCGCAAATCGACGACGACATCAATATCGAGATCAAGCCCGAGGATCTGAAAGTCGATGTCTTCCGCGCGAGCGGCGCCGGCGGACAGCACGTGAACCGGACAGAATCTGCCGTCCGCTTCACTCACTTACCTACCGGGCTGGTGGTGCAGTGCCAGAATGAGCGCTCACAGCACAAGAACCGGGCGAGCGCGCTGAAGCAATTGAAAGCGAAGCTTTACGAGTATGAGCTTGAGAAGAAGCGGGCTGCAGACCAGAAGCTCGAAGACAGCAAGCTCGAAATCAACTTCGGCAGCCAGATTCGCAGCTATGTGCTTGCGCCCTACCGCCTGATCAAGGATCACCGGACGAAACTGGCCATCGGCGACGTGGATCGCGTGCTGGATGGCGATATTGATAATCTGATCCACGCCTATCTCGTCTGGCGCAAAACCGGGAAAACTTCCGGTGATAGCAAGGAAGATCTGCCCGAATAATGAGTGCATGATCGATAAGGCTACGGACGAGTCGATACGCCGCGCAGCCACCATCATCCGGCAGGGCGGGTTGGTCGCATTTCCCACCGAGACGGTCTACGGCCTGGGCGTGAACGCCCTCGATCAAGAGGCGGTGAAACGACTCTTCGGAGTAAAGGAGCGGCCGTTCGCGAGTCCGCTGATCGTCCATGTCAGCGATGAAGAAATGGCGCGAACGGTGACTGCGGAGTGGCCGCCGCTTGCCCATAAGCTGGCGCGGTGTTTTTGGCCCGGTCCTTTGACGATGGTTATTCGAAAGGCAGCGATCGTCCCCGATCTGGTGACCGCCGGACTCGACTCGGTGGGCGTGCGTGTGCCGGCGCATGCGGTTGCGCTCGCCCTCATTCGCAGGGCAGGGGTGCCGATCGCGGCGCCCAGCGCGAACCGGTTTACTGAACTTTCGCCGACTACCGCGGAGCACGTGCAAGCCGGGCTCGGGGACCGTATTGAAATGATTCTGGATGCCGGCCAAACACAAGTCGGCATCGAGTCAACGGTCGTTTCCTTAAGGCGCGACCAGCCGACAATTCTGCGGCCAGGCATGATCTCTCAATCGGAGCTCGAGGCAGTCACGCGCGTCCGATGGGAACGGGAAGTGGATCTTCCGCATATCAAAGAAGGGGCTGAATCGCCGGGGCAGCATCCGCGCCACTACGCACCGCGCACTCCCTTCTATGTACTGGAATTCGGCGCACCCAAGCCATCCGGCCGGGGGCGCGTGCTGTCGATGCCCCAAGACCGCGATGCCTACGCTGCGTCGCTTTATTCGGTGTTGCACCAGGCAGACGCGGAAGGGCTTGACTGGATTGCCGTGGAGAAACCCCCTGAAACACCGGAATGGGCCGGTATTCTCGACCGGCTCAGGAGAGCCAGCACGAGCCGGGAATAGGGCTACTAAGCAGGAATCAGATCGAAGGCTTTGCGGTAATCGGCAAGGAACTGTTCCAGGCCCTTTTCGGTCAGCGGGTGATGGAACAACTGCTCTATGACCTTGTAGGGAAGGGTGGTTATATGAGCGCCTGCCTTCGCCGCTTCCACTACGTGCAGCGCGCCGCGGACGGAAGCAGAAAGCACCTGGGTTTGGAAACCGTAGTTTTTGTAAATCGTCACGATATCGCGAATCAGGTCCATGCCGGGCCAGCCCAGATCATCCACCCGGCCGATGAACGGACTGACGATATACGCGCCTGCCTTGGCAGCCAATAATGCCTGGGCGGCGCTAAAGCAGAGCGTGACATTCGTCCGGATGCCTTCTTTCGAGAGTCTCGAAACGGCTTTGATGCCTTCCTGGACGAGGGGCACCTTGACAACCACATTGGAGTGGATGCTGGCGAGTCGCCGGCCTTCCTCCACCATCTCCTCTGCTGTATCGGAAACCACCTCCGCGCTGATGTCGCCGTCAAAGATGTCGCAGATCTTGCGAATCTGCTCTTCCATCGGCACACCTTCCTTAGCGATGAGGCTAGGGTTCGTCGTGACACCATCGATGATGCCCCACTCTGCGGCTTTCTTCAGCTCTTCCAGGTTGGCTGAATCCAAAAAAAACTTCATGTAAGAAACTCGGTCACAGTCGCCACAGCAAATGGCGGAAACAGAGCACAGTGCGCCGCACCTGCTGGTTCACCGATGATAGTACCGATAGTATCAGAACATGTTACAGATGGCCGCAGATTTGGAGATCCTGCCGGCTCAAGAGCAGGATGTCCCTTTGATTCTTGGCTTTATCAAAAAGCTGGCGGAATACGAAAAGCTGCTGCATGAGGCAGTTACGGACGAGGGTACGCTCCGGCAGTGGCTTTTTGGCCCGCACCCGGCGGCGGAGGTGCTGATTGCCTACACGAAGGGGATTCCGGCAGGATTCGCGCTTTTCTTTCATAATTTTTCGACGTTTCTTGGCCGACCGGGAATCTACCTGGAGGATCTGTTCGTCGAACCGGAGCATCGCGGCAAAGGGATCGGCAAAGCGTTGCTTATCCATTTGGCAAAGCTCGCCGTAGAGCGAGGCTGCGGCCGCCTGAACTGGGCGGTACTCGATTGGAATCAACCGGCTATTGATTTTTACAAGGGCCTGGGAGCGGTTCCGCTCGAGGACTGGACCGTCTACCGCCTCAGCGGCGCAGCGCTGGACCGGTTGGCCGGCCAATCCAAAGGATGAAACCAAGCGGCAACCTATAATCGTGACAATGCCTGTTTCTTCAGCGGCCTTCAAGCGCCTGGCTGCTATTCCGGAACTGGTTGTTCTGGAGGATGCTCCACTTTTTCAGTACACACGGTTCGGCATCGGAGGTCCGGCCTCAATTCTCTGCGATACGACCCACGAGCAAGCGTTTGTGGAGGCGATCCAGGTTGCCCAGGATCTCGCGCTGCCCCGCATGGTGATCGGCGGCGGCACGAACCTGGTGGTATCGGATACCGGGTTTGAGGGCATTGTTCTTCGCTATGCGGGTGCGCGGATTGCGCGGAATGGATACATGTTCCGCGCGGAGGCCGGCGCCATACTCCAGGATGTAGTTGACCGGAGTATTGCTTGGGGTCTCAAAGGCATGGAGACCATGACCGGCATTCCGGGATATCTTGGCGGCGCCGTCTATGGCAATGCAGGCGCCTACGGGCACTCCATCCAGGAGCGGATACGGCAGGTGCGGTTGTTCGATGGCGACCGCATCGTGTCATTCAGAAACGAAGACTGCCAGTTCCGCTACCGCGAGAGCGTTTTCAAGGAGCGAAAGGACTGGATTATTCTTTCTGCCGATCTCGAATTTGAATCCGCAAACACTGAGGAACTGGCAAAAACAGCCGCCGAAATCCGCACCATTCGCGATGCCAAGTACCCACCCATGATGAAATGCGCGGGCAGCATCTTCAAGAATTTCCTCGCAGTTAATCTGCCAGCCGAAGTAGTAGCAGAAATTCCGGCTAAGGTTATTCGCGAGGGCAAGATACCGTCAGCCTGGTTCCTGGAGCAAGCCGGCGGAAAAGGGTTGAGGCGCGGTGATATTCAGGTGGCGACATATCACGCCAATCTGATCTATAACGACGGTTCAGGGAGCGCGGCCGATCTCGTCTCGATTATTCAGGAATTAAAGCAGCGGGTACGGGATCGTTTCGGTATTGAACTCGAGGAAGAAGTGCAATACGTCGGGTTCGACTACGCCGCGGCGCCGGCATGAACATGAAACTGCTCCGATTCGCTGCCATCGCGCTCGTTGCAGCGCTCCCTCTCGGAGCGCAGGCGGGGGCAACCTTGCTGCTGGTGAATGGAAAAATCTGGACCGCAAATCCGAAGCAGCCCGAGGCGGAAGCGGTAGCGGTTAGCGGGAATCGTATCATCGCGGTCGGAAGCTCAGCCGAAATCCTGAAGTTGGAGCGGACCGGCGCGCAGGTGATTGACCTGCGAGGCAAGCGCGTGTTGCCGGGCTTCGATGACGCACACGTTCATTTCTTCGAAGGCGGCGCAAGTCTGGCCGGCCCCCAACTGCGCTATGCGAAGAGTCAGGAAGAGTTTCGCAACATACTGGCCGAATTCGCCAGCCACACCCCGAAAGGTCAATGGATCGTCGGTGGAAATTGGGATCACGAGAACTGGACGCCTGCCACACTGCCGGTCCATCAATTAATCGACCCGGTGACCAAGGATTGGCCCGTCTTCGTGAATCGATTGGATGGGCACATGTCGCTGGCGAACGCCGTGGCGCTCAAACTTGCCGGCATCGATCATGACACGAAGGATGTCCCAGGCGGCGTCATTGTTCGTGATGCGGATGGGAATCCCACCGGCATTCTCAAGGACGCGGCGCAGGAACTGATTTACAAGGTGATTCCTCCACCCACGGCCGAGCAGATCCGGACTGCCGTCAAGGCGGCCCAGTCGTACGCGAATGCGCAGGGTGTTACGAGCGTGCAGGATATGTCGGCCACGCCGGACGTCTTCCGGGTGTACCAGGATATGGTGCATCACGGCGAATTGACGGTTCGCATTTCCGGCCATCAACCGCTGATGTCATGGAAGCGCCTGGCTGAGGTAGGTTTGCAGTCAGATTTCGGTAACGAATATCTCCACATCGGCGGATTAAAGGGCTTTGCGGATGGATCGCTCGGATCCACCACTGCTCTGTTTTTCCAGCCTTATCTGGACGCGCCTAAGACCAGCGGCATTCCCAGTGCGGAGCTTGCAAATCCCGACCAGATGTTCGCCAATATCGAACACGCCGATGCCGCCGGCCTGCAGGTGGCGATTCACGCCATCGGCGACAAGGCGAACCACACAATTCTCGGTTTCTATGAGCGCGTGGAGCAGGAGCATGGCCAACGCGACCGGCGGTTTCGCATCGAGCATGCACAGCACCTGCTTCCGGCCGATATCCCGCGGTTCGCCCGGCTGCACGTTATCGCCTCCATGCAGCCTTACCACTGCATCGACGACGGGCGCTGGGCCGAGAAGCGTATCGGACCGGAGCGGGCCAAAACCACATATGCCTTCCGGTCATTGCTGGATTCCGGAGCAATCCTTGCATTTGGATCCGATTGGGATGTGGCGCCGATGAGCGCGATCATGGGAATCTATGCTGCCGCGACGCGGCGCACACTCGACGATAAGCATCCTGAGGGCTGGATTGCAGAACAGAAGATCACGGTCGCGGAAGCCGTCCGAGCATATACGATGGGGTCCGCGTACGCCAGCTTCGACGAAAGAATCAAGGGGTCCATCGAAAACGGGAAGCTGGGCGACTTTGTTGTTCTTTCCGACGACATCTTCGCGATCGATCCTGTCAAAATCGCCGATACGAAAGTCCTGCTGACCATCTTCGATGGCCGCGTGGTTTACTCGGCTAACGAAAACGGCTCAAGCGGACTCCGCGTTCGTCCATAAGCCGACGAATTCGCGGCGAGGTGAGAGCCTCCAGTTCTCGCACGCGCGACTCCTTCAAACGCGTCGCAGACGCCTGCAACTCCGGCCCGTGAAATCCAGGGTGGCACATGAATTCCGTCATTCCCTCTTGTAACTGCTCGATAGAAGCCGCGAACGTTTCTTCTGTCAGCGAGCCCGTCAGTCTGAAGCCGAGGAAGTGATCGGTCATCCGGACGTTACACTTGCGCGCCAGCCCGCGATAGAAACGCTTACCTGCGGCGCAAGGCAGGGCAGCAAAGCGCACGCTCGCATCCAGCGGCAGGCGCACAAACGGAATTCCGAACTCGTGCGCCAGGCGTATCACTGCCCGAAACACGACTGGAACGATATGGGTGTGCTTATGCGAATCGAGATGGGTGGGGCGGATTCCCGCGGCAACGATCTTTTTGACCTGCGGCAGAAGCTCGGCATAGGGATCCAATTCACCGGTAAGCAGAGCCTTGTACGTTCCCGCCAGCTTCTCCGGATAGGGCTTTCCTGTGAGCAATGAGCTGCCCTGAACCAGAACCAGATGGCAGCCAATGTCCAGCGTGGGCGTTAGGCGTGCAAGACGAACCGCATCGTCAAACGCATCGCCGTTCGCCATCAGCGTGGTGGAAGTGAGCACACCCTCGCGATGTGCATGTACAACGCCGGCGTTCACATCACGCGTAAAGCCGAAATCATCGGCATTAATGATTAGCTGCTTCAACTTAGAAGACGTGCAGGCGAATCTGGAGGAACTTCTTCGGATTGGCCCGAAAATCTCTTAAAAGGTCGTGCAACTCGCGGGTCGTGCCGGTCAATTCGTCATACAAGGCAGGGTTGACAAGCAACTGCCCGAGCGTCCCCTGACCCGAATTCATCTTATCGAGCGTTGTATCGACCCTTTGCAGAGTCCCAGAGAGCTGTTTCGCAATCTTGTCGTCTTTCAAGAGCTGCCCGGCTGTGCCCTTACCCTCGTTCAGATTGGTAAGGATTGTGTTCAGCTGATTGAGCGAAGCATGCATATCGTTGTACAGCTTTGGATCTTTCAACAGCATGCCTGCCGTGCCCTGCCCCTCCTGTAGGCCCTGCGTCAGGGTGTCGATGCGGCCGACCATGGTCAGCGCCTGGTTGTAAAGCGTGGGGTCGTTTGCCAGCATGCCGATGGTACCGGTTCTGGAATTGAGCGTGGTGGCCAGTTGCTGCACTTGAGAAACTGTTGCCTCCAGAGTGTTGTAGAGCCTATCGTCGACCAGGAGTTTGCCGATGGTTCCCTCGCCGCTCTCTACCTGGCCAACGATGTTCTGAACCTTTCCCAACACTCCTTGCATGGAATCGAGAACATTGAATCCCCGGGCCACAAGATCGTTGAACTGCTGGGTATCCTGTGCCTTCAATGTGGTGCCGGGTCTGACGGTCTCAGCGCTTATGCCTTTGGTTATCTGCAGGAATTTCGTGCTGCCCAGCAAATTGTCGGAGGAAATCGAGGCGATCGAGTCCTCCGGAATCTGTTTCAGCATCGGCTCGTCCACGTCGAAATCGATCCTGATGACACGCTGAGGGTTTCTGTCGCCCGAAAGCGTCACATTGTCCACCTTGCCGGCCTGAATGCCATTGATACGCACCGGCGACCCCGCCGTCAGGCCGGCTGCGTCGGAAATATAGACCCTCAGCGGCACTTCTTTCTCAAACCATTTCGTGTTGCCGGTGAGCAGAAAGATGATGAGGCCAATGCAGGACAGGGCGACGATGCCCAGGACTCCGACTCTCAACTGCGCAAGACTCACTTTTTCTTTGCTGGGCATAACTAGTCCTCGTGATGGACAAACCGCTTCACATACAGATCATCGCAGGCTTCTAGTTCGAGGCGAGTGCCGAAAAACACCACCTGCCCCTCTTTCATCACTATGAACCTGGTGCGATTGCGCTTTGGATCGGTGTCGGCGCATTCGCCCAGGGGCACTAATTCCTGCCGTGCCGCGTCGTAAAAGAACTTGTCCATGATCTCGCCATCCTGATAGCGATGTGTGACGATGAGCGACGCGCTGTTCCGCACGTCCCGTTCCTTCGCAATCAGCGCCATGATGGTGTTTGCCGTAATAGGGTCAAGCCCGGCTGTGGGCGAGTCATACAAGACCAGCGGCGGCTCGGTCACGATGGCGCGGGCGATTCCGACCCGGCGGCGCATACCGCCCGAGATTTCGCTTGGGAACTTGTCGAAGGTTCGCTCGAGTTCCACGAAGCGCAATGCCTCCCGAACCCGATCTTCAATGCTTCGCTCCGAACCGCTGTTATTCTGATGCCCACTGAGTCGCTGGTTCAGCAGCGGATATTCGACATTTTCCCCGACTGACAAGGAATCGAAGAGTCCGCCTTCCTGAAACACGAAGCCGGCGCGGCTGCGCAATGCAAATAAGTCGGTCTCCCTGTCTCGCGTGACGTCTTCTCCGAACAGGCTGATTTCACCGCCATCAACGTGAACCAAGCCAATTGCGGCCTTCAAGAGGCAGGTTTTGCCGCTTCCGGCCGCGCCCAAAATAATCCGTGTCTCGCCGGGCCGCAAAACGAGGGAGACATTCCTCAATGCCCACGTGTCTCCATACTGCAGATTCACGTCCCGGAACGCGAGGATCGGTTGCTCCGCCATGCCCTCCATGCTCACGACAGGTTTACAAAAATCTTGTCAAAGAAGAACGTCACCACGAAAATCCAAATGGAAGACACCACGACGGCCTGAGTCGTGGCCCGACCAACTCCCTGTGTTCCGCCAGTGGTCCGAAGACCATAGTGGCAGCCGACCATTGCAATGATCATGCCGAAGACGAACGGCTTTCCAAGCCCCTGGGCAAGATCGTTCACGACCAGCGCGCGCCAGAACGTACTCCAATACTGCTCGGTGGGGATGATATGGAGGAGCGGGACGGATACGAGGTAGGCGCCGACGGAGCCGACGGCATCCGCGATGACGGTGAGACAAGGCAGCATGACCGCTGTCGCGGTCAACCGGGGCGTTACCAGCTTTTGGACCGGATCTGTGCCCAAGGCGCGCATCGCGTCAATCTGCTCGGTCACTTTCATGGAGCCGAGTTCGCTGGCAATGCCCGACGCATTGCGTCCCGCAACAATGATGGCGGTCAAAACCGGGCCAAGTTCGCGAACCAGCGTGAGAGATACGATGGTGCCCACCTGGCTGGCGGCACCGTACGTGTTGAGGGCGCGAGCCATCTGAAGGGCGATGATCGCTCCACTGAAAGCACCCACAAGGATTACGATGGACAGGCTGCCGACGCCGATAATATCCATCTGGAGAGCGACATCGTCATAATAGTGCGGACGTCGAAAGAGGTTGGCAAACGCTCGGCCAGAGAGGAACAAAAAGTCCTGGAACGCGACCAATACTCTCGTCAGGAGCCCGAGCAAGTAGAAGCCCCCGGTAGCAACCTCGCTCTCATGGCTCGATGCTACCATGCAGGCTGGTTCGCGCTATTCCCTTTGGGGCTGTTAAACAAGGAAGGGGTGTCGCTGCATGACACCCTGCAGAGGTGGACGCGACCGGCAACAATGCGATGCTCAGTCCTTCGCCGCCAAGTAGGACGCGAGGAAATATCGAAGCCTACTGCCAGAACGGGATCGAACGCCAAGCATCAAGCGCACCCGGGGGAGCCCAAAATCGTCTGTCAGAAGTAACGGATTCCGGCTGTCAGGCTGAAAAAATTTCGAAACGCTGTAGCCTGCCGGCGATTCAAAGAAACTGCGCTATGTCGATCATCAGATGAAGTGTCGCTGACTCGACCAGCAGTTGTAACCAAGGTCCTTGGTTTCGTTCATTCTCCTTTTGTCAGCACTCTTGATAAACAGAAATATAGTTGCTGTGGACGAAGCGGGGAATGGCTGATCTATGGGAAGCAATATTCTCCTCAATGTGATCCAGTGGAGCAGTAGAACAGTCTTACGCGATCGCTATGTTTGTAGATGGGCAGTCGTGCTGGCTGCCGTCTGTCTGATTGGCATGTTTGCCTTCGCGCAACTGTTTACTACGTTCGTACCGTGGGACGACGAAGGTTATTTTCTACAGGCATATCGTGATTTCCTCTCAGGCCGTATTCTGTACGACCAGGTGTTTACAATATACGGTCCTTGGACTTTCTTCAGTGCGGCTTTACTCGCAGGTTTCAACGCCGCCAATATAACGCACGACGCCCTCCGCTGGATTGAATTGCCGGTGTGGATTATGATTGCGGCGCTCTTGGCAGGAGTCGTGTGGCGCTGGACAGATCGATTTATGGTGTCGGTCGCAATGTTCCTACTGGTAGGTTTCCATTTGAAGGGCCTCGCTAAAGGCGTCGGACACCCACAACTCTGGATCATTTTGGCGGTCGCGGTGTTGTTATGGTCGGGGTTGGATTGGGTAACGCAGGCAAGCTATGGCTGGCACGCATTCTGGACCGGGGCCATCATCGGAACAATCATCCTTTTTAAAGTCAATATCGGGATTTTTGTTTTCATTAGCGTGGCACTAGCGGTGAGCTTACATCTGGAGGGACGGCGCCGAACATTAGCTTGTGGACTACTGATCACGGCAGCCGCGGGATTGGGTATCGCGCTGCTCTTGGCGAATTCAACGCGTTCGGAAAAATACTTTGCCGCGGTGTACCTTGCCTCTCTCGGCATCACTCTCGGCGTTGCGATGAAGCAGCCTACTAAACACCAGCCTTCTCTCGTGAATCTCAGACGGTTGGCGGCCGGACTGGGAATATGTCTGTGCTTTGGTGTGGTACTCACCCTCACCTATGGAACAACACCTCGAGCCCTATTCAGAGGGCTGGTGACAGGACCAGCGATGTTCGTGAGGAGCTATCACAATCCATTTGTGGAAGCGTCCAGCACATCATCCATCTTGATTTCCGTAATCGGTCTCGCTACTGCGGCTGGAGTGTTCGGCTGGTGGCGGCTGTTCAACGTTCGTCCCGCCTGGCTGGGATTACTTAAGGTTACGGTCGGTGCCGGTCTGCTATGTGCGTTCCACTACGATCACCGTATAGCGTTGACAGGATCGCTGCTGTTTTTGTGGCTCCTGATTATCGATGTGGCGCCCCTACCCGCCCGCGCGCATTCCAACCGACTCCTGCTTGCTTTGCTATCCGCTCTTTTCAGTCTGCAACTCTTTCCGATGGCCGGGGAGCAAGTCGACTGGGCGGCGCTGATGCCGATGACTGCCGCCGCCGTGCTGTTGGCAGACGGTATGAACGGCATGGTTCTCAAAGGCTTGCCTGTCTCTTTACGGCGCACGGCCGGTTTCGTTACCACTGCTTTGGGGATTGTGCTGGTCTTCTACATGTTTGTGTTTGTTGAAATAAAGACACGGATGTCCCTCGAAGAGTGGCGCTGGACCAAGTCGGTCAATCTTCCAGGTGCGTACTGGTTGCGGCTCCCGGCGCGCGACGCTGCACTACTGACCCTTGTCGTCGGCGAGCTAAACCATAATTGCCGAGTCCTACTCACACTTCCTGGTATGTACAGTTTCTCGATATGGAGCGGGGTTGCGCCCATTGAGGAAAAGCGAATCAACACGTGGCCGTTTTTATGGCCGGATGAAATTCAAAAGGACACCCTGCCCAAGCTTCGGCGGCAGAGGCAAGGATGCGTCCTCGTGAATCAAGAAGTCTACAGCTTCTTCAAGAGCTTAGCCGTCTCGCGTGGCCACGATGAGCTGCTATCGGAGATTCAACAGACAATGACTCCGATTTTCGCCGCTCAGGATTTTACGTTGTATCGGTCCTCGAAAGACCCGGAAGCCCTGCAACCGGCCCATCTTGACCGCTCGGAGCTGCAGTACAGGCACTCGAAAGCACAGTCTAGATCGCCTCTCATAGAGGTCCGGAATCGCCTTTCAGAAGTAAGTACACGGGACAAGAAGTTATAAAGATCTTCCCAGGCGAGTTGGCCGCGTTAATGAAACCGCCACAGCTCGTACCGATTCCATGTGTCGGTGCCCCAAGCCCACATTAGCTGACCCGATGCGTTACTGTATAAGCCGGCATTATCCTTGCGACTCATCGTACGCCCGCCCGGGCCGGCGACAGTATAGGTCTCCACCAACGTTGCAGGCGGCAACCGCTTGAGCGTCTCGGTATAACCTTCAATTTCACCTCTGGCCAGGTAGTCGCCCCGTGCCGGCATCTGGTTGGTCCAAAGAGGTCTGGCGCCGGCCTTCAATGCGTACCACTGGAAGCCCCACTGGCTAGCGAACCACACACGCTCTCCGGCTGCTACGTGAGGCTTGATCAGCCTTGCAGCGGCATCCCGCCCCATTTCCGCGAATTTTGCATCTGCCTGCAGCACCATGCTTCCCCAAATCACTTCGGCTGCCACAATTACCCCGAGAGTGGCGTTGCGCCAACGAGCAGTCTGCAATACATCCACCACCAACAGCGCCACCGCAGGGGCACAAGGGACCAGATATTTCACCGGTAGGTGTACGTACTCGAGGGCGGCCAGGGGTATCAGCAGCCAAAGCGCGCAAAACAGGCGCCGCTGCTCGAGCGTTTGAAAGGCCCACAAGAAAATGTCCACTAGAACAAGGGCGCCAAGGGCAAAACATAACGTCTTCCACACATTGGGGAATGGGTGAGTCAAAATCTTCCAGATAGCGAAACCGCAGAAAGGAACCAGAGCTAACAAATTCATCCGGCGGTTTCGCAGAACCAGCCAAGCTAGTCCAAGCGGCATGGCGAGAGTCCAGTAGAAAAAATATGACCAAATATTCAAACGGACAAAAGATGCAGACACCCAATGTTGACTGGGGCCTGCCGTAGATCCAGGTTCGCGAGTTAATACGAGAGCAATCCCGCATATCAAAGCCGAGCCTGCGAGAGGCCACCAGCGAGTCTTCAGAGCGAGCCAGCCCTTTACATTCAGAATTCGCCCATTGTCCCGCAATAGCACTACGCAGCAGGCCCATAGCAGGACCATATGCAACCGCGCAAAGCCGGCCAGCCCCAGCGCCAGCGCGCAGAAAACGCCATCGATGGATTTTCCTTGCTGCCTCCAGGCGATGAGCCGCTCAACACCGATCACACCCAGCGACATCGCCAACACGTCTGGCATGGCTGTGCTTGCCATAGCCAATACCGGTGGGCTAGCCGCTAAAATCAACCCGGCGGCGCATGCCCCAAAGGTATTGAAGCCGAACCGAAACGCCAATGAAACTGTAGCTATGATGCCGGCTCCTAATATCAGGATTTGCATTAAGTGAGCGAGCCACTCGTGGGCGCCGCTCGCCACCACCGGTACCAGAAGATAGGACATCAGGAGATTGTTTGGCGCAGTCCCGGCAAGCGGGCCACACGAGTTGTCGATATTCCAGCAGATCTGGGTCAGCATCGGATGCAGCGGCGAGACGCGAATATGTTGCGCTTCTTGCAGAAATAGAGGATCGTCAATCGTGAACGGCTTAGAGAGATACGGCAGAAGGCAGGCTGCGGACAGTATCAGCGCAGGCAGCGAACTCGGCAGGACACGCTTCTGTAACTGATCTTTTACCTTTAGACTCATCTCCGCAGAATCTGAAAGCTGTAGTCCGGCCATAGAGCGCGGTAGAAAGGCTTTCATCTTATTCGTGGGGAGAGCCCAAACAATAAGCTCGTTTGTCAGATTCGCCTCGCTACTCGAAGCGCCAGAGTTCGTAATGGTTCCACTCGCCTGTTCCCCAAGCCCACATCAGGTCGCTGCTGTAGTAGTTGCTATAGAGTCCGGCGTGATCTTTCCAGCTCATTGTGCGCCCTCCTGGCCCGGCAACCGTGTAGGTCTCGACCAAAACGGCGGGTGGTAGCCGCTTCAGTGTCTGTGGATACCCTTCCATTTCGCCTCTGGCCAGGTAGTCGCCCGGCGCAGGCACCTGATTGGTCCAAAGGGGTTTGGCACCGGCCTTCAATGCGTACCAATAGAACCCCCACTGACTCGCAAACCACACCCGGTGGCCGGCTGCTACCTGGGGCACGATTAGGCGTGCTGCGGCCACGCGCCCCATCTCTGCAAACTTGGCGTCAGCGTGCAACACCATGCTTGCCCAAACAACTCCGGCCGCGGCGATCCCTCCGAGTGCGGCCGTGCGCCAGCGCATAGGCTGCAATATATCCGCAATCAGGAGTGCCATCGCGGGAGCGCAAGGGACAAGATACTTAACCGGCAGATGTAAGTAGGGTAACGCCGAAAGCGGAATTAGCAGCCACAGCGCTAACGCAATCCGCCGGAGCTCGCGGCTAGCAA